>NZ_JBEFZI010000003.1:94442-600237 GCF_040195695.1 Paenibacillus wuxiensis | reverse complement strand
AACGACGACGGTAAATTTGGGTGCAGGTTTGGCGTTATTAGGGAAGCGGGTGCTGCTTGTCGATATTGATCCACAAGGCAACACCACGAGTGGTATCGGGATTAACAAAGCAGATGTAACGAATTGCATTTATGACGTGATTATTAATGATGTTCATCCGAAGGACGCAACGATTCCGACTATGGTCGAAGGTCTGCACATTATTCCGGCAACGATACAATTGGCGGGTGCTGAGATTGAATTGGTTCCGACGATATCACGTGAAGTACGATTGAAGAAATCGCTTCAGCTTGTAGCACATTTGTACGATTACATATTAATTGATTGCCCACCTTCACTTGGGATATTGACGATCAATTCCTTAACAGCATCCCATTCGGTCATTATACCGATTCAATGTGAGTACTATGCGTTAGAGGGACTCAGCCAATTGTTGAATACGGTCAGACTTGTTCAGAAGCATTTGAATACCTCTCTGCAGATTGAGGGTGTTCTTCTTACGATGCTTGATGCACGTACGAACTTGGGCATACAAGTCATTGATGAAGTTAAAAAGTATTTTCAACAGAAGGTGTATACAACGATTATTCCCCGTAACATACGCCTTAGTGAGGCACCGTCACATGGTCAGTCGATCATGACCTACGATCCGAAATCTAAGGGTGCGGAAGTATATTTGGAACTTGCGAAGGAAGTGATTTCGTATGAGTAAGCGATTAGGACGTGGATTAGACGCGCTCATTCCGTCACTATCCGTCAATGATGACGATAAGGTAGTAGAGGTATCTCTACAACAGCTGCGTCCCAATCCATATCAGCCGCGAAAACATTTTGATGAGCAGTCTATTCAGGAGCTTGCAGAATCAATTAAGCAGCATGGTGTCATTCAGCCCATTATTGTGCGGAGTGTTTTAAAGGGATATGAGATTATTGCTGGAGAACGCCGCTACCGAGCCTCTCAGCAGCTTGGTTTGCAGCATATTCCAGCAGTTGTTCGCAACTTCTCCGATCAACAAGTCATGGAAATTGCCCTGATTGAAAATTTACAACGTGAAAATTTAAACGCCATTGAATTGGCCGTTGCTTATCAAGCTTTAATGGATCAGTTCACGTTAACGCAAGAAGAACTATCTGTTAAAGTAGGTAAGTCGCGCTCACATATCGCTAACTTTCTGCGTCTGTTGCAGCTCCCAGAAGAAGTAAAGGAATGTGTTTCACGTGGAACACTATCAATGGGACATGCGCGTGCAATTGTAGGGGTAAAGGACGAGGCAAAGGTGAAACAGTTGGCTAAATCTTCCATTGAACAAGGGTGGAGCGTTCGTCAGTTGGAGGAAGCAATCCAGCAGATGAACAAAAAAGGGAAGTCAATTGATAAAACGAAGCTTGTCCGCAAAGATCCTTACTTAGATGAATTGGAAGAAAGTTTGCGTGAACGATTCCGTACGACAGTTAAAATTAAACAGAGCAAAGATAAAGGGAAAATTGAGATATCGTACTTTAACAAGCAGGATCTGGAGCGATTATTAGAATTGCTTCAATCGTTGTCGGCTCAATAAAGCCTTAGTTGGGATTCTTGTACATGAACTGGCATTCTTGGTTGTTATCCGAAGCAAGAGGGGATTACACTAAGCATGCCAGTTTTGTGTTGGGATAGAACAAACAGCCAGAAGGACAAGGCAACGATAAACGGCTTGTTATTTACAAAATATTGAAGCAAAAGGTTACAACTTTGTTGTCTCTTCATTCGGTTAGATCGTGTTATAACTAAATGTAGAGATCCGTTAAAAGGACATATTTCCGAATACCATCAATGACCATAAACAGGTTCAGCTTCATCGCAGCCTTTGGAAGTTGATATAGGGTAGAAAAACGCAGATTTTTCAAATTGAATGGTGGGGAAAAAGTATTGTATGAGTCCGATGAAAAAATTTATACTAAGGATGGACGAAATACATACAGAAAATATGACTCATCATTCGGCCAGCTCGCATCATAGCTGCCCATTATAGATAATAAATATTGATAGACAGCAAGCGAACTAATGGGGAAACGCAAGGATGAGGAAGTCCGTGCATTTGAGGTACGGGACACGTTATAGGCAGGAGAGAACAAAGACTTATGATGAATGAATTGCAGAATGATTGGTTGCCGCTCATTGCCGCTGGCATCGGCATATTGTTATTGTTGTTACTTATTATTGTTCTTCTCCAAGGGTCACAGCTCCGTAAGCTTCGCCGCAAATATGAGGCGATTATGGGGGAAAGTGGTATTGAAAATTTGGATGTTGTATTGTCCAGCATGCATGAGGATATTGCACATCTGCAAGGGAAGACGGAACAGCATCATGCTGACATGGAGCAAACGAAAAAAGCTCTGAAAAAGATGAAATCCCACGTCGGCATACAGCGTTACAATGCATTTGCAGAGCGCGGGAGTGATTTAAGCTTCTCGATTGCATGGTTAAATGAGGAGCAGGATGGGGTTGTCATTACAGGCATCCACGGACGGGATCACTCTTATGTATATGCGAAGCCCATAGAGAATGGACAGTCTTCCTATTCCTTGTCCCCGGAAGAGAAGCAAGCAATGGAGCTTGCAGAGGCAAAGAAGGGCTCCTAATCCGTGTACTTATCGATGGGCTAAGGAAGTGAGTGACTGTTCGATTGTATCCGCGATCACCTCGGCCATACCCATGACCAAATGAAGCCTAGTATTTTGCAATACGAAATATTCCATGAAGCCTCCGACGTTGACAATGCCTGTAATGTGCATATCTCCGATCGGGGGCAATTGTTTATTTACCCCAGCCCCAGGACGGACCGGCCCTTCAACGACTTGAACGGAACCCACACTGCTGCTCTGGCCAAGACAAGCGTCAACTGCAATAATGAAGGTATGAGGATCGCTCGCTTGCAGTGAATCTATCGTCTCTTGCAAATTCATGGCATGAACAGGCTGCTGTAGTGTCCCGAGAACTTGAAAGTGACGGGAAGTGGACTTCGACAGCCGTGTCCCGACGAGAGGGCCGAGACAGTCGCCCGTTGAACGATCGGTTCCAATGCAGATAACCGTTGTTGACTGGTGAGAAGCTCGCATTTGCAAATGGTGTTGGCAGGAATGAATTAGGGAAGATAGTGCGTTAGGTGCATCATAAACCACTTTACATGGATGGCATTCATGGGTTGACGGGCGTTTGAACAAAGAAAATGTCATCACAAGCAGCCTCCGTTTTCTACTAAAGGTACTATCTAGTATATGGAAGCAAGAAAACTTTTATACTTCGACGAGAATAAGTTCCTATTTTATAATAAAGTGTCCTAACATTGATAACGCTAGATAGTAATAGAGGGGGAATGAAGATGTTATGGGCCGCAGCGGCAGATAAGCAAGAAGAAGTAACCGACAATATTGAACAGACGCTGTCGGTATTCGAGAAATGGCAGCAAGGGATATGGAACTGGGTAACCGATATGGCAACTTGGGAAATGCTCTTAGTAAAAACCATTAAAATTGTACTGATTATATTAGTAACCAGAATCGTGATTCGCATTGTTCATCGAATGATTAATCATACGATTGCCAAGCAGGAGAAATCCCGCCTGAACGGACAACCGAGGCGGCTTGTTACGGTAGGAAAGCTGCTTAAAAATATGACCTCGCTTGCAATGAATTTTATTATGATCCTTGTAGTTTTATCGGAGTTCAATGTGAATTTGGCACCACTGTTAGCGGGGGCAGGGGTCGTCGGCTTGGCCATTGGTTTTGGTGCTCAAAGCTTGGTGAAGGATGTTATGACCGGATTTTTCATAATATTGGAGGATCATTTCGCGGTAGGCGATGTCATTAAGGTTGGATCCTTCCAAGGTACGGTAGAGATGATTGGTTTGCGGTCGACTCGGATCCATAGCTGGACTGGAGAGGTTCACGTCATTCCAAACGGTAGCATTACCGAGGTAACCAACTATTCACTAAACAACTCGATTGCTGTTGTGGATGTATCAATTGCTTATGAGGAGAATGTAGAGAAGGCTATTCAAGTCATGAATAAAGCGCTTGAAGCATTGCCAGAGCACAATGAGAATGTAGTCAAGACGCCGCAAGTTTTGGGCGTTCAAACGCTTGGGCCTTCAGAAGTGACGATTCGGGTTATTGCCGAATGCCGTCCATTTACCCAAGCAGGTGTTGTTCGTATGATTAATGCAGATATGAAGCGGGCTCTAGAGCGAGAGGGAATTGAGATTCCATACCCGCGCCTCGTTACGTATCAACGAGCAGAACAAGGAGGGAATATGTAATGGAACGTAAAGTCTTCGCACTGGGTGATATCGTTCAAATGAAAAAGCCTCATCCTTGTGGTACAAATGAGATGGAGATTATTCGAATGGGCATGGATATCCGCATTAAGTGCGTTGGATGCAAGCATAGTGTGCTCGTCCCGCGCGCGAAGTTCGAGAAGAGCATGAAGAAGGTGGTTCGTTCTGCTCAACCTGATTCCGAGTAAGATAATTTTGTAAAAAATATGTTGCAATATAGTGTGGACTATGGTAAGATAACTCTTGCTATGGAAAGGTACCCAAGAGGTCCAAGGGGGCTGACTCGAAATCAGCTAGGCGTCGCAAGGCGTGCGTGGGTTCGAATCCCACCCTTTCCGCCACTTATTGGATATGACAACTCCGGAGCTTAGGCTTCGGAGTTTTTTGCATATTATAGGCAAATTTTTGCCGCCTCTGGAGCTGTTGATGACGATGTATGTGTTGTTGTAACAAATGCTGAAATAAATAAGAGAAGGGACTTCGCATACGCGAAATCCCTTCCTGGTTGACGGTGCTTATTCGACTTCTATCTTCACAATTCAGATGGCTTAGGTTTTCATCATATGGAACCATATAAAAATTCCATTACGATAAGTGTGTTACAGATAAATGCTCTACAGCACAACCCCTCGCTTCCCTTATTTCGTAAAGTTAAATGTCTCCACTAGGCTTCTTTGCTCCATTGTTCAACGGAACCCACCTCGCTTCGCACCGTCAGTTGTTATTATGGATCGTTATTGCGGAATTATACATCCGAGAAAAAATAAAAAGGGTACAGCAAATGAGAAAAGGGATCTCGCTTGCGCGAAATCCCTTCCTGGTTGACGGTGCTTATTCGACTTCTATCTTCACAATGTTCAGATGGCTTAGGCTTCCTACATCACATGGAACCTTTACGGTATCCATATTACGATAAGTGTGTTGCAGACAAATGGTCTTTAGCACAACCCCTCGCTTCTCTTATGTCGTAAAGTTAAATGTCTCCACTAGGCTTCTTCGCTCCATTGTTCAACGGAACCACACCTCGCTTCGCACCGTCAGTTGTTATTATGGCTCATTATCACGTTTCTATACACGGATAATAAAAAAAGTGAAACGATTGAATCAGTGCGTCAAAGCATGGCGCTTTTTCTTCCACTTTCGGTCTTTGTTCGTTGTTTCTGGGAATGTGTCGCCCTTCTTCAACTTAATTTGTTTTGGATCTTGAATCTCAGTATGGAAGCTTTTCTCACCGACTTCCATATAAATGGCATCATTGGGTGCTTTGTCTCCCGGTTCGAATTCTGTTTTCTCGCCCATTGTGTAACCTCCTGAAAGCATGTTGTATAGATGCAGAAGCGTAACGAGATCGCTTGCCTATGTAGTGTGTGCGCAGGGGTATCCCTTAATGAATGGAGAAAAGTGCTTGTATGCGGACACGAAGATGCACTTGCATGTCATCCTTCATTTTGGTACACTAGTTTAGTGCGAGTTTTCTCGCTCCTTGCTTCTGACAAGATCAGAGGCCTGAAGTCCATAAGGAGGTGAACGTGAAATGCGCAAATACGAATTGATGTACATCATTCGTCCTGACGTAGAGCAAGAAGCTGTTCAAACAACAGTCGACAAATTCCAAGGCGTTATCTCTAACGGCGGTGGAGAAATTACGAAGCACGATGTGATGGGTAAGCGTCGTCTTGCTTACGAAATCAAGAAGTTCCGCGACGGCGTGTACGTTCTCGTGAACTTTACTGCAGAACCTGCAGTAGTAGCGGAATTGGATCGTCAACTTAAGATTTCTGACGAAATCATCCGTCATCTTGTCGTTAGCGACGTGGCTTAATAGCCAAAACTATCGTAAGTTCGTAAAGGATACGTCGAAGGAGGGGATAGCATGTTGAATCGCGTGATATTGATAGGACGTCTTACACGGGACCCTGAATTGCGCTACACTTCATCTGGAGTGGCAGTAACGCAGTTTACGTTAGCGGTTGATCGACCGTTCTCGAGTCAAGGTGGGGAGCGTGAAGCGGACTTTATTCCAGTCGTTACTTGGCGGCAGCTAGCTGAGACATGTGCAAATTATTTGCGCAAGGGTCGGCTTACAGCAGTAGAAGGACGCATTCAAGTGCGCAACTATGACAATAACGAAGGTAAACGTGTATACGTGACTGAAATTATTGCTGATAATGTGCGTTTCTTGGAATCGAACCGTGATAACGGGGGAACACGTGATGATATGGGCGGCGGCAATTACGGTGCACCAGCACCGCAATACAACAATGCTCCAGCACGTGGTGGGAATTCCAATTCTCGCGGACAAGCAGCAGCAGATCCTTTCTCTGATGACGGTAGACCTATCGACATTTCCGATGATGATTTGCCATTCTAGAACGGAAAGGACTGACATGAATGAGCTTTAAGCAAAATGAAGGCGGCGAACGCGAAGGCCGTAAATTCGGTGGCCGTAGAGGTCGTAACAAGCGCCGTAAAGTGTGCTTCTTCACAGTGAACAAAATCACTCACATTGATTATAAAGACATCGACCTGTTGAAGAAATTCATCAGCGAGCGCGGCAAAATCTTGCCACGCCGTGTAACAGGTACAAGCGCGAAGTACCAACGTGCTTTGACGATCGCTGTAAAACGCGCTCGCCAAGTAGCATTGCTTCCGTACACTACGGAGTAATGATGGTGCAGAAGACAGCTGATATGATATCAGCTGTCTTTTTTATTGTCTTTTTTAATTTATCGACAGAGGGCGTTTTCGTTATCTCACATCGTGTTCGATTCTTGAATTGCTGATCTTATGGATTTCTGATCAAATATGTAATCATAACTGGAATAATTCCTTCTGCCACATGACTTTCCAATACAGTGGAATGATACCCGTGCGGTTGACATGGCCTAGAGAGAGATGAAGCTCCTCTACGGATTGAAGGGAAGCAGGGGCTACAATCGAGCCTGGTAACGCTGTTCCATTCGCAAGAGGAGCGAATTCCCCGCGACAATGGAAGCGGAGTCTGAGCTTGATTCATGCGTTTTTAATACTAGAGGAACGTAGATTTTGCCCTTTTTACTGATATATCCGCTAGGCATCTTCATGGACAAATTCGCCCACTTCCGACATATTTACATTCCCCGCACCTGCCAATAGCACGATTCCCCTAAGAAAATACATTTACCATGCCTGTATCCCATTCAATCTTGATTTCGCAAATGAATAAATGCTGCTCCAGTTGGATGGGGGGTTCCGTCTCGAGGCGGATTCCTTCATATGGCTGCAGTGATACAATGGATAGCAGGAGAAGGATGAAAATGGATTCGGTACGGAGGTTTAGATCATGAGATGGCACGAACGATTCAGTAAACGTTGGCAGGGGCAAGAAATCGACTATCAATGGCCATCCCCACAGCTTCCGATCATTAGCATCCGGAGCAGTGGCGCTAGCCGAGTAGGCCGACACAGTAAGGTCGCAATTGGCCTTATCGCGATTGGGGATATCGCAATCGGTCTCATCGCTGGAGGAATGATAAGTGTTGGTCTGTTTGCATTTGGTGTCATATCCTTAGGACTGCTGGCAGCAGTGGGTGCTATTGCATTCAGTGATTTGTTTGCAGTAGGGGCGATTGCGGTTAGTGATTGGCTGTCCATTGGCGCTGTAGCCGTGAGCAGTGTCTTATCCATCGGTGCTGTTGTAATTAGCAACGTTGCATTAGGAGTCGTCGCTATCGGTCAATATGCGTATGGTGTCGTCGCTATAGGCAATCATGGGTTTGGACTCATTCCATTAACGTTAGATGTTGTACGTTGGGTAAAGAGCTGGTTCGGATAATCATTATTCCATATCCTGTGTGAAAACCGCCCAAAAATGGGCGGTTTTTTGGTACTTCTGTCAAAATAGTGATCCGGATCATGAAATCTGTATTTTCCTTTTTGATCGTTTGCATGTAAAATAAAAATATTGTTTCATGCATAATCATCAAAGAAATTTGTCAAAGAGGGTTCTGATTACCGGTCGTTACAAACAGATAAAATCGACCGAGCATGCTCATCCTATATCTGATACAGCTTAACCATAAGGGAACGTGGATATTCCAATATTGGGTTATGAAGCTGTCAGTGTAGAATGTGAGCATGTCTTTTACATTCATCGTCACATACTGTTCTAGGCAGGTACTAAGCGGTGTGAAGCTCATGTTCAACGAATAGAGTAAGTGCACGATCGCATGATCAAAGCCGCAATTATTACGTTTCGA
This sequence comes from Paenibacillus wuxiensis, assembly GCF_040195695.1. Taxonomy (NCBI): domain Bacteria; kingdom Bacillati; phylum Bacillota; class Bacilli; order Caryophanales; family Paenibacillaceae; genus Paenibacillus; species Paenibacillus wuxiensis. The sequence goes on along the minus strand of NZ_JBEFZI010000003.1, from coordinate 591,683 downwards.
ATAAATGAGAAGTAAAACGATGAGCAGCTAGCATGGCTGGTCTTTTTTGAGAAAAATCACCATGCGAAACTTTCTAGGGGAATAGGTACTGCTAGTATAGGAAATTCGTGTCGTTCGGATGGGGCGGGTATCTTTGAGAAGTGAAGCAGGTGTGATGTGCTGCTAATTTCGAATTAGAGCGAACCGAAGCTTACACACATGAGGAAAATTGAAACACCGTATGCGTATAGGGAAATCAGATTGACGGGGATAGCCATGCGCAGCATAATGTTTTTCATCTGGTCAATGCGGAAAATGCCTAAGAGCTATACTGAAACAGGTATGGAAGGCAACAAAAATGCTTCTTATATGTATGAAATAAGAACTATCGGTTAGTAAATGGATTCTGGACATGATTGCATCACATAAAGGAAGAAGAGGATTACGAATGAAAAAAAATAAATATAAAAAATGGGGAATCGCCCTGGCAATCATCGCGATTGTTGGTCTTAGCGGATTTATATTCCGCAAGCAGCTAGCGGTTCTGGCCTTCGATATGTTCTTATCCGGGCATGTAGAAGAGACGCTTGATAAGTCTTATAAACCAATTGAAGGCAAAGAAGAAGTAATTCGCAAAGTGACGGAGCCATTCTCAGTACTACTGCTGGGGGTTGACCAGCGAGGCAAGGAAATTGGACGTTCTGATACCATTATATATTCGGTTGTAAGACCACAAGATAACAAAGTATTGCTGCTGTCGATTCCACGTGATACGTATACGGAAATCATCGGCAAGGGATTTGAAACGAAGCTCAATCACGCTTATGCCTATGGTGGTGCAAAGATGAGCATGGAGTCGGTAGATAATCTGCTCAAGCATAAGGTTGACCATTATGCGACAATTAACTTCGAGGGATTGAAGGATGTCGTCAATGCATTAGATGGCGTTAAACTCCCGATAACGAAGGCAATCGTCAACAAAGATCCCGATCATGAAAAGTTCCGCATTGAGCCGAACAAGCCGATCTATGATGGTCAAGAAGCATTGTACTTCGTACGTTACCGTGAGGATTCGGATATGAACCGTACGATGCGTCACCGCATATTCTTGAACGCGGTTATGCAGCGTACCATCGAAATGGATAAAATCGGACGCATTCCAGAGCTTATTGAAATTATGGGTGAGAATTTTACAACGGATATGCGACCGAAGTATATGATTGATTTGGCCAAGACGATGTTCACGAATGACGGAGTACCAAGCATTAGCAGCTATATGCTGCATGGTGACGGCAAGATGATTGGCAACGGCTGGTATTACATGGTGAAGGATGAGGATCTGGATTATATTAAGACTCTGCTGGACAACTGGCTGGATCCGAAGACGAGCAAAGAGAATCTAATGGAACCACGCCAAGTGAAAGAAGATTAATGGTATAGAAACCGGAAAGTCAGTCGTATTTATTACGGCTGACTTTTTGTTTTTGTATGCCTAAATGTGTTAATTTATTGTTAGGGAGTTACAGCGATCATCTCGCTGGAGTCGTTTGAGGAGGAGACCTAACGGATGAACATTGCTTTTTTCTTAACACCGAAACATGAGGTTGTTAGTCTTACATTGAATACAACATTGAGACAAACACTCGAACGAATGGAATATCATCGGTACACGGCTGTTCCGATTTTGAATGATGAAGGGGAATATGTAGGAACGGTTACCGAAGGAGACCTGTTATGGCACATGAAAAATTCCAATGGCGCGATTACGTTTGAGAACGCTTCAAAATCCTTGCTGAAAGAAGTTTCGCTGAATATGCATAATAAATCAGTACGAATTGACTCCAATATGGAGGATCTTATTAATTTGGCCAAGGTGCAGAACTTTGTCCCGGTGGTTGATGATATGAACCGTTTTATTGGCATCGTGAGGCGCAGTCAAATTATCGAATATTGCGAGCAGTTCGTCACCAAAGCTATGGACGTGAAGTAATTATGGTATAATGAAAATGACGCCCTTTTCAGAAATATGGAAGATATAGGGATATACCCGCGGAATAAGCGGTCTCGGGGGTTCTTTCCGGGGGAAAAAGATTGAATGCGCAAGAGGTGAACGTATTGAAAAACCGCTGGTCATCGTCTTTATTATGGGCGATTGTAGCGCTCGTATTGTTATTATCCATATTGCAGCCGATACAGGTGTTGACGATGAGTTTTATGGCGGTTCCATTTGTGATGCTGTATGCAACGCAATCAAAGCAGAGATTCGCTCTTATCACTGCTGCCGTGCTTGCCGTCGTCTACTTGTTAATGGGGAAGGCAGGCATGATTGTTGCTGTAACCGCCTTGTACTTTATTATTCCGGGCATTGTCATTGGCCACATGTTTAAAAGCAGAAAGCCTGCACTCAACGTGTTCGTTGCTGGAACCGTGACCTTTCTCGTTGAGTCCCTTGTCCTCTTCGTCGTAGCGAAGTGGGTACTAGACTTCAATGTGTATGAATTTGTGATTGAGATGCTGAACTACGGGATGGTTGGTGTTGAGCAGTCTGCACTATTCCCGACGCAAGTGACAGCAGAAATGAAACAACAATTTGCGCTTCTCATGAGCAAGATGGTTCCATTTATGATGATTGTGAGTGCGCTGTATATGGGTACGATTACGTACGCTATCAGCCGTCGTCTATTAACCGCGCAAGGACATGATGTGCAGAAGATGAAACCTGTACACCAATGGATGCTTCCGAAGTCTCTTGTCGTGTACTATTTCATCGTTGTGATTCTTGACCTTGTTGGCCCGAAGTCAACGGACAGCTTCTTAACGATGATTGTATTGAACTTGGCGCCGCTCTTGCAGTTGGCATTCGTAGTGCAGGGGATTGCCTTTCTCTTCTTCTTTGCGCACATGAAGAAATGGGGCAAGGTGCTGCCGATTGTCATTACAGTAGCTGCATTGTTCATTCCACTGCTCTATTCACTACTTCGAATTGTAGGATTGGTGGATCTCGTCCTTCCGATGCGGAAGTACCTGTCCAAACCAAAAGTATAGGGTGAGAAGGCATGCCTAAACTATTGTTTCAACGTTGGTATACGAAGCATACAAGCTGGACATTCGTTGTATTGATCGCCATGAGCTTAGTGCTGACCTGGTATAACTGGGGAGTCGGGGTATTGGCATGGATCAGTATTGCAGCGCTCGCTATGGCATCGTTCACGGCAGAACGTAAATTCCGGGAAGAGACGGAGTCGTATTTATCAACGCTTGGATTACGAGTAAAGCGGGCTGGGGAAGAGGCCATCATCGACTTGCCGTATGGCATCCTTTTGTATCGTGAGGATCGTGTCATAGAATGGCATAATCCTTATGTATCTCAGCTAACCGGACAGGATGGGTTAGTTGGAGAGGAATTGACGGATATCTTCCCACAGCTTCATATGGGAAAAGAAAAGGATCGCTCCGCTGAATTGTTCATCGGTGGGCGTATCGTACATGCGGATATTGTGCCAGAGGAGCGGGTTGTCTACTTTACGGACATTACTGACCTGTGGAGCTTGCGCAAACGTTATGACGAAGAACGGATAGCAGTCGGAGTCGTCATTATGGATAACTTGGAGGAATCGACCCAAGGGCTGGACGACCAGCAGCGGGCTGCCCTGCTCGCGCGTGTAAATGGACAGATTACGTCCTGGGCAGGCGAGCATGGTGTATTGATGAAGCGGCTGTCCTCTGATCGCCACTTCATGATTATGGATGTACAGACACTGAAGGCACTGGAGCAGACGAGATTCGTCATCCTTGACGAGGTTCGGGAGACGACGCTTGATAATAAGCTTCCAGTAACGCTCAGTATGGGCATTGCAGCTGGTGCGGACAGCATCCCAGAATTGGGTCAGCTGGCACAGTCAAGCTTGGATATTGCACTCGGTCGTGGCGGAGATCAGGTAGCGGTTCGCATGGGACAACGATTATCGTTCTATGGCGGTAAATCGAATGCGGTAGAGAAACGGACTCGGGTTCGCGCACGGGTTATCGCGCACGCGCTTCGAGATTTCATTAAGCAGAGCGACGCTGTGTTCATTATGGGGCACAAGAATCCGGATACGGATTCGATTGGATCATCGATTGGCGTGCTGAACGCATGCCGAATGCTTGGAATTGAAGCCTATATCGTGCTGGAAGAGAGCAATCCTTCGATCGATCGTCTAGTGGACTATTTGAAGAAGGATGAAATTCTATGGTCAAGGTTCATCTCTCGAGCGGAAGCTATCGAAATGATTACGGAAGCAAGCCTTTTGGTTGTATGTGATACACACAAAGCTTCTATGGTAGAAGAGCCGCGTCTGCTTCAATCGGATCGGATTGTCATTATCGATCATCATCGCCGAGGCGAAGAGTTCATTAATGACGCGGTTCTCGTTTATTTGGAGCCCTATGCATCTTCTACGGCTGAGCTCGTTACGGAATTGCTGCAATATATCCATAATCGGATTAATCTCAGCATGCTGGAGGCAACGGCATTGCTGGCAGGGATCACGGTAGACACGAAGTATTTCACGCTGCGAACAGGCTCGCGAACATTCGATGCGGCAAGCTTCCTTCGCAGACAAGGTGCAGACCCATTGCTTATCCAGCGCATCTTAAAAGAAGATCTGGATGAATATATTCAGAAGGCGGAAGTCATCCGACATGCACAGATGCTGTATGGACATATTGCGATTGCGGTTACAGAGCCAGGACGAAAATTTTCTCAGTTGCTCATTGCACAGGTAGCTGATACGCTATTAAATATGACCGATGTTCTCGCTTCGTTCGTTATCAGCGAGCGAAATGATGGACTCATCGGGATTAGCGCGCGTTCGCTGGGCCAGATGAATGTACAGGTCGTTATGGAACGGCTGGGCGGCGGCGGACATCTAACGAATGCCGCAGCTCAATTGCAAGGTACGCTTGTTGAGGCAGAAGCGAAGCTGAAGCGCGTGCTGGAAGAAATCGACGCAGAAGAGGGGTTGTTCGAATGAAAGTCATCTTGTTGCAGGATGTAAAAGGACAAGGCAAGAAAGGACAAGTCAAAGAGGTTTCCGAAGGGTACGCTCAAAATTTCCTCATCAAGCAGGGACTGGCTCGTCCGGCGACGGACGGCAATCTTAAGACCCTGGATCAACAGAAGAAGTCAGAAGATAAGCGCAAGGAACAAGAAAAGATAGATGCGGAAATGCTTGCAGCGAAGCTGGGAGAAACAACAGTTGAGTTGAAGGCAAAGGCTGGTGAAGGCGGCCGTCTGTTCGGTGCCATCACATCGAAGCAAATTGCAGAAGCTCTTGCAGGCATGAAGATCAAAATAGATAAGCGTAAAATCGAACTTCATGACCCGATTCGTACGCTGGGATTTACGAATGTAGCCGTGAAGCTGCATCCTGAAGTCAAGGCGACGATGAAGGTGCACGTAACGGAGGAATAGAATGAACGAGATGTATGTCGATCGTGTTCCGCCGCAGAACCTGGAGGCTGAGCAAGCCGTTCTCGGCGCTATATTGCTCCACTCCGAAGCGATGATCACGGCGATGGAGCGGATACAGTCCGAGGACTTCTACAATCCGGCCCATCAGATGATCTATGAGGCAATGATCGAGCTGGGCGAAGACAACCAGCCGATTGACCTTGTAACGCTTACAGCGAAGCTGAAGGATAAGCAGCAGTTGGAAGACGTCGGCAGCGTGTCTTATTTGACGAAACTGGCCAATGCGGTGCCAACCGCAGCCAACGTCGATTATTACGCGCAAATTATTGAAGAAAAGTCAATGATGCGACGTCTCATTCGGACTGCCACGCAAATCGCAAGTGAAGGCTATACAGGCGGCGAGGATGTCTCTGGATTGCTTAGCGATGCGGAACGACGTATCTTAGAAATTTCGAATCGCCGCTCTTCGAGCGGCTTTATCGCGATTAAAGATGTGTTGATGGAAGTGTATGATAAAGTCGAGACCTTGAGCCAGCAAACAGGCGGGGGGACGACCGGAATTCCATCAGGCTTCCCTGATTTGGATAAGATGACATCGGGTTTCCAGCGCAGTGACCTTGTTATTGTGGCTGCTCGTCCGTCCGTCGGCAAGACAGCCTTCGCCTTGAACGTAGCCCAGAATGTTGGCGTTCGTGCGAAGGAGACGGTAGCGATATTCAGTCTTGAGATGTCCGCGGCACAGCTTGTACAACGTATGGTCTGCGCCGAGTCCAATGTCGATGCAGGACGACTCCGTACAGGAGCGCTTGAGGATGATGACTGGGAGAAGCTGACGATGTCCATCGCAGCCTTGTCCGAGGCGGAGGTCTACATTGATGATACACCAGGGATAACGGTGGCGGATATCCGAGCCAAGTGTAGACGTCTTAAGAAAGAACATGGTCTTGGCATGATTCTGATCGATTACTTGCAGCTGATTCAAGGACGCGGTAAACCAGGAGAGAACCGTCAGCAGGAAGTATCCGAGATTTCACGTACACTGAAGCAGATTGCGCGTGAGCTTGAGGTACCTGTTATTGCCTTGTCCCAGTTAAGCCGGGGTGTAGAGCAGCGGCAGGATAAGCGTCCGATGATGTCCGACCTTCGGGAATCGGGTTCCATCGAGCAGGATGCTGATATTGTTGCATTTTTGTACCGTGATGATTACTACAATCAGGATACGGAGAAGAAGAATATTATCGAAATTATTATCGCTAAGCAGCGTAATGGCCCAGTAGGTACGGTGGAGTTGGTGTTCTTGAAGAACTTCAACAAATTCGTCAGCTACGAAAGGAATCATCAGGACGCCTCTGCGGGATAATAAGCGTAAAAGAAAGCGAACGTTGTTTTCCGAACATTTAGTTAAGGTCGGATATCAACGTTCGCTTTTCGTTGACTTTGCACTATTTGACTGATAAACTAGGTATGCTGCTTGGAGCGAATGCTTGAAAAAGCAGTGAATAACGGTGTGTAAACACCCGACGGGGGTATGAATATGTCTACAGTAGTCGTCGTAGGAACCCAATGGGGAGACGAGGGGAAAGGGAAAATCACTGACTTCCTCGCCGAAAGCGCCGACGTGGTTGCGCGTTATCAAGGTGGTAACAATGCGGGACACACGATTTTGATTGATAATAAGAAATATAAGCTGAGCCTGATCCCATCCGGTATTTTCTACACAAACAAAATTTGTGTAATCGGTAATGGTATGGTCATCAATCCAAAGGCACTAATCCAAGAGATTGAATATATTCACGAAAATGGTTTCTCTACCGATAATCTTCGCATTAGTGATCGTGCGCATGTCATCATGCCGTATCACATGGTGCTGGACGGTCTGGAGGAAGAGCGCAAAGGCCCGAACAAGATTGGAACGACCCGCAAAGGGATCGGACCTTGTTATATGGATAAAGCAGCTCGCAACGGCATTCGTATTGTCGACTTGCTCGACAAGGATGTATTCGAGAAGAAATTCCGCCACTTGGCAAATGAGAAGAACGAGTTAATCAGAATGTATGGCGGCGAAGAGCTGGATATCGAAGCTACGTTGCAGGAATACTTCGAATATGCAGAATTCATTCGCAAGTATGTGGTTGATACCTCGGTTGTACTTAATGATGCAATCGATGACGGCAAGAAGGTATTGTTCGAAGGTGCGCAGGGCGTTATGCTTGATATCGACCAAGGTACGTATCCGTTCGTAACTTCTTCGAATCCAACAGCTGGTGGTGTCTGCATCGGTTCTGGTGTTGGCCCATCCAAGATTGAAGAGGTTATCGGCGTAGCGAAGGCTTATACGACTCGCGTTGGCGATGGTCCGTTCCCAACAGAGCTGAACAATGAGACAGGCGACTTCATCCGTGAAGCTGGCCATGAGTACGGTACAGTAACAGGCCGCGCACGTCGCGTAGGCTGGTTCGACAGTGTCGTCGTACGCCATGCCCGCCGTGTGAGCGGGATTACAGGCTTGTCCCTGAACTCGCTTGATGTATTGACTGGACTGGAGACAGTTAAGATCTGTACGGCTTACAAGTGCGGCGATGAGATTATCGAGCACTATCCAGCAAGCTTGGATATGCTTGCGAAGTGCGAAGCAATTTATGAAGAAATGGCAGGCTGGTCGGAAGACATCACAGGCTGCAAGACGCTTGATGAACTGCCTGAATCAACACGCAACTATGTGAAGCGCGTATCGGAGCTGACAGGTATTCCGATCTCGATCTTCTCCGTTGGCCGCAACCGCGAGCAGACGAACCAAGTGCGTTCTATCTACCGCTAATTGCAGCATAATATAGAAACGAAACGGCTTTTCCTTCGGGAAGAGTCGTTTTTTTTGTACATAATTGGGCATACTAAACAGTAAATGACTGTGAGCTGGCAAGGATCCCGAATACAAGATAGAGGAAGAAGAGTCATATTGGAGGCTGCTAGTACTCTATTATACGCACTCGGGCACGTGAGAGGGCATATTGCCCTCGCGTGGCAGCAAGAGCTGGCTGGGAGGTAGTATAGATGCGCTTAGTGTGGCGTGTGATGCGGTTAGCAATGACGATTTTGGTCGTAGGTATATTATCTAGCCTATTAACGGTTGGAACAACAGCGATCGTAGTCGATCGATATATTCAGACTGCTCTGGATAGTTTCCATATCCCAATAGAACGGAAGCCGCTGACATTGACCTCTATGTGGGGTGTTCTGCTTGGCTCCGATGTACAAACGGCTAGTCAATCAAATAATAAGTCTACAGGTACGAGTCAGGATGGGATAAATAGCGGAAACCATACAGAAAGAACCACTACTAATAGTCAGGAATCGGGATCGAATCGGAATGGGCAGGGAGCGACTGAGACGAATGGCGGCGGAACGACAGGATCCCCATCTGCTGGAGGAAATGAAGGCGAGAGTGGATCAACTCCAACGCCTGATGGCGCTTTGCCGGTAATGGGGGGCATAACATCCGGTCAGGAATCGAAGGGGCGAGAGGCAATAATAGTGCCGCCTGACGCGATAGCGAAGAGCAAGGAAGAGTTATCGAAGGAGAAGAAGGATCAAATCTTTGCAACCTTGATGAAGAAGCTCCCGCAAGAGGATTGGCAGCGCATCTCTACCTTAATGGAGGGAGGATTGACTTCCAGTGAGGTTATGGAAGTCGAACAGATTCTCGCGAAGCATCTGAATGACGAGGAATATAAGGAGATGCGGGAGTGGATGGTGGGAGAATCGAAGACGAAGGATACTGCCAGCACTACGGATGGTTCAAATGCGAAGGAAAGCAAGACAGAAAGCACGGGAACACCGTAGTCTGATTCATAGGCTTCACGAAGAACATCTTTGTGAGAACATATGCTGAATAAACCGATTAAAAGGATTGCATAATAAACGCGAAAGTAGCTATCTCCTCAGGAGAGCACATTTTCGCGTTTTTGTTTTGGGAAAGTAAGGGGTGTAAGGATGAACAACGTCCAAATAATGACGAATTCGGTCAAGTTGCAATGTACTTTCGACCTATGGTACATTAAAAAAGATGACAAAACGTTAACTTTTGTAAATTTTCATAGAAAAAGATCACATTACGTATGAGAATATAGGCATTGTATTCGCAAAGGAGACCATCATGGAACGTTTCAACGGAAATCGTCGGGAGGAAAAGGAACAAATGAATGATCGCAACCGATGGCAACAATGGACGGCTGCATGGCGGGAACGGTTGACGAGGAATCCTGCAACCCGATGGATGACAAAGAGAAAAAGAACGATTGTATTCGCAATGAGTGGCATGGCATTGGCTGCATCTGCAGTATGGGGAGGCATTACCTATGTACAAGCCAATACGATACCTTTTTATCACGTATACCATAAGAATGAACTGGTGGGCACGGTGTCTGCTCTAGAAGAAGTCGAGCAATATTATGCAGCTCGGCTCCAGAAGGAACAGGCTAAGTATCCGAACGCCCATATGAAGATAAATCGAGAGGGAATTCGAACGATTGAGGATTCCGGATTCAAGGCGAAGCCGACAACGGAAGCAACGTTAGCGAAGCTCGATCAATTGACGCCTGCTTATGCAGAGGGTGTAGAGCTGAAGATCAACGGCGCGACAGTCGGATATGTGAATGACGAGGCTACGGCCGAGAAAATATTGAAGCAGGTAAAGGCGAAGTACACTCCATCTGCATCGAACAAAGGAAATGCGAAGGAAGTGCGCGTATTAGCTGCGCCTATGCGCTCTGCAAAGGCCACGAAAGCCGTATCACGCTTGGAATCTGTTAGTTTCCGCGAGCGTGTCAGCACGGAAAATGCCAATATTAGCCCAGACCAACTGATGACGCAGGATGAGGCGATTAGCAAGCTGACGACAGGCCTCACGAATAAGCTCCAATATATTGTGAGGGCAGGAGATACCGTTTCTTCAATTGCAAATAAGATGAATGTCTCTATGGATGCGATCTACCATAACAACCCGACTGTCGGGGAGGAACGTCTGCAGGATGGACAAATTCTTAATTTGACGGATACGAAGCCGCTTATTACCGTGAAGACGGTTGAAGCTTATAGCGAGTATTTGGTGACTGAACCGCAGAAGATGATCAAGGAAGATCCGAATATGCGCTCTGGGGAGTCCAAGGTTGTCCGCAAGGGCAAACAAGGATTAAAGCGCATGTCTTATCGCCTGGTGAAGGACAACGGCAAGCTATCCCACGAGGAATGGATTGAGCAAGAGGTTGTCGAGCCTGCCATTCCGGAGATTGTCATTCGCGGTACGAAGGTCGTGCGCGGCGAAGGGACAGGCTCCTTCGATTGGCCTGTGAACAGTGCAACCTTGACAAGTGGATTCGGCAAGCGCTGGGGCCGCATGCACAAGGGGATCGACATGGTATCCTCGGATCGTTCGATTATGGCTGCTGATGAAGGCGTCGTACTGTTTGCGGGTGTGAAGAACGGGTATGGCAATTGCATCATCGTCAACCATCGCAATGGGTACAAAACCTTGTACGGCCACCTAAGCAAAATTAATATCAATGCTGGCGATATTGTGGAGAAGGGTCAAGATATTGGCGTAATGGGCAATACGGGCGATTCCACAGGTACGCATTTGCATTTCGAAATTATTAAAAATGACGAAGTGCAGAATCCTCTTAAATACTTATAAACGCAAGCTAGACGGGACGAATCGGATGTCCCGTCTTTTTTATATTTAGATTGCCGCGTTATGCCGTCTTCTCCAACGTTTGGGTTCGGGATGTAGAGACAATTATGGTAAAATAGAGTGACATAAGGACTGGCTGCATGCAGAACGGAATTTGTGACTGTATTAGTACGTGGCAGGAAATGTGAAGGTAGAGGGAGAGGTGCGGATTCGTGTACGGCAAAATTCTCGTTGTAGATGATGAACAACCGATTGCAGATATTTTAAAGTTTAATTTGGAGAAGGAAGGCTACGAGGTCATCTGCGCCTTCGATGGGGGAGCTGCCGTTGATTTGGCAATATCGGAGAAGCCGGATCTTATGCTTCTTGACTTGATGCTGCCCGTGAAGGACGGGATGGATGTGTGCCGTGAGGTACGTCAGCATTTGCATATGCCTATTATTATGCTGACGGCGAAGGACACAGAGCTTGATAAGGTATTAGGCTTGGAATTGGGGGCCGATGACTATGTGACGAAGCCGTTCAGCACGAGAGAGCTGCTGGCTCGGGTTAAGGCTCACTTGCGGCGCCAAAACAAAATCTCTACTCCAGATCCAGAGGAGGATGCTGAGACATCTGCCGCAGAGAAGCAGGGCATGAAGCTACATGAACTGCTCATTGATACGGACATGTATGTAGTCTATAAGAACGGAGCTATGCTGGATTTGACGCATCGGGAGTATGAACTGCTGTTCTACTTGGTGCGCAATGCTGGCAAGGTCATGACACGCGAACACCTGCTGCAGGCAGTATGGGGATATGAGTATTTCGGAGATGTGCGCACGGTGGATGTAACGATACGCCGCCTGCGCGAGAAGATTGAGGATGATCCGAGCAAGCCGGAATATATCATTACACGGCGCGGATTGGGATATATGATGCGCAATCCGCGGAGTGGAGGATTCTAGTGAAGCGGGGGCTAGGTCGATTTTTTCGCACCATTCAGGCGAAGCTGATTATTATTTATGTTCTGCTTATCTTAATTGCGATGCAGCTCATCGGTGTCTACTTCGTCAGTTCGATGAAGCATACGCAGACGACCAACTTTACGAAGGAGCTGCAGAACACAGCAGAGCTCATGTCTATTTACGCGGGTCAGACGCTGAAGGGCGATGAGACCCTGGACGATGAGCAGACGCTGGAGGCGCTCAATAAGTTCGTGCGCAGCTTCATCAATATGAATGGCGTGGAAATACAGGTATTGGACGTAACCGGAAAGGTATTGACGACATCTGTGCCTACCCATATGGAATATGTAGGACGCAAAAATACAGAGACAGTAGTGAATCGGGCCCTGCAGGGCATGCGTGACAACCAGGAAGTTATCATTGATGAGGACAATGTGCGCAAGCAGGTGCTGGCGAAGCCCGTCTACTCCAATGGGAAGCTCGTCGGGGCCCTATACATTGTCGCATCAATGAAGGAGCTGTACGCGACAATTGAGGGGATCAATCGGATTTTCCTCTCGGGGATGGCGATTGCACTTGGGTTAACGGCCGTACTGGGTGTCATTCTGGCCCATACCATTACACAACCGATCAAGGAGATAACGAAGCAAGCAACGAAGGTGGCGGAAGGGAACTTCGCAGGACAAGTTCCTGTGATGGGCACCGATGAGATCGGCCAGTTGAGTGAGGCATTCAATTATATGACGAGGCGCTTGCAGGAAGCGCTGAATGCGAATGAGGAAGAGAAGGAGAAGCTGGCATCCATCTTGACAAATATGAGTGACGGCGTTGTCGCGACCGATGAACAAGGTCAGGTTATTCTCGTCAACAGACGGGCGTGCAAGCTGCTAAGTATCAAGCAAGGCGAGGTAGAGGGCAGTCCCATGTCCGAGGTGCTTCGTGTGCCGCAGGAACAGATCGATGAGATGGTGAACGGCAAGCTGAACTGGATGCTGCTTCCTCGAACAGAAGAGCATGAGGGTGATGAAGATAGCGAGACAATCCTGCGCATATCCTTCACCCCGGTTCATCGCCGTGGGGAAGGTATGACAGGATCAATTGTCGTGCTGCAGGATGTGACGGAGCAGGAGAAGCTGGAGCAGTCTCGCCGCGAGTTCGTAGCCAACGTGTCACATGAGCTGCGGACGCCGCTGACGACGATTAAGAGCTATGTTGAGGCATTAGGCGACGGCGCGCTGGAAGAGCCGCAGCTTGCAGGGCGCTTCGTTGGCGTTATACAGAACGAGACGGAGCGCATGATTCGTCTCGTTACGGATTTGCTGCATCTGTCGCGCCTTGATTCGAAGCAGGCGAAGCTGCGCAAGCAGGTGACGGATATGACGGAGATGCTGGAGGATGTCATCGACCGATTCTCCTTCCAGTTCCGCAATAAGGGAATTGCTGCATCAGTTGTCATTGATCCGGACATTGGCAAGGGAGGCTTAGTGATGATCGATCGGGATCAGATCGATCAATTGCTGGATAACCTTGTGTCCAATGCGGTGAAGTATACGCCAGACGGCGGCGAGGTGAAGCTGGTTGCGGTTCTGGATTCTTCTCGCAGCATGCTTCATGTATCAGTGCAGGATAATGGGCTGGGCATTCCACAGAAGGATTTGGAACGAATATTTGAACGATTCTATCGGGTAGATAAGGCTCGTTCGCGCAATATGGGCGGTACGGGACTAGGCTTGTCCATTGCCCGGGAAATTGTGAGAACGCATGGTGGGGATATATGGATTGAGTCGGAATGGGGCGCAGGTACGCAAATTACCTTCTCGCTTCCGTTGACATCAATGAAGGCAGAAGGGAGTGAGGCAAGCGAATGGTAGAGCGATTTAAGACGATGCTGCTAACGTTTCTTGTGCTGTTAAGCTTGCTGCAGAGCTTCTTCCTTGCCTATAGCATGCCGAACTTCGATGTACGCAAAAAGTCGACCAGCGACTACATTACGACCGATCCGCTCGGGCCTGAGGAGAAGGTAGAGAATCTAATCTTCCCGGAACAGCTGGTTCTTCACCTCGGAGGAAATAAGCATACCATTCTATATCCAGGCATGACGTTCTATAACATTATTGTGAAGCGGCTGCAGGGACGCTCGTATGATGGGTTCCAATACCGCTCGCTTTCTGCGGTGGATTGGAATCGAATACGCGAGGAGAATGAGGGAGTGGAACTGCTTTTCCACGCGCCTATCCCAGTGAAACTGCTGCAGAAGGTGTTTCCGATTGGTGACGATTCTGCGCTTATGAATGAGAGTATTCGTCGAATATGGCTGTATACGACGAAGGATACGAAGGAAGTCCGTGTCTTCTTCTTCAATGCGAAGGGGGACGCTGTCTATGAATCGACCCGAGCAGACTTGACCGAGCAGGATGTGAAGCAGCAGGTCGAATTCGGGCGATCCTGGACGCCTTATAAGTTGGTTAACGGATCATATTATGTTCCAGAACAGCCGATTGAACTGCTTGAGGTTACGCTTCCTTATGATCGAATTACGGCAGAGCAGATGCAGCGCAGCCTGTTCAATGATCCTACCGTTACGAAAAATATAGAGACTGGGAATTCGGAAATTTATACCGACGTTAAGCGCGGCTTGGAAGTGAATCGGGGCCTGCAATGGCTTATCTACTCCGATCCTGTCGTGCAGACGGAAGGGCAGCAGGATATTGCTTCTGATGTCACGGCAGCAGTCCGCTTCATTAACCAGCATGGAGGCTGGAATGGCAGATATCGTGTCACCTTGCCGGACAATGAGAAGAAGGATGTGCTGAACGGAGCAACCAGTGGATTAGGGACAGCCTTTCGATTCCAGCAATATTGGGGCTCTTACCCGATTGTCAATACAAGTCGCTTCCGGTTCGGGTATATGCAGGTTACGATGCAAGAGGGCACGGTTACGAGTTATGAGCGTTCTCTTGTACAACTTCATCAGCGTGCAGAGAAGAAGGAAATGCGCCAACTGGTGGTTGGAGATGCCTTACTTCAAAAATTGAGTGCACTCAGTCAGAAGAAGCCAATCGTAGGAGTTGACCCGGTATATATCCCTGAGCTAGGGAAGGAGACGGTTCGTCTGCTGCCTGCATGGCAGGTAAAGTATAAGGATGGGTCGACCGCATTGCTCGATGGGTCTGTTAAGAAATGAACGTAAGATCGTATCTCAGAAGGGAGGAGTCAAATGGATTGGGGTCGGGCGAAGAATATATTGATCTATGCTTTTCTGCTGCTCAATATTGTGCTGGGCTATCAGCTCTGGCAAGAGGTACGCGACCAAATGCATTCCGAGCTGGATTGGACCTCCCTGTCTGATGCGGCGAAGAAGATGATGGAAGTAAAAAAGATTCAAGTTACAGCCAAGATTCCTTCAGAGACACCCGCCTTACGTGAAATCACGTACCGATTCGTGAAGCGGGGCGATCAGATGGAACCGCTCAAGCAGCCGCAGGATACGAAGATCGTATTTATGGAGAATGATTTGATCAAGTCCCTGCAAGGGGATATTCCTCATATTGAGATGTACCGATATGACGCGTTGACAGGTAGAAATGGAACATTCGTCTTGTATCAGCGACTGCCTAATGGCCTGCCGATATTCGAAGTGACATTGGAGCTGGCACACAGCCAGCAGAAGATTAAGGGGTTCCGGCAGCAGTATGTAGAGTTGATTGAAGCTAAGGAGAGCAAGGAGCAGAAGATCTTGCCGGCTTCTCAAGCATTGGAGCATGTGATCTTGAGCGCCTTAATGTCAGGGGCCGTCGTCAAGGATGTACAGCTTGGCTACCATGGTCAAATATTCGATGCGGCCAATACACAGGTGGCAGCGCCGTCTTGGCGCATCCTCTTGGAAAATGATGAAGTGTATTATGTGAATGCGATAAGTGGAGCAATTGATACTCCGCAAGAAGGAAAGAAGGAGAACGATAGATGAGTATGCGATTTTCAGTACTGTCGAGTGGATCAACAGGCAATGCAACGGTCATTCAAAATGAAGACGCAACTGTGATGATCGATGTTGGTCTAAGCTGCAAGCGGACAGAGCAGCTTCTGGAGGAACAGGGGCTCTCGGGCAAGCAGATTGACGCCATATTCGTCACGCATGAGCATTCTGATCACATTAAGGGCCTTGGAGCCTTCTCACGAAAGCACAACGTGCCGATCTATGCCAACGAGAACACATGGGAAGCACTAGAGAAGCATGTGGGTGAAATTGCAGACGAAAATCGGATTGTCATGCAAACGGGGGAAGCGCGCGATTTCGGGGATCTGCGCATAGAATCATACGGTATCTCTCATGATGCTGCCGAGCCGGTGGGTTATAAGTTCTATGAAGGCGAGACAAAGCTGAGTGTGACAACGGATTTAGGTTATATGAGCGATAAGGTTCGAGATGAGATTATCGATTCGGATGTGCTTGTGCTGGAATCGAACCATGATACGGAGATGCTTCGTATGGGGCGGTATCCATGGAATATTAAGCGACGGATTCTAGGAGATATGGGGCACTTGTCCAATGATGCGGCAGGCGAGGCGCTGTGTGAGATTGCTACGGGTAATACCCGCCGCGTATACTTGGCGCATTTAAGCCGGGATCATAATATGATGGATCTCGCCCGCATGACGGTAAAGGGAGTTATGGAGGACAACGGCCATTTTTACAAAGAGAGTGAACTGCAATTAAAAGATACGTATTATGACAAGCCTACGGCATGGGATATGGTTCATGCGAAGTCTGTGGTTCGTCTGTAAGCCATCTATCCAGATCGTTGGCCTTCTGGGAGATATCTTCCTGCGTAATCAAGCCTTTCTCCACGAGAAGCTCCATGAGGGTGGATAAAGCCAAGGTGAGACGGTATTGATCTTCCTTCATATCAGCTAGTTGTCCGACTAGGTCGATGTCCGACCAGATTGTGCTTGAAGTCGTCATAAATCTAGTTCTCCTTTCTATTAGGGGAGGGAGATTGTTTCTCTCAATTCCCTGTTTGTATGATAGAATATGTACAAGCTTGCAAATCTATTACATTTCTTTTACATGACAAGCTCATAGTGTGCATTAATATATAGTGTTGACGATTTTCAGCCATATCATTCCGTGGTGTAATGATGCTGCGAAGGCAGTGGTTCAACCCGTGGATCGATCCCGGTTGGAGGGTTGAGGGGAGTTGTTCGGATGAGCTTGTTTGATGATGATTTTTTCTCGACAAAGGTATCTGGCAAGGTAAAGCGCAGATGGCAGGAGCGAGAGACAGGAACGGGATGGACACTGGGCAAGACAACTCAATCCGGCCGCAGGTGGTCCACCGTCCAAGTGGCTATTGTGAGCTCGGTGATTAGTGCCTTGTCAGCCGTTATTTTATATAGCTGGATTGTGGGAACAGGTTCAGTCACACAGCCTGTGACCATTAACCGAACGGGGACGGTTGATCCCTATGATCGTATTGTGACTGTAGCCGATAAGGTTGGGCCTGCGGTGGTCAGCATCGTCAATGAGCAGAAGCGAGTGGCAGCAGAGACTGATAATGAGAAGGACACAAATCTAGGCTCAGGTGTCATTATTAAGCGCGATGACGGCAAGGCGTTCATCCTGACGAATGAACATGTCGTACAGGGGGCGGATAAGCTAGAGGTGGTGCTCTCGAACGGGCAGCGCAAAAATGCAGAACTCATTGGCAAGGATCGGGTAATGGATATTGCCGTTCTTCTTATTGATGATGCAGGTGTATCCACGGTGGCAGAGATTGGCGATTCACGCCTTCTGCGTCTCGGGGAAACCGTCGTCGCAATCGGCAATCCACTTGGCTTAGGCGGTTCACTGACAGCTGGCATCGTTAGTTATACGAATCGACTTATCCCGGTATCCTTGAACCAAGATGGTGTATATGACTGGGAGCAGAGGGTCATTCAGACGGATGCGGCAATTAATGAGGGCAACAGCGGCGGAGCACTTGTGAACTTACAGGGGCAGGTTATTGGCATCAATACGATGAAGATCGCGACGACTGGCGTTGAGGGCCTCGGATTTGCGATTCCTACGAATGAAGTGATGACCGTAGTAGACGAGATTATGAAGAATGGCAAGGTTATTCGGCCTTATCTAGGTGTATATACGGTCGATCTGACGAATCCTTATGCTCCGATTACGGAGGAGCAGCGCAATGATCTCAAGCTTCCGCAAGACGTGAAGAACGGAGTTATTGTACTGGAGGCTACGGGGCCGGCGAAGAAGGCAGGACTGAAGCTGAATGATGTGATTGTCCGCTTCGACAATGAAACGATCGGTCAGACCCGAGATCTGCGCAAATATTTATATGAGAAGAAGAAGGTCGGCGAGACGATGGAAGTTCACTTCTATCGCGAGGGCAAGCTGATGATGACGACTGTGCAGCTTGAGGATAAGCCGCAGCAGGCCGGATAAACTAAGTGATATCCAAAGATGGGAAAATCAAATGTCTTCACCCGTACCGGGCCTATTTATGTTATGATGGACGTAATAAGACAGCAAGATAAGCGAGAAAGAGGGAACGACATGTACGTAGTCTGTAAAGAGCATGTAGAATTGGCAATTGACAATTTTGTAGATGAGTTCGAAGATGCCCCCGACGTTGTCGATCTGGATGGCGTTGAATTCAGTGATTGGGAACGGCCAATCAAGTGCTGTATGGATTGCGAGCAAGAGGCGAAGTTTCTAGTCGTGTAATCTTGTCGTAGGATGAATGATCCTGTCCGTTTCATGAAGGTTCGGGCACAATCGTTCATACACTTCAATTGCGTGTATAGAACAAGGGCACACCCCCGAGGTGGGGATGCGCCCTTGTTTTTTTGCGTTGTTCCATATGGAATCAAATGAAGCTCGTTATTATTTGATATTCAGCTTATCCTTCACCTTAGTAGGAAGCTCATCCTTGCTTACTTCTTCGTAGGCGGTTACACGATCCGTATCTTTTACATATACGCGTAAAAACGCATGCTCTTTAAATTTGCGGTTTTCCCCTGTTTTCATAAAGGTAAGCTTCAGCTCATTACCTTTCTCATCGAATGCGGGTAGGGTATATTCTCCATTGTCATTAGGATCGCCAACGGTTTGAACATAATATTGCTGCTTGCCGTTTCGATTGTAGTCACAGCCGACAAGAATGCTTGCAAACAATGTGATGACTGCGAATAAAGCAATTAGTCTCTTCATGATGCAGATACCTCCGAGTTTACGTAGTTCTAGCATTTATCATAACAGCAACAAAGAACAGGACAAATCGATTTACCCAACACAGCCTTACAGTTCTGTCATGTGGCAAGTGAAGGAAAAGCGAGTGAATAGGGGAGCATTGAACAACTTATGAACATGCTGCGCAGGGTTGGTGATAACGTGGATGAATATGTGGATAAGGGGCGTTTGGACGGTAAAATACAATTATCCACATGTGGATAGTGGAAAACGATAAATAATCGGGATACCGACAGATTCGTCTATTGTAAATTGAATATGCACGGTAAGCTTTATACATAATTAGGTATGATTTTTAACACGATGAGGAAATTCCTTCTTGCAAAAACTAATACTATTAGTTATTATGTAATTAACATTAGTTAGAGAGGGGTGGTCATCCATGCGTATGCGTAAGCAAGGTCATATTATTCAACTGTCTTTCCTGCCACGCTTGTTTCCTGTGAATTGTTATCTCGTTGAAGAGGAGAATGAGCTGACACTAGTGGATGCTGCTCTTCCTTATAGTGCTGCTCGTATCTTGAAGGCGGCTAGGCAAATTGGAAAGCCAATTACACGTATCTTGCTTACTCATGCACATGGTGATCATATCGGAGCATTGGATGCCTTGAAGCAGGAGCTTCCTCATGTGAAGGTGATGATTTCAGCGCGTGATGCCAAGCTGCTGCAGGGGAACTGCTCATTGGAAGATGGTGAGGCAGCAACGCCTATTCGTGGAGATGTGCCGAAGGAAGGGGCAATTCGTACGAAGCCGGATGTTCTACTTCAAGACGGTCAGATGGTGGGATCTCTGCGTGCCGTGCTTGCACCAGGGCACACACCAGGCATGATGGCCTTCTATGATACGAGAGATGGTGCGCTGATTGCTGGCGATGCTTTTCAAATTCGAGGAGGAATCGCAGTATCGGGGATGCTTAAGCCGCTGTTCCCATTCCCAGCTATGGCGACTTGGAATAACGAGGCTGCGCTGGCAAGCGCAATCAAGTTAAGGGCGTTACAGCCTACTCTGCTCGCAGTAGGACATGGGGTGATGCTTATGAAGCCGACATCTCAAATGGATTGTGCCATTCAGGAAGCAGAACGGAAGTGGGGAGTGGTATCTATGAGCGGCAAAGCTGTGAAGTAGAATGGACGAAGTGAAGTGGCCAATGAAGCACGATGTTGAGAGAAGAAACATAGATGAAAATAAAGTTTCGATTGGTAGTGGTGTTTTATCGAACTACTTACAAACGGATGCAATTCACCCATAAGAAAACGGTTACAAGCGTTCTGTCAATGAGATAGGGCGCTTTTTTGTGTCTAAAACGTGTCATTTCTTGCAAATTCATTTTACTGGAAGTATAATAGCAAGAATGAATGACCGAAATTCACATTTAGTTCTGTAGTTCTAGAACCTGTTCGTAATCGCCTCTTTGCAGAAAGGAGGAATCCGTGTGATCGTAGATCGAAGAACGAGGATTATAGAGGCAGCAACACAGTCATTTTCATTATATGGTTATAAAGGCAGTACAATGGATCAGATAGCGAGACTTGCACATGTGGGCAAGGGGACGATTTATCGTTTTTTCCCAACAAAAGAAGAGCTGTTGGAAGCCATTATGAATAGATTCATTCAAGACATACTGGAAGTTGCACAGTCATCCGTTCATCCAGAGAGAACCTTCACAGAGAACTTGCACCGTACTCTGCACAATGTGTTGGAATTCCGCTCAAAGCATGAGATGATGGTTATTCTCACACACGAGATGCGGGAGATGGGGACCGAGATTGTGATGTCTGAGATGAGCAAGGTGGAAGATGCGCTTCAGCACTTTGTGAAAGAGCAGGTAGAACTAGCTATTGATTCAGGCGAGCTGCAGAATTGTGATGCTGAGCTGACTGCTTTCCTATTTATTAAGACTTACGCAGCGCTTGTCGTAGAATGGCCGAAGCGTGCGAAGGCTATCCATCAGGATCAAATTCCTCATTTGCTTGAATTTTATTTGCTGAATGGGGCAGCTCAGAAGGGTATTGCTCGAATTGGATAACGCATTACATATTATAAGTAGAACGGTGGTGGCAGTGGGATGAAGAACATCTTACACATTTATAAAACGGATCTTCGCAACATTATTACAAATCCTGCTGCAATTATTGTTATTTTAGCAGTAGTGATCCTGCCCTCCCTATATGCATGGTTCAACATTCTCCCGTCATGGGATCCGTACTCCAATACGAAGGATGTATCGGTTGCGGTTGCGAACTTGGATAAGGGTGCCAAGGTAGAAGGCAAGGATCTTGATGTTGGGGAAAAGGTTATTGAACAGTTAAAGGAAAATGAGAAGTTAGGTTGGAGATTTGTTACGAAGGATGAGGCAATCAATGGGGTCAATCATGGCGATTATTATGCAGCCATTGTTATCCCAGAGGATTTCTCTGAGAAGATCTCATCCGTCATCTCGGATCATCCAGAGAAGGCACAGCTTGATTATTATATTAATGAAAAGATAAATGCGATCTCGCCGAAGGTTGCGGGGGCAGGAGCCTCGACGCTGGTGTCGAACATTAGCAGCAACTTCGTAGAAACAGCGAACAAAGCGATATTCGATATTTTCAATGATGTCGGCCTTAAGCTTGAAACGAATGAGCCGGACATTAAGAAGCTTAGAGATAACATCTTCAAATTGGAGGAGAAGCTGCCGGAGATCGAGAAGCTGATGAAGACAGGCCAAGTTGACATCATCAAGGCGAAGGACTTCATTAGCAAGGCAGAGTCTGCCATCCGTGTCATCAAGCGCTACGAGAACCGACCGGATTCGGTAATTACAGATGCGGAGAATATGCTCAATAAGGGCAGTGATTCCTTCCATAAGGAAGTGCCGGTTGTCAAAGACAATCTGCGGAAGCTTCAGGGTGTCGCAACGGATACATCGAAGGTCGTGGAGAATATCATGAACTCCGACTTCGATCTTGGCAAGGTAGAGACAGAGCTGGCCAAGAAGAGTGTCGAAGTGGAGTCTGGGATGAATTCCTTACAGCGCCTCATTACGACGGTTGAAGATGTAGATCGGAATTTGAAGAATAATGGTCTATTTGATAATGTGCTCACGTCCTTGAATGACGCGAAGCGGGGCGCGGAGGATCTGAAGACGCGTCTGGATGAAGCACAAAAAACCGTAGAGTCTGCGAAGTCGATTGCAGATGATAAGCTGAGGGATATTCGCAATAAGGCAATCGAAGTCAACTCGATTTTGGATAAAGCGAGAACAAGCTTGAATTCACAGGTTGCGCCGACGGTAGCGAAGGCATTCGATGATGCAGAACGATTAGGCAAGACGTATCGAGAGCATCTCGGTCAGCTGCAGGAGAAAGTTGATCGCGTCAACAAGCTTATTCAGGGCAGTGAGACGGATGCATCATTAACCGACAAGCTGAATGCAGCTGTCGAGGATATGACGAATCAGTTGAAGCTCACATTAGGCTCCTTAGAGAAGTACAAGGATCAGCTGAACAAGCTGGCTCAAGTGACAGGCATAGACACTGATCTGTTGATTGCTCAATTGAAGGGCATGGAGACGAAGCTCACACTGCTGCAGGATCGCTTGGCTGGCGGCAAGCAGATTGGCGCAGAAGCGGCAGCAAGAGCAAGTGAACTCGTTGCTCAGCTCGTTAGCGATTATGATAATGGAATTAAACCGCGATTCCATACAATCCGCGGAGATATGCAGGCATTGAATCGCGATGCTCTGAAGATGATCGATAAGATGCAGAACAGCACTCGCAATGTCATTGAAATGACAGATAAGATCATGAACCGCAATACGGCGGATAAGGTAATCGATCAAATCAATAATGCAAAGAACCACATCAGTAACGGGCAGAACCTGGCGGATAAAATTATCGCCTCAACAGAGAAAATGAAGCAGACTGTGGATGATGGTGCCATTACAGACATCGTCGATAGTATGTATAAGGTAAAAGGGAAACTGGCAGATTTGTCGGATATGCTGAAGCGTGCGAGTGAAGCGGCTGGCAAAGCGAATCAACCGACGAAGGATGCGCTGCAGAAGATATATGATTCCTCGAAGGATACGAGCGCGTCCATTGATAAAGTAATCGGAAAGATCGATTCGGATGTTGTACCTGCCTTCGACAAGGGTGTCAAAGATTCTCGCAAAGGCTTGGATTTCATTAAGAACGTGAAAAAAGAAATGTTCTCAATGATTCCAGAGGTCGAGACCCAACTGGCTGATATGAAGGGCAAGATTCACACGGGGGAAGATGGACTGGATGAATTCAGTGACAAATTCCCAGAAATCAAAAAGAAAGTAAAAGATATTGCATCCAAAATCCGTGAATTCGAAGAAAAAGGTGATCTGGATCAAGTCATTGACTTGCTTCGTAAGGATGCGGCTAAGGAAAGCCAGTTCTTCGCGGAGCCGGTATTGCTTAATCAGCATGAACTGTTCCCTGTACCGAATTACGGTTCAGCGATGTCACCGTTCTTCTCGACATTGGCATTGTGGGTCGGGGGCTTGCTGCTCATCTCCATGCTGATTGTAGACATCGAGAACAAGCATGACTATAAGAGCTACCAAGTGTACTTCGGACGTTGGCTGACCTTTGTGACGATCGGTATATGTCAGAGTATGATCGTGACACTGGGAGACATGTTCCTGCTCAAAACCTATGTCGTGCATAAATTCTGGTTCTTCGCGTTCGGGATTTTCATCAGTATCATATTCGTCAGCATCGTCTATACGTTGGTATCGGTATTCGGTAATGTAGGTAAGGCGTTGTCCATTGTATTGCTTGTGTTCCAATTGGCGGCCTCTGGTGGTACATTCCCGATTCAAATGACGCCGAAGTTCTTCCAGAAGCTGAATCCGTTCCTGCCGTTCACACATGCGATAGGCATTATGCGTGAGGCAGTGGGAGGAATTCTATGGGATGTTGTGACGAAGCATGTACTTATCCTACTGATCTATATCGGAATTGCCTTTGTACTTGGTATAGGCTTGAAGAAGACAATTAATAAGAACAGCGATAAGTTCTTGAAGAAAGCGAAGGAAAGTAAGCTGTTGTAGGCTTGTAGATTGTAGATTTGCAGGCGAATAGTCTTGTAGTGGAACAGTAAGAGGTTTTATTAGGGTAAATGGTAAATAGTCGTATTATGCAATCATCATATAGATTATATAAAAATCGCTGCCTGGGTTATCAGGCAGCGATTTTGTTATTGTTACGGATGTTGTCCAGAGCGAGGAGGCTGTTGATCCTGCTTTATGTAGTGACTCCCTCTGCCTGAAGACCCTTTGGAATCCGTTTCTCTCGGAACATCGTGAAATAACAGATGGATGAGGTTACGTACAGGACACCGGTAATGCTGAAGGTTAGCGCATAGCCCCAATAGTAACCGTAAGTGGTGACCAGAAACGATTGAACGGTTCCCATACTCGCCCAGCCAAGCATGAAGGCTGTCTGTGTTAAGGAGTTGGCAATTCCACGACGTGAATCCGAGATACGGTCAACCATGACCGCTGATTGAATCGGATTCGCCGCATTCATAAGCGCTTGCCGGAACAGGAAGCTCACGATGGCGATGGAGATTGCATTTGTAAATCCTGTAAGCAGCAGGAAGGGGAGGGACAGCATCTGGAACACGACGATCGCAGGCACCTGTCCGATCCGCTTCACCAGTGTTGGTCCAATGAGCATGGAGATAATCGTCATGATCTGCCCAAGTGAGATCAGGAAGCCGACAGCGGTAATAGAAGCGTTAAATCGATTCGTGAAATATAAATTCAAGTAAGGGACAACGAGTCCTGAGCCTAAGCCTACAAGCAGCTGACAGAAGGTGAGGCGGCGGATATCGCGCCATTCTGCAGCCGGTTGAGGCATCGGGGATGTCTCAGCTTGTGCAGGAGCTGCTACTGAAGCCGCTGCTTGTGCTGAATTCATATCTTCAGCCTCTATTTCTACCCCAGGAACGTCCTGCTTGCGAGCCTCCTTAACAGCGAGCAGCGGTAGAAAGGCGGCTAATGTAGCCGTTCCTCCTAACATCAATACCGTCTGCAAGCTTGCAACCTTGCTCCATCCGACGGATTGGAGTATGTCGGCCAATGCGCCGCCCCCCATGCTGCCGAGCACTTGAGCGGCTAAGCCTAGCGCAAAGTGGTAGCTGAAGAGCTGTAGTCGCTGTTCTTTCTGCGCATTTTCCGCAAGGAATGGGACTGCGATGACTTGGAAAGCCGAAGCGACAAGTCCTGAGAAAATCGCGAGCATGTTCAAGCTCATCACAGATTCGACATAGGCGCGTCCAATGAATCCTATTCCTGTCAGCAGTGCGCCGAAAATGAGAACCTTCTTCCGGCTCGTGCGATCCCCTAAAAAGCCGATCGGGACAAACATTAAAGCCGTTGCAAGAGATTGCAGGCTGATGAGCGTCCCGTTCATATCATCGTTATACCCGAGTGATTGAATATACAAATTATAAAGCACCATGAACATGCCACCGCCCACTTGGAAGCATAAGTTGGCGACAAAAAACAGCTTAATGTTCCGATCCCATTGCTTCACGTCTGTCCATACTTGTTGATATAAGCGCATGAGCGTTCCCCCGATTGTCCATGTTGGCATCTTCCATTGTATCATGGTTCGATGAACAAGGAAGGGGGTGAAATGTTCGATTTAGGACTCACGGGGAGAGTAATTGTACTGCTACCGCTAATATGGTTAAAGGGTTATTGGCGACCATTCTGAATGTACTGATCGTTGGATTGCAGTTGGACATGTACTAGTGGATCAGCTTGCTCTCTTTCGCTTTGCGCACGAACTTGGCACTAGAGCGATTGAGAGGTGTTTTTAACAACAAACCAATGACGAGCGTGATCGCAATATAGACACACATCATGAGCAGGTCGCGCTGCACCACATCCCACAGGATCCCACCAACAGCCTCACGCATCATGCTAATGCCATAGGTAAAAGGCAAATACGGATGAATCGCTTGGAAAAACGGCGGCGTTACTTGAATCGGGAAGGTGCCCCCAGATCCCGCAAGCTGGAGGACAAGCAGCACAATGGCCAGCGCCTTGCCAACGTTGCCGAAAACAGATACGAGCGTATATACTATTAGCATAAATACGCCGCTAAGCAGCATGCCGAAGATGACGAACCAGAATGGATTCAGCACATATGCCTTCAGCAGGTAACAATCGCCTAAGGTCACAAGTAAAGACTGCAGCAGGGCAATCGTTACAAAGGTGAGATAGCGGCCGAAGTATACTTGATAATCCTTATACGCAGCGCCTTCCTCATGTACCTCCACCGTCAGAAGCGACACCAGGAGCAGGGCGCCGACCCATAAAGATAATGTAGTGAAGAATGGTGACATGGCCGAACCATAGTTCGGTATTGGAAACAGTTTATGTTCTTTCAACACGACGGGCTCGGCGAAGAACTCACTCTCTTTCTCGAAGTTATTTCTCAGCAAATCAATAATCTCGTTGATATCACCGCGTGCCTCCAGTGCGCGAATTCGATCTGCAATGTTAGTTAGCTTGGAATGTGCTTCAGGCAGACTTTGCTGTATATTCTTAATTTCTTCACTGCCGACTGTAATCAGCTTGGCTGCATCGTTCAGGATCGTCTTCACGTCAGGCATATGCTTCAACGCATCCTGAAGGACGGTTTGGGCATTGCCTACGGTACGCTTGGCTGTCTGGATGCCCTGAACGATATTTGGCTTAATCTCATCATCATATCGATTCAGTAAGCTGCCGGTGGCATCTGCTGTTTCCTTGGATATTCGATTCAATTGATTGATCAGGTCTGCCGATACCTGTTCACCGCGCTCCACCGCGCCTGAGATCTGTCGAACAATCGCTAACTGTCGCTCCAGCTTGTCACGTATAGATTGCAGACGGTCTATGGTGCTGCCGAAGCGATCGCCTGGGACAAGCCCGTTGAGCCGATTGAACCAGTTGTTCAGACCATTCACAAGGGTGACGGCCGTATCCAGCCGTCCTTCTGCACGATTAAGTGCCTCCTTCACGATAGAAGGATCACTGCCCGCATCCTGCAGAATGGAGGTCAGGTCTTGGATAGCCAGTGCAGTCTGATGGATGGAGTTAAGATCCTGCTTGATAAAGGGAGAAATCGTATCAATCCCTTGCTCGCTGTAATTGAGCAGATCGCCGACACTTCGAGAGAAGCGGGCGCCTTCCTCGGCAACTTGGGATACCAGTGGAAGATTGCGCTGGGCCGAAGCGACAATGTCATTTGCTTTTGCCGTATCGCGAAGTGCCACATCGACCACATGTATGAGTTCGGGGAATCCTTTTTCCAACTTGAAGACAAGGTTCTTGACCTTCTCAATGGTGGGCAGCTCATTCTTCAGCTCTACGCCAACCTCGTTAAATATTTTGAAAATGGTTCGATTCGCTTCGCGAACGAAGTTGGAGCTGACTTGCTGGATCACGCCCGAGGCTCCCTTGCCCGTAATTTTGGGCGAGATGGCATTGATTTTCTCATTTACATAATAGACGATCTCGGCCTTCTGGGGATTGTCTGTTAGTACGGTACCGATACGCGCAGAGAAATCGGCTGGAATGATGATGGCGGCATACACCTGTCCGCGCTCGGCACGGCGCAGTGCTTCTTTTTCATCCATGAATGTCCAGCCGATGGCCTCGTTTGTCTTTAACGATTCGATGATTTGTTTGCCAATGTTAATAGGCTTATCGAGGAGTGTATCGCCGGTATCGTTATTGGCGACAGCAATGGATATCCCCTTGGTGTTGCTGTACGGATCCCAGGATGCCAGGATATTGAACCATGCATATAGGGATGGCAGGGCGATAAGGCCAGTGATGACAATGGCGGCAGCCCAGTTACTCGTAATGCGTTTCAAATCAGTTACATACAGGTTGATGATGGATTTCATAGAAGGCTGTTCTCCCGTTCATTTCTAAAATTGACAGCATTGCTATCATTGTGCGTAGTTCGGGCAGGAAACATGCGATAAAGGAGGTGATGCCCCAAAATTAAGGACAGGAGGAACTGATGAAATGGCGATTAGTCAACGTTGGTGCAAGCAGCAGACTTCAATTTCAACAATTAAGTAAGCGCTTGCAAACCGGGGATCCGAGGATTATCGGTAAAGTCATGTGAGTCAATTGGATGGAGGAGGACTGGGCCTATTAGCTTGGTGCTGGGAATTTGCGCTCCTGGTGGTTCGTCTCAAACTATTAAGATTTGGATAAGATTGGGGTGAACATGACCAGATTGCAACGGACTATGCTAACGTTGATTACCAAGTAGAAGTAGCGAAGGAGGGACATTGATATTGATGTTGCGGGTCATGCTGGCGGATCAAGATGTTATTGAGCGCAGGCAAGCCGTGCAGATGGTGGAAGAGGGAGGATATACAGTCGTCGGACAAGCGGGGAGCCAGCCGGAAGCGTGGGAACAGGTTGAGAAATTATGGCCTGAAGTCGTAATCGCTGATACGTCAGGATTCGGGATAGACGGTCTGACTCTTGCTAGAGGGTTATCTGAGAGGGAGCATCCGATTGTGGTGGTGCTCACAGGGCGCTCGTCGGATCACCAGCTCGTGCTTCAAGCGATGCGATATGGCGCCATTGCGTTCTTGCCGAAGCCTTGGAAGCGTGATGAGGTTAGTGATGCGCTCCGAAGAGCCAGCAAGCTGGCAGGATATTATCGTGTATATCACACCCAATATGGGCACATCTATCGGTTCTTCCACCGACTCGGAAGCCTCACAGCTGTCGACATGCTGCAGGAGCAGCAGCAACTGGTACAGGGTTTAATGCGAAATGCTCGTACCGCAGATGAGCTGGATTCCAATGTTTACGGGAACTGGATGCCCAGTGGCGGTGCTTGTTCCGCAAGCATGAAATCACTTATTCGGATCTGCTGCCGGAGCGGGAAGCGGATATTGTGCCCCATTTTCAGCGTATGGCTGAGCATTGGGCGGCTCGTACGAATATGTTGCGGAGGAACAATGCGGGGCTGCTTATACAACGGGCAGGCGAATATATTCAAAGCTATTACTATAAGGAACTGACACTATCTGAATTGAGTGAGCGGTACGGGATGAGCATCTCTTATTTCAGTGCTCAGTTCAAGCGCGGATATGGCTATTCCTTCGTTGATTATGTGAATCGGGTTCGTATACAGAAGTCGAAGGAACTTCTATTGAACCCACATCTCAAGGTCTATGAGGTTGCACATGCTGCTGGATATACAACACTGCAGTATTTCAATCGGGTATTTAAGCAGATCGTAAATATGACGCCGCTTGAGTATCGGAAGCAGTTCGGTATCTAGCAATTTTTGATATTCCGTAAAGAGTAGAATCGGCGAAGAAATGATAAATATGTTTCATTACTTTGCAGAGACAGCCGACTATACTAGGTCATGTTATAGAGAGGACAAGGCCTCTCGAACATTTCAATGGTAGGAGGAACGCATTACGTATGAAACAAATTCGACAACGATTGGCGGTTGTTCTATCACTATGTATGATCTGGTCCACGATTGCCTCGACAGGGACTAGTATGGCGATGGCGTCTAGCGCTGCTTCGGGGAGCTTCGCCAAAGTTACGGATGAGCGCAAGATGGAACTTGCGCCAGGGGCGAACTACACGTGGAACAATATGGAGCTTCCACAAGGGCAAGAGAAGGTTCATTACGTGGAGTTCAATCCGAAGAATCCTTCCTTGGATTTGCAGCCTGGAATGACGGACGGAAAAGTGTACGGTATGACGGGTGTTACGAAGATGGCCGATAATGCCGACAAGGCAGGCAATCGGGTCATCGCAGCCATTAACGGCGACTTCTATGATATGACGACAGGCGTGCCTCTTGGATTATTCATGGGAGACGGTGAAATATTAGTGAGCCCGCCGCCTAAATGGGATTGGTATGCTTATGGATTGAAGAAGGACGGAACGTCCATATATGGACTGAGTCCTGAGTTGAAGCGTACCCTCCACATTGGCGGCAAAGACTATGAAATATCAGAAATTAATCGGATGAGGGAAAATGCGGACAAGCTGTCCTTATTCACATCCGCATTCCATACTTCAACCAAAACAAATAATATAGGCGACGAAGTTATCCTCGATGTGTTGTCGGGAGAAGTGAAGAGTGGCAGCACTTTAAAACTCAAGGTCGCGGAAATACGCAAAGACAAAGGGGACTCCCCGCTTGCCTCGGGCAAGGTTGTGTTGTCTGCTTCCGGAACAGAGAACCGCAAAATCCTCGGTCAGCTGAAGGTAGGAGATGAAATCTCCGCAAGCTTCGAGCTGGAGGATGAGTGGAAAGACGTTAAAATGGCAGTCGGCGGTGTGTTCATGCTGGTCAAGGACGGCGTGGCACAAGAGCATACAGATAAGGCGCTCTATCCACGAGTAGCAATCGGAACGAAGGCTGACGGTTCCATTATTATGATGGTGATCGACGGTCGTGCACCTGGATTTAGCGAAGGTGTATCCTATGATGACTTCGGCAAGGTGCTGAAGGACATGGGTGTCGTCAATGCGCTATGCCTAGATGGTGGCGGCTCGTCCACGTTCGTAGCGAAGCTGCCGGGTGAACTAACTCGCAAGGTGCTAAATCGTCCATCTGACGGCAGTGAGCGCAAGACGGCAAACGGATTGCTGCTCGTAAATAAGGCACCAGAGCAAGGTACTGCATCGAAGCTGTTCGTACAGCCGAATATGGAGCGAGTGCTCGTTGGTTCAACGTTCAAATTCGCAGCAGCTGGGGTAGATGCAAATGGACATCCTGCTCCCTATGCAGGTGCATTGCAGTGGACAGTTGATCCTTCACTTGGAGTGATAGCAGGGGATGGCAAGTTTACTGCTGGATCTACTGCAGGGATCGCAAATGTGGAAGCAGCAACAGGTAACGTGAGGGGGCAAGGTCAAGTCGAGGTTGTGAAGGATTTGACAGACCTCATACTGCCTGACAAGGTAAAGGCTTTCTCTTCTGGCGAACAAGTAAGCATGCAGGTCACGGCTGTTCGAGATGGGCAAGTCGTAGTCTCTGATAATCGCCAGTTTGAGTGGAAGGTCGAGGGCCCGATTGGTTCTATTGATGCTAACGGTTTATTTACCGCGACGTCGGAAACGGATAAGAACGGCAGGATTATCGTCAAGTACGGTAATGTCGAGGCATCAATGGATGTAAATATAGGGCTGAAGCCCATCGTGTTGGAAGACTTCGAGAATGGTCTGGATCGTTACTTTGTAGAAAGTGGTGCAAGATACAAGCTCGTGGAGCTCAGCGAGACGACGGATGAGGAATATGTTCGATTCGGCAGCAAAGCAGCAAAGCTGAAGTATGACTTCACGGATACAGTGGGGATATCAGGCGCATACATCAATACAAAAAGTAAGGATCAATATATTGAGATTCCTGGCTATCCGGAAAAAATCAGCGTATGGGTGTATGGTGACGGTCAAAAGCACTGGCTGCGCGGCCAGCTGCGAGACGGCAATGGGGCTGCAGTAGATATTGATTATACGGATGAGAAGACGGGTCTTGATTTCAAAGGATGGAAGTATATCGAGGCAGCGGTTCCAAAGGGAAGACCTCTTCCGCTTCAAATTTCCATGCCGATTCGATATATGGAGACGAAAAATACAAACAAGAACGATGGGACTCTCTATATCGATCAAATTCGAGCGCTGTATGGCCCGAACACGGATGACATGGATCCTCCAGTGCTAAAGGACTTCTCTCCAGTTGACGGCAGCACGATTCATACCTCGACTCCAAGAATTCATGTGTACGGGGAAGATTTCGGATATGATCCGATTAAGCATCCGGGAACAACATTAATTGATCCTGATAAGGTACGCATGTATGTGGACGGACAGCTGGTGCAGCATGGATTTTATCCACCTAAGGGCGAAATTCACTACACACCAAGTGTACCTTTGGCAGACGGGGTTCATGTCGTGATGGTCAAAATTCGTGACCTAAACGGGAATCGAGCAGAGAAAGAATGGATGTTCACAGTCGATACTGGCGCATCGAGGCTGGTATATACGGGAGCAGACAATGCTTATGCAGGCAATGTTTACAAGGTGGAGGTTAAAGGATTCAAGCCTTCCAATATTAAACGTGCTGAAATTGGATTTGAGGTTGATCCAAGTTTGATAGAGAAGATAGAAGTAGTTGCAGGCGATAAACTTGCTCCTGCTAATATCGAGCATCATATTGCCCCAGATGGGAAAGTGAACCTGAAGCTGTCTGATGTGAATCAGTTGAACTTGAAGGATGACGAAGCGCTTGCGCGGATTGAATATCACCTGAAATCGGATGTGTCGGGCACATTTAAGGTTGAATTTAAATCCGGAAGCATTGCATTGGCAGATAAGGGAAATACCGATTTTAGCTTCTTCGGCCTGCCTATGCACGCAGCTATTCAGTATCATTTACGCTTGAATTGGAATGCAGACGGTGTAGCTGAGGGGCAAGACACTGTGCTTGGGGTTGTAGATGAGGCTGGTGCTCCGGTGCAGGGAGCGCGTATCGTGACACGTGATGGAATAGAGTTAAGTGTAACGGGCGCTGACGGCAGGCTTACCACGAATAAACTGACGGGGACGGTACGCGAATACGAGCTGCAAGCGAACGAGGGAGTACGCTTCAGTCCGGTTGTGAAGTTCAAGGTATCCCCGCTAGCGGGCAGCGAATTGCCTTACAACATCAGTGTGTCGATGGGAGAGGATCCTGCAACCTCTCGCGGATTTACATGGCATTCGAAGATTAACGTGGATGCTTCAGTAGTAGAGCTCGTGAAGAAGAAAGACTTCGTCGATTTTAACAATGCGAATGTCATTCGTGTGAACGGTACGAGCAATATGTTCCATACGTGGGATATCGGTACGGTTCGTGTACACAAGGCAGTTGTGCAAGGACTTGAGCCGGGAACGGAATATGTATACCGTGTTGGCAACGGCAGCGATAAAGTGAGTGAGCAGGGCGCATTCAAGACGGCTGAGCTTGACGGTACACGTACAAAATTCCTCTTCTTCGGCGATTCCCAATCCGAAGATGAGGCAGGATTCAAACTATGGAGCAATATTGTACGAAAAGCAGTGACCGATCAACCTGATTATGACTTTATCCTTCAGGCTGGCGATATGGTAGAGAACGGATTTAAAGAGGCCGAGTGGAATATGTGGTTCAAGGCCGTACAGGATACGTTCTTGAAGACGACAGTTGTATCGGTGGTCGGCAACCACGAGGTAACGGGTACTCGGAAAAATGATGATTTCCTTGCCCATTTCAACAATCCTCAGAATGGAATAGACAGCTTAAAGGGCAGCAATTATTCATTTGATTATCATAACGCTCATATTGCAGTGCTGAATAGTGAGTACGACTTCGAGGAGCAGAAGGAATGGCTGCGCCGTGACTTGGCTGCAACGGATAAAACGTGGAAAATCGTCACGTTCCATCGTGGTCCATATGGCAGCAAGAATAATGAGAAGCGTATTCGCGAAGCTTGGACATCCGCATTTGATGAACTTAATGTGGACGTAGCCTTGAATGGCCATGATCATGTTTACCTGCGTACGTATCCACTCCGCGGTGGCAAACCCGTCGGTGAGGGAGAGGGCACCACTTACATCGTCGCAGGCT
The DNA here is from genome assembly GCF_040195695.1 of Paenibacillus wuxiensis. Classification (NCBI taxonomy): domain Bacteria; kingdom Bacillati; phylum Bacillota; class Bacilli; order Caryophanales; family Paenibacillaceae; genus Paenibacillus; species Paenibacillus wuxiensis. The sequence goes on along the minus strand of NZ_JBEFZI010000003.1, from coordinate 557,697 downwards.
CTTCCGGGCCGAAGTTCTATGAAGTTGTCCCACAAGATTGGCAGTACAAAATAGATGGAACGAAGGCGCAAATCTATGTAGCCGTTGAGGTTGTTGGCAACGAGATGAAGTTCCTCGTGAAGAATAGTAATGATGTAGTCATTGATGAGTTTTCGATTCGGAAGCTGGAGCGTAATCCTCCTACTTCGGTAGTGCTTGATCAGCCGAGTGTAAATTTGGCTGTGAACGAAAGCGTTAAGCTGAATGCAACGGTTCTGCCAGACCAAGCGTATGATCGTTCTGTTACGTGGTCGGTCTATGGATCGTCAGAGGATGGCGTTGCGGCGGTAAGCGCAGATGGAGTGGTAACCGGACTTAAGCTGGGAACTGCAATCGTGCGGGCGACGAGCGTCGTAGAATCGGTGTATGCAGATAGTCTTATTACGGTCGATCGTTTGCCAGAGGTTCGTATTGAGGAAGTTCGAATTGACCGTAACGAGGGAACGCTGAAAGTCGGAGACACCTTGAAATTGAATGCAACGGTATTGCCGGACAACGCAAGCAATAAATCTGTTGTATGGTCTGTGTATAGTTCTTCTTCAGAAGGAGTTGCAAGTGTAACGTTGAATGGGCTTGTGAAGGCATTGAAGCCGGGCACAGCCGTCATTCGAGCGATGAGTGCGGCGGATGCAACGAAGTATGCAGACTTCCAACTGAAGGTAGAACTAGAAGATAAGCCAAATATTCCGGATCCGTCAACGGACAATTCGAGTTCGAACAGTTCCAAAGAAGAGAACAAGCGTCCAGAGCCGCCGAAGCCAGATCCAGGAGCAGCGAAGCTGGAGAATGGCAAGATTGTGGTACAAGCGAAGCGGGATGCAGGCAGTACAACAGCTACGGCAGTCATCCCTGCTGATGTGCTTAAGAAGGCTGAAGACGGCTTGAAGCCGGACTCGAATGGTGTGAAGATGGTTCGGATTGAAGTATCGGCAGACAAAGAGGTACGGGATATTCTCGTATCCATGCCATCTTCGTCACTGACAGATGCTTCTCTAAAGCAGCAATATGAGATCGTTACACCTCATGCGGGTGTGACGCTTCCTTCGAATGTGACGAATGGGAAAACTCCTCAAGGAGCTAAGACGATTGATGTCGCCATCGTTCAACCGGATCGCAGTGCATGGGGAACAGAGTTGCTTGGACGTACTGCAAATCATCCGGCCGTGCAGTTGGAACTACGAGTAGATGGAAAAGCGCTGAAAGACATCGCAGTCGGAACAGCTGTGCAGGTAGCAATTCCGTATCAGCCAAGCGCAGACGAGTTGGCTCGTCCACAAGCAATCGTTGTATGGGGTGTAGATGAGCAAGGACGTCCTACTATCATTTCAAATGCAAAGTATGATGCAAAGACAGGAACGGTGCAATTTGCGGTGAAGCAGCTCGGTACGTATGCAGTTGGCTTCTCTGCGGTAACGTTCCATGACATCAATAAGCTGGAATGGGCGAAAACAGCTATTGAGTCGTTAGCTGCCAGAGGAATCATTCAGGGTCTTGGAGCGGATCGCTTTGCTCCGAATACGCAAGTCACACGTGCAGACTTCATTGTCCTGCTGACACGCGTGTTGAATCTGCAATCTGTGCAGTCGATGAGCGGCTTTGAGGATGTTCCTACGAATGCCTATTATGCAGATGCCGTAGCTGCTGCGAAAGAACATGGAATTGTACAAGGTAGGGACGCACGGACATTTGGCCCGAGCGATAAGATTACACGGCAGGAAATGTTCACGATTACGGCGCGTGCACTTGTACAATTCAGCAAGTTGAGCTCGACAGGGGATGCAGATGCGCTTCAGGCGTTTACAGATTACCGTGAAATTCAGGATTATGCGAAGGAAAGCTTGGCAAGTCTGCTTCGTGAAGGATTGATCCAAGGCAACGGGCAGAAGCTTGTTCCGCAGGGACATGCTACGAGAGCAGAGGCTGCTGTCTTCCTGAAGCGAATCATGAACCGTGTATCTGAGTAAGCAATAAAACCTAATAGGAAAGCACAAATAAAGGGGCTGGATATCCAGCCCCTTTTGCATGTCAATTTAATGATTGCTAGGTTACAGTTGGCCCGACAAGAACACGATGAAGCAGAATGCCGACATCACGGATGCATAGGTGACGGAGTATTGTGTTCTCTTCTTATTGTTGTCGAGCAGGTTGAACAGAAACAGAAAGCTGAGTACGGGAATAAGCAGGTAAGCCATGTACAGAATGATCGTCGCCATTCTTAACACCTCCAAGTAGTAGTTGTTGATAAATACCATGTAAATATTTGCATAGACGTATTCTATCATGCTTTTACGCGTTTGGGTATAAAAGTTTTTATTTTTTTGTGAAAGAAGAGCAAAAGCTTTTCAGTTTGCATATTGACCAAAGTGGTCAATACAATTATGATAATAATTACCAAATACTCGAAGTAAACAACTAAAGGGTGACAGTCGCGATGAATTCGAAGTTTATGACCCTATCTACAGAAAAGCAGGATCGAATCATAAACGCAGCCATGAAGGAATTTGTACGAAAAGGATATGAGCATGCATCCACCAATGAGATGGTGAAAGGGGCTGGGATATCGAAAGGATTATTGTTCCATTATTTCAATAACAAGCAGGAGCTGTTTCTCTCTTTGTATGATTATGGGGTTGAGAAGGTCATGAGCCTTTTTTACGGCAGAATCAATCTAGAGGAGAAGGATTTCTTTATTCGATTTAGGCAGGTTCAACAGGTGAGATGGGAGCTGCTTATGCAGTATCCGGAGCTGTTCGAATTTCTAAACGCTGCATATATCGAGACGGCAAGCGACATTAGGCCGCACATCGAGCAGCGAAATAAGGGACTGACGCAGGAAGCGTTCGGCAAAGTGCTTGCAGGGTTCGATCGTTCTAAGTTCAAGGAAGGCTTGGATATCGACAAAGCAATTAATATCATCGTCTGGACGTTCCATGGATTTCTAAAGGATAAGATGAACCGTGCAAATGCAATGCAGATAAACTCTGATGATTATGTGCATATGGTGAAGGAAGCGGACGAATATATCGACATGTTTAGACAGAGCTTTTACAAATAAGGGAGAAAGCGATATTTCTCGAATAACGATTATTAGTCATCGCCATCATGAGGTTCAATCAGCATCCGTATGTATTCGGGGAAAGCATATGGGAGGAGCAGCTGCTCATGGGAAAAATGGTTGTACATTTCGAGGAGTTAACGCCAGCATTGCAAGCAGATGCCGGAGGCAAAGGAAGCATGCTGGCTTGGATGTATCAGCATAAATATCCTGTGCCGGAGGGTATCGTCGTACTGACGTCGGCTTTTCAGGATGGGGAGCTACATGTGCAGGCTTGGTCAGCCGTGCAAGTCTATGTGAAGCGTATGCGCAGCCACCATGGAGAGGTGGCGTTTGCGGTAAGATCTTCGGCGCTTAGCGAGGATTCTGCGCAAGCATCTTATGCAGGGGAGTTCGAGACGGTATTAAACGTAACGACGGATGAGCAAATCCGAGAGGCAATTAGGAGGGTATATGACTCCAAAAGCTCTGAACGGTTGGAGGCTTATAGTGCCGTAAAAGGAATGGAGCAGGCGCATGAAATCGCGGTCGTCATTCAAATCATGGTTCGTCCCGAGCTATCGGGTGTCCTTTTCACTGCTGATCCGATTACAGGCAGTCATGCAGCTATGGTAGGCAATTATGTGCATGGATTGGGAGAGCAGCTCGTATCGGGCGAGGCGGATGCTTTGTCATTTGCGCTCCAAAGACCAAAGGGAAGGTACGAAGGCCCAGATGAGTGTAAGCGGCATGTAACCAAGCTGTATCGACTAGCGTCTAAGCTGGAAGAAGAACTGGGAAGTCCACAGGATATCGAGTGGGCTGTAGCAGAAGGTAAACTATATATTCTCCAGACGAGACCGATCACTACGCTAGTGCTGGGGAATCTGGATACGTATGAATGGAATGAAACGAACTCCGGCGATTTTCTATGGACGAATACGAATATCGGTGAAGCCACTCCAGATGTCATGACGCCGCTGACATGGTCCGTATTAAGAGCTCTTGATGAGGAATCGAATATGATATCGGGCTTCCGCATTATGTCGGGCAATATATGTGGGAGGGCATATACAAATATAAGTTTGCCAGTGTCTATATTTCCGGCATTGGGAATACCGCTAGCCATCAGTCTGGATAAATTGTCCCAAACACTTGGCAAGATTCCAGAGGGAATGGAATTTCCCGTATACCCTTATTCTCGTTGGCATGTGTTTACAAAAATAACTCCCTCTATTTTTCGTTTTGCGAAGAAGGTCAAGACTACGCTTGAGGATATCGAGCAGTACCTCGCCGACAATCCCGATTGGTGTGCGAGGATGACAAAGCGTATTCAGGCAACAAGTTCGTGTGAGGAACTGTGTAGCATATGGAGTGATGAGCTGTGGCCTTATACATGCAAGTCATGGTGGGGCTTAATAGCAGGCGGACGGAAATTTGGGGATACCAGTTATAAGTTGAACAAAGAGCTTACCAAGCTCTCCGATACGGAGACTGCGAATGCATTAATGTCAAATTTGCGGGGAAATTCCGGATTGGCCAGCCTTGGGCCGGTTATCGGCATATCACAGGTACTCCAGGGGACGATGAGTCGAGAAGAATACCTGAAGCAATACGGTCATCGCGGCCCGCATGAATTTGAACTATCTCTTCCTCACCCAGGAGAGGATCCGAAGTGGCTAGAGATTCAAATCGAAGAATATGAGAGATCGGACACAAATGTGGAGCAGCTTCTGAACCGTCAGCGGTCGCAATATGAAGCTGCTTGGGAAATGTTTGAGCGGCAACATCCGCAAAAGGTGAAGCGCATAAAGAAGCAGATTGCCAAGGCTTCGGAGTATGCCCATCTGAGAGAGGAGACTCGATCCGAATTTGTACGGGTGTACCGCGTCATTCGTGCATTTGCATTGCGGGCGGGAGAGCTCAGCGAGGTGAGGAGCGATGTGTTCTTTCTGTATAAGGAGGAAGTGCAGCGGTTGCTTGCGGGAGACGACGCAGGTATGAAGCATGTTGCTGCCCGTAAGGAGACATACGAGAAATATGTGGCGCTGCCGCCGCTGCCTACGTTGATTCGTGGACGGTTCGATCCGTTTCAGTGGGCGAACAATCCAGAGCGAAGAGTCGATGTCTTCGATGCATCCATGCCTCCAGTTGTGGAAGATGGGAATGGGCTCACGGGTTTTGCGGGCGCTTCAGGCAGAGTAGAAGGAGTTGTCCGGGTTCTGAACCGACCTGAGGAAGGAAACCAACTGCAATCGGGCGAGATTCTAGTGGCATCTACGACAAATGTTGGCTGGACGCCATTATTCCCAAGAGCCGCTGCTATTATTACGGATGTAGGGGCACCTCTCTCTCACGCGGCTATCGTGGCACGGGAATTGGGTATCCCCGCTGTCGTAGGCTGTGGCAATGCAACAACGAGATTGAAGACAGGGGATCGGGTCATCGTGGACGGCGGACACGGTGTGGTGCAAATATTAAGAGGGTGATGCAAGTTCCCTTCGCATGCATGGCGAGCTTCAACATGGACGAAAGAAGCAGAAGTCGGGTACACTAGAAGCATAATGTGACAACAAGGGAGAGCGTGCGCTGCTCTCCTTTTCTATATTATGATCAATCAGGAAACGGGGTAAACGACAACAATGAACATTCAATTGATATGCGTAGGGAAGCTGAAGGAGAAATACTTGGTGCAGGGCATTGCGGAGTACAGCAAGCGGCTGGCACCGTATGTGAAATTCCAAGTGTCCGAGGTACCGGACGAGCAGGCACCAGAGAAAATGAGTGATGCCGAACTGGTGCAGGTTAAGGAGCGTGAGGGCGAGCGTATTCTTGGTCATATTAAGCCGGATGCCCATGTCGTGGCACTGGCGATTGATGGTCAGCTCTGGTCGAGCGAGGACTTGGCCTCGCAGCTCGATCGATTGGCGACATACGGGACAAGCAATGTAGCCTTTGTGATCGGCGGTTCCAACGGGCTATCAGATGCGGTTCTCCGTCGAGCAAATTCGAAGCTGTCCTTCGGCCGAATGACGCTTCCACACCAGTTGATGCGCTTGGTACTCGTGGAGCAGATCTACCGTGCAGTGAAGATAAATCGAGGTGAGCCGTATCATAAATAAGGCGAAATTAAAAGGCACCCGGCCAGGTGCCTTCGTCATATACAAGTATCCAAGGTCATGATGTCTATTGTGCCGCCTGTTCCACGAATACCTTCTTCGCTATGTGAAGAGCGGAAGCAGCGCGAGGCTAGCCGACATAAAAGGCTAAGTGAGTAATTCCCTCGATGAGTTCATCTTCCTGTAATCCATTCTGAGTGGCTAGTTGCAAGTGATAAGGAAGCTGCTCTGTCATCCCTCCTGCCACTAACGCCGCAACCGTTATTAAACTGCGATCCCTTAGGGATAAGTCTTCCGTCTCCACACATCTCCAAATAACACATCTTCCGAGTATCGTACGAACGTCGGAGCGAAATCTCCGAAAGATTCTCGGGCACTAGACTTGATCTCCTGATGCATACTAAAGCACCTCCTGAATTTATTGTTACCGAATGACTAATCTTCGTATTCCGTCCGGTATGTTGATGAAATAACTGGGCCGCTCAACTAACGGGACACGATAGCGTCATTACGAAAGGCTGCCGACGAAGCGGCAGCCTTCACTCACTAACGGCAGGATAGCGCAAACACTTGAGTGATGTCTCTAACACAAGCTCACAAATAGGAGTTTTTAGACTTTTCGTAAGCTATAAATCCCTCAATATCATTATTTAATAATAATGGTATTGCAACTTCGATATCACTTATTTTCCAGTCCCACCATTTTATTTGCGATAAACTATGTATAAATTCTTGCTCGAATCTATATTTAATTATTTTTGCTGGGTTACCTGCTACTATTGCATATGGTGGAACATCTTTACTAACTAAAGAATGTGCGCCTATTACTGCCCCATCCCCAATCTGTACTCCAGACAATATGGTTGCTCCAGAAGCAATCCATACATCATTCCCAATAATTACATCGCCCTTGCTTTTGGGGTGTCCTGTTATGTTAGAGTATTTTTTTATCAATGAGTTAAAAGGGTACGTCGTGACCCAATCACTCCTATGCTCACCGCCTAAGAAGATTGTTACTTTATCAGATATAGAGCAAAACTTTCCTATTTTTAAAACTGCGTTTTCTCCCCATGATTTTACTTCCGGAGTTCCATAAGTGAATGCATCAATGGATATTTTCCCATTTGAACTTTTTCTTTCAGGCCATTCTTTTTGTAGCCTCTCTATTGCATCTTCCGCTGCGATAGTCATCAGCAAATTTTTAAGTTTATTAAAATTTGGCATAACATTAATTTTATACAGTTTTATTGTTTTATCTCTGTCGTCTTCATTAAATGCTTCTATTAATTTAACAAAACTATCGGCAAAGGTCTCGAGACTCTCTATTACACTCTTATCAGGTGATAAATGTTCTATAAATCCAGAGAGGGTAACCACACTATTAGCAATACTATTAATTGTATCTATGAATTTATTGTCGATACTATTACTTTCTATCTTTTGGTCACCGTATTCAAGTAAATCTGAGATAAAATTAATAACTTCAATTAATCTCTCTTTAGTTTCAGTCATGGAGTGGGCTCCTTTTTAGAATATCAGTATGATTATTCATCTCTTAGTTTACCATTTACCGCATCGTATTACAGCGTTCCTTCTAAATAAATTACTTCTCTGAAATAGATGTAATTCTGTTATCCAGTGCCCTGACCTTAGTGTTCGATTCAGCACAATTGAAAATATTTTGCAAAGTTTGCTGTGCTCGCAGCTGATCAAGCGACTGGTGTACCCGCAAGAGATCTATCTACTGAGCTGATAACTGGAGCTCAATTAAGCGATATCTCCGAACATTGGCCAAGGTCAATATTAAGCAAGCGGTGAGCACTAGTATGGTCAAGGGTATACCGATCGTTCAAACGAATGATAAGGTGAAATACGCTGAATTCGCTGTTATACTGATGAATGGGCTGAAGCCTACTGGAAAAAGTGTGGAGCTGAGATTCGCGAATTCTATACCTTCATGGGCTCAGGAGTCCATTGAACAAGCTCTAGAAGCGGAGATTATAAAAGGCTATGAAGATGAAACCTTCCGATCAACAGAGAGCATAACACGTTTGGAGTTAGCGGTTATGATCAGCTTGAGTAATAGGAAAGATGTAATATCAGCGACGTCAACAGGTTGTGCTGATGAAAGAGAATTCCTTCTTTGAGCAAAAGAGGCGGTTATTGAGGTGGAGGAATTAGGCATTCTAATTCGATTTTGCTTTATGGATGTTACGGTGAACCGTAACATAAGTGAGGCGAAATTTAGGGGGTGCCTGGCACTTCCTTTTTGCTGATATTGTTCTCTCATTAAAAGAAATCTTCGCGTTTTTTCAATAAGGCGAACGAATGAAATGCTTATTATCGGAGCGAGGCATTATATCGGTGAGTGTATACAAACCATGTAATGCTTGCTGTTAATAATGCCGACGAAATCAAAGCTGTAAGAACACTATATGTTTGCCAAATAAGTATCGCTGACCAATCTAATGCACAGCACATAATACACTGGACAATCGTAGAATCAGCAAAATAGCTGTTACGATTATTCGCTTTTTTGTCATTGGCTGCCGCTCATTCGTTTTCCTTCTGCGTAATCCTAAGAGAAAGAACAGAACAGCCAATAGGCAAAGAATAATTGTGGTGGACGACAAAATGATGTCCAAAAGCTGTGTGCCGCTTATTCCATATGACTGAGTCAGATTGCCGTCTAATATATCTTTAACTTTTAGTACCATGCTTCTATTGATATTTGCGCCGTTGGTCAGCAAGCAGATGGCTGTTCGTTCATTTGGCAGTATGGCTACTTCGGTTCCGAAATTGGGATTGCCCCCTGGGTGCTCTATAATCGTTTGGTTGGCGTTTACCGACCAGCCCGCCGCATAATGCATTTCATTGACAGCCGGAACAGACATATCACCCTGATGTGATTTTTCGATAACCGTATGGAATATTTCGGGTATGTCCTGCACAATACCCATCTGTATGCCCATCCAACGCGCCATATCTTTTGTACAAGAAATGATGTAGCCTGCGGGTTTATTCCCGGAATAATCCGGCGCGTTATATGGAGTTGTCATAAAAAAGGAAGAACGGTAGCCCTGTGCCAACTGTCCGGTGGCTTGAGCATCTTCTTTATAAACATACGTCTGGTGAAGACCCAACGGCTGAAACCTGTTCCCTCATAAAGTCTTCATAGCTTTGTCCCGACACAATCTCAATAACCAGACCTAATACGTCATAATTAACAGTTCCGTAATTATACTGCTCACCAGGATAGGACGACAATTCAGAATCTACGAGAATTTCTACGGTTTTTTGCAACATATCCGGCGTATTACCTTGTGGAATTTTTTTGACTGTGCCAGCCATTTGTTAAGCCGCTAGTATGGTGTAAAAAGTTATTGAGTGTAATACTTTGCATATCAACGTGTTTCCCCTGATACTTTAACGTAAACCAAGGAAAATATTTCTGGATAGGGTCTGACATTGACAGCAGTCCTTGTTCTTCCATCAGCAGAATACCCATGCCGGTAAAAGCTTTACTTACCGAAGCCAGCTCATATAGAGTATTTTCACTTGCCGATTGTCCCTTTTCATGATCTGCGTACCCGGAAGAAAAGTAGAGCACTTCATTGTTCGCAAGTATTGAGATTGACATTCCCGGTACACCTGATATACGGCTTGCATCATCTAACAATGTTTGTATTGAATCAGATTGCGAATCTGATAATGAATAACTTGGTGTTGCGAATCCGGTGAACAGTATAAGTAATGAAATCATAAAGACAATAATTTTTTTCATAGTCTCTCCATTCCGAAAAAACTCCCGTACGGAAAATATAAATAATCCGCAGTATACCTTATTCCCCTAAAGTGTAATAAGGTATATATTATGAAGCTTATTATTGCAAAATCTTATTGTATGTGAAGAATCATACGATATAAAAAATTAGATTGCTATCATAATCTTCTACTTACTACGAACTATTTTGCTAGGAACACAAAAAGCCCCCTCTGCTTCATTAGCAGAAGGGGCAATAGTTTAGAAGTATTCCTCAATCCTCTCATCAAAAGTTAGCTCGATCTCTTTGTGATGCACTTATTACCTTATGGACGAGTTCTTTTGATAGGAGTTAAGTTCGCTTTATAGATGATATGGTGAACCGTACCATAAGTGACGGCGAAAAATTTTCGCCGGAGATGGAACAATTGGACGCAGCCGAAACCTTTGCTGCTCCCCCGTCTCCCGAATTTCCATCTACACCTGTGCCAGCCACTGTGCTGATGATGCAGGGCATAAGCCTTTCCTCCAGACAGTTCAGGTAGCAGTGTCATTAGCTTATTAGTCCTCAACAAGTAGCAGTATATATTAGTAACTTAAGATATAAAGGGGGATTTATTATGAATATTGTTGTTGCGGAACATTGGAATCTTGAAAAGCATGAACTGCCCGGCGTTAATAGCATCATCTTTCCAAATGGCACTGTAACAATCTTAAGTTGTTACAGCGTATATAACCCCAACACAAATGAAAGTAAATTTTATTGCTCTCCCTTGTGTGACACAACCATTGAAAGCATATCAAAGTATAATGTTGAATGTTGGACGATCGTTGATGAATGGGTCAGTATTGATTATCAAGACGGGAAAATCTGTGGCGGTGATGGTCAAATGGGAAATGAAGGATTTATTGCTTGTACGGATGCTGAAGACCGTTTGGTATGGGGAATATTTTTTGAAAATTCAAACCCTATAAAAAGCTTAGAAATTAAAGATAAAATCCTAATCGCTATTAATGAGCATACCGAATTACAAATTGAAATCAACTTAGAAAACCTCACCCAAATTAAAATGACTTCCATAAAACCCAAAAACGAGCCAACTAATTGATGAAACAAATACCAAGCACGAAATTTCCTTTGAACAACAAACTCGAGTAATTCCAAGTAGGTATTTCTATTTATTAGACATAAAGATATCTCTATCGTCCGTTTCTCTGCTATATTAACTGTGGTAAATTATGGATATCGCTTATTTAAATGTCTTTAGAAGAAAATGACTAGGGGAGAAATACTTCTTGGAAACTCACTCATCCAAATATCAAATGAAAAAGAGCTATATTATATTATTGCTAGTGTTCATATTATTTGTTTTAACCGGTTTGCGCATTTTATGGATGGAAGCGTTTCATGTTCCCAAACAGGCGTCAATTCATAATGGGCAATTCGTTGATTTGCGCAATTGGAATGCAGAAGATGGCAGCATTCTCTTACTTGATGGGGAATGGGAGTTTTATCCCTCGCAATGGTTGATAGATGGTAGTCGGCAACAATTGTTAGGCGATAATGCGCCAATGCATATTCAGGTACCGGGAGGATGGAATGAAGCTTTGCATGCTGACAAGCCATCTCCATACGGATATGGCTCTTATCGTTTGCGTCTTTATGTAGACCCTGCAAAGCATCCTAATTATAGTATTCGTGTACCCAGCGTACGCACTGCATCAGAATTATATGTAAACGGTCGCTTGCTTATTAAATCTGGACAGGTGGCGACAACAAAGGATGAATATATTTCGAAGGACCTACCTTATTCTACAACCTTTACAGCAGATGACAACGGTGTAATCGAAATCGTCATTCAGGCGGCAAATTATGTGGATAGTCGAAGCGGAGGCATTGTCCGATCCATTAAATTTGGTTCAGAAGAAGCTATAGCCAAAGAGACGAATGCTTCCGTTTTTATGCAGTTTTTGGCAGCGATAATATTTATTATGCATGCTGTCTATGCACTTATTTTGTATGTACTAGGAAATAAGGAAAAGAAGCTGCTTTATTTTAGTTTGCTTGCATTATGTGTAACGATCACGAGTGTCTTTAGTACGGATGAGAAGTTGTTCCATCAATTATTTTACATTGGAAGTAATTGGGATTTTAGGCTGACTAATATTGCTTTCCTTATTGCAGCCTATGCTTTGCTCCAGTGTATGAATCATCGCGAGCTTCCATATTGGCGTAGGATGTACCCTGTCTATAAAGTAATGAATCTAGGGACTGCCGGCATCACGTTATTTTTAGATCCACCTCAAGTGATTATGCTCTTTCCGGTTTATTATCTATTAGTTGTTGTTGCTGGAGTTATCACGTTAATTACAATGTTTAAAAAAGTAATCAAAGATTTAAAGAGCAATCTTTTACTGCTTTTCTCTTTTCTAGCGTTGGTGAACCATTCTCTTTGGTCGTTAATCTTGCTGAATAGCGGTTTGAGTCTTGTCTACTATCCGTTCGATATGATTATTGCGATGGGTTGTTTAGCTTCTGAATGGTTTAAGGGTTACTTTATCATGCATGCGAACACCAAAGAGCTTGCTGCAACCTTGCAAAGAATGAATGACCATAAGGATCAATTTCTGGCAAACACTTCACATGAATTTAAAAATCCGCTGCATAGCATGCTTAACATGTCACAATCCGTTTTAAAAAGGGAACAGCATTTATTGCAGGAACGGAGTATCAAGGAGCTTGAAACGGTTTTATCTGTAGGACGTCGGTTGTCATGGATATTAAACGACTTGATTGACGTGATGAGTTTACGGGAAGGCAATCCACGTTTACAAAGGAAAGTAATATTTATCCAGCCAATTGTGACTGGAGTAATGGATATGCTGCAATTTAACGCAGAAGTAAAGTCTATCACAATTGCAAATCAGATTTCGGAAGATTTTCCCCCGGTAATTGCGGATGAGAATCGAGTGATCCAAATCGTGTTCAATTTACTTCATAATGCTGTGAAATATACGAATGAAGGGACAATTTCGATACAAGCTTTTGCCAAAGACGGAAGAGCGTATATTGTGATTGCCGATACGGGGATCGGAATGGATGAGCACATGCTAAAGCGCTTATTCCGTCCGTATGAGCAAGGCAGTACGAGTGTGACGATGATAGAAGGCGGTTTTGGGTTAGGTTTAAGCATAAGCAAGCAGTTGATTGAGCTTCATGGAGGTACGTTAGATGTATCCTCTGTTGTAGGGGAAGGCTCGAAATTTACATTTTCGTTAAATCTGGCGGATGAGGAAGCGGAGGAAGAAAGTGAAAGTTCGAACCGATTGGAACCGTTCGTATTACAATCGATGGCGATGCAAAAAATAGCCTCTACTGATGATTTGGACAAAATGGAACTTCCGCTAGCTGCGAAAGAGGTAACACCAACAGCTCCATTCCAAATAAATCGTAATCGTCCGCTCGTATTAATCGTCGATGATGATCCTGTCAATCTTCAAGTGCTTGAAGCCATACTGCCACCTGACGTATACGAAGTAACGATGGCAACGAGCGGTAAAGAAGCATTGGCTTTGCTGGATACCAAGGACTGGGATCTGGTCATCTCCGACGTTATGATGCCGCAGATGTCCGGTTATGAGCTGACGCGCATGATTCGCGAGCGATTTACACTCACAGAGCTTCCCATTCTGCTCCTTACCGCAAGAAGCCAACCGAAAGATATTCAGAGCGGTTTTATAGCGGGGGCAAACGATTATGTGACGAAGCCAGTGGAAGCAATAGAAATAAAATCACGGATCGAGGCGTTAATTACGATTAAACAATCCGTTCGGGAACAACTGCGATTAGAAGCTGCATGGCTGCAAGCGCAAATCCAGCCTCATTTTATATTTAATGCGTTGAATGCTGTAGCAGCTTTAAGCGATATTGATTTGGATAAAATGCGTAATTTGCTCGATGAATTCAGCAATTTTTTGAGGAATAAATTTAAATTTCAAAATATGGATAGGCTTGTTCCGATCGAAGAGGAGTTAAGTCTAGTGCGTTCTTATCTATATATTGAAAAGGCTCGGTTTGAAGAAAGGTTACAGGTTATTTGGGAGATAGATGGCTACGGGGACATAAAAGTCCCATTTCTTACGATCCAGCCTCTCGTTGAAAATGCGATAAGACATGGCATAATGAAGCGCAATCGTGGAGGAACGATTCTTATTCGGATTTTTGTCTATGAGAAGCATGCAGAGATAACCGTTGAAGACGATGGGGACGGAATAGACGAGGTTCAATTGCAACGAATATTAGAAAGAAAAGTGGATAGTCGTTCAGGCGTCGGATTGATTAATACGGATCAGCGACTAAAACGGCACTTCGGAACAGGACTTCATATCACAAGTACGTTAGGTACAGGGACAAAGGTAACTTTTCATGTACATAACAGGTTGAATAGCAGGGATAAAGCTAGGTGATAAATAAGTGATTGAATGAGGAGCATCCTTGGCTGCTCCTTTCTTAATTTTCGCTGATAGACCCGTTAAGCTGAACCGTATCATAAGTAACGGCAAGTTTTTATTGTACAACTCAAATGAAATGGAACAGCTAGGCTATTCGTCAGGAAGCAGGATGGAACTTTTTACCGATTTTAAAAGCGATGGGATTCAAATGGTTTGAAGTTGGTTGTAAACAGTGTTACACTCAAAATCTATATTTTGTAATACACCTAAGAATAGACACTATTTTAGTTATAAAGGAAGGTAATACTTGTGATAAAGGTTGATAACTTATCCTTCTCATTCCCGCAAAAAGAACTATATAAAAACATTTCATTTACGCTTGAAGAGGCACAGCATTGTGCTTTTATAGGAACGAGTGGCAATGGGAAAAGTACATTAATAGATATACTGATGGATCCAGAAAGATATTTGTTCGAGGGCAAATTAGAAGTTGACCCGACTTGCAAAATTGGGCATGTAAGTCAATTCTCTCAACAAGACAAAACAAAAGAAACAACCGTTTTTGAATATATAGCGGAAGAATTTATTAAGATACAAAATGAAATAACAGCTATTTGTACAGAGATGGAAACATCATCGGATATTGATTCATTATTAGAAAAGTATCAATTAGCTTTAGACGCATTTGATTCAATCGGTGGGGATGATTTTGAAAGCAAAATTAATAAGAAACTAAATCTAGCAAACCTCATGAAGCTAAAAGATGTTAGGGTATCCGATCTGAGTGGTGGGGAATTCAAACTTATTCAAGTGATGAAGGAAATGCTTAGTGGTCCAGACTTAATGATTATGGACGAACCCGATGTATTTTTGGATTTTGAAAACCTAAATGCGCTCAGAAATCTTATTAATTCTCACAAAGGAATGCTGCTAGTTGTTACGCACAACCGATATCTATTGAATCATTGCTTCAACAAAATTATACACCTTGAAAATAAAGAGATCCAAGAATTTGATGGGCGATATATTGATTATAACTTCTCATTACTTCAGACTAAAATTGAGTTGCAAGAAATCGCAGTCGCTGAACAAGAAGAAATTGAGAGATACGATAACATCATTGATAATCTTAGAGCTATCGCGACTGTTAATGCAGATGCATCTAGAGGGAGAGCACTAAAAGCCAGAGTTAAGTTTCAAGAAAGATTGGAAGCACGTAGAATTAAAGCGCCATTTGTTGATATAAAGCAACCGAATATTCGTTTTGATATGGATCATGAACTGGAAGATACCGTTGTTGTAAATGTTAATAATTATCGTGTTGCCTATGATGAGTTGCTGCTAGACAATGTTAACTTTGAGATAAAATCTACGGATAAAGTAGCCATTATTGGTCCAAACGGTACCGGGAAAACGACTTTACTCCGAGATATCTATAAAAATAATCAGGATTCAATTGAAATAAATGCTGATGTTAAAGTGGCTTATTTATCTCAGATTCAAGGCGAAATGCTAAAGGATTCTAATACAATACTCGAAGAATTTATCGATGCTGGATTTAATACGTATGATGAGATTAGATCGTATATTTCTGGCTATGGGTTTGAAGGAGAAATCGTTAATCAGAAGATAGAATCTCTATCTGGTGGAGAAAAAAATACACTTCAATTGGCCAAAGTTGCTGCCAGTAAAGCAAACGTATTGCTTCTAGATGAACCGACAAGCCATTTAGACACCTATTCACAAATCGCATTGGAGAAAGCCATTGAAGACTATAAAGGTGCGATACTCATGATTTCTCATGATTTCTATTCTGTTGTAAATGGTATGGATTATGTTCTGATCATTGACGATAAGACGATTAGAAAAATGAGTATGCGAAAATTTAGACAGATGATTTATGCTAGTCATTTTAATAAAGACTATTTAGAAGCTGAACAAAATAAAAAAGCAGTTGAAATGAAGATAGAAATGGCTTTAAAAAATACTGATTTTGAATCTGCAAAAGTATTGGTTGATGAGCTAGAAGAGCTGATTAAGTTGCTTTAAAATACACCTCTCTTATTGAAAAGAAGACCCCTCGAAAAAGGGGTCTTTGTACTAGGTCAAGAATATATGGCGCGAACTTCCTGCATGGAATAGACAGGTATGTCCATAATAGATAGAATATAACCTAGACTCGAGAACATGAGGCGAACCGAAAATAACAATGACACAGAAGAGAGAGTGAATGTTTATGATACAAATAACGATTCCAACACCGGATGTCACGATTTACAAACAGATTGATCCTAAATTAAGCCATATATACGGGTTTACGGATTTCATTCAGATTCCTAGAGATAAAGCGGGGATCTTTATGTTCTACAATGATAAGGATGAACTCCTATTCGTCGGCAAGGCGCGGAAGCTAAGACCTCGGATCAAGAAGCATTTCGAGGATACGGTGTCGGTCATCAAAGATAATCGGGAGGAAGTAACCAAGATCGAGGTTTGTTTGGTTGAGGATGCCGTCCATAGAGAAATATACGAGACGTACATTATTAACGAATACAAGGCTAAGTACAATGTAGATAAGGTGTTATACAAATAATAGACAGAGCTCCTATCGCCCAAAGAGCCATGAAATGATAAGATAACGCAAAAATGCCTTTAACCCGCTGAATGTGGATTAAAGGCATTTTGATATATGTGCGGGGCTACATGTGTACGTTGGTTACCCCTCATAAAAAATGATTAGTTGTTCACCTTGAAATTCACTTCTGGGTACTTGGCGGCCAGATCTTGCAAAGCAGAATCGTCTTTCCCTTTTAAATACCGATCAAAGAAGGCAACACTGAATTCGTTCACGATGCGGTGATCCCGCCGTGGGTTCTCGTCGCTGAGACCAAGCAGGGGAGAGAATAACGCAAGATCGGTGTAGCTTGCATGCTTTGAACCCGGAATAAGGATCGATATCCCTCCGCCTGCCAGAGCAAAGCCCGATTTTTGGATATATTCTTTCCTCGGGGCTTCGAACGCTTCACGGCTTACCCCACCTAACTGTTTGGCGACATCATCGTAAGAAATCATTACATTGCTGTACGTCTCGTCTGAATACATCATGAAGAAAGGCTTTCCGAATCCTTTGACCGAAACCGGCAGACCATAAAACCCTCCATCCATACTAAGGGCAGCCTTCACACGTGAATCATTCTGTAACATTTGCACCGTAACGGCTCCACCGAATGAATGTCCAAGCATGCCGATTCGTTCAAGATCGATTCTGTCGGTAAATCGACCTGCAGTATCCTTCTGATTGAGCTTCTCCACTTGATTGAGCACAAACGCAGCATCGCTGGTCCAAAGAGGGATATGCCCTTCATACTGAGCAATCGAAGTCAAGTTAGGGTCGGTCTTACTCACGGCGACTCTTCCGTCAGGGTAAACGGAGGCAGCAGCTTCGTAGGCATAATCGATAGCGATTACGATATAGCCGTGGCTGGCCAGCTCCTCTAGCTGGTACATATTCTGATTGCGATACCCGTTCATCCCATGGGAGAAAATCAGAACCGGATACCGGCTCTCCGAGTCCGAGAGCCTAGCCTCCACCAAAGCATGCGTCTTGATCAACCCTAGATGGCTTAGCACAAAATCCGGAAGACCCATCATTTTGCTTGATATGGCTGTCGTCATCTTAGATGCGTTCCGGAGATATGGGCTTCTCTCTTCTCCGACGCCTTTGGCGGCCGGATACCAAATCTGCGCCATCAGCTCGCGCTTATCAGCAGTGTTATCCGAATATGTTTCTCGTCGCTCATCGTCAACCCAATGATAAACCGTCGTTCCGACCGCATAGGGCCCCGTGGGTTGTTCAAACGAGAATACTGGCAGCATCGCAGGTGGCACGACCGAGACCAATAAATATACGGTCAATAGCATCGCTTGAACGGTAACAGCAATCTGGCTTTTACTGGCTTTCTTCCGCTTGTTAATGAAGAAATAAGCCATCAATAAGAGTGGCGTCAAGTAGGCCGGAACCATCTCCCACCGTCCACCTTCCACGACAATCTGCACAATTACCAAAGCGTAGGCGATCCCTAAAGGGATGAACCATCCCCGTCCGCCTTTCTTGTTCGCGATTACCGTCCAGTACAACAGGCCAAAATTAACAACGATCAAGCCTATTTCCCAAAACCTCATGCCGATATCCCTCCCTTTACCACAAATACGAACTTGCTCCAGATTACAAAAAAATTATAAAGATGAAAGGGGGAATATTATAAATTTTTTATGAATGTCGTGGGCAGACATGGCAAACGCACCGAAATTAAGAGGAATGGTTATTTTCGCTCATTTTCAACGTTCCCCATCAAGAACTCTTTGTTGTATAGTAGAACTCCCCTAAGAGATCCCCTATTTCATAACTTCCTGGTGCAAGTTCTTTTTCAACAAAAGCGTTGATCCCCGACTTGTCGATCTCATACATCACTTCAATTTCTTTAGAAAATAATAGCTTTTCTTGCGAAAGTAAGTTCGAAAGTGATGGTTGTTGCCTTGGCTTAATTTCTCCCGTATTTAACACTTGCTGAAGGCCCTCAACATAAGACTCCAACGGACGACTACCTACGATTTTGGCTCCTTTATTCTCTTCATTGATCATGACGATCGTTGGGAAGCCTCGAACACCAAGGCTTCTAGCGAGTCTAAAATCCTCATTCAATAAGGATTGTCCGGATTGATGTTCAGCATCTTGAATGATCGCTTCTCCATCCAGTCCAAGCTGATTTACGATGTCAATCATGACGGATTCCTTCGCGATATTTCGATTAAATGCGAATAAAGCTTCTCGCGATCGTCTTAAGTAATCATAGGCTACTGTATTGCCATGATGTTGCTGAATCACTTTAAATACACGAGAGGGTGGGTAAGAGGATTGAACGGGATCGCTTAGCATAAGCGAACCGTCAATTGGCATACGCGAGTATTCCCCAACCTCTCGCCAGTGGTCGAAGACATGAGCAGGTCCAGATATACCGTTACGTGGATCGACCGGCTCATCCCCCCATTTTTCAAGCAGCCCGCCCATTACCGTTTGGAAGTTAAAAACATGTCCATACTGCGTTTTAAATCGTCGTAGGACAGGGTCAAGCGCCCAGCAGTGTGAGCAGATTGGATCCGTCACATAATAAACTGTAATGGATTTGTGAGGTGGATTGAAATCAATCATCTCCACTTCTTCTTCCCCAGCTACGCCGCAGACACCGGTCTCAAGATCGCAAATCATATGATTATCGCTGACTATTCGTTTATCGTTATTTGCCATGATGGTTTCCCCCTTGAAGTTTCCGAAAGATCACTTTGCTTTTACAATCCCATTTTAGCCATAATAAATGTACCGGAACACCAATAGATCATGTGATTTGTCGTTTATACAACACATGGACACATCTGTTTAAAATGTTGGAGGGACAGGAATGATGAAATCCAAGACAGACCCCCGAATCTTACGAACGCGTAAGTTAATAATGGACTCTTTTATTGAACTTTCAGGTAAAAAAGAATTCAAGGATATTACCGTGAAGGATATTACGACAGAGGCGATGATTAATCGGGCAACGTTCTACTATCACTTTGAAGACATATATGATCTGCTCGACAAGGTTTTATCCGAAGTGCTTTTGATTAATTTGAATGCGATAGACTTTGGGAATAGCGTGCTGAATGAAGCAACGATTATTGATATTTTCGTAGCTATAACAGATTTCCAGAGCGCGCTATCCAATCGGTGTCATCGAGGATACGATGAGACCATTGCTCGTATTATTCGAGAGCAGCTCGAGATTATCTTCTATAAAATGCTGCGAAAACAACTTACGATGGCGGCGGATGAAGCGTTGAAAATCACAGCGCTCCTTTTAAGTTGGGGGTTATATGGTGCTTCTGTGGAGTGGAGGAGAAAGGGGAAGGAATTATCGCCGGAGGTATTTATTCAGCCCGCTATTCCCTTTCTGCTGTCGGGCATTGACCAGGAGTGAGCGCCATCCAGCGTTTCAAGAGAAATGGCTTCATCCTATTTATCTGCTAGAAAAGGTTGTTGACTATGATATTTATCACAAGTGTCGGTAAATTTTATCAGTAAAATATACTGTACATCTTAGAGGATATATCATGGGGGTAAGAAAGTATGTTAGACCAATTATTAAGTCCATTTACTTCGATTCTATCGAGGCTAAAATATGGGCAAAAGTTTATGCTCATCAGTGTACTATTTATTATTCCAATAGTAGTCCTTCTATATAATTGGAACGCGACACAGCAAACTCAAATAAAATTCATCAAAGGCGAACAAGCTGGGGTTGAGCAGATCAGTGAAATAATGCCCTTCATGCTACAAGTACAACAACAACGTGGGCTTATTAATGGTTACTTGAATGGAAATAAAGAAGCAAAGAGTGCTATTGAGGCGAAGCTACAGGAAATTGCTCAATTGATTGAAAACATCGAAACAAAATTCCAGAAAAAAAACCTGCCTCAGTCATATGAAAAATGGGCTTCTATTCATAGAGAATGGATTGAACTGCGTGATTCTTATGAAAGCTTAAAGGCATCAGATAGTTTTGTTCGTCATTCAAAACTGGTGGAGCAGATAGAAGAACTTATTGTCAGCAGTGCCGATGAGTCTGAATTATCACTTGATAATGAAATTAATTCATACTATTTGATGAGATTGGTCGTTCAGGAACTGCCTGCATTGATCGAAAACTCCGCTTTTATCCGGGGAAGTGGCAATGGTATTCTTGCATCGAGAACGCTAACGGATGAGTTGAAAATCCAGCTACTCCTGAGAGAATATGAGAGTAAGACTGCTCTTGTCAGTCTAAATAAATCCCTTTCCAAAATTGCGGAATCTCAGAGTAACATTAATGTGAATCTGGTTGAGAAGGGAGGGCAGGTTGCACAAAATATTCAAAACTATCTTGTTTTACTTGAACAAGAAATTATACATAAGCAAGAGATGAGCATGAATCCTGATACCTTTTTCGCTCAAGGGACGGTTGCGATCACAACAGCAGATGAGGTATTCAAACTTGCCATAATGGAATTAGATCATATTCTTCAAAAACGTATCGATGACTATACTGCGGAGCGCAATATAACATTGTTGATTATGGTGGTAGTCTTACTATTAGTAGTCATATTTTATGTAGCATTCTTTAGGAGTGTTATGGATACAGTGAGTATCTTAAAGCAAAGAGCGGAGTCGATGGCGAAGGGGGATTTCTCCCAGGATATTGTACTGAATACTAAGGATGAGCTGCAGCTTGTAGGTGCGGCCTTTAATGAAATGCAAAGATCGATGAATCGAGTGCTTAGCTTAAATCAGCAAATTTCCTTAACAACATTTCAATCCTCCCAGCAACTAACTGGAATCTCAGATCAATCTATACAGGCTATGAAGAAGGTTGCCGATTCTGTGCAGAAAGTATCGGATGGGACAGCTTCACAAAAGAGAACGACAGTGGAAGCGGCAACTGCAATGAATGAGATGGCGATTGGGATTACACGAGTTGCGGAAGCGGCATCTGAGGTTGCTTCGGTTGCCATTCGTGCAAGTGAAAATGCAGTAATTGGAAATCAGCGATTGATAGAAACCGTGGATCAAATGGAGAGTATTAAGAGGACTCAGGCTGATTCTGCCCAGATTGTAGCTAAGCTTGATGAGCATTCAGTACGTATAAGTCAAATTATAGAGTCAATTTTGGAGATTGCAAAGCAAACAAAGCTGCTTGCCTTAAATGCAAATATTGAAGCGGCACGTGCGGGAGAGCATGGTCGTGGATTTAGTGTAGTTGCACAAGAGATAGGAGAGCTTGCTGAAGAAACATCAAGCTCTGGGGAATCCATTTCTGACCTATTGATTGATATTCGATCGCTTGTTGGAGAAACGGTATCCGCTATGGATTCGATACAAATCGAGACGAATATGGGTATGGAATCTATTGAACGAACGAAGGAGACCATTGATTGCATTCTTAGTGAGGTTAAGCTTGTAAGTGAACAAATTCAGGACGTATCCGCAACCACTGAGGAAATGTCAGCTGGAATGGAGGAAGTGGCGGCTTCTATTGCAGATGTATCCGATATTTCCCATCGTACCTCGAATGAAGCTGAGGTAATGGCTACAGGTACAGCAGAACAACTAGTTTCCGCGGAGAAAATCCAAATTTCCGCCAAAGAGTTAAGGGATATGTCACAGCAATTGCAGAATGACTTAAGCAAATTTGTATTGCGCGATGACGTTTGATATTATCGCTCTTTATTTTGCCAGAGTAACATTTCCGCTTCGCCTACAATATGATGAGTCTAGAGACATCTAAAGAGGTGAGCAAATGGCAGTCGTAAAAGCCAGGCAACAGGATATTGATATGTTGGCAAGGTTGCTTCGAGCTGAAGCTGAGACCGAAGGCGAACAGGGCATGCTCCTTGTTGGAAATGTTGGCATTAACCGAGTAAGAGCGAATTGCTCTGATTTTAAAGGCATCCGGACAATTCCCCAAATGATCAACCAGCCGCATGCGTTCGAAGCGTTGCAACATGGTTTGTACTATCAGAACGCAAGAGAGAGGGAACGCCGTCTGGCGCGACGGGCTGTGAATGGGGAGCGGAGTTGGCCAGCCAAATTCTCCCTATGGTATTTCCGTCCAGGAACGTTCGAAAATCCCGGGCCATGTCCGGACACTTGGTATAATCAGCCGCTCGCAGGACGATGGAAGAAGCATTGTTTTTATGAACCTACTGCAGAGGAATGTGAAGAGGTATACAATACGTTTTAATTTTATAGTAGGGCGAGCATGTAGAAGATGTGGAATCGTTCAAAAGAGGGTGTCCCGAAGTCCTAAAATGACGGAGAGACACCCTCTTTTTTCATGAGGGGATGACTCATGCGCACTTCCAGAATTCAGGTAATAAGTAGGTGGATTCAGGACAAGCGATCACTATAATGAAAATAAGATACCTAATTATATAGGGCTACTATATTAGCTAATGAGCATCAAACATGTAATCAAGGGTAGAAGAAAGGATGACGGAAATGCCAATTCATAACCAAACTACCCCTTCTGATTCTGTTAGCGAAGACGGTAGTTATCCCATTGACCTGGCGGGCCCTCGCAGTCACACTCTTGTCATTCGATCTGGTGTAGGGAGCCTATCTATCGGGCCGCCGGAATTGGGGAAAAGGGTGGATCTTCACGTCGCGCCAGACGCGAGAATCGATTGGACCGTATTCGATGCCTTTTCTACGCCAGCGGGCTCGCCTTGGCCGCGATTTTTGTACTATTCAGGCAGTGACACGGGCTTCTTGGACTGGGCGCGGACACGTCCTATTGAAGAGATGACGTGGGCTCCAATCCTGTCTGCAGATACGGTGGTGGACGCCAGTCAGTCCATTGTGCGTGGCTTGCATATCGAGCTGGGCCAGTCCGCAGAGCGTCTGAGCTTGAAGCTTCCGAAGGGATCTTTCCGCCTGAACGTGTCCGGCGATTTATTACGCTTATCGGCCACTGGAAATATGCCGTATTCTCTGACACTAGCGCCACGCACCGGCCGACGCAAGAATGATCCTCCTTTTACCCTGCCTGACCTTGGTGAATTGCACCAGGTGACGAGCCTGACGCTGCAAAGCACGCCGCTGGGACAGCCCATATCGCTGGACTGTCTAGACCGGTTCCCCAACCTTGACTCACTGAGCTTATGGGGGAACTTCTGCGACATGGACTTGTTGGCTCGTCATGCCCGGTTAACGAATTTGGAGCTGCGCTTCATGCCTGATTTGGAGGACTTGCCCTCCTTGGACACGTGGCCGTTGCTTGAGAGTTTTATCGCCTACAATGTGGAAGAAACCGCGGGCAAGCGCTTAAGGCAGCAAGTGAAAACACGCGCCAAGACACGCCCATGGGCCGGCTATGCTTCAGTGAGCCAATTGCGAAAGCCTGAGTGGTGGGAGAGCGAATATGGCCGCCCGTTCTCGTCTTGGCCTAAACGTCTGGCCAAACTGGCTAACGAAGCTTACAATGCTGCACGGGCATCCTTGGCTCAGGCCCACAGCCTTGCGGATGCCGAGGCAGCCATTACCACCTTCACCGTGTGCTTCAATAACCTCAAAGGCATCGAAACAACCGAAAGAGAAGATCTTGGCGAAGCAGTATGGCAACTCAGCCAGTCCGATCACCAGATTGGCCGGCCTATAACGGAGGAGATGGCTGGGCGCTGGTTCGATGCAGCGCGCGAGTACTGATTAAAAAGAGATCAAGTTATTAGCCGATTCATTCGAGGAAATGATCGAAGAGAATTTTTATGAATGGTAATTTGTTCAATTCGGCAGATTATGCTAATCAAAGAGGCCATCCCTCAAGTAGATTGATCTACTTTTGGGACAGCCTCCTTTTATCTGTTCAAGTCAGACCATTTATCAAGCATTCTGCTCCTGTTACAACTTAAACTGCCTGATTCTCTCTTGGAGTTCTTCTGCCATGCTAGACAGTACATTTGCAGAAGATGTAACCTCCTGCATAGAAGCTAACTGTTGCTCCGTTGCGGCAGCAATATTTTGTGTTCCGCCTAACATCACAGATACTACCGGTAGTTGGTGATGATCCTAATCAACCGATTATTTTAGGTGCATTTACAGCTGAAAATAAGGATAATGTAGGGGAGGGTCGCCGCCTTCAAATTCTAGGAGCCCCTGCACCACTCTTTATTCCAGCTTCAGATATAGCAAGCAATGGGTGGGAGCTGGATTTAGTGAATAAGCAAATCAATGTTATGAGTTTTGGGCTTATAGATCTTAACCCACGGAGTAAGGGGACGATTATGGCCTCCCACAGCGATCCCGAAGCACTGCCGTCCTTTTCCTTTAACCCATTGCAACTGGCAACAAATGATCTGGATTTCTTGGTGGATCAATATATTAATATGTACAACATTATTCAAGAGGCTAGAGTAAATAATAGCGGGATAAAAGCTGTGTTGTACCCTCCGGAGGAAGTTTTCCAAATAACCGATGAGGCAGAAAAAAGACGGCAGCTTAGTGATTTCGTAAGAGCATCGTATTCAAATTTCTATCATTATGGCGGGCAGTGCAAGATGGGGAAAAGCGTTCAAGATGGGGTTGTCAACGGACAGCTGGATGTATTCGGTACAACCAATCTTAAAGTCGCTGATCTTTCCATCGCACCTATTTTACCGGACGGCAATACTAGCCTAGCTGCTCAAATGATAGGATTAAATGCCGTACGCTTTATTCAAAATAATCCTTGTTCTTACGTGCTGGATGATGATGATTTTGAGGACGAATTAGAAGATTAATAGATGTAATGGCTGTTTGGAATGGATCCAAAGCGGAGAGCTGGAGGTGCCGATTCCCGCCTATAGACCCGTTAAGATGAACCGAATTACAAATAGTGGTGAATCAAAGAATTGAGTTAAAGGTTGAAGCTTCAATGCTATATCTATAGATAGGTGCGTAAATCATTGACAACAATAGAGTGCCGTGTGTGACTTAGGGAAAAATATTTTAATATACTTCATTTATTTTATGAGATATAAAGGACTCTCAAGGAAGGAGTATTGCCTTTAAGAGTCCTTTTGACATACGTGTGATATTTATTTAGTTTGCCAACGAGTATTAACAATTTTACAGCTATTTATACTCTTTTAACCAAGATTTTAAATTACTATAGTCCTTTAGTGATAATTCATATTTTAAAGGAGAAGCGAAATCAAGTGCATCTTTAGAGAAAGAGGATGTCGTTACAAGCATTGCAGCGGTCGCTCGTTCAGCTACTTTTACCCCATAAATTCCCCTAACTAGTTCAACTCCTACTTTATGTGTACTACTATATCTCTTACACTCAATTACAAATAACTGACGACCAAATATCCCATTTTGAATCGCATAAATATCTTTGCCACCATCTCTAGTTCTAGGTGTAAGTGTAACGGAGAATCCCTTTTTATGAAATATTTCAGCAACGATTTCCTCAAACTTTCTAGGGTCAATTTCCCTGATTAGCTCAGGATACCTTGCTAAGTATTTAATTAATTGAGCATTAACGTCAAGAACTTCAAGGTTTACTTCTTTATTGTCTTGATAATTAGCCGAATCCAAAATGATAGAACTTTTATTTATAGGGATGTATTTTGAATATCCTTGTGCCTGATTCTTATTAGTGTAAGGATATATTACTGAACCTCTAGGAACTTTCTTTCCTTTAGAGTGTTTTTCATTTTCATTCATATGGTGTTCACAAAGGTATGGACATGTAAAATCCTGTGCCATGAACTCTTGGTTAATAGGTGGGGCATAATAATCGTACAAAAAAACTTCATAATCTGCTATTTCTGAACATGCATCTACACTGCAATTAAAGTTTTTCACTTGTCTATTGTATAGTTCAAAAACATAGGGACAACTACTAGAATGATTATAATTCCTTTGAGTGCGAAAATATGGTTCATGTACATTACCACTGACATACACTAACCTACAATTACATCCTTCAGTTGGACAAAATAAAGAACCTTTGTAATCGGGTTTATAGTCGACTATAGTTATGACTTTGCGTATATAGTTATTTTTTAATAATGCAATCCTCAATATGTAATGTCGCCCCCCAATTTTAGAATGCAGTGGTTTTAGAGCCAATAATATTATATACCAGGCTAAGAAAAGAAGCATAACTATTGATTGGGGATGAAATTAGAGAAATAGAAGTCATTGGTTTACTTTTTCTTATTTTTAGTAGTATAATTAAACAAAATACGGAAATAATGCTCTGGGGGTGGAATAATTGCTAAGTCGATTAGTGTTGCATGATGATATGGCAGAGTTAATGGTCAAGTCCTTTACTCAAGAAACAGAGAGT
Source organism: Paenibacillus wuxiensis (assembly GCF_040195695.1). Classification (NCBI taxonomy): domain Bacteria; kingdom Bacillati; phylum Bacillota; class Bacilli; order Caryophanales; family Paenibacillaceae; genus Paenibacillus; species Paenibacillus wuxiensis. The sequence goes on along the minus strand of NZ_JBEFZI010000003.1, from coordinate 530,382 downwards.
GCCTTAAACGACATCAATAAGGAACATGGTCTAGATACCGGAAACTTTAGGAATGGCGGTTCTTGGGATAAACGGTTTGGCCGTATTAAAGATGTGGCTCTTCAAAATGATCTGGTTGTACTTACGAGGAGCAGGGGGATCTGGACATTTGTCTGTGTTCTGGATTTAGGTTCTGGTAGCCTATATATTTTCTCAAAAGAAAAGAACTTAGATGTTGTAATCAAGAATTTTGGTAAAAAGAGTATACACTACTTTCATGCGTTCGTATCGATGAACAGCGGCCCCGTGGAGTTTGCCAACCAACAAATGACATTATTTGAATCTCTGACAGAAGAATATGAAAATAAAAGGTTGCTTGAAGTCCAGAAGATACTGGGGGAAGAATATCCTTTGATCAAGCAGGTGATTTTTGTAGTTGGTCAGGAAATCGATAAGAAAATTGTTGGTGTTGAAGCGCGCCTATTTAATCGATATTTTGAGTTAATCGACAAGGCAGACTGGACAGCGTATGTATCTAAAGATGAATATAGTGACGTGGCAGTTTTAAATGATCCAGTCGTAGAGAACATGGATATCATACCTAAAATTAAGCCATCGGTTAAGAAGCGGAAAGAGGAAATTGCCAAGAAGAAGCTTCTTGAAGAAGGAAAAAAAGAGGAAGATAACGGCTAATATTCCTCGATATAAGGAGGAATCTGAATGTTTCAGCGGCAGTTTAATGGAACGAGACTAAGAGAAGGAAGGATATATCGAGGTCTTACTATTACTGATCTAGCCAACGAACTTGGTGTTAGTAAACAGATGATTTCGAAGTATGAAAACAACAAAGCTGTTCCTAACCTAGATTCGTTGTTGCATATAACAAATATTTTGAAATTTCCCCGAGAATACTTTTATGAAACACCTATTGAAGTAAATACGGGAAGCACCTATTTTCGTTCTTTGTTGACTACGGGAAAGAAAGAACGAGAGATGCAGTATGACCGGGTAAAGTATCTAACAATTATTCGTGCTTTGCTTGAGGAGTACGTAGATTTCCCGGAGCTTGATGTTCCAGACTTTTCTGATCGGGATATTGAAAGTGTTGAAGATGTGGCCGACCAAGTCAGAATGGCTTGGTCGCTTGGTGATAAGCCGATTAAGGATATTATTTATTTACTGGAAACCAAGGGGTTTGTGATATCGTCCTTGAAGCTGGATAATAAAATGATTGATGCTTTTGGCTCACAACATGAAATACATGGGAAGTTATACTATTCCATTGTTTTAGGCAATGATAAGCGATCTTTTTACAGACGTCAGTTTGATGTTGCTCATGAGTTAGGCCACAAAGTTTTACATGACCCGTATTTGAATATTGAAGACTTAAGCAAAGAAGAGTTTAAGCAAATTGAGCAAGAAGCCAATGATTTTGCTGCAGCGTTCTTGCTACCTAGAGAAAGTTTTCTGAGAGATGTATCCATTCATCCAAATGACTTGAACTACTATACATTGCTTAAGAAAAAGTGGTGTGTGTCTATCGGAGCAATGGTGATGCGGGCCTATAAGTTAGGAGCAATCAATGATGGAACATATCAGTACATGCAGCGTTCTATAAGCCACAAAGGTTGGAGGACAAAAGAGCCACTCGATGATTTAAAAGATCTGAAAGATCCTGTTTCGATGAAGCAGGCTGTTGAGCTGTTGATTGAGAATGACTACATCAGCGGTGAAGGGTTTATGCAGAAATTATCGCAACATTATGGATTAAGCTTGTTGCGAGAAGAGGTTGAAGAATTATTAGGGCTTGAAGAAGGGTATCTGGAGACAGAAGTCGTCAATACAGGCAATATCGTGAGCATTAAGGATAAGTTAGAATCAAGATCTAGAGACGTAACAAGCTAATACTCTAAATTACTGCTAAGTTGCCTCCTCCAAAGGTACCTTTTCTATTGTGTAATTATAAGGCTTAAGTAGACGTCAGTTTTACGTGCGTGTTCGCTTCAAAGTTTCGATTATAATACATTATGACCAGACTAGAACAAATCTCGTCTGATTATTTTTACCAAATATTCAAGTAATCTAACTATCACTTTTGGATTCATGTGATTTATTGAATAAGCATTTAATGATGGTGTGGGCTGTATTCCAATTGATACTGTCAAAGTACCGTTCCTTTGAAAATGAATGTCAAGTCTATCAAGCACTTGTAATCCTCCCAACCAGAGGGAGAAAATAAAGATCGGAGTTTAAAATTAATTAAGATTTTTATTTTTGCATCATAAACGACATTAGCCCAGAAGTCTTTAGGCTTTGTAATGCCCAAATAATGCTTTAGAAATCCGTCTGGGAAAAGTGTATTAGTACCGTCAAAATTAACTTTCAAGCATAATTGTGTACAGGCTCCGAAGCAGAAGTATAAATGAGCAAAAGAGGATATTGAAAGTCATTGACGCTATGTTGGACGATCAGTTGGATTAGAGTGAAAATCCTAATACCGCTGAAGTTTGGAATAATACCCTGAGTTGGTGAATTGTGGCTTTACACAGTTGCAATTTGCCATCCTGAACTCTGTCAACTATAAAGGGTACCCAAATGGGTGCCCTTATATTTCGTACTATAGATATTACGTAGAACCGTATCATAAGTAGTGGGATACATCCCACCTCTTGTTGAACATGATAGATTCCTACACTTGGAGGTACCCATGAGAGAATTCGAGCAATTAACGAGTGTCGAATCGGCGAATGAATTTATAAGTCGCCATCGATTATCGTTTCTCTATATCACCATGACAGGCTGCAGTGTGTGTCATGGATTGCGGCCGCAGGGACAGAAATTATTGACGAAATACCCGAATATCCAACTGGCGACGATCAATGCTCAAGAAGTTCCGGCGGTGGCTGGGAGTTTTTCTGTCTTCACCGCGCCTGTTCTATTGCTTTACGTGGAGGGAAAAGAATATATACGTGAAGCGAGAATCGTACATCTGGATCTACTGGACGAAAAAGTTCGTAAAATCTATGACTTAGTGACGGGACAATCCTCTGATGAAACCGTGAAATGAACGTTTTAGATTCACGAATATGCGTCTGGTGAACTGCCCAATCATCGATGTCCTGCCCGTCGCAACTTACGTAACTTCCAATATTTACACTTGTTGATTCCAAGTTATTTATTTATAATAGTGAAAATTTAATAAGATACCTTTAATTCAGTCCCGTGAGGCTGACAAGGACAGCGGAATGTATGATCTTTATAGGGATACGTGTGTATATGCACGTGTACCTATTGTTTTACTGCGATCGTAAACGGCTTATTGTCAGGGCAACTGGGCAATAAGCCTTTTTTATTGCTCCTGAAAGCCATCGATCATTCCCGCCTGTTCCATCTGCTTGAGCATACTCGGTATCTAGACGATCTGGAGGATGGATAATGGAAAAAGTGGATTTGGAATTCTCATTGCAACCTGTACCACAAGCACATCGGAATGGATTTTGGAAAATACTCGCCGTAATGCTTGGATTTACGTTCTTCTCGGCAAGCATGTGGTCAGGCGGAGCGTTAGGAAATGGTTTAACGTTCAGTGCTTTTATCGGAATTGTACTGGCAGGGAATTTGATCTTGGGCGTTTATACAGGAGCGCTTGCGTATATTGCGGCCAAGACGGGTTTATCGACTCACTTGCTGACGAAATATGCGTTTGGCACGAAAGGTTCCTATTTATCTTCAGGATTGCTAGGTTTTACGCAGGTAGGCTGGTTTGGTGTAGGGGTAGCGATGTTCGCAGTTCCAGTTCAGAAAGTAACGGGAATGAACGTGTACGTCTTGATTGCGATTGCAGGAATCCTAATGACGGTGACCGCGATCTATGGAATTAAAGCATTGGCGATACTCGGCATCGTAGCTGTACCGTCGATTGCGATATTAGGAAGCTATTCAGTCTTCGAAGCGACTTCAACAGCAGGCGGATTGCAAGGATTAATGAATTATCAGCCGAAGGAAATGATGGGTCTTGCTACAGCATTGACCGTCTGTATCGGTTCCTTCATCAGTGGTGGTACACTAACACCGGATTTTGCACGATTTGCAAAAACGACTCGTTCAGCGGTTGTATCGACAGTCATTGCGTTCTTCCTTGGAAATTCGTTGATGTTTCTATTTGGAGCAGTAGGCGCGATTGTATATGGAAAAGCGGATATCTCAGATGTTATGTTTTTGCAAGGCCTGATTATGCCGGCTATCATTGTGCTAGGGTTAAATATTTGGACGACGAATGAAAATGCGCTGTATGCATCCAGTCTGGGCTTTGCCAATATTACAAAGTTGCCTAAGAACATCATTGTTGTCTTTAATGGAGCAGTAGGTACGATCATGGCGATGTGGCTGTACAATAACTTCGTAGGCTTTTTGACAGTACTTGGCTCGATTTTGCCATCGATTGGCGCGATTCTGCTAGCGGATTTCTATATCCTGCATCGCGGATCCTATAAGAAATTCGAAGAAATGAGCTTCAAATCCGTGAACTGGATTGCGATATTGGCATGGCTCGGCGGCATTCTGATTGCTCAGTTCGTACCTGGCATCCCGCCTATTAATGGCTTGATCGGTACAGCTGTGCTGTATGTTATAGGTATGAAGTGTTTCCCGGAAAAACAGTTTAACGTAAACGAGAAAAGGGGAATGAACAGTGATTATACAACAAGCGAAGCTTAGAGGTCGTGAAGGTTTATGGAATATCGAGATTGTGGATGGAGCATTCAAGACGATTACCCAAAGTCCGCTTCCCACAGAAGGACATGAGGTCATTGATGTGAACGGGAGCCTGGTGCTTCCTCCTTTTATTGAGCCGCATATTCATTTAGACACAACCTTAACAGCAGGGGAGCCAGAGTGGAATCAGAGCGGTACGCTCTTTGAAGGCATCCAGCGCTGGTCGCAGCGGAAGGAAACTCTTTCAGTAGAGGACGTCAAAACGAGAGCGAAGACGGCGCTTAAATGGCAAATCGCGCAGGGCATCCAGCATGTGAGAACCCATGTGGATGTGACAGACCCTACTCTAGTAGCGCTTAAGGCGATGCTGGAAGTGAAGGAGGAAATGTCTCCTTATGTGGATCTTCAGCTTGTTGCTTTTCCACAGGAAGGTATTCTCTCCTATCCAAATGGAGTAGAACTGCTTGAAGAAGCGATGAAAATGGGGGCCGATGTGGTAGGCGGCATTCCGCATTTTGAGTTTACACGCGAGTATGGCGTAGATTCGATGAGAATCGCATTTGATCTTGCGGAAAAATATAATCGTCTCGTCGATATTCACTGTGATGAGATTGACGATGAGCAGTCCAGATTCGTCGAGGTAGTAGCCAAGGAAGCTTACGAACGCGGCATTGGCGCACGTACAACGGCCAGCCATACAACAGCGATGGGCTCCTATAATGATGCATATGCGTACAAGCTATTCCGGCTGCTGAAGATGTCGGGGATCAATTTCGTATCCAATCCACTTGTGAACATTCATTTGCAAGGACGTTTTGATACGTATCCGAAGCGCAGAGGATTAACACGGGTAAAAGAGCTTCAAGAAGCAGGACTCAATGTGTGCTTTGGTCATGATGATATTTTTGACCCATGGTATCCGCTTGGGACAGGCAATATGCTTCAAGTTCTGCATATGGGGATTCATGCTTCGCAACTTATGGGCTATGAGCAGATCGTGAACAGCATCGATATGATTACGAAGAACAGCGCGACGACGCTGCAAATTGAGGATAAATACGGGATTGAGGCAGGCAAGCCAGCCAACTTTATCGTATTGAATGCGGAGAATGAGTATGAGGCCATTCGCAAGCAGGCTGTTGTACGATATTCGTTCCGTAACGGTAAGATCATTGCCGAGACTAAGCCGAGCGAGACGAGCGTGAAGCTGGGCAGTGTAAGTGAGACCATTACGTTTCAAAGATAAAAAGAGAAGCGGACTCTAAGTATTATTAAAAATTGAGGAAGTCTAATATAGCCAATAATAATAAGTTGTTGAATTGATGTTAGATATTTTATTGGTGCAATAAAATGGGTAGAGATTTTCAGAATACATCTGGATTTCTACCCATTTTTGTTTTTTTATAATTACATTATGAGTTAGCAAACAGTATTTTTCAGAGTAATCATAGATCTTCCCTCCGGGTCGAGGGACGGATGGCCCGATGCGTGAAATGGTGTTGATGCAACTGTCCTCTTGAATTACTACAAATTTGCTATGGTTTTCTGCAATAAGCTAAAACCACTCCATTGTCAGGAATGGCTTTGTCTTTATATACTGATGTATATCTTGTGATCAAAAGATGCTATCTTCGACAGGCATTGGTCACTTGGATGAATATCTAGCCCTTAATATCGCTTAAGGGCTTTTTTTCATAATAGCACCGCAGTCGCATCAGACAGCCAGTTGAGTAATGTGGACGCGAAAATAGGCATACGTATCAGTCAGAATCAGTTCAAGCAAATACCCAAAATGATGGGGAGGACTTGATTTATGCTTCGGAAATGGCTGGTTTTTGCAATTATCGTAACAGGTGTGATTCACTTGGCAACGCTGTCCTTGAACAGTAGCGTACTAAACTGGGTCTTCAAGCTTCTGCCGATGGTGCTGATCATTGTGCTCGCAGTCAGTTCGCCGTCTGCGGACAAGTTGAAGATGTATAAGGTTTTGGTCGTGATTGGATTGGTTTTTAGCATAGTTGGTGACGGTTGCTGCTGAACAACGGAAATGAGTGGTTTATGCTCGGATTGTTGTCTTTTTTGCTAGGGCATCTGTTTTATGTAGCTGCCATGATAAGGCGTTGGGAATTTTCGTTGCTAACGTTGGTGTGCGTGATACCAATCGGCTTATACTCGTGGCTTATCGGTTGGCAACTGAACAATGGAATCATGGCTAACAGCGATAATAGCGACTTATGGCTGTCGGTCGCCGTTTACGTGAGTGTCATCTCAGTCATGTGCTGGACCGCCATCATGAGCCGGAACTGGCATGCGTCGGTCGGGGCGATCTTGTTCGCCGTGTCGGACTCGATTCTGGCCTGGAATAAGTTCGTCAGCGCCGTGCCGGCGTCAGGCTTTTGGATTATGCTGACCTACTTCGCCGCGCAGTTGTTTATTGCGGGCAGCATCGCGAACGTATTCGGTGACAGGCAATTGTCGAAGGGGCGTGTCGTGAGGATGTAGGTGGAACGCTTTAAACATCGCATACGGGGAACCGTATCATAAATGACGTCGAAGATTGAAATGAGGGGAAGGTATAGAGGTTTGCAGCGAGTAGATAATATTTCCCATTTCCATTGTATAATGATGTTGAAGGCTGAGGACTATTACAATGATTTGTTATGAGAAATGGAGAGGGACGGGGACTCTGCACTACCTTGGCTTCGACTTGCCCTTGATCGCATGAACACGGAAAGGAGCAATACATGACGATACAACCAGGGGACGTATTCGGATTCTGGAATTCATTATTGAATGCTTATGTTGCATGCCAGATTACGCATATTGTGCCAGCAAATCAACCAGACGAGGAAGACAGTTATGCCGCATTGATGCTGCATTGGACCGGAGGGGAGCTACCTTCCATTGATCAGTTGAAACAGGTAAAGCCACTTGAATTAAACTATTATTTCTGGAATGAGCTGGATCATCTCATTAGTGAAGGCCCGATTCCTCAGAACTATACCTATATTGGGAATTTCGAAGTCCTTGTGCAGGAGCAGCCGAGAAGTTACGGAGACTGGGATCGCGAGAACAGGCAGTATCGTCAACTGCAGTGGGAACGCATTCCAGAGAACAAACGGCATAATTTCAAAGCGGCCAGTAAGGCGGACGGCAGCCAGCAGGTAGAAATAGCTGGAGTCATGGTGCCATGGGGTCTTCGATCCATTTCTCTGGATGAGGTTCCGGATCTAACTGACTACACAGAATTGGATCGTCTGCCTTGTCTGACATCCTTGAAGGTTTTCGATTGGAGTTCTGCACTGGAGGACTATGTAAGGACGCATGATTTTATTTACAAGCTGGAAATAAATCTCGAGGCAGAAGTAGAAAGGATCGATTTGCAGCACACGCTCATCACTGATATTACAATAAAGCCACCCATAATACATGAGCTGCTTTTGCCTAACGACATGAACCAGATCATACTTGAGGGAAGTTTGCAGCATGATGTCCATATCAAGCACGAGCAGGAAGGGCACGGCATCATGCTTCAATTGAATGGCGAGGCGGTGAAGTCCTATCGTTGCTTATCGGGACTAGCGCATTTGTCTGATCTGGTTCTGTATGCTGTCGATGACATCGATTTAGGAGACGTCATCGATAGGTTTCCTTCGCTACAGAGCCTACGTGTGGGCGGCAACCCAGGCTATATCCGTGGGATTGAGCAGTTGTACAAGCTCGAACAGCTTCAAATGTTCACGACGATAGACATGTTTGGCTTTTCAGGAGATCAATTCCCACGCCCGGATCAGTTGCCGCAGCTGCACACGTTATGGATGACCAGCTTACCGGATGATGCTGCTAAGACGATCAAGCAAGCTTACAAGCAAGCAGCCAAGCAAGGTCTGGATTTGTACATTCGCCAACCGCGTAAGCCGGAATGGCTCGTCGACAATCTCGATAATCCATTTCGGGCGTGGGACGGTCGGGAAGGAATTACACCTGCGCAAGCGAAAAAGGCTGCCTCGCTGTACAAACAAATACGCGGGCAACTACGGGAGCTTGCAGCTCAGGCGCAAACAGGTGATATATCATCCCAGGACGTGCAGTTGCAGCTCGAACACATCTTTTCTACCTATATTGAAGGTTTTAACAAACTCGACAAGCGCAAGGTGTTTATTTATACCGAGGAACGGGAGGAGATTTTTGATGCTGTGACTCCACTTGTGTCCGGGATAGTTGAGGAATTGCGGGCGAATCAGCTCGAAATTGATGAACATGCACTGTGGGGATATACCGACCAGCTCCGCGATTTTTAATTCTCACGCCCCCCTGTTTGTGAGAGCATCATATTGGATGCCGTTACAGGCAGCGTGGGGGAGGGAAATAGCCCGACTCGCCTATTTTTATACGCAATTATTTTACATCAGCGGGTTGTTGCGTACCTGACGTTTTAGGTGGGCATAATGGATTTATTGTGTATGAAGGGAAGGAGCGGTAGGACGCAGAATGGATCACCCCTTTGTAGTTTTGCCTGAAGAACAAACTCCTGAAGGTAAAGAGCATTGCGAACTTTGCCAATTATCCGAGCAGCGAACTCGTGTCATCTGGGGTGAGGGGAATCCGAGGGCCCCGCTTATGATGATTCTGGACAATCCCGGAGCCCGGGAAGATAAGCAAGGGAATTCGTTTCTATGCGGTACCCGAGAGACACTCCAACTTGGCATGAGGGAGGCAGGTATAGATGTAAATACTGTCTATGTCACTTATTTGCTTAAGTGCCGACCGCTACGTGCTTACAATAAGCCTGTGGCAAGAGCAGCATGTCTGCCTCACCTACAGATGCAGCTCCTTCAGAAGCAGCCGCTTATATTATTCGGATTTGGCAATGTCGTAGCGGAAGCTTTATTTCCAGATAAGGAGAGTGTCAGTGTCAAAGAATTACGAGGCAGCTGGTGTGAGTTTCAGGGTACGCCCATAAGCTTCAGCTATCATCCGCTTGCTGTAAGGAGGAGGCCCAATCTATTAGGGATCTTCGTGGAAGATTTGAGAGGCTTAAAGGAGAAGTGGAAGGAGATTTCAACACGCTAGTCTATAGAATGACGCATTTCCCCAAGCGCTAAGAAGGACCACATCATTTGATTAATTCCGTATCCTCAGTGTTTTGCACGGCAGACAGGAAGAGTTAAAACTAGGGACAGCAGAACAGGACATAGCTTTTCAATTACCACGTCATGTCCTGTTGCACACTGATTACGATATGCTTATGAGTGCTGGCTTCCGAACACTGGAGTAAGAATATTCCTCTTAAATTGCTCCACCGGCGATAGTCACTTCGTCCATACGTTCCGTCGAGTGACCGGCATGACGCCGCTGCAGTTTCGTGCGCAATATGGGGAATAGCCGGGTCAAAAGGGGGATGCCTGATGTAACAAATTCATATGGATATTAATCAAATTGCTGCATCTAAGTTCGAAATTCAAACAGAGGGTACTCCAATCATAGATTTTTAGAACATAGTTTTGTAGTATCCCTTCAACGGAATTCCACCAAAGTGTTTCTGCGCGAGACTAATGATACCCTTAAAGAATTAGAGGAAATTCCTGGGGAAGTCTAATGGGTTGATTTCCTGTCAATAAAATTGTCCGTATCTAAGCTGGTTCGTTCCGTAGATGGAAATTTGGCCAGAGCGAGTATATATCGGTGATAGTAGCTTAACCGTAGTTTGCTTTGAAGAAGCTCAGGGCCGCAAAATCGAAGAGATGGATCAGAAAGAATATGTATGCTCCCAGAAGTAATATGTTGAAGGATATCATGTGGTTTGATAAATTTGGTATAATTAAATAAAAGATCAAATAGGGGTCATTACAAATGGGGGCATTAAGTAATAAATTAAAGAGCAGAAGACAAGCGAAAGAAACCCTTGTTCGGCTTGTCTCAAATCCAGTGCAAACGCTAATTATCCACTATTCTTGCGAAAGTTTTTACGATATTCCTGACGGGAAGAGTCCTAGAATAACTTCTATTGCTGTCAGGTTCTACGGAACAGGACAGACAGTATCCTTCTCGATCCATAAAGCTGCTGAGTTAAAAGGCACAACTTTATCGAATATCGAACAGGATTACGACCTATTTGAAAAAGACATGTTGAATGAATACTTTAAATTCGTGAAGACCCATAAGGATTATTTCTGGGTTCATTGGAACATGCGGGATATTAACTATGGATTTGAAGCGATTAATCATCGTTTCTCTGTACTGAAAGGAAAACCCGAAATAATACCAGATTCCCACAAGATTGATTTATCTAAAATTCTTCAGGAATTGTACGGAAGTTTATATATTGGTCATCCAAGACTTGAAAATATTTTGGATTTCAACGGAATCCACAGAAAAGACTTCTTAACTGGTAAGGAAGAAGCCTTGGCCTTTGAAAATAAAGAATACGTAAAGCTACACCAATCAACATTAAGGAAAGTTGACGTTATGCAATCATTACTCGAAAGAACAGCTGAAGATAGGCTGAAGACACAATCTTCCTTTAGAGATAAATACGGATATCATCCACAAGGGGTCTTCGAAGCGATAAAGGATAGCTGGGTATTCATGATTTTGAACTTAGTTATTGGTGGTATAATTGGTGCGATAATTTCAAAGTGGTTTGGTTAGAGCATATATATCCGCTCTTTAAATTCCTAACCAGACAAAAAGTATGTCGATAAAAATTTTGAAGCAGAGGTTGTTTTTTAAATATCAGTTCAGAGAGAATTTCAGGTGGATTTGGGGACATTCTACCGTCTAGGCGACTTTTATAATTGGAAAGCTTGCTGCAACAGTAAGCGGAAGGAACCGTATCACAAGTGAAGGTAAAAGGAAATTTGAATTTACGATCCAAATAAGTTGGTAGGTAATAAGCTAGGTTAAGATAAGGGCGTTTTAAAACAGATATAGTTAAAAAATTTCCGGGAACAGATCGAAGCATAGATTATGTCTAACTACAATTTTTTTACATATTATTTTATAAGAAAAGGGACAATATAATATGTTTGAAATTACTAATTGGGGCAATGATCCTTACTTAATGGGAATAGCAGCAATATGTAGCGTAGCAGGTTTGGTATTATCATTGGTCTTAATATTTATAACAGCAAAAGTGAATAAAACGGTTAATGAGAAATTAAGGAAGCGTATTGATATTGAAAATTTCAACAAAAAAAGAGGGCATCACAAAGATAAATTTGAGTTTTTTCAGCTAATGATAGAAAAAGACGATATATTTAAAAGTGATCTCATACTCCAATTGTTAAATGAGATAGAGGAACTAAAAAACTATAATTCATTATTAAGTAAAGGGTTTAAATTCCAAATTTGGCTGATGAAACGTGAGTTAAATAAGGATGAAAATAAAATTAACAAATCGAGAGTTGCAAAAAGACTGTCGTATTTTATTACTAAATGCAAAAAAGAAGAGGGGCATTTTTTATGAATACTGATAAGGTAATAGCATTAATAGACAAATTAGCTAACGAGACGAAAGGAAACGAGCTTTTGTGGTCGAGGCTTTGCAATATTAAAGAAAATAATGATTCTAATTTGATGATTGACTACTTTATTAATGAAATCGAAGATACTGAGGACGCTAATGTAGATCAAGTGGATTCATACTATGTTGCATATAAAGGCGGACTTGTATTTCTTTTTTATATAAAAGATATCTTTATGGATGTTGGATACTACAAACTGGCCCTACAGAAAGATACTATTTCTAAATTAACTTCATTAAATAAGCAAGATAAGCATAAAAGCGAATTGATGAGATTACAGTATTTAATAGAGGAGCAGTTAAATAATACTGATGACTATCTGGATTCCCTCCTTGATGACTGACTCAAGATGGTGTTTAGAATGCACCCCTGCACAAATAAGAAACAGGTTATTTATACGAGCCTGTTTCTTATTTGCATGGGAATGGAATGTTGTGAGTATCATGGTAGTGTATTTTTGCTCATGCAAATACGACTAACGTTTCAGCTCTCAATATAGCTAGCACTTCCTGTTAAGCAGTTTCTTTTCGTTGGCTAAGGAAATATATATATATAGTTCGTTGACTCAAAGAGTAATGATGGTTTAATGTCCAAAGCAACAGCAATTTTGCCGAATGCATTTTTTGCTGTTAGTTCACGGAGAACCGTACCACAAATGTCGGAAAAACATATTAAACACGAGATATACTAGACAGTTACTATATAAGCAGGCTATCACGGGAATTGCACCATAAATAAATGAGGTAAACGATTATGTCTAAAATTGATAATATGATGGCGATTCTATGGATGTTGAATTCTGGCAGGAAAATTACTGCTAAACAAATATCCGAAAAGTTAGAGATGAATATAAAGACAGTTTACCGTTATATTGATGCACTTTCCGCTAGTGGCGTGCCGATTATATCGGACACAGGCCATAATGGGGTATACCCTGTTGAATCATTTTATTGAAAGTCCTCTTCTTTTTGATGTTGATGAGCAAACCGCATTACTTCATGCTGCTGCTTTTGCAAAAAGAGGCTGGATATTTTTCAGGGGAGGTATTAAACAGAGCTACATCAAAGCTCAAAATGTATTGGAATCAAGAGCAGGAAAGAATGATCAAGCAACATGTAGAAGGGCTTGAAGTCATAAGCCCAATTGGACAAACATCTGTGGAGCCAGTATTGAAGAAATTGGAGCAGGCTATCGTAAATGAATCCTCTATAGAAATGGAATACCATACAGGTCGCGAAGCGCATCCGAAGCGTCGAATTGTTGATCCCTATGGAATTATTTATTGGAGTCGTAACTGGTATGTCATTGCCTTTTGTCATCTAAGGAATGAAATCCGTAGTTTTCGAGTGGGGCGAATTTTTTCCCGCTTATGATGATTCTGGACAATCCCGGAGCCCGGGAAGATAAGCAAGGAAATTCGTTTCTATGCGGTACCCGAGAGACACTCCAACTTGGCATGAGGGAGGCAGGTATAGATGTAAATGCTGTCTATGTCACTTATTTGCTTAAGTGCCGACCGCTACGTGCTTACAATAAGCCTGTGGCTAGAGCGGCATGTCTGCCTCACCTACAGATGCAGCTCCTTCAGAAGCAGCCGCTTGTATTATTCGGATTTGGCAATGTCGTAGCGGAATCCTTATTTCCAGATAAGGAGAGTGTCAGTGTCAAAGAATTACGAGGCAGCTGGTGTGAGTTTCAGGGTACGCCCATAAGCTTCAGCTATCATCCGCTTGCTGTAAGGAGGAGGCCCAATCTATTAAGGATCTTCGTGGAAGATTTGAGGGGCTTAAAGGACAAGTGGCAGGAGATTTCAATACGCTAGTCATAGAATGACAAAAATAGGATGATCATTCTCGAAGATGAAGCAGAACAGGACATAGCGGATCAATCCTATCGCTATGTCCTGTTGCGCGCAGATTCCTCTATGCGTATGACTGCAAGCTTCCAAACACTGGTGTAACAATGTCCCGCTTAAATTGCTCAATCGCTTCGTCAGTGTCGATTGTATAGCCGCCTTCCAATCCGACGAACCCGGAGAATCCGGTTTCTTTAATTGCGCGCAGAATATTTACGTAATTTAGCTCGCCCGTGCCTGGCTGATTGCGGCCTGGATTGTCTGCAATGTGGAAATGATTGATTCGGTCGATATAATGGATAGCGTTGCGAATGACATTGCCTTCCGTGACCTGTTGATGGTAGACGTCGAAGACGAGCTTGACGTTCGGGCTGTCTACCCGATCGATCACTTCCATCGATTCATCCGAGCGCTGAAGAAAATGTCCGTAATGGTCGACAAGCCCGTTGAGCGGTTCCACCTCCAAGACGATTCCGGCCTCTTCGAGCAGAGGGGCGCAGCGTTTGAGTGTCTCCACCATAGCGGACCGCTGATCCTCACGAGACACGCCTTCCAGCTCGTCGCCCGTCTGAGAAATAATTGAAGTGACATTCAGAATCTTGCACGCTTCAATCGTTTCACGTATCCCGGCAATGTAATCGTCCCTGAACGATTCATCGACTAGATTGAAGAACTTCGTGCATGTCGCGCTGATGCCAACCCCGATGCGCTCTTGCTCCTTCGCGATTTGTTTCAGATCATCAAGATTCCACCACGAATAATACTCCAATCCGTGCAGGCCATGCTCCTTAATTTTCTCCAAATGATAAATGACGTCTTTTCCGCCATAAGCGCCGATGCACAATGAGAACTTCACAGTCGATCCCCTCCAATCACTAGTATGAACCAAGCAATACAGGTTTGCCGGAGACGGCAGATTCAGTGGCTGCAATCGTAATTTCGTGAGTTCGGAGCGCATCTTCATAATTGGACTTAATGCGGGAGGTGTCGCCAGTACGGATCGCATGGATGAACGCTTCATCTTCAGCGATAGTGAGATCAATCCCATTGGAGTGGGTCTGAACGCCCTCAGTCTCGATCACCTTCAATGAGGTGTCACGCACCTCGAGCACACCTTCGTCCGTGTAGATATCGAGTCCGACGTGGTGGCCGACGGGCATCATACAGGTGTTGGAAATGGTGGCAACCATGCCGTTCGCAAGCTTCATCGTAACCGTCCCGACATCGGGAACATCGGTTCCTTCGACTTTCTTGCCCATTGCTTGAAGCGCGTATGCGGCATATACTTCGTTCACTTCGCCGCACAAAAAGCGAAGCATGTCGACAATATGCGTCGTCTGTTCGACGAACTGTCCGCCTGATCCTGTCATCACTCTCCACCAAGGCACCATCGGCATTCCGCCCATCCAGTATCCGAGTGCCATGCCGGGAGTCCTCTCAGCCAACAGCTTTTTAGCTATTTGTGCCGTTTCGCTGTATCGCCAGTGATACCCGACGGATGTGATCAAATTTTTGTCCTTGATCGCCTGACTGATGGCAGCGGGGGTATCACGGTTGATGCCGATCGGCTTTTCTACAAGAAAAGGGATTGAACGTTCGATTAATTGCCGTTCAGCATCACCATGGGCCAGCGGTGGAACGCAAATGTAGACGCCATCGAGCTTACTGTCGTCCAACATGTCGTCCAGCTTCGCGTACGCTTTCGCATCATTGTGCTCGGAAGCCGCTTTCTGTGCACGGCCAAGGTCAACATCGTAGAATGCAGTCAAGGATACGCCTTCGATTTGAGCTAAGCTGCGGATATGATGATTGGCGATTCCTCCGGTTCCGATAAATCCAAGCTTCACCGTCATAATCGTGATCACTCCCGTTTCAAGGATATAATAAATATCAACTTTGTAAGTTATTCTAATCGAACCCAGTCCGTAATAAAATATCAGATATAACGCTTTCAATATCGAAAAATGAAACTGGAGGAGCGGTTATGGACATCAGCTATGGCAGGCATTTCATAACAACGGAGCGTGACCGGGGGCTGCCGCTTCACCTAGGCAGTGTCGGCTTGATGACGCACCAGGGATCCATTTATCGGGAACATGGCTATCACGCTTTCCACTGGCTGCATACGGTAGAGGGAGTCGGTGAATTCTCGGTGAACGGCACAACGGTGAAGTTGTATCCGAATCAGGGCATCTTGCTCAAGCCGAACGTAAGCCACAGTTATCGTGCGGAAACTAGCATCTGGTCGACATGGTTTATGACCTTCGACGGGGCGCTCGCCAATCCCATCACAGCGTCGCTTGATCTTCAGCACATGAAGCCGCTGAGTTGGGGTTCCGATTCGCCACTCGCATCAATTCATCTGCAATACGATCATAAATGCAATCATAGCTTCGATCTTGCGGGGGTCAATGGTTCACTTGAGGTGTATGCCTTCCTGACGCTTATCAAGCAGTTCGGACAAGCTGGCAATGAACCCTCCTTATCTGAAGGTCATGAGAGGCTCGCTCCTATTTATTTGCTCATTGAAGAGGCGTACGGGAACCCTGATCTCGGGCTGGAACGGATGGCGAATACACTGCGGGTCAGTCCGCAGTATCTGAATTTATTGTTCCGCAAGAGCTGGGGAATAAGTTCCTATCAATATTTGCTGCAATTCCGCATTCAGAAATCGAAGGATATGCTCCTCTCTGGGAGATGCCCTACTGTAAAGGAGATTGCTGCATCTGTGGGCTTCCAAAGCGATAGTCACTTCGTCCATACGTTCCGTCGAGTTACCGGCATGACGCCGCTACAGTTTCGAGCGCAATATGGGGAATAAGCGGAGCTAAATGATGGGAATTACTGTACAAGTCCCAGCGATAACGGAAGAGATAGTTCTCTTTCTGATTTCAATGGATCCAGACTGCTTTATGATATATTGAAGTGAAGACGAGCTTATTCCGTAAGACAACCCATTGCAAAGGAAGTATGAATCATGAATCTAGAGACGGTCATGCAGGAGCTTGAAGCTCTCGGCAAGGAACGCACCAAGAAAATATACCTATCCAATGGCGCGCATGAGCCGCTTTTTGGAGTAGCTACAGGTCAGATGAAGCCTATCTTCCGGAAAATAAAACGCAATCAGCCATTAGCGGAGGAGCTCTATGCTACAGGAAATTATGATGCGATGTACTTTGCCGGAGTGATCGCGGATCCTGAGGCAATGACTGCGGCGGACTTCGAGCGGTGGATTGATCAAGCCTATTTCTATATGCTATCGGATTATGTGGTAGCCGTAACGCTGGCAGAGACGGATATTGCACAAGAAGTCTCCGATAAATGGATTGCAAGCGATATAGAGCTTAAAAGGTCGGCAGGCTGGAGCTGTTATTGCTGGATGCTGGGGAATCGCCCGGACAGTGAATTCTCTGAAGCCAAAATTGCGGATATGCTGAAACTTGTGAAAAGTACGATTCATGATGCTCCTGAACGTGCGAAGTACGCGATGAATAATTTTATCTACACCGTGGGAGTATCCTATCAGCCGCTTCATGATAAAGCAGTTGAGATCGCAAAGGAAGTAGGCCCGGTGGAGGTCAATCGCGATTCTGGAAAGAGCAAGTTCTTGAATGCATCCATGAATATTCAAAAGGCGGTAGAGAAGGGGCAGATCGGCTTCAAACGGAAATATGTAAGGTGTTAGTCCTTAAATCTTGAGTGAATTACGAAGGGTTATGCGATGCCAAAAAACGATAATATGCTGGCAATATTGTGGCTGCTGAATTCGGGCGCCAAAATGACTGCCAAACAAATATCCGAAAAGCTAGAAATAAATATTAGAACTGTCTATCGATATATTGATGCACTATGTGCCAGTGGAGTGCCTATCGTATCTGATTCAGGTCATTATGGCGGATATAGCTTGCTCAATCATTTTATCAGAGCCCCACTGCTATTTGATATGGAGGAGAAAAAGGCACTCCTTCATGCTGCCATCTTTGCAAAAGAAGCTGGATATCCTCTGAGCAAAGTATTAGACAATGCGACATCGAAGTTGAAAAAGTATTCGAACCAGGAGCAGGAACGCACACTTAATCGTCAGTTAGCAGGGTTTGAAGTAATCAACCAAGGGGGAGCTCCTTCTATTCAGCCGGTATTGCTGGAATTGGAGCAGGCTGTAGAACAGGAATGCTCTCTAGAAATCGATTACCGCACAGTCCGGGAGGAGCAACCCAAGCATAGGGTCATAGACCCCTATGGGACAGTGAACTGGAATAATAAATGGTATACCGTTGCATTTTGCCACCTAAGGAATGAGCTCCGCATCTTCCGGGCAGAACGGATTGTACAAATCAAGCGTACGTCCATCCGATTTAAGCGTCCCGAAGCCTTTTCAGCTCGTGAGTTTGTTAAGCAAAACTTGCTGCCTGATTTGGTGGGCAATGACAGAGCGTTTTCTGTAATTATCGAGGGCAGAGCGGAGGCATTGGACGACTTATGTCGGCACGGGTTCTTGGGGCACTATTTGCAAGAGAGGACGGCAAATCAAGCAATCTTTCTACTTGAAGAAGAATCAATGGATACTTATGTTCCTCATCTTCTCTTATCCTATGGGAAATCGATTCAAGTTATCGAGCCACAGCTGTTGAAGGATAAACTTATTGCTGCTGCATCGGAATTAATGGAATATTATCAACGAAAATAACTTCACTGACAGCAGTTGTCAGTGAAGTTATTTTATGATGAAGACAATCATGGATTACCGATAGATGATGAGAATCCGTTGAATATTGGGTAGAGAAGGAGAACGTACACATGAGTAATACGGTATATCTGTATGTATTTGACACAATGTCAGACTGGGAGATTGGTTATGTAACTGCTGAATTGAATTCGGGAAGATTTTATAAGAAGGGGATGTCCCCCTCAAAAATTGTTGCTGTGGGGAATGAAAAGGCCCCTGTGACAACGATGGGTGGATTGAAGGTACTCCCTGACATTTGTCTGGATGAGTGCAGCTTGGCAAGTACAGATACATTGATTTTGCCTGGTGGAGATACATGGACAGCACCCATTCACCAACCGATCTTACAAGTTGCCCAGAGATGTATAGAAGAAGGTATACTGGTTGCCGCGATTTGCGGTGCCACAATAGGACTGGCCCAGACAGGATTGTTGAATTCTCGCGAGCACACAAGCAATGATCTGGAATACCTGAAGATGGTCTGTCCCACTTATGCAGGCGAGCAGCATTACAGGAGGGAGTCAGTTGTAACGGATGGGAAATTGATAACGGCATCTGGAGTAGCACCATTGGAATTTTCTGCACACATCTTGAGAGCATTGGGTGTGTTTTCAGAAACAACATTAGATGCTTGGTATAGTCTAAATAAGACCCATAAACCCCAATATTTCTTTGAGTTAATGAGCTCAATCCAATAAAAGTATCAGCATGAAACGAATCAGCTTCGGGTGAAACTAAAGTATGATCCGCATTATATGTTTCGTTTTGCCCAGAGTATTCCGGTGGAGCAGCAGGTCGGGATATATCGGATAAAGGGGTAACCTTTAACCTGCTCGACAGCTATGATACTGCAAGGCTGCTGACCCTCTGTAAATGAAGACAAAGAGGCTGCACGCCAGGTTACCTGGGTACAACCTCTTTTTCTATTTTTATGGCCCAATATATTTCACTGCAAACCATGAAAGCTAAACGAAGTTTCTTGTATCGTTATTACGTCCGAATTTGTACGTTGCAATCAGGAAGAAAACAACCGCAAAGGCGAATAAAATCGTCAGATGAAACCAGATATTGCCCATCGCTTCTCCGGACTGTAGTTTGTCGATCGACTGCAGCGCCCAACTCTGTGGCATGAAGTCGGAAATGCGACGCAGCATTTCAGGCATAATGCTTCTCGGGAAGAAGCAGCCCGCAAGCAGACAGGTTGGAGTCACAATCAGATTTTGAAGCGCTCCAGCCATCGCCGAGTTTTTGGAGAAAGCTACGATCACAAGCGACACGCTGACCGATACAAGCGCAAAAAGCGTTAGAATGAGTAGCATTTCCCCCATTGAGATTCCTGGATCTAGATTAAACACGACCCGCATGAAGAACAAAGCGACGATAATTTGCGCGATCATGACGATAATATTCACCAAAACATTTGCCAGCACATAGGTCCTCGCATTGATCGGAGAAGTGAGAATGCGGTAATAGGTTCGGTTCTCCCGGTTTTTCAAAATCAGCTCCGATAGCCCGGTCGCAGAGTTCATCATAAACAAGAGCAGAAACCCGATGGATTGAAACGACATTGCTTTGGTTACAGATGTATCATTTACGGACTGGGACGTCAGCTTAAAGTCCGAGGAATGGTAAGTGTCATACAGCTGCCGGAATTTGGCTTGGTCGCCTCCAGAAATTTTCGCCATTGCCGCGACATTATCGATATATCCGTGCAGCATCGATTTCATGTACGCCGTTACCTGAGCCCCTTTCACGGATTCGATGGAAATATGGCCCGGATTCCCGTTCAGCACGCTCTCCGAATAACCCGAGTCGATAATCAAGCCGCTGTCCAGCTTGCTCGCAGCCAGCTGTTCCTTTAACTCGCTTGCCGTGACGTTTACGATTTGTACATGGTCGAGACGCTGCACAAAACCGATCGTATCCGCCGCAATCTGTTGACCCTGATCATCGTTAACCACGCCAACCCGTAATTGTGTCTGCCCTTGTTGGCCATACAACAGTATGGAACCCAAAATGCCGATAATCGGCAGACCGAAATATATTAATAGCGCACTGCGTTTGCGAAATGTCGCAATCAGCGTTTTGGTAGCTAGAAACCAAATCTCACTCCACATGTTACAATCCCTCCCGGCGTCTCATCACGATAATCGATGCACCTAGAAACAATACGGCGAAGCTGATGTTTATGCAAACTACCGGCCAGGCTGCCGATACGTCATTTCCGTAAATCACTTGCGTCAGACCATGGTTAGCCCAGCGGATGGGTGACAGATTGATGAGGAATCCCATCAAGCCACTACCAGAATCATCGCCGATTGGGAAATAGGCTCCTCCGAAAAAAGACATGAGCTGAACGATCAAACTGACGACATTGCGACCCGCCCTGCCTTTTATCATATAGCCGCATGCAAGTCCAAGGCCCATCGCCATGATGACCACCGACAGCAGAACGATGGCAACGATCCCCATATGGCTGCCCCAATAAGCTTTAAACACATATTTGCTGAACAGGATCATCGCTATCACGCACAATACATTCGTCATCATTCCGCCCAAAATCTTGCCCGTAAAAATCTCGCCTTTACTTACCGGAGCTATGATAAGCCGATTTCCTGTGCCGCGACTGATCTCGCTCTGGATCAGCCCGCCTGCCGACATGGCTGCCCACATGCCAACCATCACGGTCATGGCGAGCGCATAATAATCGACGGAGCTTGGCGTTCGGTTCGGCGTTATGGACATTTCTTTGATGTAGTCTGTTCCGCCGGTCGCGAACACCGCCTCTGTCTGGGCCGGTTCGATCTTGGCTACCGCCACAGCCGCATTATATTTATCCGTAAAGGAAGCCAGCATCCCCTGCACAATATTGCTTGCGATCGTATCGCGGCTGCTGCCGTAAAGGGAAATTCCTTGCGGAGTCAACTCGATATAATCCACATAACGGTTATTCTCAACTTCCGTCCGTCCATCCATCCCGGGCTGAAGCGACTCAAACATCACTCCCGTTTTGCCTACTTCCTTCACAAAAGCGTTAAACGCTTGAGACAGCTCTCCGCCACCGGTAGAATCCTTCATCAAAACCTTCAGATCTCCGATTTTGACATCGGAACTGAATGCATTGCTCAGCGCCATCCCCAGGATTAACATGAGAACGATCGGGAAACCCAGCATGAACACCAGCGTACGCCGATCGCGGAGATCCTGCTTTATTTCTTTTAATGCAATCGATAATATATTCACCGTGGTAACCTCCTTTTCCGCGATCTATTAATCCCGTAAATTGCGCCCGGTTAATGTAAGGAATACCGTTTCTAAATTAGGCTCCTGTTCTTCAACCGCGCGGATTTCTTTGCCATTATCCATAAGCTGCTTCAATATCCGGTTCAGGTTATCTACCGCGGCATCACTCTGAATCCGAATTACCTGTTCATCCTGAAGTACATTACGCACCCCCGGAATGGTTTTTAAACCTTCGCTTTCCCCGCCTTGGGCCGATTTCAATTCAATGCGAATATCCTTGACGTCGGTGACCGTCGATTTCAGCTGCTCCTTGGTTCCCTCGGCGATGATTTTTCCATGATCCACAATAGCGATACGGGAGCAAATTTCCTCGACTTCCTCCATGTAATGGCTTGTGTAAATAATGGTGCAGCCGGATTCGTTCAGCTTTCGCACTGAGGTTAAAATATAATTGCGCGATTGGGGATCGATCCCTACGGTCGGTTCATCCATAATAATCAGCTTCGGTTTATGCGCAATGGCACAGGCGATGTTAAGGCGACGTTTCATCCCGCCGGAGAAATTTTTCGGAAAACTTTTGGCCTTGTCGCCGAGACCGACAAACGTCAGCGCTTCCTCTGTCCGCTCCTTCAGCTCGGTCCCCCGTAAACCGTACAGCCCTGCAAAAAAGCTTACATTCTCATACGCAGTCATATCCTCATAAATCGCTAAATCCTGGGGAACAACGCCGAGGTTCATTTTGGCAAAGCGGCTATGCTTCATGATGTCCTTCTCCAGAATTCGGATTTCCCCACTCGTTGGACGCAGCAGCGACGAAACCATATTGATCGTTGTGCTTTTGCCAGCTCCGTTAGATCCGAGAAAACCAAAAATCTCACCTTCCCGAATGGACAGCGACATATTATCAACAGCGATAAAATCGCCAAATTTCTTTGTAAGCCCCCGGATTTCCAATACGTTCATCTATCATTCACTCCGTTTCGTTGTGCTATCGATGTCTTTATCATAATAAAAAAGGATGCTCTTATATCAGTGCATAAGTTCATCCTTTTTACATGAGAAAATTCATATTTTGTTAGGTGAGGGATTAACGGCAAATGAGAAATTTCATTAGTCACCGTACGGAATCAGGGTCGTGATGCTAAAACCGCGGGTACCGTCGGCGACGACCGTCCCGTTGACGTGTGCAGTCCGCTCTTCCATCCCGATCAAGCCAAGGCCCTTGACGATTTTGGGGGCACCTTTGCCGTTATCGGCGACGACGGCTTTAATAAA
Source organism: Paenibacillus wuxiensis (assembly GCF_040195695.1). Taxonomy (NCBI): domain Bacteria; kingdom Bacillati; phylum Bacillota; class Bacilli; order Caryophanales; family Paenibacillaceae; genus Paenibacillus; species Paenibacillus wuxiensis. The sequence continues at coordinate 507,065 of NZ_JBEFZI010000003.1, read as the reverse complement.
ACGGTTCAATACCCGGACTTCCACATGAACGGCCGAAGCTCCAGAATATTTGGCACTGTTGGTCAAAGCCTCCGTGACATTTTCATAAATAATTTTCCAATGAAGCGGAGTGATCTGATCGATGTTTCCATCATGGACGACCGAGGTCATGAGTCCCGTTTGGCCTGCAAAAGCTTCAACCGCGGTCTTCAAACGGCTGAACCCAAGCTGCTCCATGGGGGGCTTGTTATGTTTCAGCGTAATCCGGATTTCATCAATTGCTTCCTTGGAGATGCCGATCGCGTTTTGCAGCAGCGTCTCCGCTGTTGCCGCATCGCTGCCCAGAAGGCGTTTGGCCGCTTCCATCTGAATCAGGGCGCCGGTCATCGCATGCCCGATGCCATCATGAATTTCCTGAGCCAGCCGGTTGCGCTCCTCCAGCTTGACCATATATTCCGAAGCTCTGGCGTATTCCCGGTTTTCGTTGAGGCTTTTCGCCAGCTTCTGCACGTCCTTGCGCATCCGTTCAAGCTCATCCTCCTGTTTAATGACCCTCCCTATATAATGACGAACCATCACATAACCGAAGAAACTCCAAGCAGCTACAAAGGCATACAAAATCACCATTTCACCGCGCAAAAACAATATCGGAAGGAATACGGCGATCAGCAAATAACCGTTTTTCCGCGGATGAAAGGACGACAGCTCATTCATGCTAAACGGAAGCAGCAGTGCAAAATACGGATAGTGAACCGTGCAACCGACCAAATAGACAATAATTCCCAAAATAATTATCTGCTTGGTGACGCTCTTCTTCACGATATGCAAGACTAGATTCAGCGCCAAATAAATTAGAAAATAGAATACAAACCATGGATCGGCCGCTGCCGCCGTAAAATAAGAAGCGATGACAACAAACAGCAGCATGATCATTTTATTGCCAACCGTCCAAACTTCCATGCGATAGCCTTTCCCTTCTCTAACGGGTTTTGCCCGTCAGATAATAAATCGCAATCTGTGTCCGGTGCGATAGCCCGGTTTTATTCAAAATTGCTGTGATATAATTTGCCGTCGTTCCTTCGGAAATAAATATTTCCTTAGAAATCTCCTTGTTCGATAGGCCCTGCGCGATGAGCGACATGACATCCAGCTCTCGTTCCGTAAACAAACTGCGGTCGAAAGGCCCGTCATTGGGGGAACTCTGCTCCCTTTCAGGACTGATTCCTGCTTTCTGCTTTCCGAAGGATGCAGTCGGGACGGACACTTTACTCTCCGTCGACTCCCGGCTCCCTGACATCTGGGATTTGAGCTTTTCCAGCACCACATCCTGCAGGACGCTCTGCCCGTTGTGTATGCTTTTGATCGCATCGCGGATCCTCTCCGGGTCGGTGTTTTTCAGCAGATATCCCTTTGCGCCGAAGCGGATGGCATCCAGAATATATTCATCGTCATCAAACGTCGTTAAAATGAGCGGTTTGGTCGCTGTCTGCTCGCTAATCAGCTTGGTGGCCTCAACCCCGTTCATATTCGGCATCCGTACATCCAGCAAGGCAACATCCACCTCTTGAGCTTGGCAGTATTCGACGGCTTCTCGGCCGTCCTCTACTGTGGCGAGTACGTCGAATTCCCCGAATGTGGTTAAAATAATCTTCATCCCTTCGCGGATGAATGAGTTGTCATCGGCGATTAGTACGCGAATTTTCATCATACGCCTCCTTGCTTTATTTCAGCATGATTTCATAAACGGCTTCTTCCTGCTGTGTATCTTCGAACCATTCCGTGCCGGCGTATGTAAAACCTATTTTTTCAAGAATCCTGCTGGAATCCGCATTTTGAGGGTCAACAGAAGCATGGATTCGCTTCACGCCGCCATGATTTTTGGCAAGCTCTAAGCAAGCCTTTGCCGCTTCTGTCGCATATCCTTTTCCCCAGCTTGACTTGGCAAAATGATAAATGAGTTCAACCTCATGGACTTCTCCCGATATATTAAAACCGCCGGCTCCTATAACCATGCCCGTTTCTTTTTCCACCACCGCATAGACGGACAATCCTTTTGCCTGATGACATTCGCGGTAAGCTGTAAGACTCAAAGGCAGCTTCTCATGGGCGGCGGCACCAAGACAGTATCGCATCACTTCCTCATCGCCCCAAAACCGCTTAGCAGCCTCAACATCCTCTTCTTCAAAAACGCGCAGAGCAAGACGCTCGGTTTCAATTTCATATGCGGATTTCATGTTTTATCTCCTTCTTAATGGAATTCCATGGGCCTATCCCCAGATCTTTTGATATTTATTGTACTCAAAGGATATTTTTATGGGAAGAAAAAAAGTACAGCCCCCATCTGACGATGAAGCACTGTACTTCCATATATCATTAACTTTCTCTTTTAATTTTCTCTAACTCAGCAATTAATGCAGCATTCTCTCTCAATAAACTCGCATTCTCTTCCAATAACTTTTGTACGTCTGGGACATCCTTGGCAGAAATCCAGCCGTGCAGATCATCTCTTCTTTCATACTCTGGCAATTGATCGCGCATAACCATCTTAATGTGCCGTATGTCTTCAACATAATAGGTAGGTACTTCCTCAAATACGGATTGTTTAAACTCTTGGAGCCTCTCATAATACTCCCCTACTACAAAGTCGTATGGCTTTTGTCTTAATGCTTCATCTGTGACTACAAACGCAAATCTGGGTTTACCAACTTCGCCCGCATAATCATATTCCCAATGCGTATAACTCTTTGATTCATCATCAGGAAGCGTTAAACCATAGAATCCTCCGAGAATTAGAATATATATATCGGATTCATCGATCCATCTTTTCCTAATGCTCATCGGAGTTTCCTTGAAGAATAGCTCAACTCCTGCAGGAATATGCCCAGCTTTACGCACGGCTTCTACAGCGGTGTATCTTTCCTCAACCAAATCAGAAAAAGTAGACGATATGTAGACTTGTAGTTTTTTTTTCATAGGCCACCTTTATGAATTGAAATGAAATTAATATGGATCATACCGTCACATTACTTTATGTGTCAATATTGAACGATACTGTGTAGGTTACATGCGAAGGAAACGAGAGAGAGGGGTACATCGTCATCGTGATTTTGGGATGTAAAGAAGTGTATATCAAAGTAAACAACTATCTATTACTGCGCATAAAAATGTCTCATAAAATCTATGGTGAAGAGGCTACTTGGAATAATTGGGCGTCAGGGTCAGGCTCATGTACCAGACTTGTACAAACGTAATTGTCATTTCAATCTAAGAAATGGGGATGAAAAATGAAGCAGAGTCAAAGGTATCCAAGACGAGGTTCGTTGTTGTTATCACTTGTGCTAATCTTCTCGATTGTTTTTTCTGTCCATCCATCGGTACTGAATGCAGAGGGGGATACACCGCCGGAGATTACGCAAGGGCAGCCTTTGCCGGATGTCCCTATCCAGCCGGAACAACAAGAAGTGCCTCAGCCAGATCCCGATCCACAGCCACAGCCTGATTTCAATCAGCAGCCCCAATCTGATCTCGAGCAACAGCCACAGCCAGCCATAGAGCAGCCTCTTGACCTTGCCGCTGCGACGGGATATTTTCCACCCAACACCGCGGCATCTGGAAACGTGAAAAATATGGCCTTGTTGTACACCGGATATTACGGCGGACGAACGACATACGAGGGAAAAGAAATCGGCACGTATGACAAAAATACATTGTTGCCTTATGTTGCGCACTACAACAGCAATAATGTGATGGACGACACCTTCTTTGACTCGTTCCTGTTCCTAGGAATCAATACGCCTGACTATCGGGATTTCGGCGATTCGGCGGACCCTGCCAAGTTTACCTACAAGACGGATTGGGAGTGGTACATCAACCGTATTTTCACTGCCAATCAACAGCTGGACGCCCTGAATCAAGCTACCCAGCAGGTTGCAGCCACGCTAAACCAACCAAACTACAAATCCAAGGTATATATTATGATACCTTATCCCAACAGTAGAATAACCAATTTCGGGGATGTCGATAACGACGGCATCAGTGAAAATTTAAAAACCAATCCCAGCAACTTGACCAAGGTAACCAAATGGTATATCGACACCGTACGAAGCAAATGGAACCAAGCCCAATACAGCAACCTTGAATTAAAGGGTTTCTATTGGTTCCACGAAGATATAGACACCGGCAATCAGGGTGAGGTTAATGCGATCAATAACACTGGAAACTATCTGCACTCGCTTGGCTTGAAATATTGCTGGATTCCATACTTTGGTGCAGGACAAAGCAAAAACGCGCATAACTATACCTTTGATTTCAGTATCCAGCAGCCCAACCACTACTTCGTCCCGAGTTCAGACTATTCGAGAATGACCGCTGTTACTACCCAAGCTCAAACCTACAATCAAGGCATCGAAATGGAATTTGACGAGAGAGCGATGTCTGACCCCGATTTTAAGAACCGTTTCGATAATTACTTAAAGGCTGGCGCAGAATACGGGTACATGACAGGGGCGATCAAAGGCTGGTACCAAGATATCTTCGGTATATATAACCTCTATAAGAACAAGAACAACAACGGCGTAAGCGGCATTTATGACGGTAGACAAATGTACGAAGATATCTACAAATTCACCAAAGGAACGTACACGATTCCAGGAAACCTGGCAAGCGGCAAGACGGCTGTAGCCTCTTCCAGCCAAAGTTCTTCTGTATCCGCCGATAAGGCGGTCGACAATAAGTTCGGCACCAGATGGTCAAGCCAGCAATATACAAATACGGAATGGATTTACGTCGATCTTGGGCAAGCCTATAACGTTAACCGAGTTAGGCTGAACTGGGAGACCGCATACGGCAAGAGTTACAAAATACAAGTATCGAACGATGCAACCAATTGGACGGATGTCTATGCGACCACAACTGGCGTTGGCGGAGTCGACGATATTGGCTTTGTGCCAACAACGGCAAGGTATGTAAGAATGTACGCGACGGAACGAGGGACGATCTACGGGTACTCCCTTTACGAGTTTCAGGTATATGGGGATAGCGTTGGGTCCGCCACCACAGCGAATCTAGCGTTAAATAAGACAGCTTCGTCATCTTCCAACCAAGACGCAACTCTTACGCCGAACAATGTGGTGGACGGCAATGCGACGACAAGATGGTCTAGTCAGTTTACAGACTCAGAATGGGTAGCAATTGACCTCGGGCAGTCTTATAACATTAATCGAGTCATATTGAATTGGGAGCTTGCTTATGGAAAAGGCTACAAAATCCAAGTATCCAATGATGCGGCCAACTGGACGGATGTATATACCACGACAACGGGTAATGGGGGAATCAACGATATATTCTTTACTCCGGTGAATGCAAGGTATGTAAGAATGTACGGGACGCAAAGGGCGTACACCTTCTACGGATACTCCTTGTATGAATTCCAGGTTTATGGCAGCAAGCCAAATCTAGCGCTAAATAAATCGGCAACAGCTTCTTCCAATGAGACAGCCGCATATACGGCCGATAAAGCGGTAGATGGCAATCCGACGACAAGATGGTCCAGTCTATATTCCAACCCGCAATGGATCTACGTAGACCTTGGACAACAATATCGCGTCAATCAGGTCAAATTGAACTGGGAGTTTGCCTATGCGAAGGGCTACAGGATTCAGGTGTCGAACGATGCCCTCAATTGGGCGGATATGTATACGACATCGACGGGCGACGGCGGCATTGACGATATTTACTTTGAACCAGTAAATGCGAGGTATGTCCGCATGTATGCAACGAACCAGGGTACCGGCTACTGGTATTCGCTTTATGAGCTCGAAGTCTACGGCAGCTAATCCACTGGCCTTATGGTGTGGACTTTCCTAGACTGAAGCAGGTAAAACGCAAGTATGATCCCGATATAGTGTTTCGCTGTGCCCAAAGTATTCCGGTGGGGAAGCCGCCACGCCGCTAGGGCGGATTTCCCCCCATACCACGAAACAGAAGAACACACCCTCAAGAGAATGCCCCTATAGCGTAAGATAGGGGAGATTACCTTGGAGGTGTTTTTTTGTGGACATATCAAAATCTACATCTTCAATAAATTCGATAACCTCACCATTGGGACTGTGGATGAGAGCGTTTCTGACTACAAGCGGCGGTTCGCCAAGGGACAGACTCGCCGGCTCTATAAATGGCTTGGCTCCATATGCGAGTGCTTTCTGATACATATCCTCAACATCTTGGACATAGAAGGCGAGATGCAATAACGCCCCATGAGCTACCTCATCATCAGTCCGTGCTTTCTTGCCTTGAGCAGGAATGACCGCGTTGTTATCAAAGACCTCAATACAAGTTCTTTGGTCAGGTGAAATCAGCATGGAGGCTTCTTTAATTTGAAAGGATGGCAAACTCCAGTGATGGCCGATCTTGAACCCTAATACTTCTGTATAGAACGCAATGGTTGCTTGATAATCTTTGGCTTGGATTGCCACATGGGCAAGACCTTGTATACTCATTTATAAGCCTCCTCATTAGAGATGGTTCTAATTATAGGGGGATGAATTTGAGAAATGAATGCGAAAAGTAAGGAACATGTAGTAGAATGCATGTGAATATAAGGTTATGCAGGCTGAGGAGTTTATTTTATTAAAATCTCGGATTTGAGGTGTGCATCGTATGGAAAATGGGTTCGATGATATTGATCAAAAGATCATGCAATTACTTCAGCATAATGCGCGAATGTCGATTTCCCAGATCAGTAAAGAAGTGTCCATGTCTCAGCCATCCGTGAAAGAAAGAATGATTAAGCTGGAAGAAAAAAATATCATTTCCGGATATAAGGCTGAATTTAATTTGCGGAATTTGAACAGAGGGACGACCACGTTTATTCTGTTAAAAACGGAACGGTGCCAAGAAGTCGTTGATTTTTGTGAAAATGCCAAGGAAGTGACGGATTTATATCGCATTAGCGGAGAATATAATTATCTGATCAAGGTACAAACGGCATCCATCGAGGAGCTGGCTCAGTTTCAAGATGATCTTGCAAAAATCGGAGTTTCAAAATCCCATATTAGTATGAAGAACATTCTAGAGAACAGGGTGTTGCTCTGAACAGAGGAGAGTACGGACATCAGGAGGCCTACTTGAAATGGAGGAACGAAACACATACAGAACAAGCCAGTTATCAGATATCCTTGGAGTGACTAGGGATGCCCTGAGATACTATGAGGATCAAGGGATTGTGAATCCGAGGCAAAATGAATCCAATCACTATAGGCAATATGACTATTATGATATCTATACCTTGATGGTGGCTGACTTTTATAAAAAGAGAAATTTATCGATAAAAGAAGTAAAAAGGCTGCAGGTAGGCAGCGAAATCGAAGAGCTTGGAGCTATATTAGGGGATAAAGCCAGCGAATTAGAAGAAACGATACGGCTGAATGCATACATGCTTCAAAAAATAAAGGAAACCAAGCAATTCTGTGAGGATATCAAACAACATCTCAACCAATATTCTATTAGGGAATTCCCCGCTTGTGAAGTAATGGGGGAGATATCTGATTTCACAGCCTTTCAGGAGTATCCAGTTATATTGGAGCATATGGACTCAATGAAGGACGATATTCTCAGTAAAATTATGAGGCAGTTTACGTTTGATGAAACGGGATTTCTGGATACGAAGATGTACATTGTGGAGAAGCTTGAAGCGAAGCCAACAGAAGAAGGATGCTATTTGGAGTTCCCCACATGCATCTACACGATTGTGGAGGATGGCAGGTTCCAAAACGGGAGAGGGGATATTAAGCATCAGGTTTTTGAACATACGTTAGCATGGGGACGGGAACAGGGGCTTGCACCCAAAGGAGTCGCTTTTGTGAATACCCGTCTGATCACGTATCTGGATAACATGGAGCGCGTATTTTTAGAAATTTATATTCCTGTCGAGGGAAAATAGGGACTTTATGATCGATCTATTGACCTGGGTGTAACACCATAGTTTATATTTGGAAACCAGTGGAGCATGAGCGCGCAAATTGTTCTATTGGTTTTTTGTTTTATAAACTAGTTACAGGCGGGGATTAATATGAATGGCATACTAAAAAGATATATTCTATGGACCTATGGCATATTCTATGTGTTTCTTCTTCTCATCGGGTTATCCATGTTGGTTATCAAATCTCAACCATTAGCCGAAGTGTTAAAAGTGCTATCAGCTTGGACAGCTACCTTTGTGTTCATCGCGATGTTCCGTAAAATCAAGCCTCAAGAAAACCTGATGGATTTTATAAAGGGTCAATTTCGTGCAAGGATACGCCTATCAACGGTACTGAGCGTTGTTTTGCTCCAATTATTTGTTTTAATAGGGAGTCTCTCCGTAGTAACTGCAGTTTGGAATGTGCCCATACGCGAGCAATTAGCTGATTCCTGGACGACACTGCTTCTCGTATTTGGCTATAATCTGATTCTGGGGCCACTAGGGGAAGAGCTCGGGTGGAGTGCATTTGTACTCGATGAATTGCAAAAACGATTCAGTCCGTTAAAATCAGCTATTATAGTTGGAGTCACATGGGGATTCTGGCATGCTCCGTTATGGCTGATGACAGGCTATTCAGGAATGAATTTAGTGCTGTATATTGTCTGCTTCTTGGTCTCCATCATCTCTGTATCGATCATGATAACGGTATTTTATAATTTGAATCACAATCTGATTATCCCTATTCTCATTCATCAGCTTTTTAATTACTTTATGGGGATTCAATTGGGAGATCCATTGCGTATTATTGTCGTTACGGCCCCATTCTATTTAATCGTGGCTGTAGGTTTGGTTGTAGTGAATGATAGAAAGTGCTTGTACAAATAAGTGAGGGGAATACAGGTTCCGTCATGACTTGAAGGGTGAACCTTTTTGTAAGAAATGGTAAAGTGAAATGGAGATGACCTTTTCTACGAGGTGGGAGAAGCATGAAGGAATTATTGGTGAAGTACATGGCGAAATATACATCCCTTACTGAAGAGGAACAGCGGGCTGTTCTTGAAGATATTCATTTAGAGGAATATAAAAAAGGAACAGTGCTCCTTAGACAAGGAGATGTCCCTACGAATTGCTATTTTGTATTACAGGGATGTGTAAGGCAATACTTGATTCATGAATCGGGCAAAGAGGTTACGATCAACTTCTATACCGAGGAGCAAGCCATCACCAGCATCAATGCTCACAAACAAGATAAGTGGTCCGAATATACCTTTACCTGTCTGGAAGATACCGTGTTAGTCGTTGGCGAGCTGGCTGTTGAAAAGGACATGTTTCGAAAATATGGTCAATTGGAATCCTTAACGCGTCAGATGGTGGAAGAAAAGTTTGGCCAAGTCCAAGATGAATATGCTGCGTTTATCGCCTCGACGCCGGAAGAGCGCTTCAAGGCATTGCTGCGAAATCGGCCCGGACTAATCGATCGTGTGCCGCAGCACCAGCTGGCGAGTTATCTGGGCATTACGCCAGAGTCTTTAAGCAGAATCAAGAAGCGCGTCCATCAAGACAAGGAATAATCATAGTCAGGCCGCAATAGGGGTCTTTCCGTCCTTTCCACCTTTGAACAGCATCCATAAACCTAAGCCCAATTCGCCGACGATCATCGGTACCGTAAATACATAGGTAAGTATGGTTTTGATCGCCTCATATTGTGGGAAAAACACGTTGCATAGGTGAACGAGGATGTAGCCTGTACCGGCAAGCAGCAGCAAGATAATGATGATTTTCGGTATGTTGGCAGATATCAGGGCCACATAACCGACTATCAACAGATGTCCGCCGAAAATAATTAGTCCAATCGACCAGATGGCGTCAAAAGCTCGTACATACAACATCGCCTGCGTCTGAAGCTGATCGGAGATTGCAGAATGATCTGCACTGCCCGTGAGCAGCAGCACGAATATCAAGTTTAGAAAAGCGATCCCCAGTATCGCTGTATACATAAGGCGGAACCATGCGCCCAGTAAGGAAAGCCCTTGATGAATGGGCTTTAGAACCAGATAGAAAGCCCAGGCAACCACGATATCGGCTATTAGGATCAGCAGCCAACCAAAGATTTCAGCCTTGAATAGCGTGGTGGATGACAGAATGTTATGAAAGGTGGCGCTGGCATCTCCTTGTACCACAAGGCCAGCATGGGCATAGCCGTATGAGAAAAAGGAAGCTAGCGTCATAATGATCAGCGCTATGCCAGCAGTCAGGGCAGCTGTACGCTGATCGATTCGTTGTATGTGTGTCGTGACCATCATCAAATCCCTCCAGGTGTTCTTTATGAATCCTATTGTAAGCAGAGGGTGATGATGGAGCATTGACTTAAATCAAGAGAAAATGAAAAGTACCTATAGATCGTTTAAGCGCCTAAGCCGTGGAAAGAAGCCTTCGGTTTAGGCGCTTTATGTTCCTGCCCCGCACTGAACCACCACAAGCTTTGGGCTGTTCATGGAAAGCATGAAAAGAAACGATCATAGAATGTTGTTCGATCGCTACTAGTTGGATGTTGCAACAAAATCGATTCAGACTGATCGGATTCCTTCAAATGCGCTGCTCACCAATTGTTGCACATAGGGCTCGTCCAACGCTTCGCCTGTTACAAGCAAGCGATAGAAAATCGGACCATAAATAAGATCAATGCATATACCAATGTCGAGATTTTGTTTCAATTCCCCGCGTTGAACCCCTTTCTCCAAAATACCCCTTGCCTCTAGTCGACGGGGACGGAAAAACCGAGCTCGATAGGCCTCCGCCAATCCTGAATCAAACTGACCTTCGCCTAATAATTCCGTAATGATGATACCCTCCCGGCTTGTCAAAAACCGGGTTAAATTCGTAGCGTGAATTTGAATATCTTGAAATGTCGAACCCGTATCAGGCACGGGCAATCTGGCCGTGGCGGCGTACAGGAAACCATCCATTACCACGGCAGCCTTGTTAGGCCACCATTTATAAATCGTGGCCTTGCTGACTTGGGCACGATCGGCAATTTTATCGACTGTTACGGCTTGAAAGCCATTTTCCAACAATAATTCGTAAGATGCGGAAAGGATAGACTTTTGCGATTCTACATTACGCGGCCGGCCTCTTTTTCCGGTCATCTAATCATCACCTTTCATCCATACATATCTTGCCCGAGAAAAATAAACTATACGTTCAGTATACCAATTATGAATAAAAAATAAAGTTGAGGCCGCCTATTTACAAAACTAAACGTTCAGTATATTATTTGATTATCAAATTTATAAACTATACGTTCAGTATTTAAAAGAGGAAGAGGAGGAGCCTATAATGACTGCTTCAAAAAAACAAACAATCGGGAGAAGTATTCCGACATGGTTAACCGTACTCCTGGCTACCGCATGCGGTATCATTGTAGCTAATCTTTACTATGCGCAGCCCTTGGTTGGGGTAATTAGTTCTTCAATCGGGTTGTCTGCAAGCAGTTCCGGATTTATCGTGACGTTGACGCAGATTGGTTACGTAGTCGGGTTGCTATTTGTCGTACCTATGGGGGATATTGTTGAAAATAAAAGGCTGATTGTCATATCCTTGCTTCTTACAGCGGTTGCCCTTGCAATTACGGCATTGTCAAAGCAAGCTTTCCCGTTTTTAGCAGCTTCGTTTGTAATCGGTGTAGGATCAGTCGCTGCACAAGTGCTCGTACCTTTTTCGTCATACCTTGCATCCGAATCTTCACGCGGCCGTGTTGTCGGCAATGTCATGAGCGGATTGTTGCTTGGGATCATGCTCGCGCGCCCTGTGTCTAGTCTGGTAGCTGACTTCTTTGGCTGGCATGTCGTATTCGCTTTGTCCGCTGCAGCTATTCTTATTTTGGCGATCGTACTGTCGAAGGTGTTGCCTACAAGAAAGCCTTCGTTAGACACTTCCTATACAGCTCTGCTTGGTTCGATGTGGCATTTGCTGCGAACAACCCCGATCTTACGCCGTCGGGCTGCATATCATGCATGTGTGTTTGCGACGTTTAGCTTATTTTGGACAACAGTTCCATTACTTCTATCAAGCCCGATCTTTGGTTTTTCTCAGAAAGAAATCGCATTGTTCGCGCTTGTTGGAGTTGCGGGTGCAGTAGCAGCGCCTGTGGCTGGACGGTTGGCTGACCGCGGCTGGACTAGACCCGCAACAGGGATTGCACTCGTTACGGTCATCATTTCTGTTCTGTTGCCGCTTATAATTCGTACGGGTTCAACTATCGGAGTAGCTGTTCTCGTCGTTTCAGCCATATTATTGGATGCCGGTGTTTCCGCAAATTTGGTGCTTGGACAACGCGTGCTCTTCTCGTTGAATCCGGAAATTCGTAGTCGATTGAATGGGCTTTTCATGGCTATTTTCTTCTTTGGCGGTGCTATCGGATCCGCAATTGGAGGTTGGATATACGCTACGGGAGGATGGAGTGCCGCGTTATGGATCGGAATGGCTTTCCCAATCGCTGCCATCCTTTATTTTGCTACAGAGAAGAAGTAGGGGGACGATGACTCATTCGATCAGTGGGGGGGGAACCTTTGTCTATGAAAAACAAAAACCCCTCCACCATTTTGGAGGAGAGGCTGTTCATTCTACATTAACTCGTATAGTTATCGAAATAACCTTGGATAAAGATAATCGGCGTACCCTTATCTCCGCTACCGGAAGTCAAATCGGACAGAGAGCCGATAAGATCGGTCAATCTGCGAGGAGTTGTGCCTTGCGCTTCCATCGCACCGACGAGATCTGCACCTTTATTGGTAATGTATTCGGAGATCGCTTGCTTCAGTTCTTCGCCCTTTAGATGAGCGAAATTATTATCAGCAAGGTACTTCAGCTTCACTTCATTCGGAGTACCGTCCAGTCCTGCTGTGTAGGCTGGCGATACAACGGGGTCAGCGAGCTCCCAAATCTTGCCCACTGGGTCCTTGAACGCGCCATCCCCGTAAATCATGACTTCAACCTGCTTGCCCGTCTTTTCCTTGAGCACGCGCTGGATATTGTCTACGATAGGCTGGGAATTGCGCGGGAACAGCTTCACGCTATTCTCTGTAGATTTGTTGGAGCCTAACAGGCCATATGCTTCGTTGTATCCACTGCCTTCAATCGATGTAGTCATGATGTCATCGAGGCCGTATACACGTTCTCCACCATTGGCCTTCAAAATTCGTTTCGTTCTGAAGCGAGTATGAATATCGCAAGTCAGAACGTTTTTCGTGTACTCCAGGATCGTTTTCGGATGATTGGAGAAAATAACTTCACATTCCACGCCGTACTCTTCAATCAACGATTTATAGTAGTCGATATAATCGACGCCAGTAAAGGTATGTTTGTTATAGCCGAACAGCTCGCGGTATTTCTGTTCTGTCAGCACGTCCGTCCAAGGATTGATGCCTTTTTCGTCGAGCAGGTCAAGATCCACCAAATGGTTGCCTACTTCATCCGATGGATAGCTGAGCATGAGCACAATTTTTTTAGCGCCCTTTGCAATACCACGAAGGCAGATCGCAAAGCGATTGCGGCTCAAGATCGGGAAAATGACTCCAACCGTCTCATCTCCGAATTTAGCACGTACATCCTGCGCAATATGATCAATAGTCACATAGTTGCCTTGCGCACGAGCAACGATGGATTCCGTAACCGTAACGATATCTTTATCTTGAATGCGGAAGCCTTCCGCCTCGGATGCTTTCAACACGCTATCTACAACGATTTCCTCGATGCTGTCCCCTTGATTAATAATAGGGCAGCGGAGGCCTCTAACGACTGTTCCAACCATTCTTTCCAATATAATCGCTCCTTAGGTCGCTTATAGTGAATACATGACTTGGCGTTCCTATTTGTACTATACACCCGTCTAATGATATAAGTGAAATTAATATATCGAATATTAGGTATAAGGAGTGCTTATGTAGTGAGTAAGTTAGATTTATATAAGGTATTTTGTACGGTTGCGAAACGTGAAAGCTTCTCTAAAGCGGCACAGGATATGTATATGACGCAGCCAGCTGTCAGCCAGGCGATCATGCAGCTGGAGCGGGAGTTGGATACGCGTCTATTCACGCGGACATCGAAGGGGGTATTTTTGACGAACGAAGGCCGACTCCTATTCGAATATGCGAATTCAGCGATGAATCTAATTCACGTCGGCGAGGAAAAAATGCTGGAGTTAAAAAATTTAACGACAGGCGAGTTAAAAATAGGGGTTGGTGATACGATTTCAAGATACTTCTTGCTTCCCTATCTGGAGGAGTTCCATAATCGGTATCCCAATATTAAGTTCAAGATTATTAATGGTACCACCCTTGAAATATGTGCGCTGATCAAGTCAGGCGGGGTGGATATCGGCATATGCAATTTTCCGCTGGAGGATCCTGCATTGGAGTTAAGACCGTGTGCGGACATTCAAGATATTTTTGTATACGGGGAAAAGTTCAAGCATCTGTTAACTGGCCCAATCAGTCTAGATACAATCGCCAAGCTGCCGCTGATTTTCCTTGAGTCGAAGTCCAATTCCAGAAAGTATGTTGAAGATTATATCTTGTCAAAAGGCATACAGATTTCGCCGGACTTTGAGCTGGGTTCACACCATTTGCTATTAGAGTTCGCTAAAATTAATTTAGGCGTTGCCTGTGTGACGAGGGAATTCTCCCAAGAGTATTTGGACAAGGGGATTTTGCAGGAGGTTCAATTGGTGGAGGAGATCCCTAAGAGAAGCATTGGCATATGTTTTTTGAAAAGTGTATCGTTGTCTCCCGCATCAACAAAGTTCGTTGAGATTATCGAAAGTAAGAGACTTTGATTATATGCGTCTATATGCGTCGAAATTGTTACAAAACTCCAAAATGAAGCTGCAATATGAGAGTAGATGAATGGAGGAGAGGCCTGTCCTATGGTAGACTTGTGTTATTAATATTTACCAATTACTAATGAGGCGAGGGGATAAGATGGGGTTTCTGAAGAAGGTATTCGGCGGCAAGAATGATGGGGAGAAAGCGAATGACGGCACAACAATTTACACATATGGCGAAAGTGCCAATGATGGTTATGAGCCTCCTGCACCAATGGAATACACGGAAGAAATCGTAGCCCATTTCGAAGAAGTATTTCCGGGGAGAAATAGCAGCGTCTTTCATGAACTTATATCTGATGTGGTACATATTGATGTCAATATTATGGAACCTACGGAAGAAGAGCCATTCTGGGTGTTGTATACGACCGGCATGAGTGATTTGCCGATGACGATTCCAGATGAGATACGAGCGGAAATGGATGGCAATTACGATCGGGCAGAAGTGATGATGTTCCTTCCGGCTTCGTGGGAGCTAAGCCAAGAGGCGTTTAAGGACGATAACAATTATTGGCCGATCCAGCTTATGAAGCAGATGGCTCGTTTTCCACATCTATATAACACGTGGCTGGGATATGGACATACGATTCCGAATTTTCAGGACTATGAGCCTTATGCCGATGGGACAGGCTTGAATGGGGTTGTACTTTATCAATTAACAGAGGAAGTAAGCGTCATTCCGACCAAGGATGGCAATCAAGTTCATACTTATTTCCTGATCCCTCTGTACAAAGAGGAAATGGATTATAAGTTGGAGCACGGTATGGATGCCTTAATAGACAAATTATCAGAGTTGGAAGATGATTTGTTCGAGTTAAATCCGAAACGAATCAATACGTGCAAGTCATAATAAATAATTCTAGTTCTTGTCTAGAATCTAAAACGCCAGCTCTTTCACATCATTGAGAGAGCTGGCGACTTTTTTAGGTTAAGTACCTTCAATTTTGTATGACCAAATCGCGGCAGTCGTAATACTTTCACCCTGTTCGCGCGGTGTGAAGTATGTGAAGATGGATGCATCAGAGGTTGAGGCCACTCGGCTTTGAGCTTTTGACCTTCAGGCTATTGCGATCCTTCCTTCTAACTCATTGGCGAATTAGGGTCGCAGCTCTCCTGAAGATGTTAATTAGGAAAGGGGGCATCCAGGCTATCATATTCCTTCCTTCTATTGAATCTCCCATTGAAATTAGGGATATGGCTTTCCTGGAGTCTTTTTATGATGATGAATACCATCTATCTGCGAAGAGCGAACAAATTGATTGTGAACCAAGGGCAAGAAGATCATCGAATCTCTGCAGCCCATTTGGCTACGGCGTTGAAGAACATAGAGCAGCTTGGGTATACGTTTTCCAAGCCATTAATAAATGTTGTCCGTACTTTGTCCAGGGATCAGTTCACTGTATTCTATCAGGAACTGGTCACCGATCTTAAGGTAATGGTAGGTGCCCATGTGGCATACACACCGATGTATCCGGATTTCCCGGAGCAGGTGATGCAGGAAGATGACGTGGAGCTGTACCTGAATGCGATTTATCATTATGTGACCTTGGATGTGCCAGACTACGAGGCAGCAGATCGACCGCCACTGCTGGATCAGATCGACCTGAAGGTTATTGACCTGGGCAGCAGAGCAGAATTCCATTGGATGATTCGCCAGCTTATTCAGGCTAAGGGATCCATTTCCGAGACAGATCAGAACGATATCGACGCCGCTATCGAAGATGCGGATGCAGATGAGTTGGGGGATATTCTCCCTGACGAGATTCCATTCAAGGAGAATGTCGGCTTCGTGGCAGGCTCCTTATTGAAGCATGACAAGGCGAGCCTGAATGTGATCCGGCCGTACTTCAAGACGGCTACCGATGTCCTGCGTCTCGCTGTCGCTTGGTCGTCTGGCGACGTTAGTCTGGCTGAGCCTACGCGCTTCCGCAAGTTCAAGCGCCCGGAGAGACGGCTGCTGCTTGGTCTGCTTGAACAATGCGGAGCGATTACCGAGGATATGCTGAGATATAAGCAGCGCTGGATTCGGTTAGGCGAGATTTTGCATCCATCGGAATATAAGCAGCAATTTGGGAGAAGTAAGGAAGCCTTTGATATATTGCGCAATAAGAAGCCCTTTACGACTTATAACAGCAGTGTGGAGCTTGCTTTCCAATATCAGAATGTGTGGACGCTAATTGATCTGTTGACGAAGCGCCCAGGCGAGTTCGCCAGAAGGCTCGATCACTTGCTGCGCATCGCGGAACAAGCGGAGTACGTGGTATTGGCATTCGGCGAAATCGCGAATCAGGTGTCGACCCCTGTACTCATGCAAGTGAAGTCCCATTTTACCTATCGTAACGAGCCCAAGGAGCTTCGTACCTTCTTCCCGAAAGGGAATGTCGCCAAGGCTGTAGCAATTCCCAATACGCTCCCAACGCTCGATACAGCGGTATGCCAAGATATTGTGCAGTTGTGTGAACAGACGCTTATGGAGCGGTTCTCGGCGCTTCCATCGCTCGGAAAGGTGTATGTCGATGAACGTATGAAGCGGTATAATGTTCCGTTCTCCCAGCGTTCGGCGAGTAAGGCGCTGCACACGATTGTTCGGGGAAGCCGCGTGCCGATGGAGGAAGGGGACACGGTTCGCTTCTTCACCTGGTGGAAGGAAGGTACGGTGAACAGCATTCCTACCGGCCGTGTGGATATCGATCTGTCCGCTGTCATGTACGATCACAATTGGCAGTATGTTGAGCATATCTCATACACGAATTTGCGATCCTCGAAGTACCAGGCTGTGCATAGCGGCGACATCGTGTCCGCACCAAAAGGAGCCTGTGAATTTATTGATCTGCACATTCCATCCATTGTGGATTATGGCGGTCGTTATATTGTCGCTTCGCTTCATTCCTTTACGATGCAGCCGTATTGCGAATTGCCGGAGTGTTTCGCAGGTTGGATGATGCGCAAGAAGCCGGGTTCCGGCGAGATATTCGAGCCTGCAACGGTCGCAAACAAAATTGATGTCACAGCTGATACGAGGATTGCAATTCCTGTTATTTTGGATTTGGTAGAGCGAACTGTAATTTGGACCGATCTCTCGCTGACAAGACATCCAGACTACTGCAACAATGTAGAAGGGAATCAAAAAGGGATGGTCTTGATCGGCAAGGCGATGACTACTCTGCAAAAGCCGAATCTGTACGATCTGTTCATGCTCCATGCCCAAGCAAGAGGGGAAGTTGTTGCAACGGCAGATCAAGCGGGTACGATCTTCTCGGTAGACGAAGGAGTTACTCCTTACGATATCGAGCAGATTATGGCGGAATACCTTATATGAGTGCACATGCTTAGGCTCTATAGATGGCGGCGAGTCAGGACATCGGTTATCCAGTTTTGGCTTGCCGCCCTTGTTTTTAATAGTGAGGCGATTTCGGCAGTCCATGCATATATAGGTTATAAAAGGTCATGAAGCCCACCATATGCTGAACACAGCTTATGTGGGCTTCTGTATGTTTTTATTTGATTTCACTGTCAGGAGAAAATAAAGTATTAGACTAAGAAAATAAAATTGTAGCCTGGCGCTCGTTGGCTAAGCTAACGGGCAGGATTGCTTGATCACTGCACGAATACCTTAGATATGACGGATTTTACTATGTTTGCAAAAAAGACGTTATCTGGAAGAGAAGATGCGCAAACGCAATGATTATTTTTTGAAGGGGCGATTAAATTGAAGCAAGGGATAATCGTTTTTCTAAATGGAACCTCAAGTTCCGGAAAGACTTCCATAGCGACTGAACTATTAAACCAAAATGAAATCTCGTTTTATCATTTATCAATTGATGATTTTTTTAATGGATTGTTTCATAACTACATTGATTTCATTAACACCAAATATGCAGAAGATGCGCAAGGCCCAACCCATATCATTATTGAACCATTGATTACTTTGTTTTATTCAACAATTAAATTTATGTCGGTAATGGGGACGAATATCGTTGTAGATACAGTAAATGATACTGACGATCGATTTAATACATTTCTAGGTTTATTAATGGATCATCCTGTACTGCTTGTAGGAGTAACATGCTCGAAAGAGGAGCTTATTAGGAGAGAAAAACTAAGGGGAGATAGAGAGATTGGTTTAGCAATCTCTCAGTATGATAAAGTTTATTGCCTTAATGAGTATGACCTTGAACTAAATACTGAAACCTTGAGTCCAGATGAATGCGCCAATTTGATATTAAATTTTATTAGATCAAATCGTGAATACTCTGCTTTTAAGAAGTTAAATAAAAGAAGTGTTGGTGTTTCATAAAAGCCGTATCCTTCAGTTAACAAAACAGCGGCAGTCTAATACTTTATTTTGTTTGGACTTTCACAGCATAAGTCGAGTTTCTCCATTCGATTCTTCATACGCCCGCTTAACAGGAAGGAATAGGACGCTGTAACGAAAGCAATAAGCACCATTACACTGCTAATCCAACCGAAGTGGAAAATCGGCACTCGTTCAACTAGTACGCCTCCTACGGCCGCGCCTAAGGAAATGCCAATGTTCAATACGGCTGTCTGATAGCTTAATATGATTTCGGAAGCGGATGATTTCAGGGAAATGAGATAGATTTGATTGGCCGTGGTTGTCGTCCAAGAAGAGAATCCCCATACCATGATCGTGACCATAGCCCCCCAAGTCGAGCCAAACGCCACAGGCAAGGCAATCAGCGCCAGTACGTGCAGGATGAGGCTGGATCGAATCGTTACGTTTGCGCCCCATTTGTCAGATGCATAGCCGCCGAAGCGGGAGCCAATAAAGGCAAATATCCCTAAAACAAGGAGTGCCGTACTAATCATTTCAACGGAAAAATGCCCTATCTCCTGTAAAAGCGGTGAAATGTAAGTAAACGTAATCGTATAGCCGATGATCCAAAATAATGTCGTCAATAAACCGCTGAATACTCGTTTATCCTTGATGATCAGCAGCTGTTCTTTTAACGGTATTGGCGTTTGTCCTGGAGCGGTTGGGATCATCCATGCCAGCATGATAATGAGAAGCATGGTAATTGCACCCAGGATAAGGAAAATGAAGTGCCAATCCATGTATGACGTTAGCAGCGTGCCAATGGGCATTCCGAACACGAGTGCAGCGCTAAAGCCAGTAGTCACTGTAGCAATAGCAGCACCTTGCTTGCCAGGTGAGGCCAGCTTAGCAGCGAACACGGTAGCGATCACAGTGAACAGACCGCCGCTCGCAGCCAAAAGAACGCGTGAGACCATAAGAATTTCAAATCGGGTGCTTAGAAAGGCTGTAAGATTGCCAACCAAAAAGATAGCAAGGGAATATAACAATACTTTTTTGCGTTCAAATCGGATCGTCAACGCAACGAGAATCAATGATCCGATAACAAATGAAATAGAAAAAATAGTGACAAGCTGGCCTGCCATCCCAATGGACACATTCATGTCCGCAGCTATCATATTCAAAATCCCTACCGTGATAAAATCCACTGTTCCGATAATAAAAGCGCCTAACGCCAATAAATAGATGCCTACACGATTCATCAACTTGGTCTCCTTTACTGTCAGGGCGCGCGCCAAGTATGAATATCGATTTCTTGCATCAGTATATATCCCGTGTTAGCATGAATCAAACGAATCCTATTCATATATGACATGAGGTTTTACTTATGACAATAGCCAGGTTTGAAGTTTTCTCCCATGTAGTGGAGCAGGGAAGCTTTACGAAAGCAGCGGGAAAGCTGAATATGACCCAGTCTGCCGTAAGTCACGCAGTAGCTAGTCTGGAATCGGAGTGGGGCGTTGCACTATTAATTCGTGATCGTCGAAGAGGTCTTCTACTGACAGAGGTTGGCCAGAAGATGCTGATACCGATGCGCGAAATATTGAACCAAATGGAAATCATCAAGCAAGAAGCCGCCTTGGCTTCCAATCTGGAGGCAGGCACGATCCGGATCGGCAGTTTTCCCAGCGCATCAGCTAATATTTTGCCAAGCATCATTTCGAAGTTCAATCAAAAGCATCCCAACATTGCCTTCACATTTTATGAAGGAACCTATGAGGAGATTTTGGAATGGTTCGAGACAGGGGTCATTGATATCGGCTTCGTCATCCAGCAGAACAAAGAACTGAATTTGCATATTGTACCCTTAGTTAAGGATAAGATGGTTGTCGCTTTCCCTGCAGATCATCGCTTTCAACGTGAAGATGTAATTGATGTGCATGATCTGCAGGAAGAGGATTTTATTATGCCGAAAGGGCTTTATCGCGCAAATGTAGAGGAAATTTTCGAGCAAGCTCAAGTTACTCCCCGCATACGCTTTGAGGTGCAGGATTGTAATACCATCTCCAGTATGGTGCAGGAAGGGCTTGGCGTTACCATCGGTCCTGAGCTGTCGTTCAAAAATCAGCCCAACATCGGTATTGGTAATCTGAAGCAATCGAGCTGGCGTAAAGTGGCCCTAGCCAGTCCTCCTCTCCAATGCACGTCGCCAGCCGTACAGGCCTTCTTCACTGTCGCAAAGACAATGTTTGCGCGCACGGGAGAGCAAGCTCAAGGATCGGGATCGATAGATGACGAATGTGCCTACACAGAGATGTCCGGTTTCTTGGCAAAAGGGTGAGAGGAACACAGAATGTATAGACTGAAAACGCTTTAAAAAAGCATTGACATAATAGCGAGAGGGAACTAGTATTGGTTACGTAAACGTTTAACTAACAAAAAGGATGTTCGCTGATCTTATTCAGTTTCGAATTATTGCAAGAATGTTTACCTACGAGAGGTGGTTAGATGGCAGCTACGATCAAGGACATCGCACGAGTTGCCGGTGTCTCTACCGCAACCGTATCGAGAGTTATCAATAATCTTGGCGGATATAACGAAGAGACGGAGAAGAAGGTTATCGCCGTTGCCAAGGAATTGGGATATCGAAAAAATGAAAATGCAAGAAGCTTGGTACAGAAGTCGACCAATACGATAGGTGTCATTATGCCGGATGTGGCGACTTCCTTTTATGGCGATATTAGTAGAGGGATTGAGGACACTTCGTATGCGCATGGTTACAGCGTGATTCTGACTCATGCCGGCAGCCATGGCTCCCGCATTCAGGACTGCCTGAAGTTGATGGGAGAGCGCAGAGTAGATGGACTCATTATCGTGTCCATCGAGCTGCAAGAGGCTGCAATCGACGCTATGTCATCACTGGGTATTCCCTTTATTTTGCTATCTACCAAGTCGGATAGGGAAGATGTACCTTATCTCAAAGTGGATGATTTCCGTGCTGCATATACCGCAGTTCAGTATCTCACCCAGCATGGACACCGGAAGATAGGGATGGCCGGAGCCAATCCAAGAGATCCGATATCTGGTGCCCCGAGAATCGATGGATATACGCATGCATTGCGTGATCTGGGGATCAAGGTAGATTTGAACCTGATTAAGCCCGGAGACTTCAGCTTCGAATCCGGCAAACAGACCATGCAGGAGTTCCTTGCAGAGGAAGCCGATATTACCGCAGTATTCTGCGCAAGCGATGAGGCTGCACTCGGCATTATATCGACATGCTTTGAGCACGGCATTAGGGTGCCAGAGGAGTTGTCCGTGGTCGGCTACGATAACTCCAAGGTGTCGCGTATGTCGATACCCCCGTTAACGACAGTTGCGCAGCCCTTGTATGAGATGGGAAGAGAAGGCTGCCGGAAATTAATTGATGCGATTCAGCATAGGATAAAGATTGAGTCCGAAGTGATTCCCCATGAATTAGTGGTACGCAAGTCGGTCAAATCATTAAATGCAAAGTAATGACGAGTATATCCATGTGCAATTGCACGTTAATGAAGATGATTTTTACGTATTACGTAAACGTTTACGTTTAGTTCAGATAGCTTCATATTTCAACCCGAGAGGATTGGTGTCCGATGAGTGAAACAATGAAACAAGCAAAAGACGTGAAATGGTGGCAAACCGCCGTTGTATATCAAATTTATCCGCGCAGCTTCCAAGACAGCGATGGAGATGGCATTGGCGATTTGAGAGGGATCATCAATCGAATCGATTATTTGAAGCTGCTAGGCATTACTGCAATCTGGCTGTCCCCTGTATATAAATCGCCGAATGATGATAATGGCTATGACATTAGCGATTATCAAGATATTATGGACGAGTTCGGCACAATGGAGGACATGGATGAGCTGATTGCGAAGGCGAATGAGGCTGGCATCAAGATCATTATGGATCTTGTTGTAAACCATACCTCTGACGAGCATAAATGGTTCATTGAAGCGAAAAAAGGCAAGGACAACGAGTACCGCGATTACTACATTTGGCGTGATCCGGTGAACGGTGGCGTTCCGAACGGACTTGGCTCTATATTTAGCGGCCCAGCTTGGGAGTTCGATGAAGCGAGCGGCCAGTATTTCCTACACCTATTCAGCAAGCGCCAGCCAGACCTGAACTGGGAGAATCCGAAGGTTCGCCAAGAAGTGTATGACATGATGAACTTTTGGCTTGATAAAGGTGTCGGCGGCTTCCGCATGGACGTCATCGATCTCATCGGCAAAATTCCAGATCAAGAAATTACGGGCAACGGACCGAAGCTGCATGAGTATTTGCAGGAAATGCATGAAAAGACATTCGGCTCCCATGACGTCTTGACAGTTGGTGAGACTTGGGGCGCGACGCCGGAAATCGCAAAGCTGTATTCCGATCCGGCACGCAAGGAAATGTCGATGGTGTTCCAATTCGAGCATGTCGGATTGGATCAACAGGAGGGCAAGGATAAGTGGGATCTGAAGCCACTGGAAATTGCGGAATTGAAGCGAGTGCTGGCGAAGTGGCAGACTTCGCTAGGGGACCAGGGCTGGAACAGCTTGTTCTGGAACAATCATGACTTGCCGCGCATCGTGTCCAGATGGGGAAATGATAAGGAATACCATGAACAAAGCGCGAAAATGTTCGCTGTACTTCTGCACATGATGAAGGGTACGCCGTACATTTATCAAGGTGAAGAGATAGGGATGACGAATCGCCCTGTGTCGAGCATTGATGAGGTAGAGGATATTGAATCCATCAATATGTATCATGACCGTTTGTCCAAGGGATACGCGGCAGAGGACATTATCGCCTCGATCAATGCCAAAGGGAGAGACAATGCTCGTACGCCAATCCAATGGGATGACAGCGCGAACGGAGGCTTTACAACGGGTACGCCTTGGCTGCATGTGAACGACAACTACAAGACAATTAACGTGCAGCGTAATCTCGACAACCCGAATTCGATCTTCTATACGTACCAGCGCTTAATCAAGCTGCGCCAAGAGAATCCGATTATCGTATGGGGCGACTTCGAACTGATTGAGCATACGCCTGAAGAGGTATTTGCATACTACCGCATCTATGAAGGCGAGAAATGGCTCGTGGCAGCAAACATATCCGAGCAGGAGCATGGAATCGCTGTCGATGGTAAGGTATCCGAGATCATTATGAGCAACTATGATCGCGCTGAAATCGACGTTACTACATTTTCGATGAAGCCATACGAGGTATTTGCGGTGAAAATTGCATAATAAGCTTACTAGGGCCCACACACTCCTTGTGTGGGCTCTTAATTCGTTAAGAGGAAGCGGAATATCGTCTTAATTAGAATCTATCATCTGAATATTTGTCAAAATTCATGACTATGATAATAACATCCTACTCGAGATTGGGAGTGTTATTTCATGGTTGTAATTTGTCCGTCATGCAGCAAAAAAGTACATATTAAAAAAAATGGCCACGGAAGATGCTCATGTGGAGCCAGTATTAAAATTGTAAAGTAGAATAACCACCGCATTCTCCCCTGCCCTATGTGTAAAAATATTGATTATTTTATACATAGAACTAGACATCCTCCTTTATATATGTAAAAATCCTTCTAAAGGGTTAAATGGGGTGCTGGTTATGAGGTATATTTATAAATTATTTCATGAAAAGAGCATGACTGAATTCAATGAAATCTATCAGAAGAGAATTAATTATGATACAACTGAGCGCTTAGGCTTATATATTAAGCCAATGAATCAGCCCTACGTCTATGAATTGTATTATGTACCTACAAGTGAAATGATAAGGATGATTCACCAACTTCATGTTATCTCCAGGGAATTTGAAACTACCTTTAAGCAACTCCCTGCAGTCGCTCAGCAGCAATTTATTATGGAGTGTCTGGTAGAGGAACTGTACAATACTAACGAGCTAGAAGGAATAAGAAGTTCTAGAGAGGAGATCGCAAGAAGTGCGAAAGAAGTCCTATTTAATAGGAAAACCAAGCAGAGATTTGAAAGTATGATTAAGTCTTATATGAGGCTGCTGCAGAATGATATTAGATTTCCCAAAGTTCCTCAGGATGTAAGGCTCATCTATGATGATATTACAAATGGAGAAATTGAGACACAGGAATTGCCGGATGGAGACATTTTCAGAAAAGATACGACTTATATTCTAAAAAAATCAGGAACAGGAAAAGTGGTTCATCAGGGGATAACACCGGAATCAGAAATCATACAAAAAACGAACGACTTATTGAAATTTTTAAATGACAATGAAGAGATTCCAACGATTATAAAGGTTGCTGTTGGCCATTACTATTTTGGTTATATTCACCCGTTCTATGATGGTAATGGGAGAACCTCAAGATTTATTAGCAGTATGTATCTTTGTTCGGATTTTGGGAATAGCTCTGCACTTTCGTTGTCCAGAGGATGCAATAAATACAGAAATAAATATTTAGAGGCCTTCGAAATTACAAATAGTATAAAGAGCAGAGGCGAACTGAACTGCTTTATTGAAGCTTTTATTGCAATTATTCTAAAAGCTCTCATTCAAATGAATGCAGAGTTAAAGGAAAAGAGTGAATTGCTACATATCGCTCAAAAGAAATTAAAAATGGAGCCTAGATTAACAGATAAGGATCAAATATATTTTGAAATTTTGTACGTGTTAGCTCAAAATTACTTTTTCGATTCAAGTAGTGGGCTTACCATTAAAGAGTTGGCAAGAGTTTTCGAGAAATCAGAGGCTACGCTGAGAAAGATAATGAAGGAACTACATAGGTTATCACTTGTAGAACAAAATGGCGAGAGGCCGATCTATTACTGCATTAAGCAAACGTATTTCGAGATGTAACTGTCTGAGCTCACACATTCTTTGTGTGGGCTTTTTGTTTCGTGGATAATAGAGTGGGGGTGCAAAGAGATCGATGAATCCATATTATTGCACGCTGGAGAAATTAGTGTGCCAAACTTCGGTCTCTGGTGGGGATTGGGAATATACGATCGAAGCGATGGAGGATTTTGTGGTCATTGAAATCCCGTAGGAGCTGTCGCCTCCAGACCTTTCACGTAAAGGATGAGCTACTATTGGCGGATGATATCATACAATCAATAAATTATAATCAGGCACCTGCAAGCCTATGGAGAGAGATTGCCGTCTTGCTGCATCGCGTATGGCCGGAGGAAGATGGATTGCTGGAGGATACGATACCGGCTGCCCATCATGAAGCGCTGAATGCGCGTTCCTTCTATGCCTATGCAGATGGGAAATTAGTCAGCTATACGGGAATTGTCACCAAAACGATCGAGCATGAGGGAGAGAGGTTCAGGCTATCAGGACTTAGCTGTGTAGCGACTGACCCTGATTATCGTGGTTTGGGCTATGGGCTAAAAACAGTCGCTGCCGCTACCCGATGGATGGAGCAGAGCGGCGTGGATCTTGGCTTATTTACATGCCATCCAGATCTGGCTGGTTTCTACCATCGAGCCGGCTCCTGGCCGGCTGTGCCCGATGTAAGCCTTATTGGCAGTCGTGATGAAGGGGCGTTGACGAGCGACTCGCTGCAGGTCGCTGTGCTGATGCGCCTGTTTTCGGCAAAGGCTATTGCCCTTAAGAAGGTACTTCGCAACACGACAATCAATCTTGATCTCCCTGTCGGGCAATTTCTGTAGGGATGGTTCAAAGCCATCCCTTCTCCTCGGCAATGGCCGCGGCCTGCTGCCTCGACTCGGCATCCAGCTTTTGAATGGCAGAAGATAGATAATTTCGTACCGTGCCAATCGTCAGGAAGAGGGATTTGCTGATTTCGCTTGTCGTCAAGCCTTCCTTCGTAAGCCGCAGCATCTCAGCTTCTCTCTCGCTTAATGGATTCTCATTGTTCATAAAGAGCACTGCAGCCAGATCGGTGCTGATCACCCGTTCTCCAGCCATGACCCTACGAATGGATTCAATGAGATAGTCGATCGGTTCATCCTTAAGCAGATAGGCATTCACTTGGGCATTCATTGCCTTTTGCAAATAACCAGGTCGTGCAAAGGTGGTAACAATCACAATTTTGCAGGGAAGCCCGGCGTTTCTGATTTGCATTGCCAACTCTAAGCCGTTCATGTGCGGCATTTCAATATCCACCACGCATACGTCTGGCTTATGCTGCTGTATGGCTTCCCATGCCTGCTTCCCATCCGCCACTTCCGCCAATACTTCAATATCATCTTCGAACTCCAGCAATGAGGCAAAGGCACCTCGCAGCATCTGCTGGTCTTCAGCAATCACAACGCGAATCATGTAGCTGCATTCTCCTTTTCGAGATGATGGAGGGGGAGCATCATTGCAACCGCAGTCCCTCCGGCAGGCGAGCATTCCACTGTAAGAGTGCCGTTCAGTGCGTGCATTCGTTCCTTCATTGACAGGATGCCATTTCCGCCTTCTTTGTGGCTTAGCCCGACACCATCATCAGTTATGTATATGGTGTACCTGTTATCTATCATTTGAAGCTGTATCGTGCAGTGCTGCGCCTGACTATGCTTAATCGTATTTGTAATTGCTTCCCGCACAGAGAGAGCAATCATCGTTTCCTCGACACTGGATAGCAGTGGGGGAGGTCCATGCTCTATAATTTCAAGCTCAATGCCAGCCGTATGCAGCAGCTTGCGCGAATGTGTCAGCTCACTTGTCAGTGAAATGAACTTCATCTCGGAAACGAGTTCCCGTACTTGCTTAAGGGCAATTCGCGAGGTATTGAGGATGTCGTTCAGCTCTTCTTTGGCCTGCTTAGGGTCTTTATCTACCCATCTAGCAGCCAGCTCGCTTTTCAGTTTGATCATCGTTAAGGTTTGTCCCAGCGTATCATGGAGATCGCGTGCGATGCGGTGTCTTTCCTCCTGCAGAGCATATTGTTCAAGCTGTTCATTGGCAGAATCCAGCTGGCCTTGCAGGCTGGCCGCTCTCGCTCTTATGTATAAAATAGAAGGCAGGAGTATCTGGATAATGATAATGGGGAGATGCATCATATACCTGGCATAGAAATCACTTACTCCCCATCTTGCGACTAACGCGTACATAAGGGCTATGGTTGCAGTTCCGACGCCGATTTGCCATTTGGACTTCGATCTGCCCAGCAGATCGGCAAATATAAATCCGAACATGAGAAGATTGGGGTCAATATAGATACTGAGTACCGTAATCGTGCCGAGACCAGATACAACAGCTGCTAGCAGATAGATATTCCGATGCCATAATGCAATATAGAAGGAAATCAAAAATAAGCTTAGGATCATAAGGCATCCCAAGAGACCAAGATCGGAACGCGTGCTCAGGACGAAATAGCACAAATATACGATCGCAATTACATCTATGAGCAGAAACTGTTTCATCTGATCTCTTGGGTAGATCTTCATCGATAGCCTCCAGATTCACATAGACTGAAAAATGCCTACCGCACGCTTGCGGACAGACTCCATAGGGCCAAGCTTGAAGATCCGCAGCCATCTTGAAGCGAACCATAGCTGGAACACGGAGATCTCAACCCAGATTGCGATAATGGTTAACGAATTCAACTTGCCGCCTAATGCTAAGCCCCAGCCATAACAGAGCACGGAAGCAATCACATTTTGCATAACATAGCAGCTTAACGACATCTTCCCTGTGTTTTCAAGCAGGCGCCACAGTCGATCTAATTTGTTATATTGTACCATTTTACCAATGAGTGCTATATACCCAATCGACAGAAAGGGAGCGAATAAATAGCGGACGGGCATGTCGAAAATGCCGCCGGGTATGAAGATAAGCAGGTTCAATGGTACCCCGACGTAGATGCCCAGCTTCAAAAGCTTGCTACGTTGTCGCTGCCCATTCTCATCTGGAGCGAACACTCCGGAGCGCATAAGGCGAACGCCGAGTAAAAACAGAAACACATTCAACGGAATGACAAAAATGGGCTCAAAACGAAGCTGTACGAAATGAGATAGTCGATATTGGACTTGCTCCAGCCATGAACCGTCCTTGTAGAGAGTGACCACCTGATCAAAGTTCCCTAGTGACATATTGGCGCCCATTAACCCAAGCATAAGGATACTCAAAATTGCGATGACATGTACGCTGCCAATCACTCTCATCGTGATAGATATGGCGCGATCGCCACCACGAATAATGAAGGCGGCAATCACGCCTGTTATGCCGTAGCTCATTAAGATGTCATACTCCATTACGAGAATAAAATGAAGCAAGCCCTCCAATAGCAAAACAAGAAGCACCCACATATAGACGCCCGGCCAGGCCTTGCCCACACGCTTCGCCTGCTGATACTTCATTTCCATGCCTACTCCGAACATGATCGTTAATAAGCCGAGCATCTTGCCATTTACGAAAAATAATACGATCATGCGGAGCAGATCATCGAGCTTCCACCAGCCCGTATACGCGTACGTGGTGAGATAAGATAAATCTCCTAGATGTGCAAATATCCAAATATTTGTCCCCAATGTGCCTAGAATTGCAAATCCCCGCAAAATATCGAGCAGACGGATTCTCTCCTGACGTTGTTCCACATGTACTCATCCTTCCCTCATATTCATCATGCAGCTTTATTGTAGTGGGGAAGAGGGGCGGTGGAATATTCACAGCTGTAAAGGAATTAGGATGACAGGTGTCATATTGTTCGAATTTGGATAGCAAGGAATATTGTTGCGCAGGATAAGGCTACAGGATTTTGAAAGAAGGAGATAGCCGCCATATGGATCATATGATTTTTCAGGTTGGAACCGCCCTGCTGTTAGTTACCGCCGCCTCGCTAATCGCTGGGAAACTAAAGTTTTCGATCATACCATTTCTCATCGTTCTCGGTATGTTGGTCGGACCGCATGCTCCAGTGATTGGCTTGTTCGACTTAACCTTTATAGAGAGTCAGTACATAATAGCTTTTCTCGGACGGATGGGAGTACTATTCCTGCTCTTCTACATTGGTCTAGAGTTCTCGGTTTCGAAGTTAATTAAGTCTGGGGGCAATATTGTATTTGGTGGTACCGTATATGTCGTACTGAACTTTGTGCTGGCAATGGCTTACGGATTTTTGGTTAATTTTCCGCTGTATGAAACGTTAATCATTGCAGGGCTGATGTCTGTATCCTCCACTGCCATCGTAGCCAAGGTTTTGGTTGATCTTAGACGTACAGGCAACTCCGAAACAGAGCTGATATTGGGCATGATTTTGTTCGATGATCTCTTTCTGGCCGTGTTCTTATCCGTTATGTCCGGCCTTCTGCTTGGGGGGGCCACATCTATTGGCGGAGTTCTGCTCTCCGTAGGGATTTCCATGGGGTATATGCTCGTATTCTTCATCATCGCAAGAGTGGGGCCGCCAGTATTGAACAAGCTGTTAAATATCACATCGAACGAAATCTTTATTATAGTCGTGTTTTCCCTGCTATTCTTTATTGCCGGGTTCTCGGAAACCCTGCATGTAGCTGAGGCTATCGGTGCGCTCTTATTTGGACTTGCATTGTCAGAAACAGAGCACAGCAAACGAATAGAGCATCTGGTTGTTCCTTTCCGGGATTTCTTCGGTGCGATATTCTTCTTCAGTTTCGGTCTAAGCATAGATCCGCTGACGCTGGGTGATGCTGCATGGATGGCACTAGGGGCTGTGCTGCTCACGGTGGTGTCCAATATGGTTGCAGGCTGGATGGCAGGACGTAAGGCAGGATTATCCTATAAGGCTTCGACGAATATTGGACTTACCATTATGGCGCGGGGGGAATTCACCATTATAGTGGCGAACTTAGGTATATCAGCCGGTTTGATGCCTTTACTTAAACCATTCTCCGCGCTGTATGTACTCGTGCTGGCTATAGTTGGCCCACTGCTGGCGAAAGAGTCGAAATATGTGTATAGCGGTCTGAACCGCATATTCAAATGGAGCAATACCAAAGAAAAAGCAAACGTACCAAATAAATAGGATTGAAGGGAGATGTCAGGCCATATGGCAACGATAAGGGAAACGGAACTACCGGGTATCGGGAAAAAGTATCAGATGGAAGCTGCGTCGGGGGATAAAGTCGTCGTCGTTATCCATGATGATGGCAGAAGAGAAGTATACCATTTCGAAGATGACGATCCAGAGCAGAGCATTTCCCAAGTGACACTGGAGGATGAAGAAGCAAGACAGCTTGCATCTATTATCGGCGGCATGAGCTATAAGCCGAAGGCATTGGATACTATCCAAGTGGAACTTGATGAACTTGTCATTGAATGGTGCAAGGTAGGGCCGTCCTTTCCATGCATTAATAAATCCATTGCCGAGCTGCAAATCCGTCAGCGTACGGGAGCAACAATCCTGGCAGCTATAGAAAAAGGAAAGCAGTATATCAATCCCGATCCTGAGGTACAGCTTACGCCCAATATGACACTCGTCATTGCAGGAGAGCGCAAACAAATCAAGCAGCTCAAAGAGCTGCTCGCACAAGGATAACGGATCATTATAGTCGGAGAGCATCTGCTTGGATAATAGCAGGTGCTCTTTTTTTTGTTTTGCTGAGATAAGACTAGCTGTGTTTACCGTGTTTGCTGCCTCTCTCCATTTCTTCTCTAATGATCTGCATGAGCAGATTAGCAGAGGGCGACTGCATATATTCCTGGGCGCCTCGCCTCTGCAAGAAGCCGATTTGAATCAGGGGCTCGGCGATGTTGACGTCAATTGCTGCGACTTCCTTCATCAGTGGTGTGGTATCCAATACGACGCCCACGGCAGAAGTATTCTTCACAAAGTGTGGAATCGAGGATATTTGACTTACGGTGTTCAAGTTAGGCGATATTTCGAATCTGGCGAAATGCTTTGCTAAACGCAGCGAATATAAGCAGTTTGGTCCGCCAGCTATGATTGGGTAATGGAGAACCTCTTCCAATGAGATGTTCTCCTGTGCACACAAAGGATGCGCCTGATCTGCAATGAACGTGATCCTCTCTTGATAGAGCGGCTGAAAATAGAAGTGAGACGCGTCGGAAGGCTCGCCGCAGATGGCAAAGTCCAGCTCCTTTTGCAGGATAGATTGGGAAAGGAAATCGGTATTTCCCGCCACAACGTGACATTGCATGTTCGGCTTATGCACTCGGAACTTCCGCAATGCATTAGGGAACACCGTCTCCATCATGGATTCAATTCCTCCAATCCGTACAGACCCAATTTCGTCCTGCTGCAATGCCTTCGCCTGTTCCGAGATATAGTTCCAATGCTGAATGAGACTGTCAATCTCCGCTGCCAGCATGTGGCCGGCACGGGTCAATTCCGCATCCCAGCCTCTGTTGAACAATGGTATGCCCAGCTCTTTTTCCAAGCGTTGAATTTGACTCGTAATGGTAGATTGTGCGTAATTCAACTTCTCGGCTGCTCGGGAGAAAGTCCCTTCTTCAAGTATGGTTTTGAATGCGGTTAGTTCTTTGAGATCCATTTGCTTGTTGTCACCTCTATCGAAATAATCGAATAAGATCATGATTTTATTCAATTATACAAATGAAATTAACGGGCGTAAAATGGAGGCATCTCAGAGAAGGAGTCGATCGGAAATGCCATTTATTCGGGTTAGTTACATGGAGGAGCAATATGACACCCGCCAACTTGAACAAATCAGTAAGTCAATCATGTGCGCTTTAATAAGGCATTTCAATGTGCCGGAAGATGATTATTTTCAAGTCTTTCATGCCCATAGGGCGGAGGGATTTTTCTACAGCAAGAATTACTTGAATGTTGAACGGAGCGATGGCTTGCTCTATATCCATATCACACTTAAATCGGGGAGGACGGAACAGCAGAAAACAAGCTTTTATACGATGCTGGCTGAGGAGTTGTCGAACACGGTGAGTATAAGAAATGAAGATGTATTTGTTGTGCTTGTTGATAATGAATTCGATGATTGGTCGTTCGGCAATGGCATTGCTCAAATGCTGGATCGTCAGACAAAGAGGGGTGATTAGCATGGCACATCGAGCAATTAAACCGCATGTAAGCGAGTCGTTAAGAGAATTAGCTCCGGCATTTGTTGATTATTCGGAGAATGTGTTGTTCGGAGACCTGTGGCAACGGGAGCAATTATCGCTACGGGATCGGAGTATGATTACGATTTCTGCGCTAGTTGCGGGCGGATTGATGGAACAGCTCCCTTATCATTTGCGACTATCGGTAGAGAATGGACTGCAGCAAGAAGAAATCGTGGAAGTGATAACACACCTTGCGTATTATGCAGGCTGGCCGCGTGCAGCTTCGGCGCTGCAGGTGGTAGAGGCGATCTTCGGGAAAATGGCGTAATCATAGATAGAGAAAGCACAGCACTAGCGAATAGCTAAGTACTGTGCTTTTTATGTTCAAGCAACTATTGCTGACTTACGAATTCTGTAACTCCAAAGGCAAAAATGCATAATCTCCGTCTCTTACGATTTCGCATTTGCGAACCGGAATCGGGTGCTTAAATAGAGGGCCGTCGATTACGGTCGTGTGGAACTCTCCACCTTCACCACATGGATCAATTCCGCGTGCGAGGAGCTCCTCCACGAACTCGTGAGTCAGCACACGTCCTAAATCTTCTTCCTTCATGCCCTTCGACAGATTGACTGTCACCAGCATCGTAACAAATCCGAGATTGATGAATTCCTGAACTGCCCCCAGATGATCCATTTCCCAGAGCGGCATTCCCAAGCCTAGCCCTGCATTCTTCGTCACTCGATCATGCCAGCAGCCGTGTTCCGGTACATCCAAGTCACCCGTTACTAATACTTCGGCGCCTTGCTCCTTCGCATGCGCCAACAGCCCCATAAATACGGACTCATAGTCTGTCCAGCTTGCCGCACCTGCAAATATAGGCAGCCCGATGGCCTCAGCTTGTGCACGGATAAGCTCAGGAGGCATGCCGTGGGAGCGGGAACGCTTGCCCTCTTCTTCAAGCATGACAATTAAGCCGACTGCTTCTCCGCCCTGCATGGCCTTATAGAGTGCCAATGTACTGTCCTTTCCCCCGCTGAAGGAAGCAATAAATTTATGTCCGTGAGCACCGTTTTTCCAAGTTGTTGCGTCTGTCATGGTTGTACGCTCCTTTGTTGTGTGAAGTATATCTGTTACAAACTTATAAGATCTAAGGAGTTTGCATGTTATTGATGTCATTTTATCATGAATCGATCAAGAGAGCTGTGTATGAAGTCTCTGTATTGGGTGTGCAAGAGTTAAAAAGGATAAACAAGAAAACGGCCTTCTATGAGGCCGTTGTAACGTGCATTATAAAAATAGCTCGGTTATCAAGTTTTAGTTTAATGGAGCAGAAAATATAAGTCTATATCTTTGCAGAAAATATTGGTACATTGGATCTATCCCCCGGCCGGGTCATAAAAGAGGGGAGACGTTATATGGATCGTCAAAGTAAGTATTTTCAAGCTGCGGAGGCGTTTAGCTTCGATAGGACTACCCTGACTCATCTCAGCAAGTCGTGCAATGAGGTTTACCGTTTTACGAAAGACAATCAATTTTACATATTACGATTAACCAAGAAGCCTATTTCATATATGAATCAAATCATAGCAGAGCTAGACTGGGTTTGCTATTTGTCAGAATACGGGGTGCAAGCTTCATTGCCCATTTACACGGTAGATGGCAAGTGGATGAAAACGATTGTGGAAGGGGATCAGTGTCTTATCGCGACAGCATTTCAGATGGCATCGGGATGTTTCTTTGACAAGCATGATCCAAATCTGTGGGGGCCAACTATTTTCCTCAAATGGGGAGAAACGATGGGGCGGATGCACCTCCTTGCACAATCTTACGTTAGTAGGGGTGGTAGCGCGAAGAGAGAAGACTGGAGCGGGCGGAACATTGAGAATCCCCATCTTGAGCAGGGACGTTATTTCATTCTGCTTGAAAGACTCCGATCAATGGAACAAGCGATATCTAAGCTTCCGAAGGACAAACGAGCATATGGAATCATCCATAACGACTTTCATCCTTATAATTTTCATATCGATCATGGGGACATTACGGTATTTGATTTCGATGACAGCTTATATGGTTGGTTTGTGCTCGACATAGCCATCGCTGCAGCGCATGCGGTATGGTGGGGATCACCAGGAGAAGACAGGCATGACAAGAATGAGTTTGCACTCTGGTTTCTGACTCATTTTTTAACGGGTTATGCCAAGCATAACCACTTAGATTCGTTCTGGATAGAGAAAATTCCAATGTTTATGAACTATCGGAATATCGATTCTTACTTTTGGTGGCTTAGCGATTGGGACGGGGATGAAAACAAATTAACGCCATCCCAGCACGAGGCAATCAATTATGCGGTCAAGTTCATTCAATTGGGACAGCCCTTTGATGGATGTGACATTCAATTATTGTAGAATGAAAAGATGAACCAAGTTGAGGTGATAGAGATGATATATAATCTTGAAGCGTTACAGAAAGCACACCAAGCGGGGAAGAAGCTCAAGTACTTATTCTTCTGGGGGCATACGCCTCCTGCTGACGGAAGCATCAATCAGAGCTGCTTCAGCCAATGGTGGACAGCTAGCTTTACAGTAGATGGCCATAAATATAGCTGCACGGAGCAGTATATGATGGCAGAAAAGGCAAGGCTGTTCGGTGATAACGAGATGTTGGAAGCTATTACGAACGCGAAGCATCCGAAGCAAATGAAGGCGTTCGGGCGCGCCGTGAAACGTTTTGACAACGAGGTGTGGAGCCGCGAATGCTATGACATCGTGAAGCGAGGCAACTTCGCGAAATTTTCGCAAAATGAGGAACTGTGTGCGTTTCTCAAGGCGAGCAAGCAGCGGATTTTGGTGGAGGCAAGCCCAGTCGACCGCATCTGGGGTATTGGAATGGCTAAGGATCATCCGGATGTTGAGAATCCGATGAAATGGCGGGGCGATAATTT
The DNA here is from genome assembly GCF_040195695.1 of Paenibacillus wuxiensis. Lineage (NCBI taxonomy): Bacteria > Bacillati > Bacillota > Bacilli > Caryophanales > Paenibacillaceae > Paenibacillus > Paenibacillus wuxiensis. Next base: position 471,036 of record NZ_JBEFZI010000003.1, on the reverse strand, counting down.
GTTGGGATTCGCCCTAACCGAAGTGCGAGATCAGTTATTGGCGAATGGAACGGAGTGACGCCGCCACAGCCAAATAGGCTGCCCCTAATGTTAGAAGGCAGGGGACAGCCTATTTACTTAACCGTTAGTGATTCTCCTTGTCAACCATAACGATAGATTGCCCACGATACATACATGCGGAGCTCCATTTTTATCGTAGTACCGGTAAGGCGAGCGCATATATCCCTGCCATGTAGATCGTACGCGGCTTATGCATCGTTGTGGCGCGATTCATTCGATTTCCCTCCTCACTTATTTAAATCCAGTCAAGGCTGAACCAGACTGCATAAAGTATTTCTGCCCGAAGAAGTAGAGGACGATCATCGGCAGTGTCATTACGGTAGAGGCGGCCATGAGCTTCTCCCATTGTGCCCCGTGATCCTGCTGAAAGCCTTGCAGGCCAAGCGTTATCGTCCATTTGGCTGAATCGTTCAAATAAATAAGCGGCCCCATAAAATCCACGTACGCCCATACGAAAGAGAACAATGCCACGGTAACGAGGGCGGGCTTCAGGATAGGCAGGATAATTCGGATATAAATTCGAATCTCAGAAGCCCCATCTATCTTGGCGGCCTCAGACAGTTCTGTCGGTATACCCATTAGAAATTGCCGCAACAGGAAGATAAAGAAGGGCGCCCCGAAGAAAGCTCCGATCGTTAACGGTAAAATCGTATTCACCCACCCAAGCTTTGTGAAGATGATATATTGCGGGATCAACTGAACTTGTGCGGGTAAAATCATCGTGGCAACAACGATCGAGAAGATGATGCCGCGCCCTTTCCACGGTATTCTTGATATGGAATAGGCAACAAGCGGCGCTGCGAATAATTGTCCGATAATATTGACGGTACAGATGATGAGCGTGTTGGTCATATACCGGGCGAAGGGGATGGTTTCTAGGGCGGCTGCATAGTTGGACCATTGGAAAGTGTCCGGCAGTAGGTTAGGCGGAAGCTGGAAGATCTCATCCGGTGTCTTTAGGGAGGTCATGACCAGCCATAGAAACGGAAATAGAAACAGAAACGAGAACAGAATAAGCACGGCATGCGGCAAAATCGATTTTCGAAGCTTCGCGGCCACGTCAGTCACCTCCGTAATAGACCCAGCGTGCCGAGGTCTTCATGAGCACGAATGTAATGAACAGGACAAGGATGAATAGAATCCAGGCAAGAGCAGAGGCATAGCCCATTTTCAAGTACACGAATGCTTCTTGATACAGGTTAACTGCATAGAACAGCAGGGATTGATCCGGCCCGCCGAGTGACTTGCCCCCGTCTACTTTCCCTCCAGCCAGGATGTACGATTCCGTGAAAATCTGAAATGATCCGATTAAGCCCATAATGAGCTGGAAGAGGATGATGGGTGACAGTCCTGGTAAGGTGATGTTCCAAAATCGATGCCACCAGTTCGCCCCATCAACTTGAGCCGCTTCGTAATATTGCTTCGGCACGCCCTGCAAGGCAGCGAGGAAGATGAGAGCTCCTGCACCGGTTCCCCATAAGCTCATGAGAATTAATGAGGGCTTCGTATACTGGGGATCCAGCAGCCAAGCAGGATCAGGAAGACCTAAGGAGCGTAGTAGGGTATTGATTAAGCCAAAATCCGGGTTCAGCATCCACGTCCATAAGAGGGCACTGGCGACGATCGGAATGACGGAAGGCAAATAGAAAATCGTCCGATAATAGTTGATTCCCTTCACCTTCGTATTCAACAGCAGGGCAATCAACAGGGAGACAATAAGCGTAATAGGCACGGCAATGAAGGTCATGAACAAGGTGTTGCGAAGTGAACGATAGAAGCTCTCGTCCTCAAATATTTGCTTATAGTTATTCAATCCAACCCACTTGGGCGAGCTGAACAGATCATACTCTGTCAGGCTGAAATATAAGGAACTGAAGAACGGATATACCGTAAAGGCTAGAAACCCGATAATCCATGGGGCAGCGAACGCTAGACCGAGGAGGAAAGTATGCCGCTCCTTCTTCGACCAGCCTCTCTTCTGCTTAGGTGGGGCAATGGATGAGGAGACGTTCATCTTGAGTGCCCTCCTTTCGTCAACAATAAGTGAATCGGCTCTGGCTTTGCTGCAAGTAGCCGGATGCGAAGGCCATAATCTACACAGCTTTTATTTCACTAACGGCTGAATCTTGTCTTTCACCTTCTTCAAGCCTTCTTCCATGCTTACGGTACCCCTCAGAATGGCATCAACCTGTACGGCGAACTCCGCAATATACTCGTTGGCGGAGGAAGTGGCTGGGAAAGAGCGCAAGTTCTGGCTCGTGGAGTAATCCAAGAACTCCTTGAACCCTGGCACATCATTATAGGCGGGATTCTTCAATGCAGACAGCTTCGTCGGCAAATTCCCAATCGCTGCCGTGAATTCGGCCATCTGCTGCGGCTCTGTCATCCACTTCAGGAACTTCCAGGAAGCATCCGGATGCTTTACACCCTTCGGGATGTAGAATACGCTTGTCGTTACATTGCCCGGTTTCTTCAGCTCAGGGTGATTCTCGTCGTAAGGAATCGGGGCGATGCCGTAGTTGAGAGTAGGAGCGAACTGCTTAATGAAGGTTGGCAGCCATTCGCCGTCAATCGTCATGGCATACTTGCCGGAGAAGAACGGATTCTGAGCAGACATATATTGCCCGAGACCGGAAGAGAAACGATCTAGATTAGCTGAGCCGTACTGATCCCAGATGCCCTTGGATAGTTCGAGTGCAGCTTTGACCCCAACATTGTCGGGTGTTACCTGCTTCGCAGCCTCATCGTAGAACGAGCCATTGTACGCATTCGCGAAGGTGTACGCATCCATTCCCGGCCATAATCCGAGCCGTTGTAGGCGGCCTCCATTCTCCACAATGCTAAGTGCCTTGATGTACTCCTTAAGTTGGCTGATCGTCTCCGGCGGCCCGCTAAAGCCAGCCTCCTTCAAAATATCTTTGTTATAAAACAGCATCGTTACGTGCATGGCAATCGGTATGGCATATGTGTTGCCGTCGTGCTGTGAAGTGCTTATAGCAGCGGAAACGAAGTCTTTCATATCGACGCCGTCCTTGGCAATGTAATCGTCAAGCGGCATCATGGTCCCACGAAGACCCCAAGGCACTACATTTTGCCCAAATTGGGATGCGATATCGGGAGGGTTGCCTCCCGTGATGGCGGTCAACTGCTTCTGATAATCGCTCTGGGACAATCCCTTCACCTGAATATCTGGATTTTCAGAGTTCCACTTGGCGATTAGCTTCTCCAGCGCTGCTGCCTCCGGCCCAGTCCATCCATACCAGAAGCTCAGTTCTACCTTCTCTTTGGAGGACGATTCGCCAGACGATCCTCCTTCACTGGAGGTGCTCCCTCCAGAACAACCTGCAAGCATGGAGAATACGAGAATGAATGCAAGACACCACATCAACGGCTTTCTTTTCATGACTTTTCCCCCTCCATCATTCAGAAATGTATACTTCCGATCTCCCGATGAAGCATACCGTGCGCATAGGGCATGCAGACCGAGGCATCCGGAAGTGTTCAAGTATCGTCGTCAGTTTCCCTCCCTTCTGGGCTTGGAGTATCCCCATGGTAGCATGTATGCGCTTTATTTTGATTTCATTTTCGTGTGCAAAAGTGGGATTATCGTATGCGTGGCGTGCCTGGCTCCTGCTGGATCGCTTGCTTGCGGTAGGAGGTAGGGGGAATGCCGGTGTATTTCTTGAAGATGCGACAGAAATAAGAAAGTTCGTTGAATCCGATCGCATAGCAGACATCGGTAACGGATAGTTCGGGCTGTTTCAACATCGTAAGGGCATGAAACATGCGAAGATCCGCTAGGTAACGATTGAATGTCTTGCCTGTCCATGCCTTGAATATGCTGCAAAAGGTGGAGCGGGACAATTTCGCTAGCGAGCAGAGCGTGTCCAAATGGAGGTCCTCATGATAGGCTGCATGGATATAATCGATGACCCCTGTCATAATCGACCGATATTTCTCGGTTTTCTCGTATCCTTCCTGCACAAGATCCTTGTTAATTTCCCGGATGAGCATCGAGAGGAGGAGGAGCAGGTTAGATTTCAGTACGATTTGGAAAAAGGGGGATCGCCGCTCATATTCAGCAAGCATTTCTTTGAGCACATGACGGACGCGCATTTCCGTAATGTGTTCGAGCGTAATTTTCGATTGCGCGCTATCATCGCGGCTGAGGAAATATTCCAGATAGGCAACATCGAAAAAGAGGGGTTCCATCGGTTTCTCCTCGAAGCGCTCGTTAATAAAAGAAGGCATAAACTCACAGCCGTAGATCTCAATGTTCTGATCAGGGGGAATATCAATACTGTGCAAGGTAAATGGGGGGATGACAAAAATATCACCCTGTTCAATCTCGAATCGCCGATTGCTGACGGTATGCCGGAAAGCCCCTTTTGCCACATACCAAATTTGAAAATAGTCGTGGCAGTGATAGGTCAGACTATGCTGCCTGTACAGCCTGTACATTTTGCAGGGCAAGTCTTCGAGCATTTCCATTTTGGATGTGAAGTAGATAATGCCTGAATGAGTCCATTTCCCAATGTCAGCTGCTTTCCACTGAATATCCAATGCCGTTCACTCCTTTGCATCTTGTAAATGGGGATCGTCTGAAGAGAATGCCATTCCATCAAGCATGCTAGTCAGTTAGCTGTAAGATGCAAATATCCTCCCGCAGAAGAAGTGCAGGAGGATATTTATCTTATTGCAAGTATATTCGCGTGCCCCTCGTAACCTTGACTACGTTTCACAGATTATAGGGTTTGTCCGCTGTCTACCGTGATGATTTGCCCCGTCATCGCTTCTTGCTCCAAGGCGGAGCAGATGAACTGAGCAATATCTTCTGGCGTGGAGATACGCTGCAGCAACAGATTAGGAGCCAGATGCTGCATACGTTCTTCCTGTCCGAGCCACCATCTTGTCGCTACCGCCCCCGGAACGACGCAATTGACCCGAATATTGGGTGCAAGCGCTCGTGCTAAGGATTTGGTCAAGCCATGAACTGCCGCCTTGGATACCGCATAGGGAAGGGAAGAGCCGAGTCCCGTCTGTCCAGCTATACTGCCGACGTTGACGATCGCACCACACTTCTTCTCCTTCATATAAGGTGCGACGGCCCGCGCACAGTAGAACATCCCCTTCACATTTACGTCGAACAGCTCATCCCATACGTCCTCCGTTGCAGCGTCGAGATCCTCCATCGGAATATGCTTCGTGATGCCTGCGTTGTTCACCAGTACATCGATCGTCCCGAAGGCCTGCGCAACCTCATCAACCATTGTTCTAACTTTATCATCTTGTGAAATATCAGCTTGAACCGCTATGGCGCGCCCGCCACTTGCACGAATGAGTTGTACGGTTTCTTCAGCATCGGCCCCGGAACGCGAGTAGTTAATGGCAACCGCTGCTCCACGCTTCGATAGAGTAAGAGCGACAGCCCTGCCGATTCCGGTGCCTCCACCTGTTACGACTGCCACTTTATGCTTCAAGTTCATACGTATTCCCCTCTCCTTGTCCATCCTATTGTCCATTGTATTGGCTGCCTATCTATTTGTATAATTGAATTATATGAATAGATGATTCAATAATATTGAACTTATAAGCAGGAGTACGCTAATGGATATCAAAACCTTAAAAACATTCCAGTGTATCGTTAAATACGGCAGCTTTAACCGTGCGGCAGAAGAAATGAACTACGCACAATCTACCATTACGATGCAAATACAGAAGCTGGAGAAGGAGATGGGCGCACAGCTTTTTGACCGAGGAAAAACGATTCAACTAACAGAGGCAGGCAGAATGTTCTACGAACAGAGCTTGGATATTGTACATCGCATGGAACAGCTGCAGATCAATATTGCGGATATGAGCAACGGGGAAGTAGGATCAGTCCGCATTGGCGTAACGGAACCGACGGCTAGCCATCGGCTGCCTATTCAGATCGCACAATTCATGAACAACTATCCGAGGATTCGTATTGCTGTAGAAATTGCGAGCACGCCTGTATTGGCGGAGAAGCTGCTTCGCGGCGAAATTGATTTTGCGATCTGCTCGTCTCCAGAAGTAGGCACCGATCTTCACTTCGAACCGTTATTTATGGAGAAGTTTGTTCTGTTATTGCCAGCAAATCATTCGCTCACTGCACGCAATACCATTCAACTGGCAGATATCGAGGGGCATCGCCTATTGATCACAGCAGCGACTTGTCCGTATCGCAAAAAGCTTGATTTCATCCTGCGGGAAGCCGGACAGTTATCTATGGACACCATGGAGATTGGCAGCATGATGGCACTGCAGCATTACGTACAAAGAGGGCTAGGAATTGCCTTAGTCCCAAAAATAATGGTGAACCCGATACCTGAAGGGACAACTGTACGAGCGATAGACGGAGTCGAAGTGGACATGCTGTCCGGCATGCTCAGTAGATCGGGGGAACATCCGTTAAGGTGTGCTGCCGCAAATATATATCGGTTTTTGGAGAAGGAACTTCGCCAGAACTGATGTGGACGAATGTTTAGCTTATCTGTAACAAGTCTGCAAAACGTTGAAATTATTGTTAGGGAGTTAATATTTATTGACTAACAATAAATACTGATCTACAATGGGTCTCAAATCCATAGAAAACGGAAGTTGAGGCTGGGAAGAATGAAAACATCCATGAGTTCAAGAGTTGTGAACATCATTGTAGCATGCGGTATTGTGTTAACCTTGCTCGCGCTTTTGGCGACTCCTTTACTGCTGACTGCCTTTTTGAAGAGTGCCTATTCTATTCTAGAACAGGATATGGTGACAGTGATAACGAGCAGTATCTATTTATGCGCGGTGCCGTTTGTGATGGCTTTATTTCAGCTCAAGAAACTTAGTAAAATAGCGTTAGGCGGCAATCCGTTCACCCATCATACCGCAAAGGCATTGAAAGTCATCGCAGTCTGTGCATTTATTGAGATTGTCTTGTTCAATGGTTGTTCCGTATTTTTGATATACGCTTACGATCTATTCTTATATGCGGCGACTATCGTCCCGATGGTAGTCGTAACGTTCATTGCGCTAACAGGTGGGTTATTGAGCTTAACCTTGGCTCAGTTGTTTGAGGAGGCTGCGAGAATCAAGGAGGAAAACGATCAAACGATATAAAGCGAGGTTATAGTTGTGGCAATTATCGTGAATCTGGATGTAATGATGGCCAAGCGGAAGATGAGCTCGACCGAGCTCTCGAAGCAATTGGGCATCACGATGGCTAACCTGTCGATATTGAAGACGAATAAGGCGAAGGCGGTGCGCTTCTCTACACTTGATGCACTATGCAAGATTTTGGACTGTCAGCCCGGCGATATTCTCGAATATGTTGAGGACGAAGAAGGGCATGAAGACAGCTCTCACACCTAAGAAGTGCGGGATATCCGTCAATAAGCTGAACACCACAAAAAGCAATCAACAGCCGTCCGAATGGCCTCGGGGCAAGTGGATTGCTTTTTTTGTTTGTTGTCTGTTATTGTACCGTCACAATCGTAACGCCTTTCATCACATTGGCGGGCTTATCCTTGTTATACAGCCAATAGGAAGGTGTATCCGCAATCTGTTGAATTCGCAGGAAGAATGCCGACTGCGGCAGTTGATCGGATTGAATGATAAGCATATTGCCGTCGACAGAAATAAGTTCTGGTGGAAGGGGGAGCTCTGCCTTGCCCGTTACAATGCTCACACTGCCGGGACGCTTGGCGGAAGCTTCATCAATCCGCTTTTGAAACGAAATCACGACCTTGCCTCGCTGTGGTCTGGCAACCGCAGTCGGAACAGGGGCTTCTTCGTACATATACTTGCCGAGGTGATATTCATAGGCGGTCCAAGTAGAGAACCCCATGTCCTGTGCCACTTCGCCGAATTCATGAAGCCATCTTCGATCCTTCACCATTGACAAGGTAGAGCCGACATCAGCCTGCACACCTAGCGGGATGTTCGGATGGACGGCACGTATCTGATCCACGAAGTTCTGGTAGCTGCGAATATACTGTGGCGGCAGATTGCTCTGCGGCTTCATCCAATCTGGCCAATGCGTCTGCAGGAAGTGAAGGTCAGGCTGAACGGCCGAGATCATCGCCGCAGCATCGAGCCCTTGAAGCTCGCGCAGCTTGGCAACAGAGTCAGGTCCGGCGTCTATCGCCAGCGACCAAGTAGCCACTAGGATGTCGCATCGGGCTTCTCGTACTCCGCCTTCTCCGTTCATGATCTCATTCAGGAAGCTGTTCACCGCTTTGACGCGAAAATCGATCCAATCCCGATATAGCGCCTTATTGGTCAGATAATAGTCTGGATCGCGTGGATTGGTGAAGTTCGGTATGCGTGGGTGCCCGTACTGTTCCTTGAATGCCGCTTGGGCAAGGGGGCCAACATCGCCGTATACACCACGCTTAATTCCGTCCCATTCAGGGAAATACGGTTCTGCTACCTCGATCCCGTCAAAAGGATAATCGCGTACCAATTGGGCGAGCTTCTGCTTCTTCCATTGGACATAGTCCTTACTATGCGGGGAGAAGCGATAGTAACCGTCATTCACAGGCTTCAGCAGTTCCATTTGCCAGCTAGGCCATTCCGGAGGGAATCCCTCTACGGAGTAAGATCCGTTGCCGAGTACAAGCGCCCATACGTACAACCCTCTCTGCTTGAATGCCTCAATGAGTTCACGATTGACGTTGTTTTCGTTGACGACGAAATAATGGACGCCCACAAAGCCATTTTGGATAATCTCATCAGCAATGCTGGCTGCCGAGCGATCTTGATAATAGCGGAAAGTCGGATCTACCTGGATCGTAGGCCCTACAAGGGCAGGGGAATGTTGCTTCGCAAGTGGTGAGCAGGGATGCAGCTTCTGCTTGGGCGTTGTATTCGTGATCGATGACAGCAAGATGGGAGGAGGTAAGCGATCCGTATGGGAACCGGTTAATCCGAAATTACGAAACGAACGAAATGAAAACATCACAATACCTCCTCTTATGCCGGCTTCTTGCTGCACTGCATCTGCCTCATGTTGAACCAGAGCCTATTGCGGCCCAATTATTATTGTTCCTTTATAACGAATTGGTTCATGAAATGCAAATTGTCCATTCCACTCTTCTCTTGCATTACGAATGGACAGCAGCGCACGGGAGCTCAATCCATTCATACGGCTGTTGCAATGCTTTCAGACCATTTTCAATAATGGAAATGATCACAATTGTCTGCTCAGGCGGAACGGTCATATGGCCAGAATTGAAGAAGGCAACCAAGTCGCGGGCAAACAGCTGGAAGAAATCCGATTCCACCTTCAAGATGCGGCTGCTGCCAGAGCGATATTTCACCGCCATCGTAAATGGGCATTCGTCACCAAGATGGCGAACTGTCGCTTGCCTGCCATCCCCGAATTCAATTAGCAGCGCAGGGGCTGTCTTCGTTCCGATTGACATTACTCGCTTCGCGTCTGCTCCCATGAGCGAAACAATCGGTTCGATCTGGTGGATGGAGTAACTCCTGAATGTACCCGGCCCCAAGCTGGCTATTACTTCAATCCCATCACGGTCTGCTTCGGTATATTCCTTTGCATATCGTAGGGCCGATGAGGAGTACAGCGGTGTGCCATGTTTTGCAGCATGATCGAACAAGCGAATGGCCGCAGCCCGATCAGGGGCGAACGTCTTATCGATATACGTGGGCTTGCCGGAAGCCAGCGGCAGCTCGGCAAGTACCTCGTGCTGCTCTGGATGGTCTGGTGCGAGCACGATCAGGTAATCACTTTGCGCGACAACTTGCTCGATGCTGTCCAATAGCTGAACACCGTGCTTCTCCGCCCATGCAGCATTGCTGAGCCCATGTTCCGAATCCTTCAGGCCATAGGCGTATGCGACCTCCATGGTGCCGCCAGAGGCGCTGCGAATCCACGCTGGATAATTATTGGCATGCCACTCGTCTAAGTAATAATCGATGAACCCGATTTTCTTCATGCGAATGAACCTTCCTTCGCGAACGAAATTTCCTTTCTCTGTTCGGACGAATCGTAAATAGCTTGAAGCATCTTGGCAGTCAGAATAACCGTATCAATATGGGAAGGCAGCTTCTCGCCAGATTTAATACAGGAGATGAAGCTGTCAATCTCGTTCTGGAACATATCTGTCTTATTGAACTTCGGTGTGCTCTCCATCAGAGCCCCATGCTTCGCGCTGTAGATCGTGAAGTCTGCGCCGTACTGCAGGCGGATGCCAGCCTTATCGCCTAGGAAGTCGATGTACATTTCGTCCACGCCAATGTTCTGCGCCCAAGCGCCATTGACTGTAATGGAAGGGCCGGAAGTGCGGATCATTGCCGTTACAAAGTCATCTACATCGTACGTGCCTGCATAATTCGGAGGCCCTGCCCACATGTTGATGTAGGAGTAGTTCTCCATATCCTTGCCCAGCTTGCTATAAGCCTGACCGGTTACGGTTTGCGGATCTGGATCGCCCGTGCAGTACATTACGATATCGAGGAAATGTACGCCCCAATCAATGAGTGCGCCTCCGCCGGCAACAGCCTTGTTCGTGAAGTCCCCGCCAAGACCAGGGATCGAACGCTGGGAGCGGAAGCTGACGTAAACATGGTACAGTTCGCCCAGATCGCCGTCGGCAATCATCTTTTTAATAATATTCACGCCAGTATTGAACCGATTTACGACCCCGATGTTCAGCGTCATGCCTGTCTCATGCTGCACCTTCTGCATCTCCAGTGCCTCTGAATACGTTCTGGCAGCTGGCTTCTCGCACAGCACATGCTTGCCTGCGCGCATGCAATCAATCGCGATGGAGGCATGGCAATAGTTCGGTGTACAGATGGACACAGCTACGACTTCCGGATCATCCAGAATGATATGATAATCCTCAACTGCTTCCCCACACTCGTACTTCTCGACAGCTTGCTCTGCCCGTCCCTTGCGAATATCGCAGAAATACTTAATCTCTACCTCTGAATTCGCCATATAAGACGGGATGTGGGCACTGTTCGCAATCGTCCCGCAGCCGATAATGGCAACAATCGTTTTACTCATATCGAATCCCTCCAAGGTATGGGGCCAGTAAGGAACTAGGCCGAATTAGTTCTAGTGACTTGCGCAATAAGTACTCCCATGGTAGCATGTATGCGCTTTAATTAATTTGACTTTCGTATATAAAATTGGGATTATTGTTCGATTTTCGAGTAGGGATCGCCTCAATCTACGTCTTCTACATAGCTACTGCAATGGGCGTGCATATTTTACAGATTCCGGACAAATCCCATATATAGTGGAATCCTTGCCATCAATCCCATATACTTAGAACTTACTGATTTGAAAATATAGAATGAATGGAGATATGAAACATGTCTAATTTGCCTAACTGCCCTTCCTGCCAATCGGAATATACGTATGAGGATCGCAATATGTTGGTATGCCCGGAATGCGGGCACGAGTGGTCTGCGAATGCAGATGCTAGCCATTCGGAAGATGACAAGGTCATTCGCGATGCGAACGGCAATATATTGAACGACGGAGACACGGTATCCGTCATTAAGGATTTGAAGGTAAAGGGAAGCTCTTCCGTGATCAAAATCGGAACAAAGGTGAAAAATATTCGCCTTGTTGACGGCGATCATGATATTGATTGCAAAATCGATGGCTTTGGCGCCATGAAGCTGAAGTCTGAGTTTGTAAAAAAGATATAAGCGAGCTATGCGAAAATGTAAAACCCACCTAGACAACTGTCACAGGTGGGTTTTATTGTATCCGCTATTCAATTGCAAGATTGAAATTGGGCATCGCTGAGCGACGAGGGGGTCACGCTGACAACGTTGTTCGTCGTATGCTCAGCTTTCGGACATGATACCGCCATTTACATGAAGCACCTGACCTGTGACATAGGAGGAATCATCGGAAGCTAAATAAATATAAGTCGGTGCGAGTTCAAATGGCTGTCCGGCACGTCTCATTGGGGTGTCACGTCCAAAGGTTGAGACATAGTCAGCTGAGTAACTGGATACGGTAAGCGGCGTCCATATGGGACCTGGGGCGACAGCGTTGACGCGTATGCCTTTATCAACAAGCTGTAGTGACAATGAACGTGTAAAGGATACGACGGCTCCTTTGGTAGAGGAATAATCAACTAGCAAGGGGGCGCCTGCATATGCGGTTACAGAAGCGGTTGAAATGATGGAGCTTCCCGGCTGTAGATGAGGGAGGGCGGCTCTGGTCAAATAAAACATTGGGAAGATGTTCGTGCGGAATGTATTTTCCAGCTGTTCGTCAGAAATGCAGAGCAGACTTTCCTGAGGGAACTGAACGCCCTGGTTCAGCACAAGCACATCGAGCCGACCGTAGTGTTCGATTGTTCTGCGAACGACCTCCGTGCAGAATGCTGGCTGACGGAGATCAACTTCAAGCAGTAGGCATCGCGCTCCATAGCTTTCAACCATTTGGCGGGTTGCCTCTGCATCCACACGCTCGTATAGATAGGCGATCGCAACGTCTGCCCCTTCTTTGGCAAAGCCGATGGCAACAGCACGTCCGATGCCGCTGTCACCACCAGTAATAATCGCTACCTTGCCCGCCAGTTTGCCGCTGCCCTTGTAGCCTGGATTATCGGATATTGGCAGAGGGTGCATCAAATATTCAAGTCCTGGCTGCACATTCTGATGCTGCGGCGGGAAGGTAAGGGGGACTTGGCGACATTGCGTTTCGTAGCTGTAATAAGGAATCATCGGAATCATGACAAGATCCTCCTGTGACTTTGTAAACTTACAGGCAGAATATTCGCCTACTCCTAGATTGGTGCTTCGGAAGTACGATCGAGACACATGGCGGAGTCTTTATTGCGCAAACGGAATGTGAACATGTTATACAAACAAGAGACTTGTCCCATCGAACACATCTTCCCAGTTCTATAATTAACGTAGGAATATGTTGTACCTGTGCGAATTTGGCAAATAATAAACAAGCACAAGTCGGGAATGCTCATGGACCTGTCAGAAGGGAGATGTTATAATACGAGGTAGAACAACAGGTTGAGGTGGCAATTATGGCAACGGCAATTTCTTTTTTTGCAGGTGCTGGTGGACTCGATACAGGCATTCACCAGGCAGGCTTCGATATTAAACTATCACTTGAAATAGAATCTATCTTTTGCGAGACGCTTCGGGCAAACTATCCGGATATGAATGTGGTCGAAGGCGATATTTCGGACTATTCTCGGGAACGCATCTATCGAGAGGCGGGCTTGGATGAGGGGCAAGACATTGATCTCATGTTCGGCGGCAGTCCTTGTCAATCATTCAGCACGGCGGGCAAAAGGCAGGCATTTGAAGATCCGCGCGGCAATGCGATGTTGAAGTTCGCGCAGCTGGTAGAGGAGACACGCCCCAAGGTATTTCTATTGGAAAATGTGCGCGGACTGCTGTCTGCTTCTTTGAAACATAGACCACTGCGCCAGCGGGGAGAGGAGCATGCCCCACTTGAACCGGAGGAGATGCCCGGCAGTGCACTCGCACATTTGCTCCAGCATTTTCATGAATACAATGTGACCTATGAACTGCTGAAAGCTGCTGATTACGGGGTTCCTCAGTCAAGGGAGCGGGTATTCTTTGTCGGCGTACGCAAGGACTTGAGTACGACGTATGCGTTTCCTGCCAAGACACATGACGCTGAGGGCGGCGAAGGGCTGCCGAGATGGGTGACGCTTGGAGATGTCTTGCGCGACTTGAACGTAGAAGAGCACCATTACCCTCGGTATTCACCGGAAAGATTGTATTACATGCACATGATTCCGCAGGGTGGAGGCAACTGGCGAAGCTTGCCTGAAGAGTTCGTAGAACTGGCTATGGGCGGCGCCTATGAATCAGGCGGAGGCAAGGTAGGCTTCTATCGGCGCCTATGGGTCGATCGACCAGCCCCAACGCTGCTGACCTCGCCCATTCAGAAGAGTACGAATCTCGGACACCCGTATGAGGATCGTCCGATAAGCATTGAGGAATACATTGCCCTGCAAGAATTCCCGAAGGAATATCATGTAGCAGGCACATTATCTCAGCAATATACGCAGATTGGAAATGCAGTTCCCGTCCGTCTTGCAAGAGTGCTGGGCAGTTCGATCATGCAGCTGCTTGAGCGCATTACAGAGATACAAGAAGCGAATCCAATGGAAGCAACAGCAAGCAGGTAACATAGGTTGCTTATAAGGAATACAAAAGGTGCAGAGATCATTGCTGCACTTTTTTTGTGCATCCATATGTGTAGAAAAATAAGTAGAATTACCTTTCGCGGTCAGGACTTTAAGAGGTTTACATGAATCATTCAATTAACCATATAGGCTGAATGACATGCATATGATACAATAGATGGAACCAATAATTAGGAGGTATACTCATTGATCGGACGTAGCGGAAATCCAACACTTAATGAAGAAACGTTTGCTAATCAGGGTAACTATGAGAATCAAGAACGAATGACGATCGGCGGTACCGTCAATAAATCGTTCATGGCGCTGGCGCTGCTTGTTGGAGCGGCAGTCATATCGTGGACCATGTTCGCGAATGGATACAATATGAATCCATATTTAATAGGTGGAGTAATAGGCGGCGCGATTCTAGCACTTATTATCAGCTTTGTTCCGACAACGGCCCCGTTCCTTACGCCGATTTATGCGATAGCCAAGGGACTTTTCTTAGGTGCTATATCTGCAAGGTTCGAAGCATGGCAAGGAGGAATCACCCTTCAGGCAGTATTGCTGACAATGTGCGTATTCATGGGCATGCTGCTGGTGTACAGACTTGGACTAATCAAGGCGACAGACGGATTCCGTAAAGGTGTCATTACGGCGACAGCAGGAGTTGCCCTTGTCTACTTGTTCAGCTTTATTTTGGGATTTTTCGGTATTACCATTCCTTATTTGCACGAGAGCTCGCTTATAGGCATTGGAATATCTGTCGTTATCATCATCATTGCAGCATTGAACTTCATTCTTGACTTTAATTTGATTGAAGAAGGTGCGGAACAGGGCGCTCCAAAGTATATGGAGTGGTATGGTGCATTCGGATTGCTCGTGACGCTTGTATGGCTGTACATTGAGATTATTCGTTTGCTTGCCAAGATCGCTAACCGAGATTAATAGGTCTACTTGTATTTTTAAGCCATTCCTCTCTAGGGATGGCTTATTTCGTTTACTTCTGTAGAGAGAGTAGGCTGACATAAGCTGTTCACTCTTAGGCATATGGGAAGTGCTTTGCTCATTTATAGCTAATATAGGCTCCATTTTCGTTAAATTTATCCCTCGAGTAGAGGAATTCACCCTTGTAGTAGCATCCTGTATCCCTCTACAATGTAAGCAATTAGACCTAGTAGTTATCGAGCCTGCATCACCAGCCACGAGTAGTTCCGGTACTACCGCATATCCATTCTTATATTCACATCCAAATTTACTTTTTCCCGAATAGACATTCATCTTATCCTCATCACCGTATAGGGCATACCCAGTTTCGTAAGCGCTTTAATTAATCGAGTCCTCACTCCTTTCGTAAGCGCTTTAATTATTGCCAGACCACACTTTTACAACTTCTCGGTAGCATTCGCCTACATCATGATCATATTTCATTCCGCTTTTCATTCTGGCAAGGAGGTGATCGCTGCCACAATGACTTTGTAATATCCACCGTAACAATTCAAAAGAGGGTTATACCAACAACAGTCAACAAGATATAGCCTCATTTCGCTAACTCCAAGATACGCAGAAGCTTGAATGGTAGGATAGTGCCATTTTTTTAGGCTTGGACAAATTTGAACATGCGGGAGTGTTATGAGATGAAAAAAAACTTGATGTTGTTAATGATTATCGCCTTGATGGGCATGATGGCTTTGTCTGGTTGCGGCAGTAAAGATGCGGGAAAACCGGCTGAACCAGCGAAGGAGCAGGCAACAACGACAACACCGCAGGAGCCTGCGAAGCAAGAACCTGCTAAAGAGGAGAAGGTTGAAGAATTCTCCATGGTCATTCGTCACATCAACGTCCGTGACACTGCGAAGGCGACGCTGAAGCAACTGGAGGATGTTGTAGCGAAGACAGAACAGGATGTTCCTGGCTTGAAGTTCAAGTTGGACGGGGTAGAGGATACAGTTAACCGCGACGTGAAGCTGAAGGCGGAGATGTCTGCCGGTACACAGCCTCCGATCTTCAACCTGTTCGGTGGCGATGACACGGTGAAGTACTCTAAGGCAGGACGTTTGCTTGATTTGACTGGGATTTTGGATGAACTGGGCTTGAAGGATGCATTCTTCAACTTAAGGGAATTTACAGTGGACGGCAAAATTTATGGACTCCCTGAGGCTGGTTATATCGAAGGCTTCTTCTACAACCAAAAACTGTTCAAGGATGCGGGCGTAGAAGTGCCTAAGACATGGGATGAATTGATCAAAGTGTGTGAAGCCTTGAAAGCAAAAGGTATTACACCAATCGCGTTGGGCTCAGGCGCAGGGGATGGCTGGGCAGCCAACATGCTTGTGAACTCCCTGTTCGTCGGCTTGGGCGGGCCAGAGCTGCAAGAAGGCTTTGCATCCGGAAAGACAAAGTGGACAGATCCAGCAATCATCGAGACATTTAAGCGCATTCAAGATTTCAAAAATAAAGGCTATATTGACCCGAACGTACTTGGTCTCAAGTATCCGCAAGGTCAAGCGAATTTCTATACAGGCAAGGCTGCGATGCTGTTCGATGGCAGCTGGGCAGCGAATGCAATTACAGGAGATACTTCTACAGTGAAGGATGTAGCTGGATTCTTCCGCATGCCTGATGTTGGCGGACCTGGCGACGGCTTGATCAATGGCGGTTGGTCGAACGGATATGGCTTCTCCGCTACGCTGAAGGACAATGAGCTGAAGGCCGTTAAAGCATTCATTAAAAATCTATACACGATCGAGGAACAAAAACGCAGCCTCGTTGAATCCAGTCGTATCCCTGCTATGAAGGGTGTAAGCGGTGTCGAGGGTGGTACGGAATTGGTGAAGGCGCTCGGCGAATCTCAAGGATCGGCAAAGGGTGCATTCCCGGCATTTGATGCGCTCGTACAGAAGAGCGTGAAGGTAACATTGGAGCAAACGGTACAAGAGGTTCTTGGCGGCAAGCTCACGCCTGAGAAGGCAGCTGAGCGTATGCAGCAAGCACAAGAAAAGGGCAATAAGGAAGGGAAATAATCTCGTCGTATTGCATAGTTGGGGGCCGCAGCAGCGCTGTGGTTCCCCTTTCTTATCAGGGTTGATGCGTACATGCTGGTTCGTTAGGCATTACAGCTATTACAGCTATTACAGCTCTGACCAGGAAGAAATAGCAGCTGCTCAGGCAGCTTCATCTATGAACGGACTCCAGCAGGTGTTTTCCTACATTTTGTCCCGGTTATGGCCCCACGCTCACCGGATAATGGGAGATGTGAATCATGAACAAGATACTCCGGAATCGTGTCGCTTTCTTTCTGTTTGTAGTTCCGGCACTGGCACTTTACATTACGTTCTATTTAGTGCCTCTATTCAAGTCGCTTCAATATTCCGTAACGAGTTGGGACGGCATTACGGAGCCAGTCTTTAACGGATTCGATAACTTTGCCAAGGCATTGTCTGATGAGAAGTTTTGGATCGCGTTCAAGAACAATATTTATTTTGTGTCTTTCTCCGTATTCATTCAGGTACCCATTATTGTGTTCGTCTCCATATTGGTCAGTGGTGTAAGGCGGATGCTTGATTTCTACAAGCTGACTGTATTTATGCCAAGTATCCTCTCAACCGCTTCGATTGCGGTTATTTGGCAGTTCATTTATTCTCCCGATGCAGGTCTGCTCAATCAAATCTTGAAAGCAGTCGGCCTCGATACATGGACAAGATTGTGGCTGGGGGATGAGAATACCGCAATGCTATCCGTACTCGTGACCAATGCTTGGCAATGGACAGGATTCTACATTGTCCTTGTGTTGGCGGGCATATTCGCGATTCCGAAGGAAATGTTGGAGGCTGGAGAAATAGATGGTGCGGTCGGCTGGCGCAAGGCATGGCTGCTAACCATTCCGCTCATTCGCCCAGTCATTGTAGTAACGATGCTGCTCTCCATCACGGGTGCCATGAAGGCGCTGGATATTGTACTCATCATGACTAACGGCGGGCCATTCGGCAGCTCTGAAGTTATGGCGACGTACATGTATCAGCAGGCATATGCGCTTGGCGACTTCGGTTATGCGAATGCCATTGCGATCATCATTACGGTATTTACCGCAATTCTCTCGCTCATTTACCATATCATTAACAAGAAGACGTCGAAGGAGGCGGAATACTAATGAGGGCTTATCGATCCAAGCGTATTCTGTCTCATGCCGTGCTTCTCATCTACGTAGTCATCGTTATTTTCCCTATATTGTTCGTTGTGCTCTCTTCCTTTAAGGACAATACAGAGATTTTCAATAATCCTTGGGGATTGCCAGCGAAGTTAAGCTGGGACAATTATGATAATGCCTTGTCGAGTGCACATATAGGCCGGTACTTCGTGAACAGCTTATACATTAGCGTGATCGCGACGACCGCGACCATACTCCTCTCTACAGCGATTGCTTATGCAGTTACACGGATGAGGTTCCCGTCTCTAAGCAAGCTCGTAATGGGGCTCCTGCTACTGTCGATCCTCATTCCACCCGCATCGCTGCTTATACCACTGTATATGATGATTAAGGACTTCGGCATCTACAACACGCCGTTCGCCCTGATGATTCCTTATGCGGCATTCGGCATCCCGTTAACGACGTTCGTCATCGCTGCCTTCCTCAAGTCGATTCCGACAGAGCTTGAAGAAGCAGGGGTTATGGATGGACTGTCCACTTACGGATTGCTGCGCCGTATCATTATCCCATTGACGATGCCAACTCTTGTCACGGTCTTTATTTTGAACTTCATCAGCCACTGGAACGAGTACATTATGGCGAACCTGTTCTTGTCCGATCAGGAGCTGCGTACGCTGCCGGTTGCAGTTGTATCCTTTGCCGACAAATTCAATATGAACTACGGGGCGCTCACTGCGGCCATTACGATCAGCGTCGTGCCTGTCATTGTCATTTATGGTGTTCTGCAAAAGCAAATTATTGAAGGTGTGACAGCAGGAAGCGTTAAGGGGTAATCTAATCGATTTAGCAAATAGCTAGAATTGGGGAATGGGGCTGTCTTCTAGTCATAGAGGACAGCCTTTGTCATGCTGGATAGAGGAAGTGGGTTGCATGCAATTGTGCATGTCCGTTATCTCATATCGGTTTCAGTACCTTGAAAGGGATGCTTTGGGGAAGGAGGATGCCCTCTTCCCATACGCGAGAAGGCCTACCCATGAGAGCAGGCCTTTGTTCGACGGAGGATGATACGAGGGTGAATGGGCGTGATTAAATGATGGATAGAGAACCGCTTCTAATCAAGTTCAATGTGGGGGAACCTTCAGTAAGCACAAGCCTCTCTTCCGCATCACGCGCTTCTTGCTGAGGCTCGACAACGTATCGATAGTTTACGGCATGTTCAAGCAGATACGGCTCTTCTCCATTCACGTAATCGAGATAGCGTGCACGCAAATTCGCAGTCTGTTCCACATAGATGACTTTGTACATCCGATTGTCCAGCTGCTTCGTCAGGAACACGAAGATTCCGATCGCTTCAGGGATAAGCTCCGCTGATTCAGGGGTAAATGGCAGTACTCGCGACCAATCCGCCATCTTCGTCGCCTCCATTTCGTTATAAATTATTCAATATGGCCAATATGGCGTGTAAACAAGACTGTCCGCAGATACCCTCAGGCCTAGATCAGAATTGATAGCACAAATAGCTAAGCAGACCTGCATAATCTCGGTAGATGACCTTAGCCTCGCGTTCTGGTTCTCCGCTTCCTAGTGCGATCAGGATCGGAACGAAATGCTCCGGTGTAGGCACAGCAAGCTTCGCGTAGGGAGCGTCTTCGGCATAGTTGAATAGCGCTTCATAGTCTTTGCGTTCAATGTTGTCGATCAGCCAATCGTCGAATTCCAGCGCCCATGATTCAGTTACGTCGCTATGCAGGCTCAGATTGTGAACGGTCACGCCGCTTCCGATAATGAGCACACCTTCATGCTGCAGCTCCCGAATGGCACGGCCAATCAAGAATTGATCCCTGGCGCTCAGATTCGGATTCACTGACAACTGTACGACAGGAGTGGAAGCGTTCGGATCGAACTGCTTGAGCAAGGACCATGTGCCATGGTCAAGCCCTCGCTCGGCGTCCAGCTCACTCTGGATATCGTGTTGGTTGAATAGATTGTGGATACGGAGAGCCAGCTCTTTATTTCCTTTAGCAGGATATTGTACGGCGAACATCTCATCCATCCACCACGGACCGAAGTCATGAATGGTGTGGTAGGTATCGTCCGTGTACGTTATTCGCGTGCTGGATTCCACTTCCCAATGTGCAGTGAATACGACGAAGGCAGTTGGCTTTACAGGCAGATCATTGGCAAATTGAGCTAAAAATTGAGTATAGTCATTCTCCTGAATGGCGATGAGCGGCGATCCATGTGCAAGAAATAATACAGGCGCCGAAGTCGTTGTAGCGGTGGACATGATTCACACACCTTCCTTTTTTATAGCTCTTAGCGTTAAATCACATAATCAGCAGGTCGGCTGACACGGGAGAGGAACTGCTTCGTCCGCTCGTGCTTCGCAGCTCTGAAGATTTCTTTCGGTGTTCCTTCTTCCACGACCGAACCCTGATCGAAGAAGATCACTTTATCTGCAATTTCCTGAACAAACCCCATCTCATGAGATACGATAATCATCGTCCGTCCTTCCTTGGCAGCTGCCCGAATAACGTTAAGCACTTCGCCGACCATCTCCGGATCAAGTGCAGAGGTTGGCTCATCGAGCAGAATTACCTTCGGTTGAAGGGCGAGTGCCCGGGCAAGGCCCACACGCTGCTGCTGACCGCCTGATAGCTCGCGAGGGTAGTAGTCTTTCCGATCCTGAAGTCCGACTCGATCCAAGTAGCTGCTTGCGATGTCATGGGCTTGCTGTGTCTTCATTCCTTGTACCGTCACGAGACCTTCCATAACATTTTCAAGAGCTGTCTTGTACTTCAGTAAATGGAACTGCTGAAATACCATTGCGGTATTGCGGCGCAAGTACAGAATATCGCGCTTCGTCGCCTTGGACATATTAAGCTCATAGTCGCCCAGTGCGATTGAGCCCGCTTGCGGTGTCTCCAGGAAGTTCAGGCAGCGAAGCAGTGTAGACTTGCCTGAGCCCGAAGGGCCGATGATGGCGACAACCTGACCTTCCTCAACCGTCAGATCCACATGGTGCAGCACGACATGTTTACCGAATGTTTTGTGTAAGCCCTGGATTCGGATCATCAGCTGCCACCCTCCTCTCGTTGACCTTCAGCCGCTTTTCCCAACGCGCAATTAGGCGCTCTATCACAATTGTCACGAGCCAGTAAATGATCGCAAGCGACACATACACTTCGAAGAAGCGGAAATTGCGGGAAGCCATCAGCTTGCCTGCGGCTGTCATCTCCACAACCGAGCATACAAAGGCAAGTGAAGTGCCCTTAATCAGCCCGATTAGAGAATTGCCGAGGGTTGGCAGTGCAACGACGAGCGCTTCGGGCAAAATGATGCGGCGCAGAACCTGCGTTGTTGTCATACCCATAGAATATCCGGCTTCAATGCCACCCTTATCGACAGATTGGATAGCAGCCCGAATACTCTCTGAGTTGTAGGCTCCTTCATTCAAGGCAAAGGTGATGAGCACGAAGATCATCGGCGGAATATGGTTCGTATTGTAGTCCGTCCTGTAATAATAATTGATATACTGCATAGCCATCGGAACCGCATAGAAGGCCAGATAGAGCTGAACGATAATCGGTGTCCCTCTCATGAAGGAGACATAGAATGCCGACAGAGAGCGGAGCACGGGAATTTGCTTAATCTTGATTAGTGCCGTCGCAAGGCCGATCAGCAGGCTAAGAAGCATGGATGCAAAGGCAATTCCTAGCGTGATCGGCAAGTACGCAAGCAGTTCAGGAATTTGACTGAACACGAGTTCTACATCAAATAAATTGGGCATGCACATCACTTCTTTATGGATATTTGGAATGGAGCAGGCTTGATTATCTCGTATAGTCGGCTCCTAAATATTGAATGGACAGTTCCTTCAGCTTGCCATTGTCCAGCAGTGTGCGCAGCGCACCATCGAATGCATCGCGAATGGCAGGGCCGTCGCCTGTTTTGCTGAATATGAAATAGGCTTTCGGGTTTTGAATCTTTTCGATTTCTTCCTTAGGGAGCTCTACTGTATCAAGCGCAATGCCGTATTCCTTCTCAATGTCTCTCAGCATGACTTTTTCAGCAAAGGTGAAATCGGCTGCTCCATTGGAAATGTCTTGATAGGTTTTGATCTGATCTTGTTCGGTGTAAGCAGGCTTAATCTCTTTTTCCGGATGCTCTTTGTTGAATTGTTCGACGAACAGCTGCTCGAATCCACCGCCAGGACTGATTGGGATCGTTTTTCCTGAAAGATCATGAATGGATGCAATGTCTGTACGGCCTTTCTTCACCACTACCACGGTGCGATTGAAGTAGTAGTATTCGTTGCCGAATAGATATTTCTCTTCGCGCTCCGGCTTCTTGGTGATGTTATTGGCGCCAATTTGATATCGTCCAGAGTCGATGCCAGCGAATATGCTTGGGAACTCGGTCTTCTCAAACTGAATGTCATATTGCGGGAGCAGCTTGTCAATTTCCTTCAAGACAGCAATGTCGTAGCCATCGAGGTTGTTGTTCGGATCCACATACACATAAGGCTTCGGCCCGCCGCTCGTGCCGACTAGCAAGGTCTTGACCTTCTGCTCGCCGGTAGATGATGCTTGATCGGCTGCCTTGCTGCATCCTGTGGCGATTACGGTGAGTGCCACTACAGCTGTTACGGTCAGTGCCCAGATTATTCTTTTCTTCTTGTTCATATTCGGTGTTCCTCCCTCGACTTCTATATCCGAGTAATCCTATACGGTTATTTGTTTGCCATCATACGGGATAACAGGGTGTAAATATAGTAAAAATCGGAACAGCGCTAAATTTGTTGATAAGGACAGCTACTTCAGCTATGAGGGATCCAGAGGAAATGAGGGTCGAGGAGGATTGACAGCACACAGAAGATTTGATTTTAATATAATTAATCCGATAGGGTAAATATAATTAATGTGGGGGTGATTATGTCATGAATGCACAGCCTGACAACCTGGGATATTTCCCTCATCAGCCATCCTTTGAACGGAAGCAGATGAACTACTTCGACAATCGGCTGTCGGCTTATCCCAAGCCGATGGGGATTCAGTATTATACGTTTTCCTTGAACGAAGCAAGCTGCCATCCGATGATGATACTGCCTGATGGAAGTATTGATATTATGATTTGCTGTGATCAGGATCGCCCAAGCGCTAACGTATGCGGAACGGTGACTTCAGGCAAGCAAGGCGGGTTCCGCCAAGGGAACTGTGATGTGTTTGCGATTCGCTTCTTCCCCGGCTATGGCAGGCATGTGCTTCGCTATCCCGCCCATGAGTTCACTGATCGCGAAATCCCACTAGCGGATGTGATCCGCAATTCCTCCATATTGCTGGAGCAAATTACGGCAGCGAACAATATGCCGGCAAGAATCGCGATATTCGAATCGTTCTATCGCCAGCTTATCCAAGAAGAGGACGAGACACCGTCCTGGCTGAAGCATGTAACGGAGCAAATCATTAGCAGCAGCGGATCGCGAAGTATGTCTGATTTATCGCAGCATACAGGGTATTCGTCACGATATATTGCGAAGGTATTTCATGAGTATGTAGGGATGTCCCCGAAGCTGTTCAGCCGTATCGTGCGTTTTCAGCATGTATTGGACGCCCTGCTGCGTTTGAATTATGAGGGGGTATTGGAGGAGATGATGGAACTGGGGTATTACGACCAGAATCATTTCATTAAGGAGTTCAAGGAATTCAGTACGTTTACGCCTAAAAAGTACATGGAACAGCTATGAGTTCATCCGCCGCATCAATCACCCGATAGTTCAAGTAGCAATAAGCCAAGACGGAAGATTAGATATTCTGTTCTTCTTGCACGGAAGATGGCATATAAAAAGCCCCTCTAACTCGTTGAAGGAGTAGGAGGGGCATAACATCTATATTACTTTTTCAATAATAAATAGACGAAATATGGTGCACCAATCAGTGCGACGACGATGCCGACCGGAATGCCATCAGGCTCCAACACGTTGCGTCCAATCGTATCCGCCACCAGCAGCATCCAGCCGCCTAGCAGTATCGCTACCGGAAGGAACAGCTGGTGCCTTGGGCCGACCAATGCTCTGGCAATATGCGGCGCCATCAATCCAATGAAGGCGATTCCGCCAGTCACGGAGACGGCTGCGGCAGCTAGTGCAACGGCAGCAATCAGCAATGTCAGTCGTTCCTTCTCGATGGATACGCCTACCCCGATTGCGACAGGCTCATTGAGTGCCAGCAGATTCAGACGATTCGCTTTATATAAGGTATAGGGGATCAATACAACCAGCCAAGGCAGTATCGCCCAGATAAATGGCCAATCTGTACCCCATACATTCCCCGCAAGCCACTTCGAGATGAAATCAACCTTGGCCCTTTCCGAAGAGGAGATAAGCACGATCATCGTTCCTGATAATGCCATGGAGAAACCGACACCAGTCAGCACCAGCCGTACAGGCTGCAGCCCTGATGTCCGTTGATACGAAAATAGATAGATAAGAGCTGCTGTAAGCACAGCCCCGATAAAGGCGACAAGAGGCAGCATATATGCGAATGAGCCCATGTCTATGGGAACGA
This sequence comes from Paenibacillus wuxiensis, assembly GCF_040195695.1. NCBI lineage: Bacteria > Bacillati > Bacillota > Bacilli > Caryophanales > Paenibacillaceae > Paenibacillus > Paenibacillus wuxiensis. Next base: position 446,083 of record NZ_JBEFZI010000003.1, on the reverse strand, counting down.
ACAGGAAGAACACCGAAATAGCTACACCGGCGCCAGCATTAATTCCGAGTATGCCGGGATCAGCCAGATCGTTGCGTGTTACGCCTTGCAGGATGGCACCTGATAAAGCCAGGGCCATGCCGGATAGAAGTGTAATCAGGATGCGCGGCATTCGGATAGAATACAGCACGAAGTCCTCCTTGAACGTCCCCTGCCCAAGCAGGGTAGGAAGCAACCGATCATAGGATAATGATGAGTATCCGAGACCCATTCCGACGATGACAGTTAGCAGAATAAGCCCGAGCAGCAATACGAGAATAAGCCGCTGCTTTCTCAACAGAGAGGGTAAGATCATGAGAATGTTTTGCCTCCTTTATGTACAATGAACAGGAAGAAGGGCAGACCCAGCATGGCAACGATGGCTGCTACAGGTGTCTCGTACGGGCTATTGATTGTTCGTCCAAGCGTGTCGGCAAGCAGCATGAAGGTAGCGCCCGTAAAAATGGACATTGGCAATATAAATCGATAGTCCGTGCCGACCATAGCTCGTACAATATGAGGAATCATGAGTCCGATAAAGGCCATATTGCCAACAAGTGCAACAGATGCGCCGGCAAGCAGAACGATGACGATAAATAGGATGGTCTTCACCATGAGTGTTTTCTGACCTAATCCCACAGCGACCTCTTCATTCAAGCTTAGAATGGTCAGCTGCCTGGAGAAGCCAATGGCAATCAAGATGCCAACGAGGACCACGGGAACGATAATTTGAAGCTGACTCCAATTGGTACCGATAAGCCCACCTGCAGTCCATAAGGAAATTTCCCGAGATATTTTAAAATAAAGTCCTGTTCCTTCCGCTACCGCGATGAGGAAAGCAGTGACGGCAGCACCAGCTAGAACGATACGAAGCGGGGAGAAGCCTCCCCTCTTCAATGCACCGATGCCAAATACGATAAATGCACCAACCGCTGCACCAATGAAGCAAGCAATCGTAATCGCATAATAGTTGGCGCCAGGAATCAATGCCAGTGTAATGGCCAGCGCTGCATTGGCACCGGCAGTAAGCCCAAGCAGGCCAGGATCAGCAAGCGGGTTGCGTGTCATGCCCTGCATAATCGCACCTGCTACAGCTAGGGCGGCACCGACAACCATAGCGCCTATCTCGCGTGGAAGACGGATATCTCGTAAAACGGAAATGTTGTCACTTGTAGCATTCGACGTAAGGGCAAGCCACACATCGCGAAGCGAAGTGTCAGCGGCACCAAATACCATAGCGACGACAAACATCCCAGTGCATATAAGGATTCCCACAATTAACTTTCCTACAAATGGAATCATATGTTGATTCGAGTTCACCATGCATAATGTCCCTTTCTCATAATGGTGCTTAGAATACAGGAAAAGGAATTCTTAAAATTAAGAATTCCTTCTCCAGACGTTACTTACTTGCCGCGAAATCTTTACTGAATGTCTCCAATTGGAAGTCCAATGTGAGCGGGTCATTGAAATAGAATTCATTCATATTAACCTCGAACACGCGATTGTTCTTCACGGCAGGGATATTTTTATACGATTCCGTTTCTTGGAATGAATTGTCGCCAGCTTTGTTCTTACTGAGAATGACATAGTCGCCTGCGAATTGCGGAAGAACCTCAGTAGAGAGTGCGAAATAGCCAGGTCCCAACGCTTTTTCTTTGACTTTCTCCGGCATGCTCAGCTTCATCTCTTGGTATAGAATCTCCGTTCCACGTCCCCAGTTGTTGCCGTATACATACAATTGCTTATTGAAGTTCTCGATAACCGAGACAGTTGCAGTTTCACCGATTTTGGCTTTAATGTCCTTGCCGGCCTGCTCTGCGCGCTTCTTGAAGTCGTCGATCCAAGCCTTCGCCTCGGCTTCTTTGTTCAAGAGCTTCCCGATTTCCAGGTGCTGTGTTAAATAATCGACCTTGCCGTAAGTGAAAGTAACGGTAGGGGCAATTTGGTTCAGCTTGTCTGCATTTTTTATTCCTGACAATCCGATGATCAGATCCGGATTCAGTTCAATAATTTTCTCCAGGTTCTCATCAGACACTTCTGCAACATCTTTCAATTTTGACTCAAAGCGAGGGTTCTGCTTCGCCCATGCATCTACTCCGACTACATTTACGTTAAGCGCCATGACATTACCAGCGAAGGATGCCAATACAACAACGCGCTTCGGATCAGCAGGTACTTTCACTGGCCCATTTTCTGACTGATATGTAATCGTATCAGATTTGCTTTCTTTGCTCTCTGCTGCATCTTTCTTCGGCTCGGCAGCAGGGCTTGTGCAGGCGCTAATCGCGAGCACGAATATGAGCATAAAGGGGATGAACCACTTCTTCATGATGCTGTTGCTCCTTTAATTAAGTTATATGTGATACACATCGGCTTGTTCGTTCGAGGATCCCGTCCGATTTCAGCATCGATTTGAAACACCTTTTTCAGCACATCTGAGGTCATAACCTCTTCGCAGTCGCCAGCCTTGACGATCTCGCCGTTCTTCATTGCGATGATGTAGTCGGCGAATCGGGCGGCCTGGTTCAGATCATGGAGAACCATGACAATGGTGCGCTCCTGCTCCTCATTCAGGCGCTGCAGCAGCTCTAATACTTCAAGCTGATGAGCCATGTCCAGATACGTTGTCGGTTCATCGAGGAAGATGATCTCCGTTTCTTGGGCGAGGGCCATTGCAATCCAGACGCGCTGGCGTTGGCCGCCGGAGAGGGCGTCTACAGGGCGATATTTGAAATCAATCGTTCCGGTCACTTCCAATGCCCAGTCGATGACTTCGATATCCTTCTTCGTTAAGCGTCCGAAGCCGCGCTGATAAGGGAATCGGCCATAGGAGACAAGCTCGCCAACCGTTAACCCACTAGCACTTTCCGGGGTTTGAGGCAGAATAGCCATCTTCTTGGCCAGCAGCTTCGTATTTTCTCTGGCAATGTTCTCACCGTCGAGGATGACATTCCCGGATTGGTGGGGAATAATGCGAGTAATTGCTTTGAGCAGTGTAGATTTACCGCAGCCATTGGAGCCAATGATCGTTGTGATCTTTTTATCGGGAATAGGTACACTTAGGTTTTTGACAATTAAGCGTTCACCGTAACCAATGCTTAAATCATCTGTATATAGGCGAGCCATGCTTCAACCTCCATTTATTTATGGAAAAGAACGAGCGTTATCGACATTAATTGATAATGATTATCAAGATCATTTCTTTCCATAATATAAATTCCTGCATATCGGTTGTCAATAGTAATTTTTGTTGTAAAAGGGTGATGAATCGGATATCATTGATAATGATAATCAATACCAACGAGTTTCTGAGGAGTGAAAGGGAAATGGATCAGGAACAATTATTTGATGTGACAGTCATTGGAGGAGGCCCAGCAGGGCTGTACTCTGCTTTTTATAGTGGACTTCGTGAAATGAAAACAAAGCTGATCGAGTATCAGCCACAGCTTGGCGGCAAGGTGCATGTATATCCAGAGAAAATGATCTGGGATGTCGGTGGACTAACACCTCTTACAGGAGCACAGTTAATTAAGCAAATGGTGGCGCAGGGATTGACGTTCGACCCTGAGGTTGTGCTTAATGAGAAGGTCGAATCGATTGCTCGCAACGAGGATGGCATTTTCGTTCTGGAGGCAGCTTCCGGTCAGAAGCATTATTCCAAGACGGTCATCGTGGCAGTGGGCGGCGGAATTTTGAACCCGACGAAGCTTGATATTGAGGGTGCGGAGCGCTTCGAAGTAACGAATTTGAATTATACGGTGAAATCGCTCCGGAAGTTTAAGGATAAGGTCGTGGTTATTTCAGGCGGCGGCAATTCAGCCATTGACTGGGCGAACGAACTGGAGCCGGTTGCGAAGAAAGTGTATTTGACGTACCGGAAGGATAAGGAGTCTCTGTCCGGTCATGAGGCAACGATTACGCAGCTGATGAACAGCTCTATTGAGTGCTTCTTCAATACTTCCATTACGAAGCTGATTGCAGCGGACAACCATGAGACGATTGAGCGAGTAGAACTGACGAATCAAGCGACAGGCGAGAAGGCAGTATTGCCGATTGACGAAGTGATTATTAATCACGGCTATGAGCGGGATTCGAGCCTCATTGGCAACAGTGCATTGAAGATAGAGCAGGTAGAGGACTTCTATGTGGCTGGCAATGCCAGCAGTGAATCTTCGATTCCAGGGCTGTACGCAGCAGGGGATATTTTGCATCATGACGGGAAGCTGCACTTAATAGCAGGCGCCTTCCAGGATGCGGCCAACGCGGTGAACAAGGCGAAGCAATTCATTCAGCCGGATGCAAATAGCTGGGGAATGGTATCTTCCCACAACGATGTGTTCAAGGAACGCAACCGTGAGCTTGTGAAGCAGATGATGAATTCATAATGATAACGAAGGGACGCACCAAGGCTTGTTGCTGCAAGCTAAGGGGCGTCCCTTTTTGTTTGCCTGAATCCATCGAAGTATCACGGGAAAAAGCCGATTGGCCTAGTAGGAGTGCGGAAGATCTATTTTGCTATGGATCTATTTTAAAGAGTGTGTTGATGATGCCGCTATGGGGCCTATTTGATTGGGATTGACGGATAAATGTCATAGGCGTACAATCAGTTAAAATTTCAGGGGGCGATGGCATGTTGGAATCATGGAGCACAGCGGATGACTTGGTAAATAACCCTTATTTTCAACGGGACGAAGTGCCGTTCAATCTGCTGTACCGCATTTGCGAGTTGGACGGGGCAACTTGTCTCAAGTCGAAGGATGGCACCTTGATATTTGCACAGTCTCCTGGACATAATGGGTGGCTTTGGATGTCGAAGGAGATAACGGATTCGGAACGTGATGAGCGCTTGAGAGAGCTTGCGGAAGTGCTTGAATCGCATGAATTGCCTGGCATTACGGGATTGCCGAACACAGTGGAACGATTCGCCAATCTGTATGCGAATGCAAAACAGCTGCACTATGACACCTACATGGGGATGGAATCGTATTGCTGTCCGAAAGTGCTCAAGCCACAGCATGTAGGCGGAACAATGGAAAAGGCCTTGGTAAATCGTACGGGTATTGTGGCTTCGTTTTTGGCAGGATTCTCGGAAAGTGCATATGGAGTAACCGTCACGCCTGAGAGCCAATTGACGGCGGCTGAAGGATTGATTGGTCAAGGGAATCTATATTTCTGGATGGTCGATGGTCGGCCGGCATCGATGGCAAATATTGCGCACCGATCGCCACGCCATGGACGGATTAATGCGGTCTATACGCCGCCTGCATCACGGAAACAGGGCTATGCGAGTGCCCTTGTAGCGGAGGTATGTGAGCTGCTGCATAGAGAGTCCCTGCTGCCGATGTTGTATGCGGACTTGACTAATCCCGACTCCAATAATGTATACCAGCAAATTGGGTTTGTGGACAGCGGCAAAGTGACAGACATTAGATTTAATAGAGGGTAAGCACAACAGGGGCAATCATTAATGAATTTATGATGCACCGAAGAACCGAAGCATTGAAGCTATCAGGCAAGCGTGCCTATAATACATAAGAAGGGAAGCCTTCGGCAGCTCAAGCTGATCCGAAGGCTTCTTATTTTTGCATGCAGCTAGTTGATTAGTCGAGCGCTTGTACCAAGCTTGCACCGAATTGTGCGGCGCCATCCGGGCCGTCGGCGGTAATAATGTCATCATGGGCGACCACATGCTGTGCGATATACCTGACATGATTCGCTTTCAATTGGTCAATTTGGATATCAAGCGGGTAGCATGTAGCTTCTCTGTCTATAAGCAGTCCAGTACGGGCAACCGTAACAGCGCCTGCGCAAATGCCGGATACAAGCACGCGATCTTGATGCGCCTGTTTCAAGTATTGCTGCAGCTCTTCATTTTCCCATAGATAATCGTTCGTGCCAGAGCCGCCGATTACGGCTACGACGTCATAGTCAGCAGCGGACACATCGGAGAAGATGACTTCTGCCGTGGCTTTCCCTTGGAAGTCGCCTGTGATCTCACCGGTAGTGGTGCTGGCGATCGTGATGTTCACTCCTGCCTGCTCCAAGGCAGCTTTTGGCTGGAACAGCTCATCTTCATTAAATCGTTCAGGTGGTATAATAAATAAAGCTTTTTTATTCATAAAATATGGCCTCCTATTCGTGGTACACAGTTAAGTTGGTGTCAGATCCGTGCTGCAGCACGTGCTGAACCACTTCTGAATATGAAGTGGACTTGATGTTGCGATCATCGCTGTAAGATGTGTCTTATTGTACTGACGCTCTTCCATCCTGTGAAGAATGCACTTTTTTGTGCGGAGGTTACCTATAGGTTACTTATTGAAGAAATAAGGAGTTAAGAATCGATGTCAGATACATTGCGAGAAGAAATAAAAAAGAAAATCGTGAACGGTGATTTTAACTGTGAGAAGGAATTGACGCTGTCCATTATCAGTGGAAAGTGGAAGGTCGTCATTCTCTGGCACTTGGGCGTCGAAGGCCCTCATCGCTTCAGTGATCTCCAGCGTTTGTTCCCAAAAGTATCCCATAAAATATTGACCAACCAGCTGCGCGAACTGATGGAGGATGGAATTGTGCATCGGGAGGTGTATCCCGAGGTGCCACCCAAGGTTGAGTATTCGATGACGGAGCTTGGCATGACGCTGCTGCCTCTTGTGGAAATGATGTATGAGTGGGGAAAAATGCGGATGGATCAAATCAAGCAGGGGCTGGGTATTGCCCATGAGGGCTGTTCGCATGAACAATGCAAGGAGCGGCTCGATTGATTCGGATAGAGGTGTTTGGCTTGGCCATCGGGGGCTAAAAACAATCCAATCATCAACGCAAAAATGACACTATCTTAGTGTCATTTTTACCTTTATGCATTTTTTCGAGCCGAGGGGTATCCGCGTTCTATAAGTACTGTTGCCAGAACTCCATCATCTTCGTCCAGGCGTCGCGTTCGGCGTGCGCTACATCCCGGTGCCCAACTTGCGGGGACAAGCTGACCGGCGGCAGGTTCGGGATGTGAAAGGAATGCCCGCCATTCGGATAACGAAGGTGGAGCGTCTCATAAGGATACGATTCGCGTTGTAAGATTTGCATGGCCTCCGCGGACATTTCTGACGTTGTTCCTAACTCGTCTTTATCGCCGGAGATAAGCAGCAGATGGCATTTCATTCGTTCAACGGGGATTTGCGATTTTTGCTTTGCTTCCGTGTTCTCAAATGCCCGATTATGAATATCTCTCAGCTTGGATTTATCGAAATTCATGGCAGTCTCGTAATCATCTGGATACGGGAGGAAATCGAGTGGCTTGCCTTTATACGACCAAGATGAGCTCTTCTCAGAAGAGCCGATACGAATTCCTTGCAGCACATACAGCGATGGTGCGAATGCAACTACCGCCTTCAGTTCCTCTGAGAACGTGGCGCCAAGCAACAGCACCAGTTCTCCTCCCTTGGAGATGCCGGCTGCGCCGATGCGATTCTCATCGATTTCCTTCCGATCCTTAAGCCATCGAATGCACTCCGCAAATGTCTCCAACGGAATGTTAGTCAATTCTCTTGATAGACCATAATGTCCGTAGAAATCGAAGTAAGCGACGGCTATCGCTGCAATCCCTCTTGCTGCAAGCAATGCCGCAACCTGTTCCGACCAGAAGAAGCCGCCTCCCGATCCGCCGACGACAATGACGGCAGGCAGATTCGAACACTGCCCAGGGAAGAAGTACTTCCCGACGAAGCCTTCGTTGATTTCTTCTACTTGAACCTGATCGGATACGTACTTGGTGGTGAATGTGGTTTGGTCAAGCAAATGACTGTCGTCGTACAGCGATATGGTGATCGTTTGCGGCAAAATGTTCGTTTTCATGAAATATGGGATGGAAATAGGATTATCATAAGAAAGCTCACCTGTATCCATCTGCAGTTGCATCGACCAGAGCACGCCGCCAGCATCTACGCCTTGGTATGTTCCCGATGCCGGAGCTTGCTTTGACGTATCAATCGCTCCATGGATGTCGGCTGTAAATACAGCTTCAGAAAGCCAATTCCGCTCCATATCGTCGGGCATTGAAGCGGCTACCTTATACCGACTTCCGGCCTGCAGTCCGCTAACACGAATGGTTATAAGTTCATCCGCCAGCTCTGTTGCTCTTACCATTTCAATGGTTGGCTTCACATCGATCCCTCCAGATATGAAAAATTGAAAATATCACGTTGCAACCGTTCCTGTCATTTTCTTTACCATTAGAACTTACTTGGAGTCTTCCTTATGGTAGAGAATCGGAGGCGGCATCTATGGACATTCGCTCTACGCTTTCTCGCAATTTTCGGAGGAACCTCAGCTGTACTTCGTAATGTTCATACATATTTTCGAACGTTAGTAAGATGTATTCAGGAATCGAAACAGCCTTCTCCTTCTCGACTTGGCCGGCCTTCATATCGGATAACTCCTGCTTCAGCAGCTGAATCTGCGCGTCAATGGCTGCAGTCGTTTCCTCCTTAGGCAATAAGTGCAGGAAGGAAACCGCTGTATACAGCGTGGTTGGTAGTTGAACGGAAGATAGCGCGAATGACTCCTTTAGCAAGCGGAGAAATTCAGCTCTGCCTTCGGGGGTAATGCCATACGTAGCTTTTGTGCGATTCCCTGTCTGTTCTACGTTTTCCACACGAACGAGCGATTCGCTCTCCATTTTTTTTAGTGCATGATAAATGGAGCCTGGGAGGATTCCCGCCCACTTGTCAGTCCTCGATTGCTGTAAATACGATTGAATTTCATAGCCAGACATCGATCTCATCGTCAATAATCCGAGTACCATTAAGCGGGTCATGTCATGATCTCCTTTATCAATAGTCAATGTTGAGTATTCATCATTGATCATAAAGTAGCACAAGACTCCAATGATTGTAAAGGGGGTTATGGACATAAATTCGGGAAATTCTTTATGGAGCTCTTATGCTGGAAGGAGCAATGATCGTGTGATCTAGATCATGTTGATTTTTCTACATGGTTTCTTTACAATAGGTGGAAATCAAGATGAGAGGGAGTGGGAGTATGAATTGGAAGCCGAAGACGAACCGTTCATTCGATATTTCATTTTCATATTTCCATTCCATAAGAACACTAAGGCATTCAATGCTTTAGTGTTTTTTTATTTTGCCAATTTCTACGGAGGTGTGGGGATGACGAGATACAAACGAGTCATGATTAAACTTAGCGGTGGTGCTGTTGCAGGAAGCAGTGAATTTGGCTTTGCTCCTGACAGACTAGAGCATATTGCTAGTGAAGTGATGTCCGTCGTGGAGCTGGGTATCGAGGTGTCGATCGTCATTGGGGGAGGAAATATATTTCGTGGAAATATGGCAGAGAGTTGGGGTATTGAGCGCGCAGAGGCCGATAACATCGGGACGCTGGCGACCGTCATCAACAGTCTCATGCTGCGGGGTGTTCTGAAGGCGAAGACCGATAAGGAGGTTCGCGTCATGACCGCCGTTCCAGTTACTTCTGTTGCAGAGCCGTATATTCGCTTGCGAGCGATTCACCATTTGGAGAAGGGGTATATCGTCATATTTGCCGGGGGTAACGGGCAGCCGTATGTCACCACCGATTATCCCTCCGTGCAGCGGGCAATTGAGGTGAATTGCGACGCTCTGCTCGTGGCGAAGCAAGGCGTTGACGGTGTGCTTGAGGCGGATCCGAGAACGAACAAGGATGCGAGAAAATTCGCCTCTCTCCATTACAACGACGTGATCCAGCATAATTTGAGGGTGATGGATCAATCCGCATTTATTTTGGCGAGGGACTTCCGTCTGCCTATCCATGTGTTCAACTTCGATCGGCCGGGGACGATGCGTGACATATGTGAAGGGCAAAACAATGGCACATTAATTAGCGAAGAATCAATTCTACAGTTTGATTAATACGAAAAAAGTATCCACAAGCGTGGATCCTTTTCAGTTCAGTATTGAAAATAGAGAAATTCATTGTAAAGAGCCTCGTTATAACTGGATTCTCGTCTGTTATAGCTGCTTTAAGTCATCCTATGGGATGGCTTTTTTTATTCATTCAAAGCCAAAATTTCTCTTCCGTGCTCTAATGATATGAGAGGGAAGGGAGATAACGATGCCACATGGATATACATAAGCTCGTGAAGAAAGCGCAGAAGGGAAGCGACAAGGCGTTCCTGGAGCTGTTCCAGCAGCACGAGGAAGCCATCTATCGAATGGCTTACATGTACATGAAGAACAAGGAAGATGCGCTCGACATCGTACAAGAAACTGCGTATCAAGCTTTTAAATCGATCGGCAGTTTGCGGGAACCGCAGTATTTTAAGACTTGGATTCTCAAAATCGCGATTAATCGCTCTCTTTATATATTGAAGCAGCGCAATAAAATCATTCCGTTTTCGCCCGAGTATGCCGAGCAGCAAATAGAAAGCTCCTGCGAGGAGGATATTCCCTTAGCCGTAACTTTGCAGGAATTGCTCGACGAATTGGATGGCCAAGAGAAGAGCGTCATCCTGCTCAAGTTTTATCAGGGGTATACGTTCCAGGACATTTCGGACATGCTGGAGCTTCCCTTGGGGTCCGCGAAAACGATACTATACCGGGGATTGAGCAAGCTGCGGAAGAGTTTGAAGAGAGGTGAAATCTCATGAGCCAGCGCAATCGAATTATAGAGGAAATAGAGAAAATTGATATACCAGAGGAGCTGCGCGAGCGAAGCATCATGGGCGTGCGGCAAGCGAAGCGAGAGCTTCGGCAAACGGGCGGCGTCATGAAGGTTGCGAAGGTGGCGGGAATCACCGCTGCAGGACTTGTTCTGGCCGTCGCGCTGGGTGCAGCTGCTTCTCCTACATTCGCTGAAGTCGTGAAATCATGGTTTTCGTTGAACAAAACGGATGAAGGCTTGAAGAAGGCGGCGGACGAGGGATTTGCAGAGCCGATCAACAAGCAAGTAACCGATCAGGGGATTACGTTGAAGGTGAAAGAAGTGATTCACGATGTATTGCGCATTTCGATCCTGTACGGCATCGAACAGGACGGGAAGTCCATGGATTCGGATCGATTGTTCGATACGTTCATCCCGAACGGATCCGAAGATGACCCGTACGTGAACCGATACGAGATCGTCGATGGCAACGGGAACGTGCTTCCGCTTCGGTTACAGCAGACCCATGCAGGGAACGATCGAATTCTAATCCTGTCGCTAGACGATCTTGTGCCCGGCCAAGAGATTTCAGATATGTCAGATCTGCCAAACCAGATTACGGTGCGCTTCGATATCAATCAGATCGGCAAGACGCAGGGGAAATGGCACTTGGACGTACCTATTGATCTGATGAAGGCGAAGGCTTCTACAACTATCGTGCCTCTTAACAAGCGATATGAATCACAGATGGGGTTCAGCGTAGATGTTAACCAGCTTCGTCATGGGCCAAGTAAATCAGAGCTATTGCTGCAAGTCAATGAGACACAGGCATGGAGAAGCGCTCAGAAAACAGATCCAATGTTCCGGTATGAAATTAAAGATGGGAAGGGAAATATAGTGGCTGCATATGATGGTCTGGTGCGCAGAGAATTAGCCATCGAAAATAAGAATGCTCTTCAACAGTCCTTGCATGGTCAAGGAACGTTGGGGCATGTGAGGTACCGCCATGCGTTCGTGCCTTTTGAGGAGGAAAAGGATTTGACCTTGGAAATGACAGCAATCTATACACAGGAACGATTCTCTAAAGGGGATTCTATAGCACTCGATCCAGCGGCGTTGATGAAGGAGCCGTTAAAGAAGGAGGTGAAGGGGAAGAGCATTGTTTTCAAGGCACGAATGAAGACAGAAGAAGTCCCTGAGCAGTTGAAGGACGGCTACAAAGCCTTTCAAGGCAAGGGGTGGATACTGGAGGCTGATCAGCAGCTTGGTTCTGACACGCTAGATCTGGAATGGCGCATGATGGACAAGCAGGGGAAGGAAATTAGAGCGGAGTCGGCGACAGAACTGGAGCAGGATTCGCAAGGAAAGTATCGCAATCGTACGCTGTTCTTTTTCGAAGGTCAGTCCGAGATCCCCGGCAGCCTGAACGTATCCCTGGAAAGTTGGACGAAGAAGACGCCAATCAGTTGGAGCATTCCGCTCGTGCCGTCGGCTGAACCGCTCCCTCCAGGTTACGATGAACCAATATATGAGAAGACAGTGGCGGAATTAAAGCCCGAAATTGTAAGTAAGGCGGAACAGGCTATGCATGATCTCGCTCCAAACAAGCCAGCCGAACTGTATGGAGTCGCAGATTACAGCGATCGGTGGTTCCTATATGCCAAGGATAACGGCGAGAGTTTTGTCATTGTGCTCAAAGAAGCCGCAGAACCCATTACTGTACAACGCGCCGTTCCATACCATGAATTGAATGACAAGCTGCGTCAGACGGTGGAAGATACCTTGCGGCAGATGAAGCCCGAACAACCGGTCGCATTCTCGGATGCTGTCCGTGTGAAATCTAAGGAACTTAATAGCTGGTTATTCCATAATGACCAAGCTTCAATTACGATTGATGCGGTAACGGGCCAGGTGGAAATGGCAGAACTGCGGTATGAACATGGAAGCTTCAATGAAAAGGCCAAAGCTGCAGCAGAGAAGGCGTATCCACTTTTTGCGGAAGGTAAGGCATTGCGATCCACAACCATGACGCAGAGAATGACTCCAACGGAACATGTATGGGAGATTGGGCGTGATAGGAATCTCTTTGCCAGAGTGGGGGTACGGACGAACCGAGTCTGGTCGGTTCAGCAAAGCTATAAAGATGATTATCCTGGCGATGAGCAAGCTGCACGGAAGAAATACGCAACTTTGCTTTATACGCCAGAACAGGCTATTAGTAAGGTCGATTCGACCGTTAAGCAAGTATTCGGCATCGATATGGAAGGCTACGATGTGAGCGTCAAGCTCAATGAATATACATTCACAAAAAAAGGTACGATGACGATGAAAGGAACCGTCAATGCAAAGGGTGAGTTCTGGAAGTTGGAGCTGATTCCGATTGAGGGAATACAAGATTAAACGGACTTATACGAGGAGGGTATTTTTCAATGAAAATGAATACATTATTGGCGCTTACACTCGCATGCAGCTTGTTCGCTGCAACTCCGGCTATGGCGGAACAGGCCGGCGGGAATAACGGAGGGACGGGAATTGTTCAGTATAGCGATGTAGATCAAAAGTTGACAGAGTCGGCTGAGAAGGCGATTGAGCAATACGGAAACGGAAAAGCATTTCAATTGGAGGAAGCGTTCACGGATAGTTATTTTGTAGATAAAAAGAAAAAAGAGAATTGGATCATCCAATCCAAGGATCGGAGTGCCGTTGTATCGGTCGATGCAGTTTCCGGCAAGGTACTTACCATATCGCTAAGCTTCAAAATGGATGAGGTAACTGATGAGTACGCATCGTACCTGAAGGCAGCACAGTCAGCAGCGAAGCAGTTAAGCAAAAATGTGGAGTTTGTCTTTACGGAAGCTCAGTTTTTCCAGAGCAATATCGCAGACAATAAAACAGAATCAATGACTTTCGGAGCGAAAGATAATCAATTCGTTCAAATCGATACGAAGACAAATAAGCCTTTAAATTTCCGCTTTACATACAAGGTAGCGGATATGGATCGTAAAATCATAGATGTAGCAGAGCAGGCTGTAAAAAATATGGGGATCGATAAGGTTCAACCATTTACGAACATTGAATACGAAAAATATGAAGGAAGAGAAGAATGGAAGCTAGCAAGGAAAATAGAAGTTAAGGGCGATCCCAGGAAAAATGGGGCTGTGATGATAGACGAGAATAACCGGGCGTTCGTGGTCGAGGCTGCTGCCTCAATTGAAGCAAAGACGGGCAAGCTTATATCCATAAATGTTAAGCCTGCAACGGATAATAAGAAGCGCAAATCATTAACGAAAGAGCAAGGTGTTGCGATCGCTAAGCCTGTCGCGAAGAAATTGTGGGGCGTAGACTTATCTTCCTACGAGGTGAAGGTGAATAAGGACTGGGGCGACTACACGTTTAGCAGAAAAGGTAATGCGTCTATCGTAGCCCAGTTCGATAACTTCGGCAATCTCGTTCGCATGGAACGAAAATAGAATAAATAATATAGAGAGCAGAATGGTTATGCTATATATGGGTTCTAAATAATAGAAGAGAGGGTGCCGCAACTGGCGCCCTTACGTAATGTAATGGATCGATATACGCAATAAATAAATGAAGAAGGGAATTCGTGCAGCTTGATTCGAAACAGCTTTATTTCTTTCTCCTTACCGGGATCCACACCTCACAAATCGACTCAGCTCTGCGATCATCCACCCAGTAATATTTTTCAATACACGGCCCCTCTACCTGCTCGAAATTCGTGGAAGGGAACCTCGGAATAGATCCGTTGCCATACATTCTGAATTTCCTGACCGGAATCCGGTTCGTCCGTTAACGTTTCTCGACTTTCAAATACGGCGTAAGTGACAGCAGGGATATGCAATAAATCAAATTCAGAAGGAACTTCTTGTCCCTCGGGAATGTCATATCCCATCAGATAGCGCTTCGTTCCATCCTCTTCAAAATCATAAAAATAGCCGTAGAGCATATTGTGCGCGGGTTGACTCCAATATCTCGTTTAATCGATCATGAGTGCTATCATTCCGTATTCGTCGAACGAATTCAGGAATTTCTTTGTAGGGATCGTTATAGATGGTGATGCTTTTCCCAATGACCGTAGATTCGATTTCGTCCATCAAGCGATAGTTCAAAGCAGACTCCCCTTTGATTTGAATGTGAAAGGAGATTGGAGCGAAGGACTTCAGCTTCACATCCATTGAAAGTGATATCGGGATGACAATGCCGATCGGGCAATAGCATCGATATCAAGCTCGGATTGCAGATGCTCCTCCATATAATCAATTGCGTTGAGCAGCATGATGAGTGCCTCCATTTTCCCTCGTATCCTTTCCTGCATTCAGTGTATCGTTGTGATGCATGTATGTCCTGTCTTTATGTGCGCGGATATGTCAGACTCTTCTTAGTAGTACATTTTAGCGCTAATTATACCTGTTGGCGTTCGCCGTGCTCTATGAAAACAATTGCTTATTGCCTATAACGGGAAAGACTCTTGTTATATTTCAGAAGTTCTGGGACAATAATAATCAGATTATAGAGGGAAGTTCAAAAAGTCCACTTTTGATCGCGGAGTGAATCTGGAAGTTAAGCGACATCGAATCTTTTATTCACTCTCGCGGTCTGCTGCGACCTTTTGAACTATTTTTAAAAGCACTTATAAGCAAGTAAGACAGAATTTTGACGTGTTGAAAAGAGGGCACTAGATGAATAAGCAATCCATCTATGGATTAACATTGGATCAGTTGGCCGCTTGGTTAGAGGAGCGGGGGCATAAGAAGTCACGGGCATCCCAGTTATGGGATTATCTATATCGCAAGCGGGTCAAGGATTTCGCTGATATGACAGAAGTAAACGAAGCCAGCGTAGCACTGCTGTCCGAACACTTCGTTATTCATACGCTTAACGAGCATGTGAAGCAGCAATCGGCTGACGGCACAATCAAGTTCTTGTTCAAGCTCCAGGACGGCAACTTGATTGAGACCGTGTTGATGAGACACAAATTCGGGCTGTCGGTATGTGTGACGACTCAGGTTGGCTGCAACATCGGCTGCAGCTTCTGTGCGAGCGGACTGCTGGCGAAGAGCCGCGACTTGTCGAGCGGCGAGATTGTGGAGCAGATCATGAAGGTTCAGCACCATTTGGATGCAGTGGGTGAGGGTGATCTCGTCAGCCATATCGTCGTAATGGGTATCGGAGAGCCATTCGATAACTTCGAGAATATCGTAGACTTCTTGCGGGTTGTTACCGACCACAAAGGTCTGGCAATTGGAGCGAGACGAATTACGGTATCAACAAGCGGCTTGGCGAATAAGATCAAAGACTTCGCAGATATTAATCTGCGGGTGAACTTGGCCCTGTCCTTGCATGCGCCGAATGATGAGCTTCGCACGCGAATTATGAAGATTAACCGCGCCATTCCGATTGCGAAGGTGATGGAGGCGATTCGGTACTTCATCAACACGACAAACCAACGGGTGACGCTGGAATATATTTTGCTGAAGGACGTGAACGATCAGCAGGAGCACGCACTTGAGTTGGTGCAGCTGATTCAAGAGTGGAAGATGCAGGACGAGGTCAATGTGAACCTGATTCCGTACAACCCTGTTGATGAGCACAGCCAGTATCAGCGCAGCGAGCAGGAGTCGATTCGTGGCTTCTATGATGTAATGAAGAAAAATGACATTAGCTGCAGTGTACGGTTGGAGCATGGTACAGACATTGATGCAGCTTGTGGTCAGCTTCGCAGCAAGCAGATTAAGAAAGAAAGCGGTGCTGGTGCCGATCAGGCAGCTATGAGCTAAATAACATTTTGTAGTCAACAAAAGGCGTACCTACCAATGGGTAGGGCGCTTTTTTTCGTGCTGTCTATGAGAAAGTAGGATAATTGCTGAACGAGATAGCATGTGATGATTTTTGAATCTGTTGTGATGGGTATTTATTTAGTACGATGGTATTTGGAACCAAGAACGTGAGATATGACGAACGACTTATGTATCATATTTTTCAACGTAGATCGTCACTATAGTGTGTTTGGATGAGAGTCAGTTCTATACTTAAATTTAGTAATTTTACACCTTGACCCCTTGCACCTTCTTCGATTAACATAGGATCTATAAAGGGGAGTAGCTGTTACAATAAAGTCGTCATTACGAGGATAATCCTCCGGCTTTGTTGGCAACTTCGATTGTTAGCGAGACCTTTACCGACAGGGTAAAGGTCTTTATTTATGGCCTTTACCGTGATCGGTAAAGGCCATTTTTGTTTTTTAGGGGGGTTGTCCAGGGAAATTTCTCATAATTGTGCGCAATTGAAGAAAAGATATACATGACATGATAAGAGGAGAGGGTACTATGGATTTCTTTACGCCAGAGTTCTGGTCCGCGTTGATGGCGATTGTGGTTATTGATTTAGTACTGGCCGGGGATAATGCAATTGTTATTGGGTTAACCGCTCGGAACTTGCCGAAGGAACAGCAGAAGAAGGTCATATTCTGGGGTACTTTTGGAGCGATTGCACTTCGTTCCTTGTTGACGCTTGCTGTGGTATGGCTGTTGAAAATACCAGGTTTGCTCTTAGCCGGCGGCGTGTTGCTCGTCTGGATTGCGTATAAGCTGCTTGTGGAAGAGAAGAGTCATGATGTCGGGTCTGCTGGAAGCTTGTGGGCAGCCATTAAGACGATCATTATTGCAGACACGGTTATGGGACTGGATAACGTGCTCGCAGTTGCGGGTGCTGCGCATGGTGATTTTATTCTCGTCGTACTCGGTTTGCTCATTAGTGTTCCTATCGTGGTATGGGGGAGCACGCTTATTATTAAATGGGTGGAGCGGTTCCCGATCATTATCTATATTGGTGCAGGTGTATTGGCCTGGACAGCAGCGAAGATGATTGTAGATGAGCCAATGGTGAAGGGATTCTTTACAGCAAACCCCGTTCTGAAATGGGGCCTCATCGTTGTCATCATTGGCGGTGTATTGGCAGCTGGAAGAATGAAGAAGCAGAAGCAAGTGAAGCAGGCTGCTTAAATAAGAGCGAACAACTGCTTAGCTGAAAACGAACGATCTGAGCACCCTAGCAGGGGTGCTCTTCTTATTACTGGAATCAGATGTAAATGGGTGATGCAGACTGCTACCTTTTGCGGTATAATAAAACCACACAATAAAATGGAACTTAATTCCACTAGGTGGAACATCGTGAGCTTTGGTGTATGTTCTTATTTCATATTTACAGGAGAGTGATCGTTATGGATAATAAGGAACGATTTTCAACTCGAGTCGATGCGTATGTGAAGTACCGTCCAAGCTATCCTACGGAGGCTTTGTTGTATTTGTATGATACAGTGGGGTTCCAAGTGGGTGACAAGATTGCTGATATTGGCGCAGGAACAGGGAAGTTTTCGAAGCTGCTGCTCGCCCAAGGGAGCCGTGTTGTAGCAGTTGAGCCGAATGAGCCGATGCGGGAGGCAGCTGTGCAGGAGCTTGGCGGCATCGTGAACTATCGTGCAGCCGATGGGGCAGCAGAGGAGACCGGACTGCCCGATCACTCCGTTGATCATATCGTATGCGCGCAGGCATTTCACTGGTTCGATCGTACCGCAGCCAGAGCTGAATTTCATCGCATCCTGAAGCCTGGCGGTAAGGTTGTCCTGATTTGGAATTCTCGATTGCAACAAGGGACTCCATTTCTGGAGGAATACGAGCAGCTGCTGCAGCGGTATGGCACGGATTATGAGAAGGTGCAGCACAAGAACATTTCAGAAGAAGCGCTGTCAGCCTTCTTCGCTCCGAATCAAATGACGGTGGCAAGGTACACGATGAGTCAATTGCTCAACGAAGAGGAGCTCGCCGGTAGACTGCTGTCCTCCTCGTATGCACCAGAGCCTGGCCACCCGAACTATGAACCCATGAGGGCGGAACTGCACCGAATATTTGAACGCAACGAGCAAGATGGCGTGGTATCCTTCGATTATGAGACGGAAATCTTCTGGGGCGAAATGTAGGGAAATAACCAAGAATAGCATATTGCTTCAGATAAGAGAGGAGAAATACCTCTCTTTTTTTGCGTCTGTGTCATATTTGGTATTGACTCTGCCATACATTATGATAGAATCATTATCACTTATAAATCCTATCGTATTACTAGGTATAAATAAGGGGGATATACGATTTGGCACAGATGATCATTACTGGTTTGTTATGCGGGATACTGCTCGGGTTTGTCATGCAGCGCGGCCGATTCTGCCTGACAGGTGGATTTCGTGATATGTATTTAGCGAAGGATAATCGGATGTTCTATGCGCTGCTCATTGCCATCACGGTTCAGAGCATCGGCGTATTTGCGCTCATCCAGTTTGGCTTGGTGGAGTTCAAGGCAGGCTCGTTTCAATGGCTGAGCACGATCGTAGGCTCATTCATATTCGGTATCGGCATTATTTTGGCGGGGGGCTGTGCGACAGGAACATGGTATCGTGCCGGGGAAGGCTTGATCGGGAGTTGGATTGCCTTATTCGGATATATGGCGATGAGCGCCATTATGAAGTCAGGTGCGCTGCTGCCTGTCAACAATGGCCTAAAGGCGTATGCCGCCCCGAATAATTCCATCCCGGATACATTCGGATTGTCCGTATGGCCGTTCATCGTTGTGCTCGCTCTCGTGACATTATGGCTTGTTAGCAAGCAGCTGCGTAAACCTGCTGTTGCGATTCCAACCTTGCCAGCGAAACGGAAAGGACTCAATCATCTATTGTTCGAAAAGCGCTGGCATCCATTTGCTACAGCTGCTCTTGTAGGAATCATTGCGCTGCTCGCATGGCCGCTGAGCGAAGCGACAGGACGGATGTCAGGTCTTGGCATAACGACTCCATCAGCCAATCTGTTGCAATACCTAGTGACGGGCGATAGTTCCAAGTATGTAAACTGGGGTGTTTTCTTGGTGCTTGGCATCTTTGCAGGCTCTTTCCTGGCAGCGAAGGGAAGCCGCGAGTTTCGCTTCCGGGCACCGGATGCAAAGACAGCTATATCCAGCTTCGGTGGGGGACTTCTCATGGGCTTTGGAGCGAGTTGGGCAGGAGGATGCTCAATTGGCAATGGGCTCGTTATGACGGCCATGATGACTTGGCAAGGATGGGTATCGCTCATTTTCATGATTTTGGGTACATGGACGGCTTCGTATTTCGTATATGTACGGCCGCGTACTAAGGCAAGTCGTAACCTAAGCACTTCTTATCATGCAGAGACCGTATAGGAGGAGAAAGACATGAAAACGAAATTAGCCGTACTGGGCATGGTATGTCCATTTCCGTTAATCGAGGCGAAGGAGGCGATCCAATCACTGAACAGTGGCGATGAGCTGGTCATTGATTTCGACTGCACGCAAGCTACGGAGAGCATTCCTCGTTGGGCCGCCGAAGCCGGGCATACGATAACGAACTACGAACAAATTGACGATGCATCATGGACGATTACGGTACGTAAAAAATAACCGGGAACATCGACGAACCGTAGCGGAGAGCTTTACGATGCCGCTTCATGCAGCGAACTAAAGAGAGTTGACATAAAGCAAAAAGGTCGAGTTGGGAACAAAGAGAGTCCTGACTCGACCTTTTATTGATTCCCGATTTTTGATGGCTCTAGGAAAGCTTGTACATATCTTAATCTGGGCATTTTGGGTATGTATCCACTTCAAGCACTCCAAACTTCCAGATCCATGGTTGGAACGAAAAATAGGAGGAAATCAAGCTTGAAAAACAATAAATATAAATTGACTCTCACGTTACGTGATACTTTATAGTAGTTGTTGAAGGGAGGTTACATGGCAATCATGAGAGTAAAAGAGGTGGCGGACATCGTCGGCATTAGCGTGCGTACCTTGCACCATTATGATGAGATCGGGCTTCTGTCCCCAGCTCAGGTTTCGGATGCGGGCTACAGACAGTATTCAGATGAGGATCTGGCCATGCTTCAGCAAATCTTGTTCTTTCGAGAGCTGGGCTTCCCATTGAAAAAGATTAAAGACATTATTCACAGTCCAACATTCGATCAGACCGAAGCGCTCGAACTGCATCGCAGCATGCTGCTGGAGAAGCGCAAGCAGCTTGATGTCATGCTGGAGACGCTGAATAAGACGATACTACATCGAAAAGGAGAAATTCACATGACGAACAAAGAGAAGTTCCAAGGCTTCGACTTCAGTCATAATCCATATGAGCAAGAAGCCCGCAAGCGGTGGGGAGATAAGGCTGTTGACGCCTCCAATGCTAAGGTTGGGAACATGACGAAAGAGGAGCAGAACTCCATGGGAGAGAAGATGAATGCGATATACTTCCAATTGGCAGAACTGCGCGGTGCTTCACCGGATTCAGAAGAAGCTCAGGCGGGGATCAAGCAGTGGTATGACTTCTTGAATACAATGGGCAATTACTCTCCTGAAGCATTCAAGGGACTGGGACAAATGTATGTAGATGATGCTCGTTTTACGAAAAATATCGACAAATTCGGTGAGGGGCTTGCCGTGTTCATGCGCGATGCAATGGCAGTCTTCGCAGATCGAATAAACGAATAGTCATTGCAGCTTTGTACGAAATACGAGGGAAAGAGCAAGAATGAGCGAAAGATTGCCCCTAGTTGCTGTACGCAGCCAGGGGCTAATTCGTTTTATATCAGTAGCGGGTGCTTTTATATAATCGAACTGATGGCTCTATAGATTCGAGCAGCTGTCTCTATAGATTCAAGATATCACGGATATCCTGCTCAGTTAGGGCGGATATTGCCTCTTCTCCCGGCTGGATGACCTCTTCGATTAAGTTCTTCTTCCGCTGTTGAATCTCATACATCTTGTCCTCAACCGTTCCTTGCGCCACAAGGCGGATGACCTGTACAACCTGTTTCTGCCCAATACGATGGGCACGATCGGCTGCTTGCTGCTCCACGGCAGGATTCCACCAGAGATCATACAGAATAACGGTATCTGCCCCGGTCAAGTTCAATCCTGTGCCTCCTGCTTTCAAGGAAGCCAAGAATAAGTCGCGTTCTCCAGCGTTAAATCGACTGCATAGCTCTACTCGTTCGGCACTCGGTGTCTGTCCGTCTAAGTAGAAATAGGATACGCCTTGTTCCGCCAGCTCTCGCTTGATCAGTGCGAGCATCTCTGTGAACTGGGAGAAGATAAGCGGTCTTCTGCCAGCCTCTCTTGCTTCTGCGATAATCTCCAGCAGCTGTTCGAACTTTGCAGAGCTTCCTGTATAGTCTTCCATGAACAAGCCAGGGTGGCAGCAGAGCTGGCGAAGTCGTGTAATCCCAGCCAAAATTTTGATTCGACTCTTCTGGAACCCATCTTCATCCAGATGCTTCAAGGCATCCTTCTGCAGTTTGGCTAAGTATGCGATATACAACTTCTTCTGCTCAGGCAGCAGCTCTGATGCCTGAAGGGATTCGATCTTCTCCGGCAGCTCCTGCAATACATCTGTCTTCAATCTCCGCAGCAGGAACGGGCGGGAGCGCTTCGCTACGACGTCACGCGGAAGGTCGCTGAACTCCTTTCTCCCTGGGAACAATCCGGGAAACACAGCATCGTAAATGGACCATAGCTCCTCCAGCGAATTCTCTACTGGCGTTCCGGTAAGTGCGAAGCAGTACTCGGCCTGGAGAGCCTTCACAGACTGGGCCGTCTGAGTCGCGTAATTTTTGAACGCTTGCGCTTCATCCAGAATGAGCGTGTGGAAAGAGTGCTTGGCGTACCATTCAATATCTCTGCGCAGCAGCGGGTAGGACGTAATGATAACATCGACGCGCTCAAGATGATTCAGCTTGCGGATGCGTTCCGCCTTGTTCCCGTCAGCAATGATGGTGCGAACCGATGGCGCGAAGCGCATGAATTCGTTGCGCCAATTATACATGAGCGACGCTGGACAGACGACGAGCGCAGGGAGCTGCCGCTTTTGGATGTCCGGTAGAACAGACACCATGAAGGCTATGCTTTGCAAGGTCTTGCCAAGGCCCATATCATCCGCCAGAATACCGCCGAAGTGGTAGTGGGCAAGTGTCTTCAGCCACTGGAACCCATATGCCTGATATTCCCGAAGCACATGAACCAGACTGTCCGGGACGGGGAATTCCAAATGATCCGGGTTGCGCAAATTCTCCAGCAGCTTGCGGAAGGATCTGCCGAATCGTACGGCTTGCCGCTCTCCTTGGGAGTCGATAAGATGCAGCCCGCGCATAACCGGGATACGGAACTCTGCTCCTGAAGCCTCTCCCTGACGAAGGCCCACCTCATTCATGAAGCGAATGATCTCTTGAAACTGTTCGCTTTCAAGCGGCATGAGCGCGCCGTTTGCCATTCGATAGTAGCGCCTTTTTTCCTCGATTGCTTTGAGCAGCCTTCGAATTTCTGCTTCTGATATTCCATCCATCTCAAACTTGAATTCAAGCCAATCGATACGTTCGTCCACATTGACTGAGATTTTGGGAGGAGCGTTTGGAATGAACAGCCTTTCCTTCACGGCTGAAGTCGCATAGATGTGCAGGATTCGCTGCAGTTGGGGAACGACATGATACATGAAATTATATTCGGCATCCTCGTCATCCAAGAAGTATCCGCCTTCCGTCTTCACAAAGGGCGATTGCTCCATGATTTCTAGTATCCGCTGCTCTTTTTCCGTATTCCGCATCAGAATCCGATTCTCTGTATGCTTGTGTCGATTCGGATCCAGTGGATTAATGGAGATATCTCCGTAGTGGAATTCCAACCCCGCAAGCAGGCGATCTCGAATGCGATCAAGATACAGCTTCGCCTGCAGTTCCGGCTGCACGACTCGATCTGCTATCGCTTGCGCTACGCGTACGCTGCCGAGCTTTTGCAAGCCCGGAACCACCTTGTCCATGATTGGACCAATCTGATTAGGTGATATAAGAATTCGTTGCTGGCGGCGACCGTTGTCCAATGTCTTCTTTAGATCAGAGAGCCGCTTGCATTGCTCAATCGGGGTCGGTATAAAGGCCCCATTAGCGATGACAGCCCCGTAGCTCTCCAGCACTGTCACTTGTTCTAATCCTTGTACATCAATGCAGTAGGCATCTTTATCCGCCTCATCTAGCCTGAACTGTATTGGGAGAGGCTCATCTACAACAGACAGTCCCTCAAATGTTGATCCGTCATGCGCAAGGAGCACAGAAGGAGCTTGTTGAAGGGCAGGAAGCAGGGCATCCCACGAGTAAGGAGGGATGAGCAGCATCCGTTCGTCGTTGCCCTGCTTGGCAAGAATGGCGGAATGCGGCATGTGACGGTATACATTTTCGTTGCGGTAAATCGCGATCAACTGTTGGATAACGGCAAAATGCTCGGGACGAAAGCAGTGCAGTGACGGATCATAGGAGAAATGTCTTGAAAATACATAGCATTCCCCGCGATCGATGCATCGCAGCAATTCGCGAATATGCTTTACGATATATAGTCGCTGCAGCCCAACCCTCATTTCAACGGCCAAAAAGGCCTGCTCGTTGCCTGATGAAACCGGGAAGCAGGTGATTTCTACGTCAAGCGGCTGTCTGGTATCGAATAAGGGGCGGATACGGCTGGATTTGAGTGGAGTATCGTCAAATAATCCGAGTATTCGCTGGGCTAGCTGATCATTCCCCGATTCCATATTCATAGTCGCGGCTCTCCTTTCTATATGTGAGATGAGTATATATAAAGTGAACGCATGTTCGTGTATGTCGATAGCTATATGATATCAGAAAGCAATAAAAAAGAAACAACAGGACTTTGGAACTATGCGATTAAGTCGAAATTAAGAATATATTCAGTGCCGATTGGTAAGATGGGAGCTAGGGTATATATTATTGGTCAGTAAATACGTGTAAAGGTGTAATAGAGCCATTTATGGAAAGTTGACACCACTGACAGGATGTCTGCAGGCATGTATAATAGGTGCTGCGGTGAAAATATTTTTTTCAGAAAATACAAAATATCCCTCGAATCACCTAGGGAAAAGGATGTCACCTGTCGAATGTAATAGCGATTATACTTTCTTGAGACTTATCTCGCGCAATTCATTTATAAGACTACAGACTCATTTTTTTTGAGTTGATTATAGGAAAAGGAGGCCAACCCGATGGCGGGCACATGGTTGAAGCTGAAAATCGGGCAGAGGCTCGAGTCCCTGCGCCGATATGTCTCGCCGGCACTGCTTGCTGCCGCGGGAGTATTCATCATTACTTGTCTTGCATTATTTGTTCCCCCTTATATCGGAATGGCAGATAACGGCGACTATTTCCGAATTCTCTACAGCAATGGCCTGTACTTCAATGCACCCGATTACTACGATCAGTATTTTGGATATTTTATTAAGGAATATGGAATATTCCAATACTACAATGAGAATGCGGCAACCTTATTCTCTTCCCAGTCCATTTTCATCAAAGCAGCTATTTGGCTCAATCAATTATTTAATCCAGATGTATTCGATATCCGTTTCCAAGCTGCCATATTCGTGGTGCTGTATATCGTTGCCGTATATTTGCTCGTGGAGAGCTTAACGTGGAAGGTAGCTTCCAAGTACGCGTACCCGATTTCGATCATCGCGATATTTCTATTCGGTGATACCGCATATACCGCTTACTTTAACTCCTTCTTTGGGGAGAGCATCGTGTTTATTATGCTGATCTTTGTGTTCGCCTCGGGGCTGCTCATCTATCGCAATCGATACAATGACTATGTCATGATGGGTGTGCTGTTGGCCAGCGGACTGCTATTGACTACCAGTAAACAACAGAATGCGCCTCTTGGCATCATTCTCGGCATATTTGGCATCTTCCTCATCTTTATTCGGAAAGGAAGAACATTCCGGGCATTGATGTCTTCAACGCTCGTGCTCTTGCTACTGGCTGGTATTGGCACTTACACGCTTATACCGAAGGAGTTCGTGAACATCAACCAATATCATGCGATGACGCGGGGGATATTGATGGGATCCGATGATCCGGAATCTACATTGGAACAATTCGATATGGACAAGCAGTACGCCATACTGAACAAAAGTATTTATTACGAGCTGTACACCACAGTG
Source organism: Paenibacillus wuxiensis (assembly GCF_040195695.1). NCBI lineage: Bacteria > Bacillati > Bacillota > Bacilli > Caryophanales > Paenibacillaceae > Paenibacillus > Paenibacillus wuxiensis. The sequence continues at coordinate 420,375 of NZ_JBEFZI010000003.1, read as the reverse complement.
GATGTAGATTCTGAAATTCTAGAGAATCAGTTCTACAACAAATACGGATTTGTATCGATTCTTGGCTATTATGTAACTCATCCTTCTAAAGCTATCGACATGCTGGATTTGGCGGCCAAGAGCGCATTTAAAATTCGTCCTCCGGCAATGGGGAATTACGAAATATCGGTTGGAAAGCCATTCCGTGCGCAGACGACGTTTTTCTCCGGCTACAGTATCCTGAAGGCAAAAATGGCGCCGAAAACATTCGGCTTCGTGATTTTGTGGATTGTGCTTGTTGCCGGATTGTACATGCCTTCCTTTGTTGCGGCTGCAAGAGCCAAGCAAATACGGCGCATGATCCGATTCTCCTTTATCTTTATCATGATTTTGATGGGATTGTCGGGAATCGCGGTGTCCATTATTGGTGCGGGGGATGCCGATTTGGCGAAGCATGAATTTGTGTTTACGGCGGTGTTCGACCTTGTCACGTTTGTAACGGTGTCTGACGCCATACGCAGACGCTTATGGAGCAGGCAGGATGAAGATTCTGCATTGCTTACTTCTGATACCAGCACTCATGTTCATGAAGGGGCCAAGGTGGTGATGTAACGTGATCCAAAGAAAATTAATTGTATGCATGCTTGCATTGCTGCTGCTTGGCTGTGGGATGCCTATGACCATTCACGCGGCAGAGCAAGCGGCCTCTAAGGTGCTGCTCATCTACGACAGCTTGGACAAAGGGACAACGAGAGAGGGAAATGTCGAGGCAATGCAGCGCCTGCTGGCATCCTATGGCGTCCAGGTTACGCTCGTTCGTTCTGACCATTATCAGCGGGGGCAGATGGATGCTTATACGAAGGTGATAGGGATTCATAATCTGACTGATTTGAAGGAATCGAATCAGGATTTTCTTCAAGATGTCGAACAGTATCGTGGTGACTACTTGCACATCGGTGCGAGAGTCCCTGCAGCGGTGACCGCAAGCTTAGAGCTTCGCGTTCACAGTGGAGTGCCTGGTCCAATTCGAATCGCTATTGATCGCCTGGTTCAAGATGCAATTCGTACCGAGCAAGTGACCATCATCGAACATGCTGCAGGCACCCGTTATGGGAGCCTGAGTTCAGCAGGCGCTCCGTCCGAGTTCCCTTATGGAGTGCGAAACGGCCGCTACGGTTATGCAGCTTATTTCGAGCGGGGCAATATCAGTGAGCTGGCAATGTCGCATTTGCTGAGAGACTGGTTGGGCAATGCAGGAGAGGCGCGCAGCTACGTAATTTTCAAGGAAGTATATCCGTTCTCCGACCTGCAGCTGCTGGAGCGGCTTGCCGACCGGATGTACGAGGCGGGAATTCCGTTCATCGCAAGTGTGCAGCCGGTATTCATGAATACCGATTATCCGGCAATGAAGCGATATATGGAAACACTGAAATATGTTCAATCCCGCAACGGAAGCATTATTGCAAATGCTCCAGTCGTAGCCTCAACGGTCAATCTAAGCGATACGACATTAAAGGGGAAGATGGAAGGGTTCATTGACGTGCTTGCAGACTATGGGATTGCGCCATTGGGACTTGGAGCGGACTTCTATTGGACCTATGACCAAAGATATGCGGAAGAGGGCATGAGCTTTACGGACTCGGTCGTGTTGTTTCCAAATAAGACGTTGAAGTACAGAATTCAGACGAATGAGTCCAAGGCATTCCCGTTCTCCGCATTCAGCATGCAGCCCGGATTTTTAGAACAATTCGGTCATTCCGGAACTTTCATGCCTGCAATGCCTATGAATACCGCATTAACCTTTGACTTTCCCGATACAGAAGAGAAGCTGGACGACATCATAGAGCAATTGCAGAGCAGTTGGATATCGTTTTCTGATTATAAACACGCCTCCCATACCGTTCGTACCCCCAACAGCATCATTATGTCTCGGAGCGGTAGTGTGACCATTAACGGACAGGGTGTAAACTTGGATGTCGTGATCAAGAAGGTAAGCTCGGATTATGTATATAAGGAAAAAGAAGTGAAGAGCTTCGAGACGTTGTTCAATGTACAGAACAAAATTTTTATTGTCATTATCGTACTGACGCTTATTGCATTCACAGGGTTTCTCATCGTGGGTAAACGACTGTACAAGCGCAAATATTACAAATAAGGAGATAGCCATGACGACTGCAGATATTTTAATGCTCATAGCGGTTATCTGTATTTGGTCGCTCTTGCTCGTCAACGTCGTCCTGATCATTGCAGGATACTTGTACTACATCAAGATCGAGAACGAGGAAGTGCCGGAAATTAAGGGCGAGGCGCCATTCGTCTCCATCATGGTACCCGCCCATAATGAAGGGAAGGTCATCACGAAGACGGTGGAGTCGCTATTGGCGCTGGATTATCCTCATGATCGATACGAGATTATCGTTATCAATGATAATTCATCGGATAACAGCAGCGAGCTGCTGGGCAATTTGCAGCGCAAGCATGACGGCCGCAATCTGATTATCATCAACACGGATGCGGTGACAGGTGGGAAAGGCAAATCTAACGCGCTTAATATCGGATTCAAGCAGAGCCGAGGCGAATTGATTGCCATCTACGACGCAGACAATACGCCAGAGAAGACGGCTCTACGCTATCTGGTAGCAGAGATTACGAACGACGATACACTCGGTGCGGTTATCGGCAAGTTCCGTACCCGCAACCGCAACACGAACCTACTTACGCGCTTTATTAACATCGAGACGCTGTCATTCCAATGGATGGCTCAGGCAGGACGATGGAAGCTGTTCAAGCTGTGCACAATTCCGGGGACGAACTTCATTATGCGGCGGAGTATCGTGGAGAGCATAGGCGGCTGGGACGTGAAGGCGATTGCGGAGGATACGGAGATTAGCTTTCGCATTTACATGATGGGTTATCGAATTAAGTTCCAGCCGAAGTCTGTAACATGGGAGCAAGAGCCGCAGACGGTAAAGGTATGGTTCAAGCAGCGAACGCGCTGGGCGAAGGGGAATATTTACGTCATCATCAAGAACATTCCGCTGCTCTTTGACCGCAAGGCGCGAAATATCCGTTTTGATATCCTTTATTTTTTGTCGATTTACTTTTTGCTGCTTACCTCATTGGTCATGTCCGACATCTTGCTCATCTTACATGCTTTAGGCTACGTACATACGACGATAGCTGGCTTCAGTTCTTTCCTATGGCTGCTGGCCATCACGCTGTTCATCTTAGGTACCTATATTACGTTGATCACGGAAAAAGGGGAGATGGTGCTCTCCAATCTGTGGATCATTATGCTGATGTATGTATCGTATTGCCAGATGTGGATGGTCGTAGCCGCTTATGGGCTCTATAACTATGTGAAGGATTTATTATTCAAGCGTGAAGTCAAATGGTACAAAACAGAACGCTTCTAGAAGGTCGATTTTGATCACGCAGTATTTCGACCATTTGATCAGGTATTTATATAGGAACTTGTTCGATTACGGAATACTCATTTATGAAGAAAAGACAGGAGAGAAGCTTGTGAATAAACGGTGGATCGTAGTCGGCATGACTTGCTTGTCCTTGTTATTCGGACAGCTTGGACAGGCCTCGGCAGCTGTGGCTCCCGCATTGGGCTCTGCTCAACCGAGTACGTATGAAGAGACTTTTTCAAGTGCGGACACCTCCTTGTCCGGGATTATGTCCTCCAGACAGTTCAACTTCCAGACTGAGGAGTATTGGAAGGTTGATGAAGTTAAGATTCATGTAGATTATAAGGCATCGCCCTTGACGAAAAGAGAACGGTCAAGCGTGACGCTGTCATTAAACGGGAAAAAGTTTCATTCCTTCCGTCCTGACGTCAGCGATGATCCGAAACGGCGGCTTACGGTATCCGTCCCGAAGGAACTGCTGGTGAAAGGAAACAACACGCTGACGATCGAAGGCTATATTGTCACTACTGATGCAAATCAAATTTGTATGCCGTCGGAGAAACGTGACAACTGGCTGCAGCTGTTTGCGACATCAGGCGCCTCCATTCGATATACGAGTGAGGCGATTAAGCCGAGCATTCGCGATTTTAACCGTCATTTTATAGGCATGGATACGGTTAGTGATGAACGTAACGCGATAGCGATCCCGAAGAATAGCAAGCCAGCTGAACTGGAGGCTGCCGTATATGCATTATCAGGATTCGCGAAGCAAAATCGACTGAAGCAAAAACAAATTCCGATGTATGCATTCGATGCTGATGCCTTGAAGGGGAAAACAGTAGTTGTGGCTGTGGCATTGTACGATCAACTGCCGGCGGCTTGGAAGAGTGAGCTGGGCAATGTAGATGTCGCGCAAGCTGCGGTGATCCGCGTGATCCGGACGGGTACACAGCCTACTCTTGTCGTTACTTCTCAGGATCCTGCCATGCTGGTGAAGGCAGGACGATTGCTGGCGAATCAAGAGCTGGTCAAGCAGTTGGACGGGGATACGAAAATGGTATCGGGCGATACGGATGTTACGACACCTGAAGTCACCATTAGCAGGGACATGAAGCTTACGGACAATGGCGATAAGCTGAAAGGCTGGATGCATCAAGAGAAATCATACTTCATATCGCTTCCGGCCAACCGCACGATTGCCGAGGCGAGCAAAATCCACCTGGACATGCGGTATGCGACCAATCTTGATTTTGATCGCTCCATGGTTACGGTGCTCATTAACAACACGCCAATCGGCAGCAAGAAGCTGAATATGGATTTAGCCAACAAAGATACATTAACCCTGCCGATTCCGAAAAATTTAGATGTAACGGGTAACTTTACAGTCACGGTTGCATTTGATTTGGAGCTTCGGAATGTTGTGTGCATGGAGCCACAGGATGAGATGCCCTGGGCGTTCATTACGAAGGATTCGGTACTGCAGCTGAAAACGAAGGATAAGACAGAGCTGCTGTTCGACAGCTATCCGAACCTATTCCTTCGTGACGGCAGCTTCAATCAAATTGCGGTTGTGATGCCGAAAAATCCAGATATGTATACGTACCAGTCGCTGGCGAATGTGTTCAATCTTCTTGGCCAATATGCGGAGGGCAATGCAGGCGAAGTCCGGTTCTTTGAGGATAGCGCAGCTGCTTCTGACTTGAAGGCCCATAACGTGATTGCAATTGGCAGCTATAACAATAATAAAGTCATTCGGGATAATAATGATAAATTGTATTTTAAATATGGAGCAAATGGAGAAGGGTTTACCTCCAATGAAAAGATGAGCGTGGACGCGGATTACGGCAAGCGTTTAGGTACGCTTCAGATCATCGAATCTCCGTTTGAAGCAGGCCGAGGCTTGCTTGCTATTAGTGGACCGAGCACCGAATATGATTATTTGGCCTCTAAACTGCTCGCCAGTGATAATGCGAAGTGGAGAATATATGGAGATGGCGTAGCCACGAACAAGGACGGCGACATCCACGCCTTCCGCTTCAAGAAGCAGGCGGAGCAGCAATCTTCCTCGATTGTGGAGCAGGTTCTGCAGCGTGGGGACGTTCTGGGCTTCATGGTGGCCGCAATGCTTATCGGCTTGCTCGTGCTCGTATCCCTCATTTTCATGATTCGTAAATACCGCAAGAAACGGGGGGCTGGCGATGAAACGGAATCAAAGTAGTCTCCTGTCAGATGGCGCCTTCTTGCTATGGTTTTTGCTTAGCTTCGTATGCATTGCATTTACGGTGGGTGAGCCGAATCGCTACATCCTGAACATGATTTTGCTGAATGTGGCCTTTCTTATCGCGATCGTTACGTACTTTACGAGTGTGACAACGGGGTTAGTTCTGAATATTGTGTTCCTGTTCGGATACGGGACGTTTACGTTGTATCAGACTGTCGTGGAAGGTGGGGTCGTTGGGGCTCATAATTATTTCTGGCTTATCATGACGCCAGCCTTTACCGTAGTTAGTGCCATGCTTACACTCGGCAATCGAAGATTGCAGACGGAGAACGAACAGCTGAAACGGATAAATGCATCTCTGGCGACGATGGACGAAAGCACGGACTTGAAAAATAGCCGCTCGTTCCAAAAAGATGCCAAGGTATTTATGGCTCTCTCTACGCGTTATCATATTCCGCTGACGCTGCTTGTCGTGCAAGTGAGATATTGGGACGAGTTGAAGCGAATGGTAAGCGAGGAGCAAATGTCGGAAATGATCTATGGTGTGTCCAAGCTTAGTGAGACAAGCATACGTATGAATGACTCGCTATACATGCTTAATACGGATAATCCGACATGGGGCCTGCTGTTGTTTACCGACCGTGACGGCGCCAATGTGGTCATCGAGCGGTTGAAGGAGAAAGTTGCCTCCTTCAATGACGTAGAATTGGCTGGCAAATACAAGATCGAGCTTAATCTTACCGTGGGAGCCTTGGAATATTCTCCTGAGACGGTATCCACGCCGCTGGAATTCATAACGCAAGCAAGAAAGCAAATGGAGTACGATGTATAAAGGGATCAGAAAGCCTTAGGGGCATCCGGCCTTGGATCAAATCCATCCACCGTAGTCAGGTGGATGGATTTTTATTTATGAAGGGGGTGCCGCTGTGTCGCTTGCAGCCCAATTGTCGATCCATTGGATAGCATTAATCCGATCTGCCCAGGTTCGCGTCAATATGCGCTGCAAAAGTGCGGAACGGTTTGCCGATACTGTCCTTGCTGCGATCCATGCCTCAAGCGGGAAACGATATAGGGCGCTAAGTAACAATCGTTCAGGTGGTGTCCAAGGCTTCACTTGCCCATATCCCTGCAATAGGGCCTCTATGTGGGCAAGGTTGAAATGAGTAGTGTTGAACAATGTTTTCGTAATCTCATAATAAGCAGAATCGATTCTTACTTGATCCCAGTCGATGAGATAAAGTCCGTTCGGGCTCATGATGACATTCGGAGAAGTGATATCACCATGAATTAGTGTGGGTCGATAGGTCTCCTCATTTAAGAGCTGTTGTATTTCCATGTTGTTGATGATGCCTTGTGCTTCTGCAGCAAGCTCTGTACATTGCGTGCCGTATGTCCTGAACCAAGATGCCCTTCTTCTGCTTCTGCGCAGTGCCGGAAGCTGGCGGCGAAATGCAGCGTCTTGCTGGAATAGATGTTGTACTACCTTATGCGTAACTAGAGGCGTTGGAGGGAGAATTCCTTGGCAGCAAGTATGAAGTACAGCTAAGGCCCTGCCCAACTGCTCGAAGTCCTGAGCATGCTGTGGTCGATTCCCCTCTACCCATTCCATCATGTAGTACGGCCTGCCACGGCGGCTCACCCACATTCTCCCGGTCGATGTGGACAGCCAACGGGGGAGATGAGGATAGCTCTGTTCCTGAAGCATCTTCACATAAGCCGAAATTCGGATAATTTGCTGTTTCGTCGTCAGCTTAGTTAAAACCTTAGACTTATAAAAAGGTTTAATGACGAAGATCCCTTCCTCTGTAGTCGCCCGGTATGCTGCCGTGGATTTATACAGGGAACGATATGGTTTAACTCTCCTCAGATGCAACCCATACTGCCTCGTAATCGTATGAAATTGAAACTTAGATAATCGACGAGCCACTTCTTCGATGTCCCCCTGTCCTTATACATCTCACGCAAGGAATTCTATCGTCAGTGTATTCGAGGAACTAGAAGTGGACACAGGCGAGTGTGCCATTCGATTGGCGCTCTCTTGAAGATTGTTCAGTAAATGTTCAGCAAGCTGGAATATAATGTTGTCTAATGAGATTCCGAGGTGGAGTATGGAGACACGAAAAGGCAGAATATTGTTGACTGCGGTGACTTTGCTAGCGGCTTTGTCGCTGCATATGTATTTGTCGCTAAATGGTCTAAATCATTATTTGGTCGTGGTCATGTCAGCTTTGGCCCTGTTATTCTCGTGGCAAGTTGGCAAGTACATCGATCGATTACGATACGAACGCGATACGGATCCGTTAACGAGGACGCACACCCGACCAGCAGCATTGCGCCTGTTCCGTGCCATGTCTAAGAAATCAATTAAAGCCAATCACAAAGTGGCTGTCTATTTCATCGACATCGATAACTTTAAGACGATTAACGATAGTTATGGTCATCATGTCGGTGACACGATGCTGAAGAAGGTAAGCAGTCAGCTGCTGCAAATGAAAATCCGCGGCAAGCGGGTTGCGCGCTGGGGCGGAGATGAGTTCGTTATTATGGTTCCTTGTGCGGATGATAAGGAAGTGCATAATGTTCAGCATACCTTGCTATCCCACATTCAGCTTCCGAGGAGTTACCAGCAGACACCGTTGTCTATCTCCATAGGCTGCTCAACATTCCCGAGTCAAGGCATAAGTCTAAATGAATTGGTGGACATTGCGGATAAACAGATGCTATGGAACAAGCGTCAGAGCAAGTCGGATGCCCACCGGAAGCGAACTGCGACTCTATCAAATGGACTTTGCGAAGAGGCGTCATCACGCCGATGCATAATGGAAAAATAGTGAAACAACTGACGGCTTTCCTCGTATTGTCTTCTACACGACATCGACCTCGCTTGGTGGACAAGCATGTTCGCAAGCGATACGGAGCATCGGAGGGGCAATCAGTTGGAGAAGACAAAACTAGTTCGTATCTTTGATAAGCAAGCTGCTCAATACGATAAGCGCCGCGAAGATCCGAAGCAGCGAAAATGGAGAGAGAAACTAATCGGCAGCGCAGCAGGGGACGTGCTTGAAATTGCAGTTGGAGCGGGGGCTAACTTCCCTTACTACCCATCAGGTGTGAACATTACAGCTACCGATTTCAGCGAGGGAATGCTGGATAAGGCGAGGAAGGCAGCTGCAAATTACCCATTGGATATCCGTTTCATATGCTCAGATACGGAAGAGTTGAGTTTCCCGGAGCAATCTTTCGATACGGTCATTTCCACGCTATCCATGTGCAGCTACCAGAATCCGATGATGGTGCTGCGCAACATGCGTCGCTGGTGCAAGCCTGACGGCAAGCTGCTGCTGATGGAGCACGGGATCAGCTCGAAGGCGGCTGTATCAGCGGTGCAGAAGACACTCAATCCATTGCTTTATCGCTTTACGGGTTGCCATCATACACGCAGCATCATGGATATGATTCGCGGCGCGGACATCAAGATTGAACGGGAAGAGAGTTACTGGCTCGATATGTTGCACGTTGTGTGGGCGAGACCGTAGCAGCATCGAGGGGTGGTCTTGATTCGTGATACTTCTTAACCTTGAAATAGAGACAGCCTGTTATCCTTAAAGGGATCAGGCTGTCTTTCTTGTTGATCGGGCTGCAAGCTATGCTGTCCATCATTTCAGTATTAATTCAATCATGCCGCAAAGCTTCTACAGGCTTCAAGGAAGCTGCTTTGTTGGCAGGGAATATGCCGAACACGATGCCGATGATCGCGGAGAAAGCAAATGCGTAGATGACGATATCGACTTGGATGGCGGTAGCAACGGACAAGAAATGGGTCATGGCAAAACAGGCGCCATAGGCGATCCCAATCCCAGTCAAGCCGCCCAGTCCACTAAGAACAACCGATTCAATGAGAAATTGCAGTAAAATATCGCGTTTCTTGGCACCGAGCGATTTGCGAATGCCGATTTCCCGCGTACGCTCCGTGACAGATACCAGCATGATATTCATTATCCCAATTCCCCCGATAATGAGGGAGATGCCAGCGACACCTGCCATCATTGTTGACAGCGTCTTCGTGATCGAGCTCATCGTCTCCTTGACATCCTGCTGGTTGAAAATATTGAAGCTGTTCGTATCGCCGCGGAACAGCTTCGTCAGCTTCTCATTCAGCTGGTCGACGACCACGCTCATGCGTTCTTCCTGGGCAACCTTAATGTTGACGGAGCGAACGCCGGCCGATTGAAACATTCGCTGCGCAGTCGTGATGGGGATGAGAACCTTCTCGTCATTCGATCCGCCGAGCGAGCTTCCCTTAGACTCCAGCACGCCCACGACTTTGAATCGAGCGCCATCGAGCAGTATCGTTTGCCCGATGGGATCTGCTCCTTTGAATAATTCATCTGCCGTATCTACGCCAAGCAGGGCCACTCGGGAATAGCCTGTGACGTCAAGCGGCACGATATAGCGTCCGCTCTGATTTTTGAAGTCCTTCACCTGCTCATATTCCGGCGTAATGCCTTCTACAGTCACGGATGCAGATTCGGTCGTCCCGTTCTTGACGGTCGCACTCCCAGATACGATAGGAGCCAAGCCCTCGATATCCGGTATATCATCTGCGAGATGGATGGCATCCTCCAAAGTTAATGTCGTTTGGCTGCCTCGACCCATAATGTTCACGGACAACTGATTCGTTCCCAGGCTTTGCAGGGATTGCTCGACTGCATTGGAAGAGCCTTGGCCCATGGCCATTAAGGAAATAACGGTAGCTACACCAATTAATATCCCCAGCATAGATAGGAAGGTGCGCAGCTTATTGGAACGGATACTGTGCCATGACATTTTGAATCCTTGCGACAGCTTCACGCCCATTCCCCCTTTCTTCGGTCAGGCTGCCGTCATTCATGAAGACAACCCTCTTCGCACGAGCAGCAACCTCCATGTCATGAGTGATGAGTATGATCGTATGTCCTTCTTGATTCAGCTTCTCGATGAGTTCGAGCACTTCATGCCCCGTCTTCGTATCCAACGCTCCAGTCGGTTCATCTGCAAGCAGGATGGGAGGGTGTGCGGCCAATGCGCGAGCTATGGCTACCCGCTGCTGCTGCCCGCCGGATAGCTCGCTTGGCCGATGCCCAATCCTATCCTCCAAGCCCACCTGCTGCAATGCCTGCAGTGCTGCTTCCCGTCTCTCTTTATTGCTTAATCCACGGTAGATGAGAGGCAGCTCAACATTTTCAATGGCGGTCAGCTTAGGAAGCAGGTGAAAGCTTTGAAAGATAAATCCGATTTTGTGATTGCGAATGTCTGCAAGCTTGTTGTCGCTCAGGCGGCTTACTTCTACTCCATCCAGCGTATAACTTCCTTCACTTGGCGTATCCAGACAGCCAATGACGTTCATCAACGTCGACTTCCCTGATCCAGAAGGGCCAATAATGGCTACAAAATCGCCATACTGAATATCGAGATTGACGCCTTGGAGAATATTGACCTCTTCCGATCCCATTCGATATGACTTCTTAACGTTACAAATGGAGATGATGCTTTGATTATTAGACATGTTTGCCATGACATTGGCAGTATTGGCAAGCTGCTTCATTGGCGACCGCCTCTGCTTCCCATCGAGCCGCCCTGGAAGCTCGCTCCCCCAGGGAACCCACCTCCGCCAAAGCCCATTCCATTCTGGCGCTGTCTTTGCTCGGTGGTACTGCTACCGCTGCCTACCTTGCCTTGTGGGGTGGCGATTAAGACTGCATCACCAGCTTGGAGCCCAGATGTAATCTCGGCATAAGTGTCGTTGCTAATTCCAACGACGACTTCCTTAAGTGTGCCGCCCATTGCTTGTCCCATATCGATACGTCCATTGTTTCTTGTATTCCCTTGGCCCGTTTCCCCGTTTCGGTTTGTAAGTTCACCAGATGGAGTGCCTGAATCGCTGCGGTTGGCTCTAGACCAACCACCAGCAGCATTTCCATTGCCTGCATTTTGCGGGTTGTCCGCCTTTCTATTCTGCTTATTCGCGTCATCGGCATTGCCTTGTCCGCTGATTGGTCCCTTGCCATCGTTTGCTGCAGAAGAGGTGCTTCCAGCTTCGCCTGGAACACGTACATAATGCTTATTGCCCATCGTGATAACAGCCTCGACGGGAACGAGCACGACATCCTTCTTAGACTGGGTAACGATTTCCGCTTGACCGGACATGCCGGCGAGGACGCCATCTGGCTTGGTTAGGCTGATGCCGACCTCATAGGTAGCGACACCATTGTTGCTGTTGCCCTCTTTTCCAATTGAAGTGATTTTTCCAGTAAATTGTTGGTTGGGGAAGGCATTGAGTGTAACTTGCGCTGACTGTCCGGATTGAATCGATGAAATATCAAGCTCGTCAGCTGTCATGATAAATTCAAGTTTGGTATAGTCGGCGATGACCGCAACTACGGTATTTTCATTCACATCATTGCCTGTTTCAATCTGGCTCTCCTTAATTGTCCCTGCAGCTGGAGCAACTACATCGTGATTCTCTGCTTCTTCGGCCTGTAGGCTGGCGAGTGTAGATTCATTTTGCTCGATTTCTAAGTCGAGGGATTCCATGTTCACCTGAATGGACTCCCGGTTCTCCTCAGGTGCCTCCTTGTACTGCTTCTGAAGCTGCTGCATTTGCAATTGCTGCTTTTTAAGCGACAACTCCGTTTGCTTGATTCTCTCTGAGTTGTCTATCTTCTTGAATACAACAAGCGTCTGGCCTTTTTTTACTTGATCACCTACTTTGAAGTTGATTTTGTTGATCGTACCTTTATAGCCAGCCTTGACGTTGTTCACCTCCGACACGCTAACGGCTCCAGATCCGGATACCTTTGTTTCCATGTTTCCCTTACTTGCTTGTACGGTTCTTGTTGGCAAATTAGCAGCTGAAGGCTGTTCTGCCGGCCGCTGGGTCAAATACACAGCGGTGGCTGCACCTGCTACAAGCAGAATCCCTGCCACATACACCCATTTCTTCATCGTCTCTATCCACCTTTACCGGTTCTGTTGGGCATTCAATCGTTGTGCCCGCTGAACTTAGGGTACTTACTATAGATGAATGATCCATTAAAGCACACTGAGTACAAACTGAGCATTAGCTGAAAAAACGCTGAAAGTGAAATAACAGACTACATTGCGGAGGAAGTGGAGCGGCTAGAAGCTGCCAATAAAGCAGGGGGGAATGTAGTGATGAGCCTCATTTTCATTTTCACAGTGAGATCAGTATAATAGAGCCTATATTTCAATGCAGACATCGAGGAGGCATCATGGCAAAACGAAAGTGGATCATAGGCCTGATCGTCCTTGCAGCTATATTCGGTTATGTGATTGTTCGATTCTTGTCTTCCACACTTGCAATCGAACGTCTAGTTGGGCAGCTGGAGACGGGTACAGACGCAGGGCAGCAGCAATCGCTTAAGCATGTAGTGCTTATTGCACAAGAGCTGGATAATCCCTTCTGGCGCACGGTGGAGCAGGGGGCGAAGGAAGCGGCTGCACAGCGGGATATGGAAATCGAATATACCGGACCCATACGCATTAACCCGTCGGAGCAGATGAGGCTGCTGGCCAAGGCCATTGCCTCCAAGCCGGATGCCATTTTTACACAGGGGATCAATGAGCCACGGTACAATGAACTCGTAAGCAGAGCAATGGATCAAGGCATTCCGGTTATAACGGTGGATTCGGATGCACCGGACAGCAGACGGTTCGCTTATGTCGGAACAGATAATCGAGCGGCTGGTGTACAAATGGGTGCATTGGTCGTTCAAGGCTCAGCATACAAAGGGAAAATAGGCATCATCTTAGGCAGCGAACTGGCTGACAATCAACGGAAGCGGCTGGAGGGATTCAGATCCATCATCGATAAAGCTTCAGGCTATGAGATCGTAGAAGTGCGTTCATCGAATATTTCTCGCATCGAGGCAGCGAAGCAGACGAAGCTTATGCTGAGCGAGCATCCGGATATACGAACGATTATCGGGTTTAGTGCGTGGGATGCCGCGGGGATCGTGGAGGGATTGCAAGCTGCGAATAAGGGGAAGATTAACGTATTTGGCTTCGATGATGTAGAGGCAACTAGGCGTGCGATTGCTCACGGAGACATCGTGGCAACGCTCGTGCAGCAGCCAAGGGAGATTGGCGCCGAAGCAGTATCCATTCTGCAGCAAATATTTGCGGGCGAGCCGTACGCAGCAACTCAATATACAAGTACTAAGGTTTTGGAACAATGATGAATATAAGGAAAAAGCTATTGATTTTCATTCCGGCGCTGCTCGTCTTGAGCAATGGCGTCTCCTTTTTCGTCTTCCAGAGTGGAAGAACCGTACAGCAGAGCTATAATGTCATGTTGGAGCGGGTATTGATGTACAGGCAAATTGCAACCCAAACCGACAGCAATCTGCGTGCCTTGAACATCTATTTGTTAGATCAAAGCGATCGATCGCGCGAAGAGTATCTTCGTGAGGCGCATAGTCTGAAGTTGATGAGAGATCAATTGACGGAGCAAAAAAAGAATGCTCCATCCGCCGGAGCGGACGTGCGTAATTATCGCAATCTGCTGAACACGTATATCGAAGAGGAAGCAGCCGTGCTAGAGGCGTGGGGGGAAACGAGCTCTCTGCGTTATGTGCCGCTGTATGAGGAACTGGAAGCGACGGCAGGGTTCATCCGAGAAGAAGGGCATCAATTGATTGATGCGGAGCTTCGTTATTATCAGCCCTTCTACCGGCAGATCTTCACGCACACAGAAGCGATGAATCTATGGGGAATCGGACTTTTTATTATCAATACGCTGCTAAGTATCATGCTTGCCTATTGGCTATCGCTCGGCATTACCGAGCCAATTAAGAAGCTGGTTCATGCAGCGAGAGCAATTTCCCGCGGCAACTTGCAGACGAAGCCTCCACAAGTGGAGGGCAGCAGTGAAATTCGTATGCTGTCTGAGGCGTTCGGGCGCATGCAGGATGATCTTCTGCAGTTGATTGAAAAGGATAAGGCGAACTTGGAGAAGGATCGGCTCGTGAAGGAGCTGGAGCTCAAGGCGCTGCAAAATCAAATGAACCCGCACTTTCTGTTCAACTCTCTTAATGTGCTTGCCAAGCTTGCCTTGTTAGAAGGTGCGGAACGAACTAGCGATTTAACTGTGTCGATGTCTAACTTGCTCCGCTATAATCTGCGCAAGCTGGACCAGCCTGTACCGCTCCGAGATGAAGTGGAGCAAGCGAAGGAGTATTTCACGATTCAGCAGGCTAGATTCCGTGATCGAATCCAGTTTGTTACCCATATTGATGAAGCAGCCTTGGACGTGCTCGTTCCTGTGCTTACCCTGCAGCCGATTTTGGAAAATGTATTTGTTCATGGCATTGAAGGCATGGAAGCAGGAGCGGTTGTAACCTTGTCCATTGAACGTGTACCGAGCGAGGTGCGAATCTCGATTGCAGACAATGGCAGCGGCATGACGGAAGAGACGCGCAGCGCCCTGCTTCGCATGGATGCAGAACCAGCAGATTCCCGATCAGGGGGACAATCTACAGGACTTGGAACGTACAATGTATTTAGACGATTAGAACTGTACTATGGCAGAACCGATCTGGTGGATATTCAGAGCGAGCCCGGAGAGGGCACAACCGTCTTGATTCGAATACCGGACAAGGAGGAACACAAGGGGCAACAGGATATTGGCAGGATAATGACTCCTCGATAATTGGAGGTATCCTTACTAACATGTGAATCAGAAAGGAGGGAGAACATGTATCGATTGCTAATCGCTGATGATGAGGCATTAGAGCGGGAGGGCTTGGAGTGGATTATTACGAAAATGATGCCGGATACCTTCGAAGTTATTCATGCAGACAATGGCCGTACAGCAATTCAGAGGGCCGACGAGCATCGCCCTCATATCGTCATGATGGATGTCCGAATGCCAGGCATACAGGGATTGGATGCCCTGAAGGAGATTAAGGAACGCCATCCACTCGTCAAAATGGTGCTCGTTACTGCGTATGAATATTTCGACTACGCGCAGCAGGCACTATCTCTTGGAGTGAAGGAATACTTGGTGAAGCCTGCAAAGCGGGATCAAATTGTAGCTGTGCTGCAGCGTCTGGTTGATGAGATTCGGGATGAGTGCGGGAAGCGTGACGAGCAACTTGCCATTCGGGATAAATTTTATCAACTGCTTCCCATGGCTGAGACGGAGCTTGCCCTTGCCTTAATGGCGGATCAAGTTCATAAGGCAGACGCCTTGCAGCTTGCTGATATTTTGGAGCTGTCGCTCGATCGAGGGTATGCGCTAGTGGTTGCGATGAATGGAATGAAGTCTGCTGCGGGCCAATCATACGAAGACGAGAAGCAGTTCGCGATCGACGTATCGAAGAGTATATTGAAGGAGCAGGTAAAGGAGAGACACAGCTGGATCGTCAGTCCGATTGTGCATGAACATATGGCTGTTTTTATTTTGGGCAAGGGAACGGCAGAGGCTGGTTCTATGCAAGAGGAAGTGCAGGGCATCGGATCAGAGCTTATCGCAGCTTTGCGCAGACAATGCGGTCTTGAAGTTACGGTCGGAGTTGGGACGCTTCAGCGGCACGTTGAAGGAATACGGCGTTCCTATTATGAAGCAGTGTTTGCCTCGACGTATCCAAGTTCGTGGGGGAGTCTATGCCGATTCGAGGAACTGCAACTGCCTGCAAGTAATGCTTCTTGGCTGCCTGATGATCGGGTTGAACGAGGAACATCTGCTGAGGGAGCGTATGTAGAGCAAGCAATTAAGCGCATCCGTGAGGAACGTGAACAGCAGACATGGAATGTGGTCGATCGTGCTGCTGCATACATCGTAGAGCGATATCAGGAAGAGTTGTCTCTAGAGGAAGTAGCGGACCATGTCCACTTGAATCCGCATTATTTCAGCAAAGTATTCAAGCAGCAGACAGGAGAAACGTTCATTGATTATGTCACGCGGCTGCGGATTGATAAAGCGAAGGCACTCATCTTGGATGGGCAATTCAGCCTGAAGGAAGTGTGCTATATGGTCGGCTACAAAGATCCGAACTACTTCAGCCGTGTGTTCAAGAAGGTAACGGGCGTAACGCCAACCGAATATCGAAGTACGGAGAACTAAGTCCATGCCCATATGTCGGCATGGACTTTTTTGTCCTCCAAGACAAGAATGTGCTAGTTTGTGGCCAATGTTTGGAATCCGTGCGAGCAGGGAACGATATTATGCTGATGATCCGCAAAGAAGTGAAGGGTTTCATCAGCATGATCGGACTAGCTGAATGTTATAATGGAGCTCCAGTCTTCATTGATTTTACTCAAAGGGGTATAAAATTATGAGTACGCAACAAGGCGAACACAATCAAATAAATATGAAGTATGTTACGCTCGTATCGATTGTAGCCGCACTCGGAGGCTTGCTGTTTGGATTTGACACTGCTGTTGTCTCTGGTGCAATCGGTTTCATGAAAGAGAAGTTCGGCCTGTCCGAATTTCAAGTCGGCTGGGCAGTATCCAGCTTAATTGTAGGATGTATCGTCGGGGCGGCAAGCACAGGCATACTGGCTGACAAGTTCGGCCGAAAAAAGGTGCTTATCGCAGCTGCACTGCTGTTCATTGTTGGTACAGCAGGTTCTGCAATTCCAGCAACATTCTCGGGTTATATCAGTGCTCGTATTGTTGGTGGTCTCGGAATTGGTATTACATCTACACTCTGCCCGCTCTATAATGCGGAGATCGCGCCTGCGAAGTATCGAGGCCGACTCGTTGCTTTGAATCAGCTAGCGGTTGTAACAGGTATTTTCCTCGTCTATTTTGTTAACTTGGGCATCGCTGGCGCAGGTGATCACGCTTGGGGCGTGGAGAATGCATGGCGCTGGATGTTCGGTGTAGGAGTTATTCCGGGCGTCCTGTTCTTGGTTCTCCTGTTCTTCGTACCAGAGAGTCCAAGATGGTTGATTACACAGGGTCGGGCAGCAGAGTCTCTGCCAATCCTGTGCAAAATTCACGGCGACGAGATGGCACGCAAGGAAGTATTGGACATTAAGGAGTCGTTCAAGCAGGAGAAGGGATCTCTTGCGGACTTGTTCAAGCCAGGTCTTCGCTTGGCGCTCATCGTAGGTGTCGTACTGGCAGTACTTCAGCAGGTAACAGGGATTAATGCGGTTATGTATTACGCGCCGGAAATCTTCAAACAAGCAGGTGCTGGAACGAATGGCGCACTGATACAGACGATTCTGGTCGGATTCATTAACTTCGTGTTCACGATACTGGCATTGTGGTTGATCGATAAGGTCGGCCGTAAAGCATTATTGATCGTCGGATCATCCCTGATGGCGGTATGCTTGCTTGTGATCGGGTTTGCGTTCCATACAGGTCATACCTCTGGAATGCTGGTGCTTATCTGTATTCTGGTGTACGTTGCTGCCTTCGCGATATCGCTTGGTCCAGTAGTTTGGGTCGTGATGTCTGAAATCTTCCCGAACCATATTCGTGGCAAGGCTACGGCGATTGCATCCATGATGCTGTGGGTAGCAGACTATATCGTGTCCCAGTCGTTCCCGCCGCTGCTTAGTTCCGCAGGGCCAGCTATTACGTTCTGGATATTCGGCATATTAGCGTTGTTCACCGTTCTCTTTAGTTGGCGCGTCGTACCCGAAACAAAGGGGAAATCGCTGGAGGAGATCGAGAATATGTGGACGCAGTCCAAGGCTTAATCGTAGAGATTGTTGCATCTTATAGAACCACTCTATATCCGCTGAAGCGGGTACGGAGTGGTTCATTTGTTATTTGTCCATGTATAAAAGAGACGCGTTAGTCTATCTTTTGCTACTTCTTATTTCGGATTACGTTTCCTTTTACCTCGCCAATTTTTACTTCTCCGTTTCCGGACTGTGTAATCGACGCATCTTTTCCCACGCGGTTAATATCTAGGCTGCCGTCTCCGACATGTATATCCGCTGAGCCGTCTATTTGATCGACCGCAATATGCCCATTGATATTATTTATGGATATATCCGAACCGATGTTGCGAACCGTGATGTCACCGTCCCGATTGTCGATTTCAAGCGAGCCGGATAGGTTTGATACTTGAATCTCACCGTTGATATTGTCAATCTTGGCGCTGGACGATACATCTGAGATGTGGATACTGCCGTCCCGATGAGCCGTAATGTCTAGTTGAAGCTGCTTCGGTACTTTGATGTCTAAGTTCACTGCTCCCGATCCCATAGCAAGGAATTGGCCCCCGAATCTCGCATCCAAGTAAGCATTCTCGTTGCGCGCTTCCAGCGCAAGCTCCAATTTGTCCATGCTGATTCCGTTGGCTATAGCTAAAGCTACGACTTCGATCTTATCCGAATCGGTGCTCCCGGAGATCTGGATTTCTCCATTTCGGTGGTCAATGATAAGCTTAGCCAGACTGCTTGCTGGCAATTCCAGTTTCTTTGTCGAGGTTTCTTCTTTCGCTCCGCAGGCTGTAATTACTAACAATAACGCTAGCAGCACAATGCTTCGTATTATCTTTATTTTGTTCATAGTTACCCTCCTTTTCCGTATAGGAAATGTTCCAAACATATTGATTTGTCATCATGAAGTGAAGTTAACCCCGCATCGGATGATGTGGTTATTCTCGAAATTCACATTTCAGACCACATCGCGCTTAACGAACAAGGGGTACGAGACTAAATGCATGATCGCGAGATGGAGCCCGATCAACACGAGGGAGAAGCCTAACGTCACCCCATCTACAGAAGGGTTCCCATATACGAACGGCGTAAGGTCAGTGTGGGAGAAGATGAAGTATTTCGTCCAGGCCCAGCCGTCCATCGCGATCGCGATAATAAATCCGGTTAGCGATACGAGCAGGGAAATCATGACAGAGAAGGTCGTGCTTCGAAAAGCGGCAGAAATCATGAAAGCAAGCGTAATTGCGATCAGCAAGAAGGGAATATTGAGCACATATTGCGCCAATAAAGCCTGCAGCATCGGAACTTCTCCTACGGTTTGATCTTTGACATAGAAATAGCTGTCCACTAATCCATCGAAGCCGAATATAAAGCCTCCAAGGAGGAGGGAAACGAGTATGCCGGCTGCGGATAAGAGTAGTCCGAACAGGATGGCGGCGATGTACTTGGACAAATAAATCTTGGTTCGGCTGGCCGAACGGGTCAGCAGCAGCCTGATCGTACCAGATACAAATTCGACAGCCACGATCTCACCGGCGATAATGACGGAAATGAGCGACGCCGCAAATATGATATTTCGTACCATGCTCACTGCAAAGCTCCATGCATTAGGGCTAGGCGGAATGTCATGTTCCAAATAATATTGATTCAGCACGATATGTTGCTCGGCCTGCTTGATTTCAATTTTCAGCGCGTTCGGCTTGGCAGCTTCCTTGCGGAATTGCACGTTCTCTTGTTCGAGCTGCGCTCTCCAGTTATCGTTTGCAGCAGCACTTCCAGAAGTTTTTAAATTCACAATTTGGAGGAGCACGTACAGCAGAACGATAGCAATCATTACCCACGTACGTCTCCGTTTATAAATCTTCATGTTTTCATTGCGAATGAATGGAATCAATGTTCTTCCCCTCCCGTTATCTCCATGAACTTGTCTTCCAGCGTCTTCTTGACCGTGTGCACGCCGTACACATTAATTCCGGATGCCATGAGCTTGCGGCTAATCTCCGGGATACGCGTCTTGGCGATACGAACTTGTATGTGCCGTTGATCGGTCGTGATTTCATCGCCGGACATGATCGATTGCAGGATCTGTACCGCTAAATCCGGTCGGTCGATTTCAAATCTGACCTGCGTTCGTTCGTCATCTACCATATCCGATATCTTTTGAATGCCGACCAGCTTTCCTTTTTGTAAGATCGCAACGCGGTCGCACATCATCTCCATTTCGGACATAAGGTGGCTGGAGATCATAATGCCCACGCCTTCTTTTTGCGCCAAATGCTTCAAATGGCCTCTTAGCTCGCGGATACCAGCTGGATCGAGTCCGTTCGTCGGTTCATCGAGCACAAGTAGGGAAGGCTTGTGGACGAGCACGACAGCAAGACCTAGGCGCTGCCGCATACCCAAAGAGTAGGTGGCTACTTTATCGTTGATGCTGTGCTCCAATCCGACGAGTGCAATGACTTCGCGGATTCTTGCTTCTGTCACGCCGGGCGTCATACGGGAGAAGTGAACCAAATTGTCATAGCCGGATAAATAGTTGTACAAATCCGGATGTTCCACGATTACGCCTACATGCTTCATGGCTTGTTCAAAGTGTGCATGAGCGTCCGTACCGTCAATCAGCACTTGGCCTCCTGATTTGGACATGAGGCCGACGATCATTCGAATCGTCGTCGTTTTCCCTGCGCCGTTCGGACCGAGAAGCCCTAAGATTTCTCCTTTTTCCATATTCAGCGTCACTTGATCGACAATCGTCTTGTTTCCTATTTTTTTCGTGAGATCACGAATTTGCAGCAGCGACAATGCCTACCACTCCTTTTATTAGCAATTGGAATGAGATATAATTTTCCGTAATCTAGCGGATCCATCTCAGCCAACCTCACCCTAACAGAACGGTTGTCATAAAGCCGAGTGACAAGGGGTAATAACCTTGTATGACAAGGGAAGCCGAGCTTGTTCAGGCAGTTTGTCACTCATTTCAATAAGGTTGAACGGAGTTGTACATATGAATTTTCTTATCAAAAATCGGTGGTCATGGCAGGACTGGGCTATGCTCGCCATTCGCAGCCTCTGGGTCGTCGCCGTTATCATATTGATGTATCAGGATCAGCCTGCCTTTCCTTTTTGGCTGGTGTTTGTTCCTCTTTTGCTGTGCAATCTTGTTCCCTTTTTATTGGTAAAAGGTCGCTACTATCGATATTTGATCGCAGAGTGCTTGTTTGCTGGCGGAGTATCTTTATTTCTTGCTTACGATCTTGGCTTAACAAGACTATTCCCGCCGGCTCTCTTTACGATCGCGTTCTATAGTCGGAGCCGGTTCCACTGGTGCTCGCTGCCCGTCGCAGCGACGCTGTTCGCGTTGAGCGCAGGGAATTCCGTCAACGCGTCGTTGTCACACCCTGTCATATGGCAAAGCTTATTCGATGCGCTTATCTTCTACGTGGCAAGCTATGCGCTGCAAAAAGGAGCCCAAGCGATCAATGCCATCAAGCAGAAGCTTGCGCTGATCAAAGAGCAGTATACGATTTTGGAGCAGTATTCCTCGCAAATTGAAAGAATGACACTATTGGAGGAACGTTACCGTATGGCTCGCGAACTGCATGATACGATCGGTCATACCTTCACTTCCATGATTCTGGGGATGGAGACATTGAAGTCCCATATTCACTCGAGTGAGGGAGAGGCCAAGCTGCAGGGCATGCTCAAGCTGGCACGATCGGGTCTGGACGACATTCGCCGTCAGGTTCATCAGATGGATCCAATCGAGGAGGCGCTGCCTCTGGATCGATCGCTGCTTCAGATAATAGATGAATTCAAGACGAACACTGGGGCTCGAGTTATATTCCGTACGATGGGCGAGCCGTACCCTGTGATGAAGCAGGCCAAGCTTGCCTTGTATCGCTGTCTACAGGAGGCGTTAACCAACGCCAGCCGGCATGGGCAGGCCAGTACGATTCAAGTTCTGCTCCAATATGATCAGGCGCAGGTGATGCTACAGGTGCAGGATAACGGCAAGGGCGATGATCATCTCCAATATGGTTTCGGTCTGACAGGCATGAAGGAGCGACTGGCCCCATTGCAAGGTAAGCTCTATATCCATTCGCAAGCGGATGCGGGCACGATGGTAACGTGTACGCTCCCGAATCCATCTCATGAAGGCGGACAGAAAATCAAAATTTTATTGGCGGACGATCAACCTTTGATCCGTGAGAGTCTGAGATTGTTGTTAGGAGAAGAACAGGATTTTGAAGTAGCGGTTGCTGGAGACGGCAAGCAAGCGATCGAGCAATGCGAGAAGGATCGTCCCGACATTGTATTAATGGACATCAACATGCCGGAAATGGATGGGATCACGGCTACAAAGTCATTGAAGGAGACGTGGCCTGACATTCGGATCATCATGATTACGACCATAGAGGATGTCTCTCTAGCGTCTGAGGCACTGCGTATTGGAGCGGAGGGCTACCTGTTGAAATCGATACACCCCAAGGAATTAGCCGCAACGATTCGGCTCATATATGGCGGGGGAACAATGATATCGCAGGATGTGGCTCATCAATTGTTCCAATACCAGACTGGGGGTAAGGCACTGAATCCATATGAGCTGACCGAACGGGAAATCGATGTTCTTCGGTGCTTGACGGAAGGGCTGCGCAACAAGGAAATTGCGCAGAGGCTGCATCTGTCGGAAGGAACGATACGCAATTATATCTCATCCATTTATCTGAAGCTGCAAGTAAGCGGCCGTGAAGAAGCGGTAGAGAAGGCAATGGTTGAGTGTCTGACTTAACGATATGTGAGAACTTGAAGTTAAAATTGAACTGGTGGAAACAGCGATTTCTTAGGAGGGATTCATTTTGCAGGAGCTTTTTAATGAAATGATGAAAAAAGATGTAAAACCGTTTCTTTCAAGTCACGGCTTTACGAAGAAGAATTTGAATTTCTATAAAACCAAAGAAGATCTCGTCTACATGTTCAATTTTCAAAAATCCACTGGAAGTGCATTACACCATGTCATGTTCTATATCAATTGTGGCATTTACTCAACTGAATTGGCGCAATTACAGTCCAAGGAGATAAAAACAGCACCAAAGGAATCCGAGTGCCATTACAGATCCAGAATAGAAGAGATCTCTACAGCTGCTCCAGATAGATTTTCAATAACCCTTGATACGAATATGGGTCAGTTCAAGAAAGAACTTCTGCAATTTTTAGGGGAGGTCATAGATTTCTTTGAAACAATGACAAGTGCTAGATCAATCGCTGATCAATATATTTCCAAGTCATCGCTACATTTGAGCGAAGAGATATTTCATTTATTATTGCAATCTAATGATATCTTAGCAGCTAAACATTATTCGAGGGGACTACAAGTAAAATATGGGTCAGAAAATAGATGGATCATATTCGATAAGAAATATGAAGATATTTTCGGGAAATATGGAGTGGAGTTTGAAAAGCTATAAAAGTAGGAACTCTGTCGCGCTGCCGAAGCTGCCTAATGGGGGGATGACACCGCTTTACGGAAACCGTTGCTTGTTTAAGAGCCTGAGGTTCCGTTGGGTCCTCTAATGAGTTAAAAAATTATAGGGAGCTGCCCCAGCGAGTAGACGAGCCACTTGCAGGACAGCTCCTTATTATTGCTGCATTACTTTTGAATATGGAAAATAAGCTCTTGTCCGTTCTTCACAGGCTCTTGCACCAGTGTATAGCCGTGCTTCACCACTTCTTCCGGTACGTTCTTGAAGGCGGCTGGACAGTCAGCAATTACTTGCAACACTTGTCCTTTCTCCATGTCCTGCAATGTCTCTAACGTGTAGATAACGGGATATGGGCAAGGTTCTCCTCTAAGATCCAATGTGAAATCGATCGTCATTATTTTGCATCTCCTTTTTTGAATCCGACGCCGAAGCGGTAATTTTTTTGCCAGTAGCTAGCTACAGCATAACCGATTGCAAGCAAAACTAGTGTGACAATTAGCGCCCAAGCCGGGCCCATCACAGAAATAAGATTGATCTTCGCTCCACTCTTCACGAGCAGGTCGAATACGCCAAGATGATCCCAAGCGTACGCAAGCGCAGTAGCGCCAATAATGTTGCCGATGAATACAGGCAGGAAGATCACTTGTCCTTCCATGAGGCGGTACATCATCCCTGTCTCGCAGCCGCCTGCAAGCACGATGCCAATGCCGAACAGGATGCCGCCGACGAATGTGCTTGGTGCTGCCATTTTCGTAATCGGATCGACGCCGTTCACGAGAATAACGATGAGCGTTAGGACAGAGCTGATTGCCATCCCGCCGATAATAGCCTTGGTCATCGTTGCGCGCCCGCTAATCCACAGATCGCGGAAAGCGGAGGTGAAGCAGATCTGTCCTCTTTCAATCAAGATGCCGAAGGCAGCCCCGAAGATGGCGGCAACGCCGAGCATCGTCTTGCCTGCTAGGAAGAAGTACACGATAAGTCCTGTATAAGCCAGTGCAACAAGCCCGCCGATATAAGGCTGAACTTTTCTTGTTTGTTGAATAGTAGGCGCGGCATTCCCTTTTTGCAGGATCGGCTTGCCTTTCCACCACTTGGTGCTAACAATTTTCACCCCTGCATAGGTACCGATGGCTGTTGCCACCATGAAGATCCAAGCATGGAACGAGAATTGCGGCACGCCTGTGAAGAAGGCAGCCAAGTTGCAGCCAAGCGCGAGCCGTGCGCCGGCACCTGCGATAATGCCGCCAATCAGGCCCTGTACCAAACGCCGCTTTTGTTTCGGCATGCGAATTTTGAAGTTGTTGCTGAATAGAATCATGATGAGTGCGCCAATGAACATGCCCCACACGATCCAGCCGTCCGTGCGCTCGAATGTCGAGCCCTTCATTTGTATCAATTTGAAGTAAGCCCAATCGGAGATATCGACACCGAATAACTGGAGGATGTGTCCTCCAAAGCGCGTAAACTCGCCGGTGACGGCCCATACCGTGTTGGTAATGCCGAAGTACAGCGCGCTGAGTACGCCTGCGATGCCGATGGCAACGTAAGGGCTCCAGTAGTTGGTGAACAGCTTGCGTAATGAATCTTTCATTTTTCCCCTTACCCCTTCAATCCCTCATAGTTAAAAGTGAGAACCCGATCTAACTATATGGATTTGTTTGTGTGCGGCAATTCACATCCGATCACGAGATGAGATGCAAATAAAACCATTCTCCATTTTACTACAAACTGCTTACTAGCGGGGGGAATTCGGGATGATACTTTTTTACCTCATATGGAAATTGAAAAAAAATGATCATGACGTGTCACAAAATGAGCACCTTATCTGTCTTAGCTTATGTAACCAAAATTAAGATGAGGTGAATGGAATGAAATTGCGCTTTAACTATCGAACGGCAAATGCCCCTGCTTATCAAGCCATGCAAGTTCTGGACAAATTCGTCAGTGGTACACTTGATCCGGTGCTTCTTGAACTCATTAAGATACGAGCTTCTCAAATCAATGGCTGCGCCTTCTGCATCGATATGCACACAGCTGATCTGATGAAGATGGGTGATCATACGAACCGCATCATGCTGCTCAGTGTGTGGAAGGAAGCACCGGTATTTACTGACAAAGAAAAGGCTGTTCTGGAATTAACGGAATATGTGACAGAAATAGCTGATGCGGGTGTGCCTCAGTCGGTTTATGAGAAGGTACGAGAGCATTTTAATGAGAAGGAATATGCAGATTTGATTCTTGCGATTGCGACGATTAACTGCTGGAACCGCATTGCCATTTCGACAGGAATGCATCCAGGATGTTTCGATAAGTAGGGAGGAGCCTTGCGCTCCTCTTTTTCTTCTTTACTCGATGGATCAGAATAGCTTTGGAATGATAGAATGGGGGGCAAAGGAGTGGGAACATGGATGTAAAAGAGCTCCATTCGCTTCATGCACAGGAAGCTGATCCTGTTGAACAATTGTATCGCAGCTATCGAACTTTAGCGTTTTCCATTGCATATCGGATGCTGGGCACGGTGTCTGATGCGGAGGATGCCGTGCAGGATCTGTTTGCAGATATGGTTGGCAGGAACTTGGACGATGTCAGGCATATCAAGGCGTATATCGCCAAGTGGATGACGAACCGATGTCTGAATGTGCTGCAATCTTCCCATAGAACGAGGGAAACGTATTTCGGCGAGTGGCTTCCAGAGCCTATCGTTGAACAAGGAGAGCAGCCTGATCAAGTAGCGGAGCGTGTAGATTCGTTGTCCTATGCGTATATGGTCATGCTTGAACGGATGACCCCGATGGAGAGAGCCGTATTTCTGCTGAGGGAAGTATTTGAATATGAGTATGACGAAATCGCCGATACTGTTGGTAAGTCGGCTTCCAACTGTCGTAAAATATTGAGCCGCGCCAAGGAGCATGCGCGAGAATATTCCCCTTCTGCCAGCCAAGATACGGATGCTAGGCGGACGCTTATCTCCAAGTTCGTTACTGCCTTTCAGCAATATGATATGGAGGCATTGTTGTCCTTGCTGTCAGAGGACGTACGACTGACTACCGATGGAGGAGGCAGAGTCCATGCTGCCATGCGGCCTATTATAGGCAGAAGCCGAGTACTGAGATTGCTCACTTCTCCTAAAGCGTTCGTGGCGCTGCGAAGTTGGGATTTATCCTTCACTATGGTAAATACGAGCATGAATATGGTGTATCGGGAGCAAGGGGTTGTGAAGGCGGTATGCTGCTGTGAGTTAACGGCTGAGCAAGATCGCATAAGCAACGTTTATGTTATATTTAACCCGGATAAGTTGGATCATATATCGTTGCAGAAGGAGCAGGAGGAATGATGGTGACACTGGACGAAGTCATGGCTAAGCTGGAAGCGATGGGCACAGAGAAAACGAAGAAAACGTTCCTCCGACATGGGGCGCAGGAGCCGCTGTTCGGTGTAAAGATCGGCGATCTGAAGAAGCTGGTCAAGGAGGTTAAGAAGGATCAGCAGCTTGCGCGTGCGCTGTTCGATACAGGGAATAGCGATGCGATGTATTTGGCAGGGCTGACGGTCGATCCATCTGTAATGACCAAGGAACTTCTGCAATTATGGGCACAGAAGGCTTCATGGCATATGATTGTAGAATGTACGGTAGCTGGCGTGGCTGCGGAAAGTCCGTATGCTCTCGAATTAGCCCGTGAGTGGATGGCATCCAAGGAAGAGCCGATTGCGACATGCGGCTGGAGCACCTATCTGCACTATATCTCGATTACTTCGGACGAGAAGCTGGATATCGAAGAGTTGAGGAAAATGCTCACGCTCGTCGAATCGACGGTTCATCAGGAACGCAATCGGGTGAGGTACGTTATGAACCAATTTGTCATTGTAGTGGGTTCGTATGTACTAGCTCTGCATGATGAGGCAATACGAGTGGCAGAGACCATTGGCAAGGTGCAGGTCAATATGGGCGAGACAGCTTGCAAAGTACCGGAAGCAGCGGCCTATATCCGTAAAGTAGAAGCCGCAGGCAAGCTCGGCGCTAAGCGAAAGACATGTATATGTTAAGGTGAAGCACAGGAGACGAATTCCTGTGTTTTTTTTGTGATTGGCTTCAAATATATTTATCGCAAATAGAAACATTTACCTTTTTACATACGTCCAATGATCCGAATGAGTAAGGAGGGGAAGCATGAATTTATTTGCTAAATTTAGGTTCGCTAAGATAGTGGGAACCATTGCAATCGCGTTCATCGTTATGGGAGCAGCGATAGGACTAGGGGTACATGCAGCTCAGGCGGCAAATTGGGAGATTTATGACAAGGGAGAGCACGTATTTTTACCCGAAGGGCCAATCGAGCAGGGTGGAGTCATTATGGTGCCGCTTCGTCCGATTGCTGACCGATTTGGCTACCAGGTGAGTCTTGCGTCAAAGGATAAAGTAGTAGCCCAAGGCGGAATAGTCGGGAAAGTGTTATTCACAGCGGGCAGCACGACTGTCCGTGTAAATGATGCAGCAGACAAGCAGATGGAGAAACCAGCAGTTTTCATTAACGGCAATCTGTTCATTACGATGGAAATGGCGGGTTATTTGACCGATATCGGTTATTCCGTTGTACCCGGAACATCCTTCATTCAGCTTCGGCCTATTGAGGGAGATGCGCTTACGCATATTCAGAAGCAGTATTGGCATGTGCTGAATAATAAGCAGAATATACAGTTTATGAATAATCAGGGAGAAGTCTTGCTGAACTCGGAATACGGCGGCCATGTGGACTTTGGTTATGATGAGCTTACTCCGGTCATGGATGGTTATCAGTATGTTGGATACATGGATCGCAGTGGCAAGCTGGCTATTCGAGCGCCGTATTATCGACTTGATTCTTTTTCCGAAGGACTAGCAGCATTCAAAGAATTACAAAAGATCGGCAATGGGTATCAAGTGAAGTACGGCTACTTGAACCGTACAGGGAAAGTTGTCATTCCTGCCAAGTATGATCACGGTTATAGCTTTTCCGAAGGGTTGGCCAAAGTCGTACTGAACGGAAAAACATTTTACATCGATCATAATGGCAAGACGGTGATTGCACCAATACCGAATAGCGTTAGTACCGATCCATTCCATGAGGGATTGGCAGCCGTCACTGTTTTTACTCGATCCAATGGAAAGATCGAGCAGAGAACTGGATTTATTGATACGACTGGCAAGTTCGTGATACCACCTATGTTCGATTATGCCGGATATTTTTCTAATGGAATGGCGATGGCGGTTGCTGAAAGCGGCAAGAAGAATGGCTATATAGACAGAACGGGAAAATGGATGCTTACGATGCAAGATGCAGATCTCTACCCTTTTCAAAATAGATTCGCACAGTACTATGATCGGAAGTCCAAAACAACAGGCTTAATCGACAAGAAGGGGAAAAAGCTGCTGTTTCCTAATGCCAGCAATCTCTCCGATCTTTCTGAGGGGCTTATTCGCTTTCAGCGCAAAGGCTTGTATGGCTATATGGATGTGAACGGGAAGACGATTATTGAACCTCAATTTAAGTATGCCTCCACCTTTGAAGGCGGGATCGCCCAAGTGGAGTTACAATCACCTGATCCCAACCATTCGATCCATGCATGTATTAACAAGACGGGAGAAGTGATTTGGAGGGATGACGCGAAATAAGCTTGAGTGTTGACTTCGAGTGAACTCGAAGGACTACAATACAGCCATCAAGGAAGAAGCAGCTGAAGGAGAGATGGCTTGTGTGGAATATCAAGATGACTGTAACTGAATATGGAGGGCCGGAAGTACTGCAGGCTATGCAAGAACCGCTGCGTACACCCGAAGCAGGCGAAGTTCGCGTGAAGGTACAGAGTGCTGGCGTTGCGCTTGCAGATATTATGCGCAGGGAAGGTCTGTATCCGATGTCGCCTGAGGTACCTTTTGTTCCTGGATATGATGCGGTTGGGATCGTTGATGCAGTTGGAGCTGGCGTGAACGACTATGCAGTAGGGGATCGCGTTGCTGTATTTTTTAACGGAACAGGTGGATATGCATCGCATGTGTATGCCCAAATGGAGGATGTTGTTCTGATCCCTGCGGCAGTAGATGCTTCAGAGGCGGCAGCTTGTATGCTGAATTATGTGACGGCATATCAGATGCTGCACCGCATCGCGAATGTATCGGAGGGGGAACGAATCCTTATCCATGGCGCGAGCGGTGGTGTAGGGACAGCGTTGCAGGACTTGGGGCGATTGGCGAAACTGGAGATGTACGGAACAGCCTCGGCAGCGAAGCATCAGGTTGTTGCAGGGTATGGCGCGATTCCGATAGATTATCATGCAGATGACTTCGTTGAGGTACTTGCTAGCATCGCTCCTAAAGGAATGGCTGCCGTGTTCGATCCGATTGGGGGCTCCAATTGGGAGCGTTCCATGCGGACGTTGAGTTCGAAAGGGCGCTTTGTCGGTTACGGCTACACATCTGTACTTGAACAGGGACATAATAACAACTGGGTGAAGGATTGGATGGGGGCGGCTGCCCGCGGAACAACGGAGAGTGGGAACCCTGTGCACATGTATAGTATTACTACGCTAAAGAAGGAACGATTGGATTGGTTCCGTGAAGATGTGCAGGCCGTCATGTCCCTGCTGGAAGCGGGTGAGATCCATCCGCTTATCTCTCATCGGATTCCGCTGCGAGAGGCAGCTCGCGCGCAGGAACTGTTGGCAGGAGCTCATTCTGTCGGGAAAATCATTCTTGTGGAAATTGCGTAATTGAGTCAATGGGAAGGAGCTGATAAAGGGATGTACTCCATTGGGGAAGCAGCACGAATAACCGGGGTATCTGCCTATACACTTCGATACTATGAACAGATTGGCCTCCTTCCTAGTCCTCAGCGTCAGGGTGGGAAGCCGGAAGGTGTGAGGCAGTATAGCGATCAGGATTTGAGATTCATTCAATTCATCTATGGACTGAAGCAAACGGGCATGAAGCTGGAGGACATTGCAGCGTTTACGGAGGATGGATGTCTATTGTCTGGTGAGCGTCTGCCGCATGATATAGAAGATACACTGCACAAACGAATGGACATGCTTGATCGTCATCTTACGCGACTTAACGTGCAGATTGTACAGCTGGAGTCTGTCAGGAAAACTGCTGAAGAAAAAAGAAGAATGTATGATGAACTGCTGCATGAACAGCAGAAGAGCACGAACAATCGAAAGGACTAACCTTACGTGGCTAGTCCTTTTCCTTTTATTCGCTCATATTTTATGGATAACTGTCTAAACTCTCTGAATAACGTAAACTTCGTGAATTTCTTGATTACGACTCCAGCAGTTTTTGTCTCAATGCTTGTACTTTCTCCTCTGACAATCCAATCGCCGCTAAATAACGCTCTGATCCTCCATATGCTGCATGCAGATGTTGAAGCATCATCTCCATGTTGCTAGGATCGCATCCTAGGAGCCGTTCATATAAGTCTGCGGGCATTCCTTCCGGTCGGCCGGCGCGCAGCTCGTCCATAATAGGGAGGAGACATTCAGCTGTCATCGCATAATCTTCAATAATGGTTGTATGCGGTACACCTGCCAGATCCAGCAGCAGGGCAGCAACCATACCTGTTCGATCTTTCCCAGCTGTACAGTGGAAGAGAACGGCTTCCTCAGAAGGATTAGCAAGAATTGCGAATATTCGTAGGAATGCACCTTGGCTATTGTCCAGCATACTGACATACAGATCGCCTAGACTGTTAACTTGAGGTTGGTTCGTTGTCGCTGGATTCAGGAGATCGACATTATGATAGGCAACATTGTCGGAATCAGCGAATGCATCCTTGGCAATGCTCACTTCTTGCGCGTGGCGCAAGTCGATAACCGTATGAATTCCGCGTTCTAGCAATAGCTTTTGGTCGCGCTCGGTCAGCTTGTGCTGGCCATCGCCGCGATAGAAGCGTCCCCATTGGATTTCACGTCCTTCTTTGGTCTGATACCCCCCAAGGTCACGTACGTTGCAGGCGCCTTCCAAGCTGATGACTCGTTCAGTTTGGTTTTGCTTCGGCTCGAATTGATTGTTGTCTTCGCTCATTGTTTCTATCCGCCTCTCATGAAGTAGGTAAGTCTATGCTATCATAGACAACAGGAAAGAAACAAAAGCAGAAATGGGCAATACAAACGAAGCCGACAGACATTTATAGCAGCAATGAGGTGTCTTTATGAATATTACATTGGGCCTGTTCGCCCATGTGGACGCAGGGAAAACGACCTTTGCCGAGCAGGTGCTGTATCATACGCGAAGCATACAGCAGCGGGGACGAGTAGATAACAAGGATGCATTTCTGGATAGCCATGAGATTGAGAAGGAACGCGGCATCACGATATTTGCGGATCAAGCCGTGATGACATACAAAGGCAACACCTACACACTTATCGATACACCCGGCCACGTCGATTTTTCCGCGGAAATGGAGCGGGCGATACAAGTCATGGATGTGGGTGTCATCATTGTAAGCAGTGTGGAAGGTATTCAAGGGCACACCGAAACGGTATGGAAGCTGCTGCAGGAGCGGGGAGTGCCAACAGTCTTCTTCTTGAACAAAATAGATCGAGTGGGCGCGAATGCAGATCAGGTCATCGCAGATATCCGCGAGAATTTGACCGCAGATATCATCGACATGACGTCTTTTGATCCGGATCAGGGTCTGAGTGAAGAGATCATTGCCTTCATGGCGGAACGGAATGATCAGTTGTTCGAGCTCTATATGGAGGAGGGCTATGAGCAAGAAGTATGGCTGAGGGAGATGCGGCATATGCTTGCCGAGCGCAGATGGTTCCCTTGCGTATGCGGTTCGGCGCTTCAGGATGTAGGCGTGCAGCAGGCTTTGGAGCTTATCCATCAATTCGTACAGACTGAATATTGCACGACGGGGGAAATGGCGGGACTTGTGTATAAAGTCCGCTATGATGATCAGGGAACTCGTACGACCCATATGAAGGTCACGAGCGGGACGTTGTCTGTTCGGGATGAAATCCGATATGGAACAGAAGCGGATACCATCCTTGAGAAGATTACATCGATTCGTATCTATAATGGGCAGAAGGCGCAGAATGTCGAGCGAGTAGAAGCAGGACAGCTATGTGCGGTTACGGGGCTTACGGCTGCTTCTGCAGGAGTGGGTGTCGGCGCCTATAAGGACACTGCTATCTATCATATTGTACCTACACTCAAGTCTAAGGTTATCTTCCCAGCCGAGTTGCACGTGAAGGAGGTGCTGGCTTGCTTCCACCAGTTGGATGCGGAAGATCCTGCTCTTCGTGTGCAGTGGGATGAGCATGTTCAGGAGATTCACATTCACGTCATGGGTGCTATTCAACTGGAAGTGTTAGCGCGGATCGTGAAGGAACGATTCGGCATTACGGTATCATTTGCGGATCCTGAAATTCTCTATAAAGAAACGATACGCTCTACCGTGAATGGATGCGGACACTTTGAACCGCTTGGGCACTATGCAGAGGCACGCTTGCGTATGGAGCCTGGAGAACGAGACAGCGGCATTCAGGTGTTCAACGAGTGTCATCCCGATGAGCTTGGCGTCAATTATCAGAATTTAATTATGCAGCATTTGCTGGAACGGGATCACCATGGGCTGCTGACGGGATCGCCGCTAACGGACGTGCGGATTACACTGCTGACAGGACGAGCACATAACCGCCATACGAGTGGCGGGGATTTCCGAGAGGCTTCTTTCCGTGCGCTGCGTCAAGGGTTGGAGCAGGCGGATAACGTACTGTTGGAACCGTATTATGACTTCAAAATAACGGTGGATACGGATGATATGGGCAAGGTAATGGTGGATGTGCAGAAGGCGCATGGTGCACTTGAACCCCCTGCATTTATCGGCAATAAGGCGGTCATCACAGGGAAGGTTCCGGTCTCCACTTTCATGAACTACAGCACGGAGCTTGCCGCCTATACACAGGGCAAAGGGATGCTTCAGCTTCTATTCGGCGGATACGATGAGTGTCATAATGCGGATGAGGTGATTACACGCAAGAGCTACGACAAGGACGCAGATCCGGCCTATACATCCTCTTCCATCTTCTGTGCCAAGGGACAGGCGTATCGAGTTCCATGGGATGAGGCAGATTCCCATATGCATAGTGAATAACATAGCTAATAACGGAGCTAGAATTTTTGTGCATCAGACCTACGTGCACAAGGAGGATCGTCCCCATACGATCGCCAGTCTAAGCGTTTATTTCCGTACTACCATAAAGAAAGGCTGTCCAACAGAATGGGGAATCTCCCAACTTGGACAGCCTTCTTCCGTTCCTCTATTTTAGACAGAACGCGTGAAGCAATTATTCAGCGCCTTGCTGTTCAAACAGCTTCACAATTTCAACAATGACCTCTGTAGCCTTCTGCATATTATCGACGGACACATATTCATAGCGGCCATGATAGTTCTCTCCGCCTGTGAAAATGTTCGGTGTAGGCAGTCCCATATAAGACAATTGTGAACCGTCTGTACCACCGCGAATCGGCTTGATATCAGGCTCTACGCCAACGTTCTTCATCGCTTTGTAGGCAATGTCGACTATGTGCTTCACAGGTTCGATTTTTTCACGCATATTGTAATACTGATCCTTCAGCTCAATGCTGACGCGTTCAGCTCCATACTTCTCCTGCAAGCTCTTCACGATGTTCTCCATGTTCTGCTTGCGAGCGTTAAAGTTGTCTCGATCGAAATCACGAATAATGTAGCGCATTTTCGTCATCTCTACATCGCCGCTAATGGAGGACAGATGGTAGAAGCCTTCATAGCCTTCTGTCGATTCAGGAGCTTCCTCTACAGGCAAGCGGCTATTGAATTCCATTGCGATTTTCGCTGCATTGACCATTTTGTTCTTGGCCGTACCCGGGTGGACGTTCTTGCCCTTGAAGGTCAAGGTAGCTTGAGCAGCATTGAAGCTCTCATATTCCAACTCGCCAAGCGGGCCTCCGTCTACCGTGTACGCATAACGAGCATTGAAGGCTTCTACATCGAAGCGATGAGGGCCTCTGCCGATTTCCTCGTCTGGAGTGAAGGCAACGCGAACCTTCCCGTGCTTGATTTCTGGATTGCGAATCAAGTACGCCATCGCTGTCATAATTTCAGTAATGCCAGCTTTATCGTCTGCGCCGAGCAGTGTTGTGCCATCTGTTGTAACGAGCGTATGCCCGATGTAATTATGTAGTTCAGGGAAGTCCTTTGGCGAGAGAACAACGCCTTGTGCTTCATTCAGCACGATGTCCTTGCCGTCGTAGTTCTCAACCAGTTGAGGATTTACGCCTTCGCCCGATAGTTCGGTAGCCGTGTCCACATGGGAGAGGAAGCCGATTGTAGGAATGTCCTTGTCTGTATTGGCAGGAAGCGTAGCCATGACGTAGCCGTTCTCGTCCATTGTCACTTCTTCCATGCCGAGTGTCTTCAGCTCATCCACGAGCAGGCGAGCCAAGTCGAGCTGTCCAGGTGTGGAAGGGCAAGTTTCGCTGTCGTCATTGGATTGGGTATTCACTTTAACATAGGATGTAAAGCGTTCAATTAGTTCTTGTTTCACGACATTTCACCTCTGAATAGTAGCGTATCAATCTCCTTTCATCTTACCACGAATAGCAGGACTTTACCCTATTTGTGGCAGCGTCCCCTTGGAACATGTTTAAGAAGGGAGGGGGTGCCATTCCAACTTCTCATGAACCCTCCCTATTTTTGAATGGGGATGTGAATCCATATTGTCGACTGTGGATGGTGTGGTCCATAGAAGTCACGTCCATATACCTCGAAGTCTGCCCGATCATCGAGGCGAAGCGGTGTGTTGTTCAGCCATGTTCCCCAGATGTAATCGTAGGTGCTCCGGAGCTGCTGGGTAGTACCCTGATGCTTGAAGACAGCATAGGTACCGGCAGATATGGTGTACGACCGCATGCCGTGCGGAATGTCAGCAATACGCTCCACGGCGAATCCAGCCATATGCCCAAAAGTCGAATGCTCCGTGATGTCTCGGAACCTGACATCTTGTTGGGGTGGACATATTCCGTAGCTTGTGAGTTCCGACGTCAGAGCGCGAATTTCATGACGACGTTGAAGTAGTTCCTTCCACAGTTCCGGTATCGTATTGTGATCGGGAGAGACAGCCCCACTAACTCCTACGACATGAATATCATTCACGATTTCTGTGATGCTTGGGACAAGGCTAATGGAGTCAAGCCGATGCTGCAGGCGATCGCCCAGCAGTGTATCCTTCTCGAGGAAGATGGGACGTCTGCTGCGCTTACGGAAACTGCCTGGCGTTATGCCGAAGACCTGCTTGAATGAGCGGGAGAAGGCCTCTTGGGACTCAAATTGAAACTCTAAGGCAATGTCCAATATGGATCGCTCACTCGACAGTAAGACTACAGCAGCTTCGGTTAGTCTACGCTTGCGAATGTAGTCACCGAGTTTCTCCCCTGTCATTGCAGCAAAAATACGATGAAAATGATAGTATGACAAATGGACAGAGGTGGCTACACGCTCTGCATCCAGCCGCTCTGTCAGATGCGATTCGATGAATCGAATCGCTTGTTCAATCTGTTCCTTATAGGTTTGCATAACCGGATCACCACTTATTTCATTTGCCAAAAATCAGGTGCATAATCATGATGATGTATCGATATCTGCACATGATCTACTGGCATTTTCCCGCCTACGGGCACAGTATACCATGGATTATCAATTGGAGAACCAAAGCATATATTGATCGTTCGATCATCCAAGTCGAACAGCATGGAACGCAATGTGCCGAACCACTGGTTGTAATTATGAACAGCCAAGCCTTGCGGGTATTCAGTTGAAACTAATGATTGCAGATCCTCCATCTTTACAGAATCAGGCCGCTCCAGGAACTGCTGCAAGATGTGCTGGCGGACAACCGAATGATTCAATTTGCCGGGCTCCAATTGCTCAATATCCGCGAACAGCGGATGGTTCGTGGCTGCGATATAAGGAGTTTGGTTTGTATCGCCTACCTCGCGAATTGCTTTGTGTCCGTCGAAGGTTTCGACCAATGCTGCATGGCCATGCGGGTCGCAGATGATGAGATTCATGTTGGATGCAATCGGCATCTCCTTCACGAGATGCAGGGCTTCGCTGACGTTGCGGCACTGTTCTAGTAAAGCTCGCACGACTGCCCAGAATTGCAAGCCGCTAGCTCTAGGAGGTCTCATACCGGGTGCATTGCCGACAGGCATGCCGCAAGCAGAGAAGGTGACGCATAGTCCATGCTCATTCATGCCTTCTGTTCTGCCGAACAGAAATACGGAAAAGCCAGTATGCCTATACGCCTTCTCAATGGATGTAGAGCATAGCCTCATATCATCCACATTGGGGGAGAGATCGTAATTGCGGAGCATGTACGTGTGCCCATTCTCGGTTTTAGCTGGAAGGATAGCACAATGGCTGCATCCTGAATGAAGCGCAGAGCTGGCATAATAAGAAATCAACGACGGCGGCACTTCTAATGCCGCACAGAATCCGTCAATCTCCTCCGTTATTCCTGGACAATATTGTTCAAGCAGTGCGGCTGCTTCTTTCCATTGATCCTCAGGTAACGGCTCGTTCAATAATATGCCTTGCAGAAAGTGAGGATGCCTCTTCGCAAACTCTCCTTGCTGGTACCCCGCCTCAAAACGCGTTCCCTCGATATAAGAAAAATAGCCTTGGATTTGCTGCATACATAAATCCCCCTTCATGACATTGTTAGCTCTTGTTCTAGTGTAGCGGGATAAGCTTCCTACGTTATGATATTTCCTGCTGTCTTCTCAGGGCTGTGCAGCAATACGGCATATTCAGATGTCTCTTGTCTCTGGTTGAAGGTCAATCCTTATCAAATTCTTAATTTCTTAACATTCACTTAACGGCAGGAACAATCCCCCTAACTGGGCGTCCTATTATATATCGCTTATTATCGCTTATTACGTAAGCTGCAGAGTTGGAACGGCGTAAGGGGTTCGTCCTCATCCCGCTGCTAGAAGAGGAGTAAGTAGTTGGAAGTCGAATTAATATGTACCAAGGGAAGACGCTCCTTCAAGCAGAAGCGTTTTATTAGCATACATGGAAAGGGAGATAGTCACATGGGCAAGGAAACGATTCTTGTCGTTGATGATGAGAAGGAAATCATTGAACTGCTGCAAATTTATTTGAAGAATGAAGGGTATGAGCTGCTTCAGGCATCCAATGGAATCGAGGCTTTGGATCTACTGGAGAAGCATGAGGTGCAGCTGATTATTCTGGATGTGATGATGCCTCATATGGATGGCATTCAGGCATGCATGAAGATTCGGGAGGAACGCAATACACCTATTATTATGCTGTCCGCGAAGGATCAGGATATAGATAAAATTACAGGGCTCAGCATTGGCGCCGATGATTATGAGACGAAGCCGTTCAATCCGCTCGTGCTGATGGCGCGAATCAAATCTCTGTTGCGGAGAACGAAACAGCTCCGGAAAGAGGAAAATCCGCATACTGAACATGAAATCTTCATTGACGATATGGTGATTAATACAGCGACCTACACGGTTATGGTAGATGATATTCCTGTAAAGCTAACGCCGCGGGAGTTCGCCATATTGAAGCTGCTTGCGGTCAATCGTGGGATCGTGCTCAGCATGGAGAAGATATACGAAGAAGTGTGGAACGAGCCCTTCATGGAATCTAAAAACACGGTAATGGTACATATTCGTAAGATAAGGGAAAAAATCGAGAAGGATCGCCAAAACCCGCAATATATCAAGACGGTCTGGGGCATCGGCTATAAAATGGGATAAGAACGGATATGGAGAAGCGAAACATGACGACGAAATGGCTGAATTCGATTCGATGGAAATTCCTAATTACATTTATTGCGAGTATCGGTGCCACGGGTATTTTTTTACTGCTCGGACAGCTGCTGGCCTCTTACTTGCTGCAGCATAGTCCGTATAATATAGCGCTGAAATGGGTGATCAACAATGTCGGCTCCCAGCCCGTGCTTATCATGTCGGGATGCCTATTATTTATATTTAGCTACTATCAGCTGAGTCGCCCTATAGTAAGTCAATTCACGAATATCTCGAATGGGCTACAGGAGATGGCGAACGGGAACTTCGCTGTGAATATCCAAATAGATTCGTCGGACGAACTAGGCGATATTGCACAAAGGATCAATGGCGTAGCAACTGAATTGGACAGCTACCTGCAAGAGATTACTCATGGACTGGGTGAAATCGCTACGGGTGAGCTTCAACATGAAATACCGGTAAGATCAGCTCAAATGCTGGGCAATGTGGCGGAGAGCATTAACCAAATGAGTCGACAGTTAAGCCAATCGATTGAGGAAGAGCGGAAGGCGGAGAAAACAAAGAGCGATCTCATTACGGGGGTATCGCATGATTTGCGCACACCGCTAACATCGATACTCGGCTTCCTCGAGCTTATAGAGAAGGATCGTTATCATGACGAGGTGGAGATTCGTTATTATGTCAACATTGCCTATGAAAAAGCGCTCGACTTGAAAAAACTAATCGATGATTTGTTCGAGTACACACGCATCAATAACGGACTTCCGCTTCAAGTACAGGAACTGCACATTACGAGCTTCATCCGTCAATTAGTGGAGGAATTCGTACCTAGTCTGGAAAAGGCAGGCTTGGAGTGCAGATTGCATGTAGAGAAGGACACGCTCAATGTACTGGCAGACGGCGACAGGCTCGTTCGGGCGTATGAGAATTTATTGTCAAATGCAATTCAGTATGGCCGCAAGGGGAAATATATCGACATCGAGATACAGTCACTGGACGGACAAGCAATTATTCGTATTATCAATTATGGCGAGCCGATACCGGAACGGGATCTGCCATTCATCTTCGACCGATTCTATCGTGTGGAGCAGTCTCGTTCCAAGGAGACAGGCGGTACGGGGCTCGGGCTGGCCATTACGAAAAGTATTATCGAAGTTCATGGAGGACAAATCGCGGCATACAGCAATCCGTATCAGACGACATTCGAGACGATACTGCCAGCAGTATCGAAGAATTCATCGAGCAATGGAGTAATCGTTACAGCACCAACGATGTCCCGTTCAAGTGCTTCCGCAAGGTGATAGCGGAGGCGTTCAACAAGGCGTTGAGGCATGAGCTCACTGCTTGAGCTCAGCGGTATGGCAAGGCTCATTGAAAACTCAATGGGCCTTTTTGAGATGTCGCTCATGCGCAAGGGGCATACCCCAAGGCTTGCGAATAGTCGCATAATCAGCAGGCATAGACTAAAGATTGTCCTGTCGGTTACAATATGGGAAATTCATGCCATTCATAGGGGAGACATCGGATGAGCCTACAAGCAAATGAAAGCTATGAAATTACACAACTGTGCTTATTAGCCGGAAAGATTATGCTGCAGAGCGGTGGAGAGACGAATCGGGTGGAAGATACCATGATACGTATTGCTGCTTCCTATGGATACGAGAATTGCCACAGCTTCGTGACACCGACAGGTATTATTTTCGCGATAGATGGTTCAGCACCGATTACACGCTTGTATCGAATATCCGAGCGGTCGACTGATCTGAAGAAGGTGACACTCGTGAATGATATTTCACGGAAGATCAGCAGCGGCAGCTTGTCCTATACAGAGGCTCATCGTTTACTGAAAAAAATTGAGGTATCCAATCTGGCTTACCCCGTATGGCTGCAGATTGCTGCTGCGATGCTGTCTAGCGGCTGTTTTACGATTATGTTCCGGGGCGGATGGCCGGAGTTCATTCCCTCGCTGCTTGCTGGCGGGCTTGGATTTTCACTCTTTCTTTATTTCCATCGCTTATCGCGGATTAAGTTTTTCTCTGAATTTCTAGCATCGATTGTAGTCGGAACAGTGTCCTATTTCTGTGTGCAGTATGGTCTGGGTCGTGATCTCGATAAGATCGTCATCGGGTCGGTGATGCCGCTTGTTCCTGGGCTGCTTATTACGAATGCAGTTCGTGATTTGATGGCGGGACACTTAGTATCAGGGATCTCGAAGGGAGCGGAAGCATTTTTGACTGCCTTCGCAATTGGAGCAGGGGTAGCTTGTGTCTTGTCATTTGCCTAGGATCTGATATCTAAAAAACTCAACATGATGGACATATAGACTGAGGGAGGCACTTGGTTATGATTGAGCAGCTCATTGTGAGCTTCGTTGCTTCGGCTGCGTTCGGAATTCTATTCAACAGTCCGCCTAAGCTGATGCTTCAATGTGGATTTGTCGGCATGGCAGGCTGGTTCGTATATATTCTGTGCACGGACAATAATATTGGCCCTATTCCTGCGAGCTTGGCCGCATCATTCGTCATTGCGATGATGAGTCATTTGTTCGCTAAGCTGTATCGCACCCCGATTATTGTGTTCAACGTTGCCGGCGTCATTCCGCTTGTACCCGGTGGCATAGCATATGATGCGATGCGAAATATTGTAGAAGATCAGTACGATCAGGCGATTCAGCTTGCCTTCAAGGCGTCGATGATATCGGGCGCTATCGCGATCGGAATCATTTTTTCAGAAGTTCTGCATCAGGTGATGCGTAGACGAGTCAAGGGATAAGGTGATGATGAAGTACGCTCTCCCTTAATTTTTCTTTCTGAATTGTATAGAACAAGAGGCAGCTAAGATGATTAATGAAAATATTGTAAATAGATTAATTCGCTGTCCATATAAGAACTTGGTTATCAATTCATTGAGCAAAATCGCACATGTAATGGTTAGCGTGAGGAGAGCGAGTTTACGATTGGGGTTCTTTGCTCGTTTGCTGATTAGGATAATAACGCCTATTGTCAACGAGGCGTAGAATAATAATAGAGCCATAACCCCCATTATAGAGAGAGTCATGAAATACCACTTCCTTTACATTAGGTTTGTGGGGATTATATCATACGTGTGCGGCAGGACGATTATTTTATTGTAACCGGGTAGAGCAAAGAAAGGGGAAGGCCGAGGCCTGTCCCCTTTTCTAATTTTCAATTAACCGGTTACGGATTTCGCTGATTTTCCTCGGAATAACAGGAAGCGTACCAATTCAATAAGTGCAATCACAAGCAGGGACATGCCAAGCAGCGGCATGAGCAGACCGAGAGTGATTAAAATGACATAGAAGCCGATCATTGATTTCGTGTACGGCTGTCTTGGAGGTGCTGCAAGTCTTCCGCGAGGTCTGCGCATCCACCACATTTTAACTCCCCAGTATACAATGGCAAGCAGTGCAACTACTGTCAGCAGGCATAGGATCTGGTTCGGCCAACCGAATAGATGCCCTTCATGCAAAGGAATCCCGTAGGTGAACCACTGGGCGATAAGTCCGTAATCGCGGTAGTCGATCTTATGAATCTGTGTGCCGCTATACTGATCGAAGTAAGCTGTTATTTCCTCGCTAGGCTTGATAACATCCATTCCGGTAATGCCTGATCCTGCGGATTTTGATGCCGTGTAGACGTCTTTCTCGTCTGCTGGCAGGCTCAAGACGAAAGGCTTGGTCACTCCGTAATGATGGAGCATATGCTCGATATCGTCTACAGAGAGTGGCAGGTAGCCGGATGAGGATTGAGGAGCTTTCTCCTTTCTAGTAGCCCATGGCAGCTCCTTCGCCTCGGATTGCGGCGGGCTCACATACAGCTTTGGATACCCGATCGATTCGTTGCTTGCCGCCAGTTGATAGATCTGGTTACCCATGAAGCCAGACCAAGGCAGACCCGTAACGATAAGAATAAGCAATGGTATGGTGAATATAATACCGAAAACGGTATGCCTTGATTTCGCCTTCTCACGCTTCGTTCCAGTTGCAGACGCTCTCTTTTTCCAACCCATATATAGGCCAGAGACGATCAGAAATACTGCCCAGCACGCCGCTAGTTCTACCAAGTAGTTGACGACGGTTCCACCTACTAGCAATGAACTATGCAAATTCCGAGTTATATTTCCAAAAGTATCATCGGCAAGGATGCTACCAACGAGTTGTTTGTTACGATCTACAAATACATATCTTTCTTGACCGGCTTCATCACGCATGGAGAATCTGGTGTTGCGCGATTCTTCATCGAAGTAACTGACCTTCGTCACTCGTTCTCCCGGGTACGCTTGCTCTGCAGCTGTAATCGCTTGACTTGTTGTTAAGGTCTGGGTGATGGTGCTCTGTCCAAAGTAAAGCGATTTGTATGCGATATCCTCGATTTCCGATTTGAACAGATATCCAATTCCGCTAAGCGATAACGTAATCAGCAGGGGGGCAATGAACAACCCCGCATAGAAATGCCATCGCCAAAACATATGGCTAAGTCTGTTGTTTGTCTTCATACTATGATGTTCCTCCTCTAAAAACAGGGGCTAGGTTGCAATACTATGTCATTGTATGTGGAGGCGAAAAAGCGGACAAGACTCGATCGGGCTATATTTCACCGCATTTATTGAAAATTTAGTTACTTAATTTCGAGATAATCGTAGTAGAGAATTATTAGATAATGGTATATATAGGAAAAATAATGACAGAAGAAAGGGGGAAATGAAGTAGTAGAAGGTCATAAGTAGAACGCCATAAGCGGCTTCAAGTACGGGCAGATTCCACCGTTAGTTGTTCTTGTAGCGCTGCTGCTTAGTTTTGACCTTATTATCCGTGCTGCTGCGGTCATTCCAATCGGGACAACGTATGCCGTATTTGCAGGTATTGGGACTGTTGGAACGGTCGTTGTAGAAGCGGTTATGTCTAATACGTTTCATCCGCTCAAAATCGGAATCATACTGCTGCTTCTGCTGTTCATCAAGGGCTTGAAGCTGACGAGTGGGAAGGAGGGGCACTGAGATGGCGTGGATAGCATTAATTGCGGCAGGGCTGCTTGAAGTCATCGGTGTCATCGGTATTAAACGGGTTGCTGAGAAGAACAATTGGCCAAATAATATGATGATGATTGCCGCTTTCCTCCTCAGCTTTAAATTGCTTATCGGAGCCATGCAGATGATACCGCTATCGACCGCTTATGCAGTATGGACAGGTGTCGGTACGGTAGGTTCGGCATTGGTGGGGATGCTGGTATACCGGGAATCAAAGCGCC
The DNA here is from genome assembly GCF_040195695.1 of Paenibacillus wuxiensis. NCBI lineage: Bacteria > Bacillati > Bacillota > Bacilli > Caryophanales > Paenibacillaceae > Paenibacillus > Paenibacillus wuxiensis. The sequence goes on along the minus strand of NZ_JBEFZI010000003.1, from coordinate 376,499 downwards.
CATTTCGCTTGTTATGCATTTTAGGGATCATTGGCTGCGTGGTCGGCTTGAAGCTGCTTGAATAACTGGATCACTGACAAGCAGACCGACAGGGGGGGCCAAGATCCCTTTATAGACCGCGACAGCACAAGATGTGTGATTGGATTCTTGGCCAGAATCATGCCTAAAGCGTGCAGCTATTCATGATGAATACGGATGTTTAAATCGGGGTAAGCTCCGTTAATTATGTTAACTTGGGTAGCTAGTATGTCGTATTCGATTGCCAAGCAGAAAAGCTTATTGTCTGGCAGGAATGTAATGCTCGTTCCTGTATCTTGAGTAATACCGATTGTCCGTAATCTTCCTTGTGGAATACCCTGCTTATAATCTTGGCGGAATACTCTTCCTTCACGGCGAATCTCCACAGAAAGGTTGGATGAGAGCGCATTGACGACCGCCATGCTAATCCCCTGTTCTCCTCCAGGAGCTGTGAACGAAGCGCTTCTTGAGAACCTTCCCATATCCGTTAGAACGGATTGTGCCTGTGTAATATTATGACCGGGAAGAACATTCACTGGGATGCCTCGGCCGTTGTCCGCAACAGTAACGCTTCTATCCTGATGTACAAACAGGTTCACTTCTGTGCAATACCCTGCCTGGTGTTCTTGGATACAGTTCTCTAGGACAGCATGTATCAATAGATGCGGGTCATATTCATCTTCAGGAGCTCCCAAGTAAGTACCGGCATTACTCCGTGCCTCTGCCATCTCCATGTAGTCGCTGGCGTTGTTCAAGTCGGTGGCAGCTGATAGGAGCAGCAGGAGCGGCATGATACGGTGCTTGGGAACGGAATAGGCTCCGCCGCGTTCTTCCTGAACGAGCAGATCGGCACCAAGCAAAGCCTTCGTATGGTGATACAATTGACCAGTTGTCCCCATATGAAGCTGTTCTACAAGCTGCGATCCAGTTTGCGGCCCTTGCAGTAGGGAGATCAGAATATCAAGACGCTGCTTATGCCCGAGCGCGCCGAGTACCTTGGCGGCCTTATCACTGTCTAAGGTAAGCAATTGGCTTACTCGTCGTTGACAAGGAAGCAAATGGTAGAGTTCATTCGTGTTGTTGTAATAAGAACCTGAGTAATTCAATTCCCCGAGGTCTTCTCGGTCATAGCTTTGTTGCACAGACTGTGTAAGGGGCATTTCGAATGCTCTCTGACCCGGAACAGCGCCGTCTGATGCGATTCGTCTGACTAGCTGATGTACTTCTTCTAATTGAGCTTTCAGTACATCTAACTCGTCTTCCACGTTGCGTGGAGATACCATCATGCATCACTCCAAAACAATTATTGAAATTCGTAATTACGTATTTAAGTAAATTATAAACTGAATGTTTTTCATGTCAATCGCATGTTTCATTAATAAGAGCCTCAGGATGCCCAAATGAGGTCAGTTCCAGAGGCTCTTTGTCCTACTACTTCAGTTGATATGTATACGAGTTTGGATTCGCGCCAGCGATCCGACGAGTAAAATAGAGCACGTCTCCCTTTATACGATTGAAGTAAAGACTGTCGCCATCCTTGTTCAATCCGTTGGCCAATGCGGAGTCGATCGATGCTTGTTCCTCGCTAGTCATGAGATGTTTGTATAAAGCTATCGATTCTTTGGTCTTCCTATTGAAGAGATACAGGATTTTCTGTCTGGATGGGCGTACGAGTAAGTAATCGTCGAAGGCTTCCTCCACCGTAAACGTATCGTTCTCTCCGAAGATCTCCTGTGCAGAATAGGATGTCTTGATTGTCCCGTCTGACGCAACGAGCTTCAAGGTGCTGTCATCGATCATAACCCATAAGTCTCCGACTCTATCAATGCTTTTAAGAGTATTTCCGCTTCTCTTGTACTGGGCTAAGGACGAAATCGCCACTTTATGATGTTGGATGATCGCTTTATAGATAACATAGCCTGTAATAGTGTCATCCTCTATTTGCAGCATATAGCTGTCATTACTGATCTGGGATGCAGTCAATATGCTGGTATCCGAAGTTTCCAAGTTTATATTTTTAAGTAAAAATGGCTTATTGCCTGTACTCATATACAGGTCACCTATACTTTTGCGAAACCAAAATGCAGCACCCTTCTCTTTTGCGAATATATACGGCGTGTTATACGTAATATCCACGGTGCCAGTCCTGCTTTCCCAAGACATCGGTACTTGCAATACGGAAGAGAACAGCTGAAGCGGAACATACAGCGCGTTGTTATGTATAATCGGGGCTCCCTCAAGCTGTATCGTTTTACCGAAGGATTTGACTTGAGATTCCCCTACCTTCATGAAGACCTCTTGTCCGGGAACAAGCACGCGAAAGGAATCGTTGGAACTATCCATCCAGGTGAAAAAGGATAAATAATGGCCAAGTGAAAACATCGGCACGTATATGCGTCCCGACTGAAATATGGGTTTACCGTTTAGTTCTGCCTCTGCATGGTTAATCCGGATGGTAATATCGGACTCTAAACCAATTTTGGGACGGAAGAGGAAGACGGCGGCTGTCAACAATACGGCGGCGGCCAAAACATAGTTTAACCACTTTAGGATCTTCAAGGATCTCCCTCCAAATAGGTATATACATCCTATATTACAGGACGAATCTGGAAAGGGGAAGGCAACAGGTCAAGGATTCGACCACGATCAATAGGCGAGAATATAGCTTGGACACATGGAAATTGGGCGAAAGAGAACTTGACGGAAGATCGAGAACTAGGCAATTGCGGGGAAGTTCGGCTAAGATAGTACTCATAAGTTTTCAGACAACTGTCTGTTCAGATCGTCGAGGAGGGGGGCAGTTTACGGTTATGTTCAAATCTACGTATTTGCGCATTTTTGTATGGAGTGGCATATTTATCACCCTCATCATTATTCCGTTCTCCTTGTTTCTTGTTCAGCGTTTCTCAGATTATGCCACTGTGCAGTTAGGTACGATGAATCGGGAGAGAATTGAGGAGACGAGAGAGCGGACGGAATTTATTCTGTCGAAGCTGAAAGGGTATGGACTGATTATGTACGGGGATCAGACCATTCAGAACTGGATGTATTCGAATCAAGATGATCCACTGCAGGATGCAGCAGCACTCCAAACCCTATCCAAGTACCTATCGAAAGAACCCTTTTTTGAAGGCGCTTACTTATTGAATATGCGCAGAGAAAAAGTGATTGATTTCAATGTAGGGCTGATCGACTTTCAGGAATTCTCCGACCATACGATTCTCGAGAAAGTGAAGCAAGGCGCTCCCACTCTATTGCAATATTTTCATCATGAAGTGGGAAACAAATCCCACATAGGCTTATTGCTTCCGTCCTCCTATATCCGTAAGGAGCAGTATGGCTATCTCGTTGTATTGTTGAATAAGCGTGCAATGGAGCAGTACCTCATCGCGGGAGACGCTGATCCGGATTATCAAGTCGCGTTATTAGACCGGTCGGGGAGACAGGTACTTGGCGCAATCAATGAGTCAATTATGCCTGAGGTTATTCAGTCTAGATCGAATGATAAACATGGTGCTCTCGAACTCAAGAACGAGGGGGAGAGACTGTACATCAACTATATCGACTTAGAAGCGCAAGGCTGGACCCTATATTCGCTCTCGGGAATGAAGCAATTCCGGCAGCAGGCGACGACTTTTCAGCAGACGATCGTGCTGTACTCGGTACTTCTGCTAGTTGTCCTGCTCATCGTTGTATTTTGGAATTCACATCTCTTCTTCAAGCCCTTCCGAAGACTGGCGAATCAGGTTCACGGGAAGCTTGGACTTCATGCTGTCAGCGATTACGATGCGATTCAGCAGAGTGTCACGCTGCTGCGTGATCATTATCCCCTTATCAAGATGGAATACCTGCGTCAATGGATTCTTCAGGGCAGATTGGGAGACAGCACGCGGGCAGCGCTTGCTCGTGAATCGAGGATTCTTCAACACGAATGGATTAGGCTGTCTGTCGTGAAGATTGATGGCTTCTATGACATTGCGGAGCAATATGACTTTATGTCCCGGAAGCTGCTCAAGTATGCAGTTGGCAATATTGCGGAAGAACTTCTAGGCAGCGAGAGCCGAACGATCGAAGTAGTCGACTTTGGCGGTGATCACCTGCTGCTTCTGATTGGAGTTGCCGAACCTGCAGATGATGTGATGGAGCAATTAACGGAGCTCCGTCGTCAGGCTAAGGAGCATGTGCAGATGAACATCACTGTTGCTTATAGTGCAGCCAAGCATGTTCGCGATGATATGCGTGTTGTCTATGATGAGCTATGTGAGGTGACATTGTTCAAGTTCGTTAGCGGCGAGGATCGCATTTATACGGAGCAGGAGTATGAACGATACGCAGATTTGCACTGTCAGCCGGATGATATATTGCTGGATCAGCTCATCCAGTCTATTCGGAGCGGCAAGGAAGAGCAATCCTTGAACCTGCTGGAGCAATTATTTGCAAGATTGCAGACGATGAGGTATTCAGAATGTCAGTTCCAGCTGCGGCTGTTATTCTTCTCTTTCGTCAAATCCTTCAGCAAGCTGACTTCCATTGATAATGTGGAGGGGATGGAGCAGCGCCTGAAGAGGTTCACGAAGCTGGAGGAAATCCATATGTGGATGAAGGAAGAGATAGTCCGCATCATGTCGCTGCTTGGCAATCAGAAGAGCTTGAATCGCAAGGGGAAGATCGTTCAAGAGGTGGTCGAATATATCCAGTATCATATTCATGATCCAGCACTGTCTGTCGATGATATCGCAGACCATATTGCACTCTCCGCCAAATACGTGCGCCAGCTATTTCTCGATCATTATGGATACTCCATGTCTCAGTACATACTCAATAGGCGTATCGAAATGGTGAAGGAATTGCTGCTGCATTCCGATTTGAGTGTTGCAGATATTTCACAGCAGGCAGGCTTCCAGACCAAGAGCCACTTCTTCACCGCCTTCAAAAAATCAACAGGGATGACACCAGCACAGTACCGGCTGGAGCAGGTGCAAGAGGCAAGTGGTTAGCGGAGGGAATGAGTCGTAAACGAAATAGAAGCCAAATCGGCAAAATAAGAACCCTGACATATACCACAGCAGAACCTGATTCGGCCAATGAGAACTAGTGAGATCCATAGGTGAACTGCTACGATGACCCTATTACTCAATGGTTCCACACATAGATTGTGAATAGTGAGGAGGGGAGGCTTTGCGACGTACAAAAAGAGGAGGCCATGGATTTGTTTATGAGATAAGGAAAAATCGTTACCTATACTTACTGGCTCTGCCAGGGCTGCTGTTTCTGCTTCTCTTTGCTTATATGCCGATGCTGGGGCACTTGCTGGCTTTCCAGAGATACCGGCTTGCCGATGGACTGTTCGGCAGTGAGTGGATAGGCTTCCAGAACTTCGAGTTCTTCTTTCAAGGCAATGACTGGCTGCGCGTCACATGGAACACCGTATTTCTGAACGGATTGTTTCTCGTGTTCGGTCTTGGGACAGCAGTTGTGCTCGCCATTCTGTTGAATGAGGTCACAGGCAAGTGGTTCAAGAAGACCGCGCAATCATTTGTCTTTCTGCCCTACTTCATTTCTTGGCTCGTTGTCAGCATGATGGTGCAGACGATGTTCAGCTCAACAGAAGGAATGATGAATCAGGCATTGACGTCGCTTGGCTTTGAAGGGGTGGATTGGTATCTATCCCCTGGAGTATGGCCGTATATTCTAACCTTCGTGTACGTATGGAAGGTAGCGGGATACAACTCCATTATCTTTCTGGCATCGATTACGAGTATTTCTTCTGAATATTATGAATGTGCCAAAATGGAAGGGGCGAGCCGCTTCCAGCAAATCATGTATATCACGCTTCCGCTATTGCGTCCGATCATCATCATTATGACGCTGCTTGGCATCGGCCGAATATTCTACGGGGATTTTGGTATGATATACGCCATTATTGGAGATGTTGGCGTATTATTCCCAACGACGGATGTCATTGATACGTATGCATATCGCGCGCTGCGGCAGATGGGCAACTTCAGCATGTCCTCTGCGATTATCCTCTATCAGTCTCTTATGGGACTCATCGCCGTTGTATTTTTCAATTGGTTGACACGGAAGGTTGACCCAGATTCTAGATTGTTCTAAGGTGTGATGAACATGCGTGAACGATTGTTTCTTGTCATTGTATATGGTTTTCTAATTGGTTTTGCCCTGATTTGCTTCATCCCGTTTTGGATTGTGTTGATCAATTCCTTTGCGAACGAATCCTATATCCAGACTGCTGGATATCAGTTGTTCCCCACGTCCTTCAGCTTAGATGCGTACGCCATGCTCTTGTCCGGAGATCAGGTCTTCCGGAGCTATGGTGTCACGTTATTTGTCACCATTACCGGAACGGTGCTTGGCGTTCTCCTTACAGCTTCCTATGCATACGTGCTGAGTCATCCGAAGGTGAAATATCGGAATATTCTGTCCTTCCTGACCTTCTTCACGATGCTGTTCGGCGCAGGACTTGTAGGATTCTACATGCTTATTGCGAACTGGCTTAATCTGAAAGACTCTTTATGGGCTCTTGTCCTGCCATACCTGCTGAACCCGTTCTATGCCTTCATCCTTGTGTCCTATTATCGGTCTCTGCCTTATGAGTTGAACGAAGCAGCCACTGTGGATGGGGCCAATGACATTCGTATCTTCTTCCGTGTCATATGGCCGATTTCCTTGCCGGTCATTGCAACGGTTGCTCTGTTCTATGCGCTGCAATATTGGAATGACTGGTACTTGTCGCTGCTATTTATTGATAACTATAAGCTTCATCCGCTGCAGATGATGATCAGGCAGCTGATGTCTAACTTGAATGCCATGGCATACGTAGCCGGGAGCAGGACGGAATACAATATTGTCGTCCCAACCTACGGCATGCAGCTTGCTATTGTCTGCATCACAATTGGGCCGATTGTGTTCGTATATCCATTTGTACAGAAATATTTCATTAAAGGCATGACATTAGGATCCGTGAAAGGCTAATTCATATCTTGTTGTAGGGGGACGAAGAAATGAAAATGAAACGCTGGTGGAACATCTCGCTTGTGTTGCTATTGTCCTTGTCTCTGATTGTGGGCTGCTCAAAAGGGACGGAAGGATCGTCCAGCACGGATGCCTCGAAGGGGAGCGAGTCGTTAGGCAGCAAATTGGAACCGGTTACATTGAAGATCATGATCCCGGGAGACCGGCCGCCAGATATGGATCTTGTTATTGCAGAAGCAGAAAAGCGGATGAAGGATACGATTAACGTCAAGTTGGACATCGTATTCGTGCCGTGGGCTGACTTGGGGCAGAAGACACAGGTGACCCTTGCTTCTGGTGAAAACATCGATCTGATCTTCGATGCACCATGGCTGCATATCAATCAAATGATTGCAGACGGCTACTATGAGCCGCTAGATGATCTGCTCAAGCAGTATGGTAAGAACGTGTTAGAGAAGCGTCCACAGCAAATGTGGGATGCGAACAAGTATGACGGCAAAATCATGGCAGTGCCGCTTGGATTAGTCTACATGGCGGGCAACGCTTATGTCGTGCGCAAGGATATTCGTGAGAAGCTGGGTGTTCCGCCTATCAAGACCTATAAGGAGTTAATTGATTTTACTTACAAGGTGAAGGAGAAGGAGCCAGGCATCGCCCCGTTCACGGCGGCAGGAACCTCCGGGCAGCAGACATATTCGATGGTCAGCCAGCGCAGTCTGCATGATTATGATACGCATGTACGGTTTACCCATGCCCTTGGAAGCAGTCTGACCTTATATTACAAAGAGAATGATGGCAAGGTATTCAATTTGTTCGAGGATAAGGAACCGATTATGACATGGTTGAAGGAGGCCAGACAGATGTATAAAGATGGCCTCGTATACAAGGATATTTTGACTGCGAAGGATTTCATTCAGCCTTTCATGAGCGGGAAAGCCGCTATCGTGACGAAGGGATCATTCGGTACGGGACTCTCCTTCGATCAGCAGTTCAAGAGCAATGTTCCGAACGGTGATCTGGAGACCGTGACCTTCTTCGATCCGACCAAAGGGGCAAATATCTCGAACTTCAAGCAGTGGAACTTCCTTGCTGTTCCGAAGGTAAGCAAAAATAAGGAACGCGCAGTTATGTTTATGGACTGGGCGAATCAGAAGGATAACTATGATCTGCTGTCCTACGGGATACAAGGGAAGCATTGGGAAGCTATTGGCGACAAGGAATATAAAGTGCTTGATACGAAGGGGTATTCACAATTTGGCTACGTATGGGTATGGAATCCTATCGATGAACGGACGGATGCGGGAGCAGACAAAACATACGAACACTTTGATGCTGTGCTTCGTGATGCAGACAGTTTCACGAAGGATATATTGACGGGATTCGAATTCGATTCCTCTGCTGTACAGAATGACCTTAGCCAATATAATACGGTCGAGGCGAAGTACTATCCTGCATTGTTTAATGGCGTCCTTGATCCTGAGGAGACACTGAAGAAATTCGAGGCTGAAGCAGGGCCTTCCCTCAAGCGGATTCAGCAGGAGCTGCAGCGTCAAATCGATGCCTTCTTGGCAAAGAAGTAGCTTATTACAATGAAGAGGCTATCCTAAGTTCTTCTTACCTTCAGGATAGCCTCTTCACTGATCAGATCAACGACAAACAGGGTACTCCAGAATTAGTAACGTTATAGTTCTAATTATCGATGTAGGGGATGTGATAGTACGAAAGCATCTTCGATTTGCAGCCAGATGCTGCTTCTATACATCTTGGTACCTAATTTTTCTGATTTAGCGCAATAATCGATAAAATTTTATGTAAAAAACAAAATATCGACAAAATCATACTTTTTACCTATAATTATTCCTTGTATATGTAAATCATGGAAAGGGGAAATTGTAAAGATGATGATTACCTTGAAAAATGCTGCAGGTGGATTAAAGAATGCAAAGCTGGGCTTCAGTTGGACAACCCTCTTCTTCGCGTTCTTCCCAGCACTATTCAGAGGCGATTTGAAGTGGGCGTGCATTATGTTTATTTGCTCGTTTCTATTCGGATTATTCACGTTGGGGATTGGGGCGTGGATTCCGGGAATAATCTTCTCTTTTATCTACAACAAAATGTATATCAAAGAATTGATGGAAAAGGGCTATCATCCAGCTGACGAGCAATCACGCTCCGCAATGCAAGCAAAAGGCATGGTCGCTGCATAACGAATTTATTCTTCATACAGGCACCAACGTTCCATACTAGTCATAAGGTCCAAGCAACCACTCTAGGACGTGGAAGCTCTTATGTTGAACGGTTAGGTTGTACTTATACGATGACAACCACAATACAGCACATATAAAAAGAGGCTATCCCGAAGTCTTGCGACTTCAAGGATAGCCTCTTTGTTCTTCTTACAAGTAACCCCAGATCATCGTGAACAATGTACCGAACAATGTTACGAGAGCTACGAATAACGCGTACAGAATATTCGTATAGTTGGCTGTTTTCGTTGTCTTATCTTCATCGATATGCATGAACAGGAATAATTGCACGGCAGCCTGGATAGCTGCGCAGATAATCAAGATTGTAAGTCCTGTTGTGAATGACATATCCCATACAATGACGGCTAACGCAACGACAGAAAGGACGAGAGAGAAGACATAACCCATTACATGACGTATCGGGAATAGTTGTTTCATATCACATCATTCCTTTCAAGTATACGAAGCTGAAGATAAAGATCCATACTACGTCAAGGAAGTGCCAGTACAGCGAGAAGATGAACGACTTGTTCGCTGTATCATGTGTAAATCCTTCACGCTTGATTTGCATCATCAATCCGGATCCCCACAGAAGACCCATCGTTACGTGCGCACCGTGTGTTCCAAGCAAGACGAACAAGCTGGACAGGAAGGCAGAAGTTTGCAGTGTTGCACCTTCATGCACGTAAGTGACGAATTCGAAAATCTCAACGCCCAGGAAGCCTAGGCCGAGCAGCAGCGTGATTCCGAAGAAGACCATGGCTGGCTTCTTCAGCTTCATGCGCATACTGTGAATCGCAAGTCCGCAAGTGAAGCTACTCGTTAAGAGTAGGAATGTCTCCAGCAATACAGGCTTGATTTCAAAGATTTCTTTGCCAGACGGGCCGTTGCCCGTACGAGTCCACAGTGTAAAGTAAACGGCGAACAAAGTCGCGAAGAGTACAATCTCCGCGCCGAGGAACAGCCAGAAGCCGAAGATTCGGTTACGGTTCTCCTCTGTCTGATATTCTAGCGGCAGCGTATTATCGATCTTCATGCTCTATCACCCCGCAATTGTTGTTCCGTCTTTTTGATTTCCTTCACCGAGATATGGCGGCCATGATCCCGTTCAAAGGAACGTACTGCAAGCATAATCAGAATGAGGAAGCTTGTGATAATGGCAGGTGTCCACCACATAAATACCATAAAGAATCCCCAGAAGAAGAAGATAACACCGAGAATGAACGGCTGGCCGTTATTGTTCGGCATATGGATTTCTTCAAGCTCACCTTCGAACAATGGTTGCTTGTTCTTTTTCCAGAGCCAGAAGGCATCAAGGCTCTTCACCTTTGGAACGATAGCAAAGTTATATTCAGGCACCGGACTGTGCGTTGCCCATTCAAGCGAGCGTGCATCCCACGGATCGCTCGTTGTATCTCTAGGCTGGTAGCGGAAGCTCCAGTAAATGTTGTACACGAGAATCGCGAAGCCGATAGCAAGACCGACAGAACCGATTGTTGCAAGCAAGTTGAGCGGGCCGAAGCCAGTTTCTGCAGAGTACGTGTACATACGGCGTGTCATACCTTTCAGTCCTAAGAAGAACAATGGAAGGAATGTCACGTTAAAGAAGATTGCGATGAACCAGAAGCTGATCTTACCAAGACGCTCGTTCAGGCGGAAGCCGAACAATTTAGGGAACCAGTAGTACATACCTGCGATAACCGCAAATACGGTACCTGGAATCAATACGTAGTGGAAGTGAGCAACCAAGAACATCGTATTGTGATACTGATAGTCAGCACTTGCCATTGCAAGCATAACGCCCGTTACGCCACCAATCGTGAAGATTGGAATGAAGGCAAGAGAGTACAGCATCGGTGTTGTGAACTGTATCTTACCCTTTCGCAGGGTGAACAGCCAGTTAAATATCTTAACCCCGGTCGGAATCGAGATCGCCATCGTACTAACGGAGAAGAATCCGTTAACCATAGCGCCGTGACCCATCGTGTAGAAGTGATGCGCCCACACGAGGAAGGACAAGAGCGAGATGGCTACCATACTGACAACCATCGATTTGTAACCGTACAAGTTCTTGCGAGAGAACGTTGAGATAATTTCACTATATATACCGAAGGCCGGCAAGATAACGATATATACCTCAGGATGTCCCCATACCCAGAACAGGTTGGCCCAGAGCATATCCATACCGCCGTTGGCCATCGAGAAGAACTGAGAGCCGAACATGCGGTCGAATGTCATAAGCGCAAGCGCTACAGTCAATACAGGGAATGCGAACAAAATGATAACGTTCGTGATCAGAACCGACCACGTGAACATTGGCATTTTCATCAATGTCATGCCAGGTGCGCGCATTCTCAAGATCGTAACGATGAAGTTGACGCCTGTCATCAAAGTACCAAGACCTGCAATCTGCAATGCGATCGCATAGAAGTTATTCCCGATCTTCGGTGCAAGCTCAGGACCTGCAAGCGGGAAGTAAGATGTCCAGCCCGCATCCGGGGAGCCCCCGATAACGAACGAGATGTTGAACAGCATTGCTCCCCAGAAGAACAGCCAGAAGCTGACTGCGTTCAGGCGAGGGAATGCGACGTCGCGTGCCCCGATTTGGAGCGGAATAACTACGTTCATCAAGCCGATTATAAATGGCATCGCCATAAAGAGAATCATAATAACGCCGTGCGTTGTAAATACTTCATTATAGTGCTGGGCATCCAGGAACTTCATATCAGGTGCAGCCAGCTGCGTACGCATCATCAGAGCGTCCATACCGCCGCGGAACAGCATGACCAGGGCACTCAGGATGTACATGATACCGATTTTCTTATGGTCAACGGTTGTCAGCCATTCCCGCCACAGATAGCCCCATTTTTTGAAATAGGTCAAGCTGAAGATGATGGCTATCGTCACGAGCACGATGCTGGCCATAGCGCCATAAATCATCGGTTCGCCGGTAACGAAAAATTCGTCCCATTTCATAGTCTCAAATTACTCCTTTCTTGTTCAATCTAGTTGCCATGTTGAGAATGATCCATCTCTTGGTGTTCATCGTTGGAATGTTCCATGTTCGAATGATCCATTTTCGAGTGATCCATTTCTTTATCCGATTCCTTATGAGAGTCGTCATGAGACGATCCACCATGATTGTGGCCGCCATGTTCGCCCTCTGGTGCTGGTCTGAATGTCAAGTGTGTGGAGGAATAAGATTTCCGTCCTACAAATTCGGTCTTCAGCAAGGAGTTGAATTCCTCTTCTGTCAATTCAGAAGCGGTACCCTTCACTTCTTTTACCCACTCTGTGTACTTGGTAGGGGACATTGCGAGCACTTCGAATTGCATGTGCGCAAAGCCTTTACCGCTGAAGTTCGAGTTTTTACCCATGAATGAACCTTCATGATCAGCTGCAAGGTGAAGCGTCGTCACCATGTCGCTCATCGCGTACTTCTGACCGCCAAGCTGCGGTACCCAGAAGCTTGTAATCGGTCCGTAAGAATAGAGACGGAACTCGATTGGGCGATTCGTAGGGATATTCAGATAGTTCACCGTTTCAATGCCTTCTTCTGGATAGCTGAAATGCCATTTGAAGTTGGATGATGCGGCATAGATAACGAGTGGCTTCTGATTGTCATAGCCTTCTGGAGGCGATTCTACTGCAACAGTAGAGCGAATCGTCACAACAGATAGCACGGTTACAATAATGACCGGAATTAACGTCCACGTAATTTCCAGCCACTTGCTGCCTTCCTCATGAGGAGGCTCATAATCAGGTGCTGATTTTGAAGCGCGATACTTCGTTAACATGAAAATATAAAGTGCGTACACGACGAACAAAATTCCTGCCATCATAATCATGGAGAAAATAATGACGTCGGACTGCGTCTTGGCCTGAGGACCTTTCGGATTCAAAACATCTAATGAATCACAACCGGTCAAGAGGACAAGAAGAGCTGCGAATAAGGTGAATAACAACCCTTTCTTTTTCATCAAGGTACCCCTTTCTCTGTTGGTTGGCTTTATATATAGTAGGAAATCGGGATATTGTAACCATGCTATATCTTATTAGGAAGCACTCTGAATTACAAATGACATAGTGATCCTTAGTTGACATAGATATCCATATAAGGATCAAGTTTTCCTGCCCAAATTAAGCCCAAAAGCCGAAAAAGTGATAAATATCATTGAATTTCCGCCAAAATCGCCGTTTTTGAAATTTGTTCATAATTGCCTCTAAGACCATCAAGTGTACCAATACTGTCACAATTGTGCGCCCTTCAAAGGCGGTAAAACCCACATTATTCCTCAATTTTAAAGGATTTGTGTACAGCAGATGTAAATGTGCATGTTGGTATAAACCGTGGTAGATAAGCAATGGTGAGATCCGAATTGCTCGTTCTAGCGCACGCTCACTCCGTTTTGTAATACATCGTATACGAACAGCACAGAATAACCATTCATAACGATTGTTAGGAAATAATTCTAATTTTAAGTAGGATAGAGTGTTTTTAGCTCTAATTACTCGTGAATTCGCGGGTTTTCGCTAGAATACGACACCTTATGAGGTAGAATATATCATCCGCTATCCGAGGAAGGCGGATTTTGATATATTTTTATGTGGGTTCGAGAACAGTGGCGGTACACCAATTTATTTGCGGAACATGGGGGTAACGAGGTGAAGGTTGGGCAATTTCTTAGGTTAGTTGAAATCCAAACGAAAGTAGCGAGCATGATACCGTTCTTCATCGGAACGTTATACTCGCTATATCGATTTCATGAATTTCGGCTAGTTCCATTTCTACTTATGTTCGCCTCATTATTGTCTTTCGACATGGCGACCACGGCCATTAATAATTATATTGATTATAAAAAGGCGATTAAAACACACGGGTATGGTTATGAAGTACACAATGCGATTGTATCCTATGGACTCAAGGAGTCGAGGGTAGTTGGGGTCATTGTTACGCTTCTTGTAACGGCCATAAGCTCTGGGGTTGCCTTGGTGCTGCAGACGGATATTCTTATTCTTGGGTTAGGAGGCTTGTCATTCCTTGTAGGTTTCCTCTATTCGTTGGGTCCGATTGCGATATCACGAATGCCGCTTGGCGAGTTGTTCTCCGGATTGTTTATGGGGTTCGTTATCATTTTCATTTCTACATACATACATGTAGACAAGGAACAGCTTGTATCACTGGCGATTGACTTTCGGATGGCTCGTCTCGATATCAATCTAATAGAAGTGCTGTTGGTGTTCGCGATATCGATTCCAGCTGTTCTGAGCATAGCGAATATTATGCTGGCGAATAATATTTGCGACATTGAGGACGATCTGGCGAACAAGCGGTATACACTGCCTGTATATATCGGAAAGCCGAGCGCACTGTTGTTGTTCCAATGGTTGTATGTGGCGGCGTACCTGGACGTCATTGTCCTCTTTGCCATCGGGGTGCACCCCTTGCTGTTGCTGCTTATTGTGGCGACGTTCATTCCTGTACGAAGAAATATGAAGAAATTCATAACGAAGCAGACGAAGGAACATACCTTTGTACTGGCAGTGAAGAACTTCATTCTGATGAATGCTGCTCGTATCCTTGTGTTGGGATTAGCAATCTTATTCTCTTGAACATAAGACAAGGGATGTGCCGCTTGGCACATCCCTTGTCTTATTTGTCCGCAAAAAGACGTCATCCATGTAGAACCTTGACGTCCTCCGAACCGTAAAGGTGAATGATCACCTACACTCGCCCCAACAACTGATTTGCGGTAATGACGGCCTTCTCTTCTCTCGTCAGAGACTTATAGACGAGATCATAAGAGTGGTCAATGAGCATCTGAATATCTTGATCACTCAAGCTGCCATTGAGCGCCACCGTGTTCCAATGTCGCTTGTTCATGTGATAACCCGGTGTAATCTCGGCGAATTGCTCGCGCAGGGACTCGGCACGGAAGGGGTCACACTTCAACGTAACACTTGGACAACCGTCCGTTTCACGGAACAAAGCAAATATTTTGCCACCTACACGGAATACGGGGACATCGTCTCCGAACGGGTAGGTCAGACGAGCGCCTTGTTTGTCAAAACAATAGTCATTCCAATCCTGCATGTCGAAACATTCCTTTTCATAGATGAAGATAGTTATCTTTAGCATATCGAAAGGTTGATAGAAATGCAACGGGGCGGATTGACTTCTGTAAGTTCATTTAAAAAATTTGTCGAATTTGCTAAAAATACGGCGATAGATTTCTCTTGTTGCGGAAAGGTAGAGTTGGAGAAGGAAATGGACTATCCATGAATTCGGATCGGTAGGCTGGAGAGTTTGTGGCTGTGATCAGGCATATGCTCGTCAATGTGGAAGGTTTCCGATGCGGAAGCGAAAGGGAACCGCTTGACGAAGGATGTTAGCGCATATTCTGCCTCCAGCCGGGCAAGTGGTGCGCCAAGACAGAAATGGTGGCCACTGCCGAAGGTCAAATGCTTGTCGTTGCCTATGCGATGAATATCGAATTTCTCTGGATGGGCAAATTGTCTGTCGTCCCGATTCGCGGAACTCATCCAAGCGATCACGATCTGCCCCTTCTTCATAGGCGGGCCGAACACATTCGTATCCTGCGTGATTGTACGATCAATGGAGATGTGGAACCGGTGGCGCAGTGTTTCGTCGATCGCTTGTGGGGCAAGCTCAGGATGTTGGCGCAGCTCTTTATAAGCAGACGGTTGATCATAGAGCAGACTATAGAAACAATTCGTAATGAGTGTAGTTGTCGTTTCATTTCCGGCACCCAAGAGGCCGATACCGGTTCTTGCGATTTCCTCATCGGTCAATCGGCTTCCTTCGTATTCTGCCATGGTCAGGTCGGACAAGATGTCGTCTTGAGGGTGTGCTCGTTTCTCCAAAACAAGGGGGAGTAAATATGCTGAGAATTCTTTAATGGCCGTGTCTTTTTGAAGCTTCTGCTGCTCAATGCTCCCCCGATGATGGCCCATGAACAAAATATTGGACCAGTGTTTGATCTGTTCCCAATCCCGTGACGGCACGCCAAGCAGGTTGGCAATTACGGTCACAGGCAGCGGGACAGCGTATGCCTTCACAATGTCCACCGTGCTCTGTGATTGCATGTTGTCAAGTAATCCATCGAGGATTGCTTGAATTTTCGGCTTCCACTGATCCAAGCTGCGTGGAACGAATGCTTTGGCAATAAGCGCACGGCGCTTACGATGTATCGGCGGATCCGAGAGGGTCAGGCTGATACCGCTGTTATCCCTCGGGACGGGGACGATACTACGCTCGCGTACGCTGGAGAAGAGTTGATGATCCGAGAGAACTCGTTTTGCATCCTCATAGCGGAATACATTCCACACATCCTGCTCTGCGTCGTAATAGACAGGGTTCTTTTCACGCATATGCTGGAACCAGGCATACGGATTCCACAACTGCTCTTTCGTTTTGAACCCAGTAATCTCATGAATAAAAATTTCACCCTTTGTTTTCAATTGATTTACCTCCTCCGTAATTGTATAGCTGGTCGTTAAGAGTTTCGATCCAGTTCAGTTCGTCTCGAAGCTTCTTGATCAGGAATTGAAATGTGCTCATGGCGAAAGGTTTGCCTTCGGTGAGTGACTGTCCTTGGGTAATGATTTCGAGTTGGCTGCGAAGATAAACGGTTCGGGCGTTCAAAATCGCCTGCTGTTCGGGAAGTTGCAAATAATCGAACAAACTAACACGAACAATGAATTCATTCTCATGAGCTGCAAATTCCGGAGGGAATTCCCGCAGCAGCTTATGGAACATCTTTTTTCCTAGCTCAGTAATGGCGTACATGTGGCGGGAAGGC
This sequence comes from Paenibacillus wuxiensis, assembly GCF_040195695.1. Classification (NCBI taxonomy): domain Bacteria; kingdom Bacillati; phylum Bacillota; class Bacilli; order Caryophanales; family Paenibacillaceae; genus Paenibacillus; species Paenibacillus wuxiensis. The sequence continues at coordinate 359,419 of NZ_JBEFZI010000003.1, read as the reverse complement.
TTTCCAGGCCGGGCGTCCACTTCCTTCGTAATGGCTCCCATCTGTTCGAACTTGCGAAGGGAGGGATAGAGCATGTTGTTGTTGACGCGGATGGAGTCGGCGAACAGACGCTCCAACTGCTTCTTTACCTCATAGCCGTGCTTAGGCTTAATCATGAGATGATGAAGCAACAATATATCGATGTACATATGTCCTCCTGTTCGTATATAAATTAGAGCATAGGTTATTTTAACCTATGCTCAGGGATAATTGATCATATGCAGCTCAGTAAATGTAAATACATGTAAAAAGTATGAATTAACTATTTATCAGGACGATACACCATGCAGTATTGTTGGGATACGCTGTTCCCGGGCATTGGGATTGTATCCACCACTTCGAATCCATAATGTCCATACAAGGAAATGTTGCTCGGGTTATGCGTCTCCAGCGTGCAAGGAATGCCACGCGCATCGCACTCAGAGAGCAAGGGCCTCATTAATTGGCTGACAAAACCCTGACCGCGGAATTGCGGCTGCACGACAAGCATGTCCAAATGGATATAATCCTGCTCGTTCAGTTCGGATATCCAGGCGGAGCTCATGGAATTAAGCGTCGACAATCCACGTAGAAATTGATGGAAGCTGATATAACGGCACATCGGGATTGACTTGATAATTGCACAAGCAATTCGGTACAAGTACCGTGCATGTGAGAACCGGGACACTCCTGCCCGCTCAGAGCGGAACACAAGGGCAACGGCTTCAAGCCGTTCGGACGTTGCATACAGGTCGGCTTCCTCATACAGCATGGCAATATAGTTGCGGAAGAAGATGATGAGCACCTCAAGGCGGGTTGTCCGCTCCGGAAGCATGTGCTCGTATAGCGGGTCATCCATGAAGCCTTGCGCAAGGACGACGGCAGCTTGGCGGATATCTGTGCGGCGTAGTTTTACGTAGTTGGGTTCGGAAGTTCTGTTCGTTGTAACGTTAGCGTGACTTGCTCTTGAATTACAAATGGTTCCACCTCGGATCATGATTCAATGTAAATAAGGCTCCACGTTAGGCTTTCCTTGCCTGTTCATTTAGTCGGCCGAATTTCGGAAACCTCCTGTCTATCGTACTGCTGCGCATTCGTCTAAGTCAACGCATGTGCCCTTACTCCCGTTTGCCGTTGTGGATGAAGTTCGAGTGTGCAGCAGGTTGAATGATATCCCCTAATATAGTAAATAAGCCGTGCATGACTCCTTACCGCGATTGAATGCGGCTTCGGGATCTTTTGCGCGGCTTTTCTTTTTTTTATTTGTTAGTGCTGTGCTGCTTTCCTGGCAAGCTCGAACCCGGGTTGCCTTCGCCATGGCGCTGCTGGTTGCGCTTTGCCTTCTGCTGGTCTTCATGCAGCTTATCCACGAATTGCTTGGTGTCTTCCATTGAACAGATCCCTCCTTGTTAGGCATTCATTGATACTATAACCGGTTGAAGGGAAAATCATGTCCACATAAGTCGTATTTATTGTTGAATTGCGGCTCCTGTTACTTGTTCCTCGTTGTCAAATAGAAAATGCCTAAAATAGCGGCATAGGTACATGTGAACACTCTAGATGTAACTTTCATGGTTCCATCATCGGCAAATAGGTGAATGAAAAAATTAATGCCTAGAACGATACCGAAACCGACGTAAACTCCTCTGTAAAATTCGGAGTAAATCCCCGTCTTTTTATTCGCTCTATCTGGCTGCTCCCTATCGTCCCTTATTCTGAGTAGGAGCATCATAATTACGAAATATAAAATGGCGCCAGAAACGGCAATCTCCTGTATGAGCGGATTGGGGATGAAAAAGTACGCAAAAACGGCAAATACTACGATGACCGCCAACAGAATGTAATTGACTGTAGTTTTTTTCAATTTAAATCACTCCTGTTTGAGCCGGTCCGAATTTCGCTGAAGTGGAAAGAGCTCTTGCTGCAATTGAAAGAATACCTGACGATGTCATTCAGCGCGGCTCTGATGCGATCATGGAATGGTTCAATATGAATACGGAATTTCGCATCTCCGAGTATGGAACGAGCGGAATTGTTGGTTGCGCGTCTGCAATAGGATTGGCTGTGGCAGCTCTTGTTTTTGCACCAGCTAAGATTACCAAAATAAAAGACGCCATTAAGGCAGCTGGCGGAACTGTGAAGTTCGTGACAAAAGTGCTGGAAACCTACAAAGTGGCCAAAGGAATGGGCTTGTCTACGATGGAGGCTATCAAAATGGGTGTGCAAGAGCGGTGAGGTCTATTTTTATCCGATCAAATCACACTCCCTCCATTTTTATTAGATCATATTATTACACTGTCTCTATATGACTCCTAACAAATTTCGTGAAAGATAGAATCTGATGGTTACTCATATGATATGTGATCGTGCAGTATAAAGCAAAATGCCAGGTGCATGGCTCTAAAAAAAGAGCTATTCTGCTTTATACGTTGTATAAAGCGAATAGCCCTATGCGGTAGGTGAAGAAAGCAAATTAAAAAGTTACACAATTGTCTCGTTCAGCCATTGATCCATTGTGTGGCGTCGCGATAAGGAGTATCTCTGGGCATTCACGATCGCATCCATCGCATGGAATGGGGAACGTGGAGCCTCTTCTTGCGCGCGCTCTCGCATCCATTGCAGTGTCTCCGGATGTCGGGAGAAGATCGACAACTGCGCAACCAATTCTTCTGCATCCTCCGCACAGCAGGCAACCCCGCTGCGCAGCAAGTAGCGAATGTTATCCTGTTCTTGACCAGGAAGTGGCTTATAGACGAGCAGTGGCAGCTGTTGGACAACTGCCTCGGAGGTAGTAACACCGCCGGATTTCGTAATCATTAGGTCGGACATCGCCATATATTCGTGCACAGGCTTCACATAGCCTTCAATACGAACATGCAGCGGGCTGGATTCGGCCCAGCGTTCTAATTGTGAACGAAGCTTATCGTTGCTGCCGCAAATGATGATAAATTGCATATCCTGTGCCCATCCAGCTTGCTCAATGACATCCAACATGGATGGATCCATCAAACCGCAGCCACCGCCCATCAGAAGAACGGTCAGCTTGGAGGAATCAAGTTCATACTTCTTGCGCAGTTCTGTCCTCGAATAGGATTCATAGAAGGCTGGACGAACCGGAATTCCCGTCACCTGAATGCGGGATTGAGGAACACCCTGCTCAATCAATTGCGTCTTGGCATCTTCAGAGCCAGCTAAATATAAATCTGTATAGGGATGCAGCCAGAAGCTGTGATCTGTATGGTCAGTAATGACCGTGACAGCTGGGCAATCAATCATGCCGCGCTCCTTCAGCTTCGATACTGCTGCACTGGCAGCAGGGAACGTACTGACAATGACAGTTGGCTTCATCTGCTCTACGAGCTTGATCAGCGGGCGTAAGCTTGTGAAGCGGACTCCCTTCAATAACTGTGCTAGCTTACGATCCTTGCGAGTCATATTGAACAAATACCCGTACATGCTAGGGAACAGCTTCACCCATTGTACGAAGCAATACGTGCCGACACTGTGCAAGTGAGGAGATACCTGCTCCATATAATCAACAACGTGTACATCTGCTTCTGTGCCGTACCAACGTTCAGCCGTTTCTTTAATTGCTTGTGCAGTCTGCATATGGCCGTGGCCAATCGAGCCTGATAGTACAAGCACCTTCGCCCTGCCCGGTGTGGACGGTGCTTCCATCCGTTCGAACATGTTCATAACACTCCTTCGCCGTAGTTGAGTCTTCGTCTATATATTCGATTGCGCTGTTCTGCCAATCGTTTCCTTGTTATCTGGTACTAATATCGTATCCTAACTCCCCATTCATGAAAATGGCCCTCAGTTCGGTTATATCCTAGACCTGAGTCGGGCATGCTGTCCGGACTCTATTCCAGTTCTATCCGCTATTGGTCCTATTTATGGGGATTTTCAGCTTTTTTTATTACTTACCTTTTCCAATGGGATTTGACCCAAAATTAAGTAATTGTTCTATAATGAACGAGAAGGTCTGAGAAAGGTGTGAGTCTGGCATGCAGCATAAGCTGTTGATCGTAGAAGATGACGCTTCTATTGTAGAAATGGTATCGGATTATTTGAGTAGGGAAGGATTTTATGTAGTGACCGCAACCAATGGTGAAGAAGGCATGGCCAAGTTCACCTCTGACACATACGATATGATGATTGTCGATCTGATGATGCCGAAGCTAGATGGATTTGAGATGATTAAGCTTGTTCGAGAGCGGAGCGCAATCCCTATTCTTATTATGTCCGCGAAGGACAGCGATGTAGACAAGGCACTCGGACTTGGCTTCGGTGCAGATGATTATATCGCGAAGCCCTTCTCGATGATAGAGATCTCTGCGAGAATCAAGGCGGCAATTAGACGCGCTACGAAGTACGTTCAGATCGATACGGTGAAGCCAATGCCCGAACAGAATGTCATTCAGGCAGGTCAACTGCTAATCGATCTTGATAATTATCTTGTACAGAAGCAAGAAGAAACTATGAAACTCACTTCCAAAGAATTCGATATTTTAAAGTTATTCGTAACCAATCCGAATCGTGTGTTCACAAAAGCACAAATATATGGATTTGTATGGAACGATGAATACTATGGCGATGAAAATGTCATTAACGTTCACATTCGCCGGCTGCGGGAGAAGATTGAGGACGATCCGTCGAATCCTATCCATATTAAGACCTTGTGGGGGATTGGCTACAAGTGGGAAGGTTGAGCAATGATGATAACGGGCCTTTTATCTATATGTATGGTAATCCTGTTGATCGTAGTCTACACGCAGCATGCGAATCATTCAAGACGCAATCGGCAATTAACAGAAATTCAAAAAAAGCTGGAACAAATTCATCGTACACAATCTGCGGAGAAGCTCCTGCTGTTCACAGATGATAAGAAGATTATTGGGGTCATTGAGCAAATAAATGAATTACTGGTCGATCATGAGAAGGCACTGGCGAATTATGCGAAGACGGAGATCGCGATGAGGAAGATGATATCGAACATCTCTCATGATCTGAAGACCCCGCTTACCGTTGTACTTGGTTACTTGGAGACTCTGAATCTGAGCAGTGAGCGCATCAGTGACGAAGAACGGAATCGCCTGCTCACACGGGTGCATGGCAAGACGGTAGAAGTGATAGAGCTTATACATACCTTTTTTGATTTAGCGAAGCTAGAATCTGGGGACAAGCATGTCGAGCTGACTCGAGTCGATATGAGCGAGCTATGCCGCAAAAATATTCTCCAATTTTATGAGCGGCTTACAAAGAGGGGGTTCGAGGTTGATATTCAGATTCCGGAAGCTTCTCTCTATGCGAGAGGGAATGAAGACGCACTGGATCGCATACTGAACAATCTCATCTCCAATGCGATAGAGTATGGGGCTGATGGCCGTGTGCTGGGCATAGCTCTGCGCAGTGATGATACGCATCTGTTCGTTGATGTATGGGATCGTGGCAAGGGGATTCCGGAACAGCACCAAGACCGTGTTTTTGAGCGCATGTATACACTGGAGGATTCCCGCAACAAAAATTACGAAGGCAGCGGATTGGGGTTAACGATCACGAAGCGGCTCGCTGAATCAATGGGCGGATCGATAGAACTCCATAGTAAGCCTTTTAAGAAAACGATTTTTACAATTAAGCTCCTGCGAATGTCTTGAGGTATTCTACGAGAAACCGGTCAGTGCTGGCTGTGAATGAATAGACGGTTCAGGTCTGATGACGTCGAAGGAAGGGTCACGAGGTTCGAAGAGATTTTGCTGTGCTGTAACCAGTATGGCACTCTGCGGACCTTATTTGTATGTCAAGACGGAAAGAACGTAAGGAATTCGTAAGGATTAGGTAAGAAATAAGAAATAGCTAATCGATACAATGAAGACATCAGAAGAGATGAGAGGGGTAAATGAAATGACCTTCCTTGTACGGACGCATCGTTTGACGAAGAATTATCAAGGCAAAGATGTCGTATCGAATGTGAGCATGAATATTAAGAAGGGTGAGATATACGGATTCCTTGGCCCGAATGGGGCGGGGAAGACGACGATTATGAAAATGATGACGAATCTCTTGCAGCCAACGAGCGGTGAGATTGAGATGTTCGGCGAGAAGATGACACCCTCATCCTATTCCTTGCTATCTCGCATGGGGACAATTATTGAGCAGCCAATCTTCTATGATCGTCTTACTGCGCAGGAGAATCTGGAGCTTCATTGCGAATACATGGGCTACCATAATAAGAAGGCGATTGGAGAAGCACTGGAACTGGTAGGACTGAACGGCATTGAACGCAAGCAGGTGAAGGACTTCTCCCTCGGGATGAAGCAGCGTCTAGGCATCGCGCGGGCCATATCGATCAAGCCAGAGCTGCTGCTCCTGGATGAGCCGATTAATGGTCTGGACCCAATAGGGATTAAGGAGATACGTGACCTGTTCAAGAAGCTGTCACGCGAGTTCGGCATTACGCTCTTGATCTCCAGCCACATCTTAGGGGAAATGGAGCTGGTTGCAGACACGATCGGTGTCATTAACCATGGGGTGCTGTTGGAGGAAGTGCCAATGGAGCGGGTTCGGGCGCAGCAGTCCGAATTCATTGAGGTCATCACTGATAATGCGAGCAAGGCAGCCTATGTGCTTGAAGAAGTCATGCATATTTCGAATTTCCGCATTACGGACAACCGGATCATCCGCATCTATCAATCGGGGGTGTCTCAGCAAGATATTACGAAGGCATTTGTTATGAACGATGTCATGGTAGAGTCTGTCCATAAGAAGCATCATTCCTTGGAGGATTACTTTATGAAGCTGTTGAATGGAGGGGCTGCTCGTGAATAAGCTCATTCGACTGGAACTGAAGAAATTCCGGTTTGCTACCTATATACGTACGGCCATGTATATCACGATCGGGATATTCCTCTTTATTTTGCTTGGAATCTATGGAGATACACGCGATATCGCGTTCAAGAACTTGCCCGAGGTATTAGGCATCATCGATACGTTTGTGAAGGTAGCTTTCATTATTACGGCCTCGGTATTGCTAAGCCGAATGGTTATTGATGAGTTTAAGAGCAAGTCTATCACGGTCATGTTCATGTACCCGATTCCACGGAAGAAGCTCATAACAGCCAAGCTGATCATTGTGGTCTTGTACACCTTCATCGCCATTATTCTATCAAATATTGTACTAATCAGTGGATTCCTTTTATACAATTCTTATGCGCACACTGTACCCGGGACGGCGACAATGAGTATGGTTACGCATCAAGTGGCAACTAGTGTTATCAACTCCTTAGCAGCAAGCTGCTTAAGTCTGATTCCATTATGGTTCGGCATGCGCAAATATTCAGCGGCGGCGACCATTACGAGCTCCATTCTAATTGCAGGCTTTCTAGGCTCGTCGACTGGTGGATTTACCTTGTGGTCCATTATCGCAGTGCCATTTGCTTTTGCTGCGCTTGGTGTAGTGATTGGTTACTTGACGATTCGCAAGATTGACACGATCGACCTGTATAAATAAAAATAGATGCAGCGAAATACCTTGTTGTGACAGCGATGTGACATGCCCAAATTGGTGACAAATTTCAGAAGGGTTCTGGAAAAAAGGTGCAGCACATTGCGGGCTGCTTGTAAAGAGGAAAGAAGGCACAATGTCTTTTTTCTTCTTTTTTTCACTTTTTTTCGACATATTTGTGAAATTTGACACAATGTTCTTATTTTGATCAAGTAATTGCTTTAAAATTGTGATTAATATCACATTGCAGCGTTTCTGTATCTGACAGAATACAACTGGAACATGTAATCAACGTCATTGATCCCGTGTTCGACGCAGGCATTACAGCCTATTCAGCATAGGAATGAGAGTATAAATAGAAAGGTGGAAGGACAACGATATGTGGGATACGATCTTATTATCGCGCATTCAGTTTGCATCGACGACGATTTTTCACTTCTTCTTCGTACCGGTATCGATTGGTCTAGCATTGCTCATTGCAATGATGGAGACGATGTATGTCGTCAAGGCAAATGAAGAGTACAAGAAGATGACGAAGTTCTGGGGGAAGCTGTTCCTCATTAACTTCGGTGTCGGGGTTGTCACAGGTATTATTCAGGAATTCCAGTTCGGGATGAACTGGTCGAACTATTCTCGCTTTGTTGGGGACGTGTTCGGTGCGCCGCTTGCGATTGAAGCATTGCTGGCATTTTTTATGGAATCAACGTTTATCGGATTATGGATATTTGGATGGGATCGCTTATCGAAGAAGGTGCACTGCTTGTGCATTTGGCTTGTAGCCATCGGTACAACGTTGTCCGCCTTGTGGATCTTGGCGGCGAACTCCTTCATGCAGCGTCCGGTCGGATTCGAGATTAACAATGGCCGTGCGGAAATGAACGATTTCTTCGCGCTGCTGACAAATGGTCAGCTGCTTGTTGAATTCCCGCATACGATTTTCGGTGCATTTGCAACAGGAGCGTTCCTCATCACTGGGGTGAGTGCTTATAAACTGCTGAAGAAGCAGGACGTTTCTTTCTTCCAAAAATCGTTCAAAATTGGTGTTATCGTAGCTACGGTCTCTTCCATTCTGGTTGCGGTTTTCGGTCACCAGCAGGCACAATATTTGATGCATACCCAACCAATGAAGATGGCGGCAAGTGAAGGCTTGTGGGAAACAAGTGGCGACCCTGCGCCGTGGACGGTATTTGCAGCAATCAATACAGACAAGCAAGAGAACAGCATGGAATTCAAAGTTCCATACTTGCTTAGCTTCCTATCTTATAGTAAGTTCTCCGGCGAAGTCCGCGGGATGAAGGAATTGCAAGCGGAATATGAACAACTGTATGGCCCAGGCGATTACATTCCGCCGGTGAAGACAACATTCTGGAGCTTCCGCATCATGGTTCTTGCCGGAACATTTATGATTCTGCTTGGCATGTATGGCTGGTTCTTGGCAGCACGCAAGAAGCTGGGCAATCCGAATAAGTGGTTTATGCGTTTCATGCTCTATGCAATCTCATTGCCGTTCATTGCGAATACAGCAGGTTGGATTATGACGGAAATTGGTCGTCAGCCATGGACAGTATTCGGTCTCATGCGGACAGAAGACAGTATTTCGCCGAGCGTGTCGGGCGGTCAAGTGCTATTCTCGCTTATCGCATTCTCGACAATTTACACCGTACTTGCTATCGTGCTTGTGTATTTGTTCGTTCGTGTCATCAAAAAGGGTCCGAATGAAGTGTTGAAGGCAGAACATTCGAATGACCCGTTTGATCAGGAGGGACAACATGTTATCTCTTAATGAATTGTGGTTTCTACTAGTTGGAGTGTTATTTGTCGGATTCTTCTTCTTGGAAGGCTTCGACTTCGGTGTCGGCATGTCGACGAAGTTCTTGGCTCGTACAGACGGGGAGAAACGCGTATTAATCAACTCGATCGGTCCGTTCTGGGATGCCAATGAAGTATGGCTGCTTACGGCTGGCGGGGCGATGTTCGCTGCGTTCCCGAACTGGTATGCTACGCTGTTTAGCGGATATTACACGCCATTTGTCGTTTTGCTGCTTGCATTGATTGGACGCGGTGTCGCATTCGAATTCCGCGGCAAGAAAGAGACAGAACGCTGGAAGAAGTCTTGGGATTGGGCGATTTTCTTAGGAAGTCTGCTTCCTCCATTCCTGTGCGGGGTTGTATTCGCAGGGCTGATTCAAGGCTTGCCAATTGACGGCCAGATGGAAATGAAGGCTGGACTGTTCGATATGGTGAATGTGTATACATTGCTTGGCGGGGTAACCGTTACGGTACTGTGCCTCGTGCATGGCTTGATGTTCACAACGCTGCGCACAATTGGTTCCTTGCAGGAACGTGCACGTAAGCAAGCGAAGATGCTGCTAGTGCCTTTGGCGGTATTGTTTGTTGCTTTCGGTGCTATGACATACTTCAAGACGGATGTATTTGAGGTTCGCGGTGGGATCTTAACAGCTGTTGCTGTAGTTGGGGTTGTTGTTTATGTGCTCGCTGGCTACTTCATGGCGAAGAAGCGCGATGGCTGGGCATTCGGCATGACGGGCGGAGTTATCATTCTATCGATCGCGTCTGTCTTTATCGGGTTATTCCCGCGTGTTATGATCAGTTCGATTGATAAGGCATTCGACTTAACGATTCATAACGCAGCTTCCGGGCAATACTCATTGAAAGTGATGACGATCGTGGCCTTAACCTTACTGCCGTTCGTGCTAGGATATCAAATTTGGAGTTATTTCGTCTTCCATAAACGGCTTCATGAGAAGGAGCATTTAGAATACTAATGGATAAAAATTTGCTCAAGTATGAGGGAGCAAGGTCGACAATGTTCATCATTGCCGTCCTTACTCTCGTGCAAACATTATCCATCATAGGTCTGGCAATCAAGCTGGCGGAGGTTATCTCCGCCCTGTTTGCCGGCGCGCCGTTGCAGGAACAAACCGCAAATATGGGTCTGTTCCTGCTTGCGTTTACCGTCCGTCAAGTGACGACCTTGCTCATGCAGAAGGTAGCCTACAACTTCGCCGAGAAGACAGGGGTAAACTTGCGGCGTCAGTTGATGGATAAGTTGTTCCAGTATGGACCTCGTTTTGCCAAGTCAGAAGGTACGGGTAATCTCGTAACTCTTGTGCTTGAAGGGGTCTCCCAGTTCCGCACGTACGTGGAACTGATTCTTCCTCGGATGATGGGTACGGGCATTACGCCAATTCTCATCCTACTCTATGTACTCACGCTAGATACGGCGTCCGGTATTATTTTGATTGTGACGCTGCCGATTTTGATTGTATTTCTGATACTCGTTGGGCTTGCTGCGCGCAAGCAGATGGATCGACAATGGGAGTCATACCGCATTTTATCGAACCACTTTGTCGATGCGCTTCGGGGCTTGGAGACGCTTCGCTTCTTGGGGCAGAGCCGCAAGCACAGCGATACGATTGGGCAAGTGAGTGACAAGTACCGCTCTGCGACAATGCGCACGCTGCGTGTTGCTTTTCTCTCCTCCTTCGCCCTTGACTTCTTTACGATGTTATCCGTGGCCTCTGTAGCAGTCGGCCTGGGTCTTCGTCTTATTAATGGAGAAATGACATTGGTGACGGGACTTACGGTGCTGATTTTAGCCCCTGAGTATTTCCTGCCTGTTCGCATGGTTGGCGCTGATTATCACGCGACATTGAACGGGAAAGAAGCGGGGAAAGCAATTGATGCGATCATTAAACATGAAACTGAAGTAGGGGAATGTGCCTCACAGCTTCCATCCTCTCTTGCTTGGACGAAGGATAGCACAATCGCCTTGTCCGGCATAGGTGTGAAGCATGAAGCGGATGGACCGTCTTCACTGGATGATGTAACATGTGAGGTGACGGGGCTTCTGAAAGTCGGCATTGTCGGCGAGAGCGGGGCAGGCAAGTCTACGCTCATTGATGTGCTTGGCGGTTTCCTTCGTCCGACATCAGGACAGTTCACCTTGAATGGCGCGGACGTGTCATCGCTTGATGAGGAAGCTTGGCGTCAGCTGACGACTTATATTCCGCAGCATCCGTATCTTTTCAACGTATCGCTCGCGGACAATATCCGATTCTATGCGCCTGAAGCTTCTGATGAAGAAGTGGATCGCGCCCTTGCAGCAGCTGGCTTGTCTACATTGGCTGCTGAGCTGCCAAATGGTCGGGATGAGCTTACTGGCAATGGAGGCCGCTCTCTTAGTGGCGGACAGGAGCAGCGTGTAGCACTTGCTCGTGCATTCCTGAGCGACAGACCGATTATGATGCTGGATGAGCCTACGGCACATCTGGATATTGAGACAGAATATGAGCTGAAGCAGACGATGCTATCGCTGTTCGAAGGCAAGCTGGTCTTCCTTGCGACGCATCGCCTGCATTGGATGGAAGATATGGATTGGATCATCGTTATGGATCATGGAAGGATAGCAGAGGCAGGTACGCACCAGGAGCTGCTTGAACGCCAAGGCGTGTATTACAGCATGTTGATTTCGCAGCAGGAGGGGATATTGTGACACGTGAACAGAATCAATGGCTGCGTCCTTATTTGCGGCGCTACTGCGGTCGCTTCGCGCTCATTATTTTCCTCGGCATGCTGACAGTACTGTGCGCGAGTGCGCTCATGTTCACCTCCGGATTCTTGATATCCAAATCCGCAGCGCGTCCAGAGAACATTCTCATGGTGTATGTGCCGATTGTTCTCGTGCGCACATTTGGTATTGGCAGAGCCGTCGTGCATTATGTAGAACGGCTTGTAGGCCATGATGCCGTGCTTCGCATCTTATCGAAGATGCGCGTTCGTCTGTACCGGATTTTGGAGCCGCAAGCTTTGTTTATTCGCTCCCGATTCCGTACAGGCGATGTGCTGGGCGTGCTGGCAGATGATATTGAACATTTGCAAAATGTCTATGTACGTACTATTTTTCCAAGCATTGTCGCGATTGTAATGTATGCGGCAGGGATCGCAGCCCTCGGCTGGTTCGATCTTCCGTTCGCACTGCTGATGGCACTGTATATTGCCGTACTCGTCTTCATTCTGCCATGGATATCGCTATGGTTCACACGTCGGAAGCACCGCCTAATGAAGCAGGAGCGCAGCGGGCTATATCGGAAGCTGACGGATGCGGTACTTGGTATGAGCGACTGGGTCATTAGCGGACGCGCTTCTCAATTTGTCGACTCCTATGAAGCAGATGAGGCGCGAGTGGCTCGTATAGACCGAGATTTACGGATGTGGGCGCGGTGGAGAACGCTAATCGCACAATCTGTCGTCGGCTTGACGGTCATTACGATGGTGTACTGGGCCGGCGGCCAAGCGGCTGATGGGAATATGCCTGCCGTCATGATTGCGGCGTTCGGTCTTGTGGTGTTCCCGTTGATGGACGCTTTCCTGCCGGTATCGGAAGCGGTAGAGAAGCTTCCTCAGTATGAAGATTCGTTGGAACGCCTGTCGAGCATGGGAGAGGCGCCTGTTGAGCAAACTGCTGGCAGCGCAGCGAATGTGAAGCCAGAGCTGCTGCAGCAAGTGCGTGAGTCTGCCCATATCCGTTTGGATCAAGTCAGCTTCCGTCATACAGGCTCAGCATCCTTAACGATTGATGGGGTATCACTTGATGTGCCGCAAGGCAAGAAGATTGCGCTTATCGGACGAAGCGGTGCCGGTAAGTCCACATTGTCTACCTTAATTCAAGGTGCGCTTATGCCGGAGTCTGGCAGCGTCATGATCAATAATGTTCGCGCTGACGAGTATGGTGAGCATATCCCAGAGATTCTGTCTGTGCTAAATCAACGTCCACATCTATTCGATACGACAGTAGCGAACAATATTCGTCTAGGACGGCGCAGTGCCTCGGATGAAGAGATTCGTCAGGTAGCGGAACAAGTGAAGCTGGATACACTTATTGCTTCGCTTCCGAGAGGGTATGATACGGCGATGATGGAGACCGGACAGCGCTTCTCAGGTGGTGAACGGCAGCGCATCGCGCTGGCGCGCGTACTGCTTCAGCATACGCCAGTCGTCATCCTCGATGAGCCGACAGTTGGTCTCGATCCGAAGACGGAGCGGGAGCTGCTGGCGACCATGTTCGAGACGATGAAGGGCAAATCGCTCATCTGGATTACCCACCATCTTGTTGGTGTCGAACAGATGGATGAGATCGTCTTTATCGAAAATGGTCAGGTGGAAATGCGCGGTACGCATGCCGAGCTTATGGAGCAATATCCGCGTTACCGCAACTTGTATCATTTAGATCGCCCAGGCAAAGGGTTACTGTAATCTTCATAGCGTTTGAGGTTTTGTTTTTTATGCTTCTATATAGAAGAAATAGAAAAGGTCAGGATAGCATCAGGGTGAGACTCTGGTGCTATTTTTTCAATATGAGTACTTTCTTTGCTATCGTTCCCGATGTTTTTCGTAAACAGGAAGGAAGATGGACAGGGTAATCGAATTTCTAATGAAGGAGATTGCTAACGGTTCAATTAGGGTAATAAATAAGTAGCATTGAACTGCAGCTCGGCATTCACCTAAGAATGAGAAATGAATACTTCGCCTTATTTAACAGCATAATGAAGAAGGTATGTCTGAATTATGACCTAATTGAGAAAGAATATCATTTTCATATTATAATTATTATAAAATAGCTTGACAGATTGAATCGTTTAGTTAATAATAATTATTATAAAGTGTGTTACCGAGTGTGTTGTTACCGACATGCTCTAAATAAACCATAAATCAAAGTAGAGGAGATAGTAACTATGTCACTTATCGGAAAAGAAGTACTACCATTCAAAGCAAATGCATTCCAAAAAGGTCAATTCATCGAAGTTACAGAAGAGAACTTCAAAGGTAAATGGAGCGTAGTATGCTTCTATCCAGCTGACTTCACATTTGTCTGCCCTACTGAGCTTGAAGACTTGCAAAACCAATATGCAGAGCTGAAGAAATTGGGTGTTGAAGTATACTCCGTATCCACAGATACACACTTCACGCACAAAGCTTGGCATGAAAGCTCCCAGGCTATCGGCAAAGTTGAATATATTATGATCGGCGACCCATCCCATATCGTATCCCGCAACTTCGACGTATTGATCGAAGAAGCAGGTCTTGCAGACCGCGGTACGTTCATTATCGACCCAGATGGAATCATTCAAGCAGCTGAAATCAACGCTGGCGGCATCGGTCGTGATGCAAGTGCTCTTATCAACAAGATCAAAGCGGCACAATATGTTCGCAACAATCCAGGTGAAGTTTGCCCAGCGAAATGGCAAGAAGGCGGCAAAACATTGAAGCCAAGCCTTGACCTCGTGGGTAAAATCTAAGGAGTGTCCTTACAATGGCATTAGATCAAGATATCAAAGCACAACTAGAACAATATCTCCAGCTTCTTGAGGGAGATATTGTTCTCAAGGTCAGCGCTGGCTCTGATGATGCGTCTTCGGAGATGCTGTCCTTGGTGGAGGAACTCGCTGGCATGTCGTCTCGGATTACTGTGGAGAAGACACAGTTGTCCCGCACTCCTAGCTTTAGTGTGAACCGTGTAGGTGAAGATACAGGCGTTACTTTTGCCGGTACTCCGCTCGGACATGAGTTTACCTCTTTGGTATTGGCTTTGCTGCAAGTGAGCGGTAGAGCTCCTAAGGTAGAGCAGAGTGTGATTGATCAAATTAATAACATTCGCGGCGAATATAAGTTTGAAACTTATATCAGCCTGAGCTGCCATAACTGTCCGGATGTTGTTCAGGCGCTGAACTTGATGAGCATCCTCAACCCTGGCATTTCGCACACGATGATTGATGGTGCCGTATTCAAGGAAGAGGTAGAGAGCAAGGACGTTATGTCTGTGCCTAGCGTATACCTGAACGGCGAATTCTTCGGCGGCGGACGTATGACCGTTGAAGAAATTCTGGCTAAGCTTGGTACTGCTCCAGATGCATCCGAGTTCGATAATAAAGAGCCATTCGATGTTCTTGTTATTGGCGGTGGACCATCAGGTGCAAGTGCGGCGATTTACGCAGCACGCAAAGGGATCCGCACAGGTATCGTTGCAGAGCGCTTCGGTGGTCAGGTCAACGATACGCTCGGCATTGAGAATTTTATCAGTGTGAAATACACGGAAGGTCCTCAGCTCGTAGCGAATATTGAAAATCAAGTGAAAGAGTATAATATCGATGTCATGAAGCTTCAGCGTGCAAAACGCTTGGAGAAGAAGGACCTTATCGAAATTGAACTCGAAAACGGTGCTGTACTGAAAAGTAAGACCGTCATCGTATCGACAGGTGCTCGTTGGCGGAACGTAGGCGTCCCTGGTGAAGCAGAGTTCAAGAACAAAGGGGTAGCTTACTGCCCGCATTGTGATGGACCTCTGTTCACAGGCAAGGATGTGGCAGTCATTGGCGGCGGCAACTCTGGCATAGAGGCAGCAATCGATCTTGCGGGTATTGTAAAACATGTGACGGTACTTGAGTTCGCTCCAGAACTGAAAGCCGACGCTGTATTGCAAGACCGCTTGTACAGCCTACCGAATGTAACGGTATTGAAGAACGTGCAAACATCTGAAATTACCGGTACAGACAAGGTTGACGGCATTTCCTATATCGATCGCGCTACAGGTGAGACGAAGCATGTTGAGCTGCAAGGCGTATTCGTACAAATCGGTCTTGTGCCGAACACAGACTGGTTAGCTGATACCGTTGAGCGCACTCGCATGGGTGAAATCGTAGTAGACAGCCATGGTGCAACAAGCGTACCTGGTGTATTTGCAGCCGGCGATTGTACGAATAGCCCATACAAGCAGATCATCATCTCGATGGGATCTGGTGCTACAGCAGCATTGGGTGCATTCGATTATCTCATTCGCAATTAATTGATATCATCATGAATAGATACGCTTCTTGCCTCGTGGCAGGTCAAGCGAGCGGCGGCCCTCATTTCTTACATGAAGTGGGGGCTGTTGTTATTTGCCTATCAATACGGGACAGAGAGCTTTACAGGATTTAGGGTTGATTCGTTGTAATGTTGTAACTATAATGGTTACATGTATGTAGGTTGAAATTGACACATCTTGTATTGTTGGTTGCAGCCGTGATTACGATTGAAGAAAGGAATTGAAAAACCATCTATGAGTATACCTGTGCAACACAGTAATACGGCCTCAGCCATGTCTGCACCTACTCGGAAGCAGAGGCTGTCCATGGCCGTTATTCTTGGATCGATGACAGCGATTGGTCCGTTGTCAATTGATATGTATCTGCCTTCTTTGCCGATGTTGGCGAGTGACTTGCAGACGAGCACTTCCTTCGCGCAATTGAGCTTAACTGCCTGTCTCATGGGCTTAGCTTTTGGTCAGTTGATGCTGGGACCCCTCAGTGACGCAAGAGGGCGCCGGAAGCCGCTGATCCTCTCACTCGCCATTTACGTGATAGCTTCTCTTCTATGTGCTGTTGTTCCGTCCATAGGGGGCCTGATTGCCCTCCGCTTCATTCAGGGCATGGCTGGGTCTGGAGGCATTGTCATTGCCCGTGCCATGGTGCGCGATATGTATTCCGGCAGTGAATTGACGAAGTTCTTCTCGCTGCTCATGCTTATTAACGGGTTGGCGCCGATATTAGCCCCGATTGCTGGCGGACAGTTGCTTCAGTTTACGACTTGGCATGGGGTGTTTATCGTGCTCGGCTTGCTCGGTCTGCTTATGATGATCGCCGCATGGTTCGGTTTGCCGGAGACACTTCAGCCTGAGCGCCGTTCTACCGGCGGTCTGCGCACGACGATGGCAACCTTCCGTACACTGCTATCTGATCGTGAGTTCATGGGATATGCCTGCACACAAGGCTTCGTTTTCGCTGCGATGTTCGGTTATATATCGGGATCACCCTTTGTGCTGCAGGAAATTTACGGCGCATCCCCGCAAGCATACAGCCTGTTTTTCGCACTCAATGGCCTTGGGCTCATCATTGCGACACAAATTACGGGCCGCTTGGCGTCTCGCTTCCATGAGAAGCGGCTCTTCATTGCAGGAATTGTTCAAACCGTTAGCGGTGGTCTGCTGCTCTTAGCTGCGATACTGCTGCAGGCACCGTTAATTGCAGTTGTCATCGCCCTGTTCATTGTTGTATCGAGTACAGGGGTGGTCAATACGGCAGGCTTCTCTCTAGCGATGCAGAGCCAAGGGGAGAGAGCGGGCAGCGCATCGGCTATGCTGGGCTTGATGTCCTTCATTGCAGGCTCGCTTGCTGCTCCGCTTGTCGGCATTGCTGGCAGCCATACAGCCGTTCCGATGGGTGTTGTTATTGCGTGCTGCGGACTTGGCGCGGTAATGAGCTACTTGTTCATGATTCGCAAGCGGTAACGTCATAGACTTGTATCTTGTGCACAGTTGAACTCATATCATGTAACTTTTATTTATATGTATGTCCACATACAGAAGCGCTGGAGCAAGCGGAATGGTTCGCGAAGTCTCCAGCGCTTTTTAGTTTGATGATGGGTTGAAGGTTGTGATATGAATGCTTGGCTTATCCGGCAAGATTGTCGGTATGTACCTCTTGCTTGGTCACATGCTCAAGCCGCTTGGATCTGCGTGACAGTTGGTTGACGGTCAAAGTAATCATGAAGGCAGATAAGAGGCTCCCGACCATCGCAACGATGAATCCAGTCATGTTATTGGATAACAGAGGCGCCATGAACGAAGGAACGTATGCGGTGCCTTGTACTTCGAACATTCCGACCAATAAGCCGCCCAGTCCTGCGGATATGATAGCACCGCCGAAGATGAATTTGTTCGAGAACATGAACGGATACGCTGCTTCTACGAATGTGCCGAACCCGATATTAATCAGAAAGCCAGGTACGGCGACGGCTGCTTCTCCCTTATCGCGAGGGGCAATTATATTCGCTAACGTGATACCGGCAGACACCATGACAAGTCCAGCCATGTCTACGGCTCCAAGGAAGCTATTACCGGTCCGCTCCATTTCGAGCAGGACAATGGGCAGGATGGCTGCATGATATACACCGCCTAGAATGGCAGGCCATATGAGCAGTCCAGCGAGCAGTCCGGCTAGTATTGAGCTTGTAGATACAGCTGCTTCCAGCAGCCAGCGAATACCTTCACCGGCTTGAAGGGCGATCGGAGCAACCATGAAATAGACGATAAGCCCAGAAATTAAACCGGAGAGTCCGCCGGCGACAATGTTGACAGTTGTAGCAGGGAAGCGCCACTGTACACATTTACGAAAGAGAACATGCCCGAGCAGTCCAGCCCCAATCCCCCCAATGATTCCTCCAATAATGCCGCCCTCGACGGACATGACTCCGGCGATGATACCTGAGACGATGGATACCTCATCGAGATCCGAGATTTGCTTCGCTGCAATAGCTGCCAGAATGATAGGGAGTGCTTTAATCATAATGTCGAATATCTCGCTAAGTCCGGCCAGAGCAGGGATTTTGCTTAAGGCAAGCAGCAGTGCCATCGCAATAAAGCCGGGCAGAGAGGCGAGCATAATGCCGCGTATGCTAATGCGTCTCCAAGGTGAGCCCTCTCCTGTTCTGCCAGATGAGGCATCAGCAGTTGCGCCGATAATTGGCCGATAGGTCAATCCCCAATGCTGACATAGTGTGGTCACGAACGTGACTGCTCTTGTACGATTCGTCGTTCCGGTCGTGCCAGACACGGCCAGCACATTCGCTCCCTTGGCACTGGTGAGAGCCATGGACGTGCCGCCAGTTCCTGTGATCGGCAGATTCATATCTATCGCTGCTTCCACGGCATATGCGTTGGTGCGGGTAGGATCTGCACTCATCATAATGAGTGCGCCAATACGACCCTGGCGAATTTGCGCCGCAATATCTTGATCCAATTGCGTGGCAACCTGATTGATCTCATCTAGTGATCCTTCTGCAAGTGGCTTCGGAGTCTGGAGCGACTCATCCCAGCCATACAGGGCAGCCTGCGTAGAGCCTTTGGCGTTGTCCATTGATGCGTCTGCGCCAACGAACTGAATCGCTCCACAGCCGATCCCAGCACTCTCCAATTGGATGACAAGTTCTTGGAGCAGTTTAAGAGGGTCTTTGCCTCCTAAGTTATATAGGTTGCCTCCGCTGCTTCCGATGATTGCGATTGTTTTTGCCATAAACGATCCTCCTGTCTGCGGTGGAAAGAAGCTGTTCCATCTTTTTTTTTCTATATTATAGTAAAGTGGTAAATGGTTGAAGTAACAATCTATATGGCATGGAAAAAAGAGGAATAATTAGCCTCATTTCAATAAAAAAATAGGCAAATTGTGCAATGAGGAATGTTGGAAAGTAAGTCAGGGTCATCGGAGTGTTGCCGCGGTTTGCTAAGAGGGACGCAGGTAATAGAATAAGGCTGCTTGTCTCCAGGTAGAGATCGTAGGGACATGCAGCCTTAATGAAGGGAATAATCGAGAGATAGATAGAATGAATTAAAATTCAAGTCCCAGCACGGCAGGAATGCCTTCTTCGTAGTAATGCTTCACGGGCTGAATTTCCGATACGAGATCTGCAATTTCCATGATTTCCGGACAAGCTGAACGTCCTGTTATCACGATGTTCAGATGCTCGTGACGATTCTTAATTACTTCGATGATCTCAGCCCTTGGCAGAACATCATCAATCGGGAAGCTTGTAATTGCAAGTGCGTTGTTCAATTCATCCAGTACGATGAGATCATAATCACCAGACTGGATTTCCTGCTTCGCAATCGCCCATGCCTGCTTGAATGCTTCACGGTGCTCCTCCGGTGTCTTCAGCCAAGTAAATCCGATCCCCAGCTGTCTTACTTCAACACCCAGCTTCTCCAACGAAGCCTGTTCTCCGTAAGAGCGCTTGGGACTCTTGATGAACTGGAGCATCAGTACCTTGAAGCCATGTCCAACCGCTCTGACGCATAGCCCGACTGCTGCTGTCGTCTTCCCTTTGCCATCACCTGTATATACGAGCGTCATTCCTCTGGTTCGTGTCGCCATGTTGGCTGTCCCTCCTGTATGAGCCGGCATGCATCTTTCCAGCGTGCTGGCATAATCTTGGTAGCATATATTACTCCCATAGTATCACTGAGGGGAAGGCCTGTCGACTAAGAGGGAGGGGATGAACCGACTGGCGGTTTATCTGGCTGAACGCACGGCAATACTGGAAAACAGAATCTATGGCTGTCGGCGGAAAGCCAGCAGCACAACAAGCAGGCATGCGATCAACTGCAGAAGTGAGGAAGGACGTCTATGGATCAGCTGCAAGCAAGCTTACAACGCAATCTGGATTATATTCGGACGAAGCTCGGCAATAGCTCTGATATTGTGATTCGTGAATTGCGAGTCGGGGGCAAGGGCGAGCAAAGAATCGCATTAATATATACGGATGGACTAGTCGATCAGGCGATTATTATCGACTTTATGATGGAGTCGCTCTTGGGTGACAGCCAAGTTTTGCAAGGTGATAATTCCACGCAACAATCAGATTCGGCTGCATCACAAGGCTCCATGGGCGCAAACGGTACGCCGGATTGGTCGGGAGGATCGGGGGCTGCATGGTCTGGATATGCACCAACTTTTGCTTCCACTAGCGGAGTACAAGGTTCGCAACAAGGCATGCAACAAGACTCACAACAAGGTTCGCAACAAGGCATGCAACAAGACTCACAACAAGGTACGCAACAAAGTACGCAACAAGGCACGCAACAAGGCATACAACAAGGAACGCAACAAGGCACGCAACAAGGAACGCAACAGGGCATGCAACAAGGAACGCAACAGGGCATGCAACAAGGAACGCAACAGGGCATGCAACAAGGTTCACAACAAGGCACGCAACAAGGTTTGCAACAAGGCATGCAACAAGGCACGCAACAAGGCACGCAACAAGGCATGCAACAAGGAACGCAACAGGGCATGCAACAAGGTTCACAACAAGGCACGCAACAAGGTTTGCAACAAGGCATGCAACAAGGCACGCAACAAAGCTCGCAGCAAGGCTCGCAGCAGAGCCCGCAACAAGGCTCGCAGCAAGGCATGCAACAAGACCCGCAACAAAGCTGGCAACAGGGTGCGCAGCAAGGCTCGCAACAAGGTTCGCAACAAGGTTCGCAACAAGGTTCACAACAAGGTTCGCAACAAGGTTCGCAACAAGACACGCAACAAGGTTCACAACAAGGCACGCAACAAGGTTTGCAACAAAGTACGCAACAAGGTTCACAACAAGGCACGCAACAAAGCTCGCAGCAAGGTTTGCAACAAGGAATGCAACAAGGTTCGCAACAAGGCACGCAGCCTGGGGCGGGTGGGTCTTCAGATATGATTAATCTATTGCAAGAGCGAGTGCTTGCAGTGGGGAAAATTGAGCCTGTTACCTGCTTCGACGATGTATTCCAAGGGGTGCTGTCCGGCAATACAGTATTGCTCCTGGATGGTTATACAACGGGATTGTCGGCCTGCACACAGGGATGGAAGGATCGCGGTGTAGTAGAGGCAACAACAGAACCATCTGTTCGAGGTTCTCGTGAGGCGTTCTCTGAGACACTACGAACGAATACATCACTGGTTCGGAGAAGGATCAAGCATCAGGATTTACGCGTGGAGACGAAGTCGTTCGGTCGTCTCACACAAACGAATGTCGCAATTATGTTCATTCAAGGGATCGCCAATGACAAGGTCGTACAAGAGGTACGAGACCGTATGGCTCGAGTCGATATTGACGGCATTCTGGAGAGTGGATACATCGAAGAATTGATTCAGGACAAGACGTTCACGCCCTTCCCAACCGTGTACAATACAGAACGCCCAGATGTCATTGCAGCAGAGCTGCTGGAAGGGAAGATTGCGATTCTCGTAGATGGCACACCATCCGTGCTTGTAGTTCCTGCGCTATTCGTATCTTTCCTCCATGCGGCTGAGGATTACTTCTTCCGATCGGACATCAGCAGTCTAGTTCGTATCCTTCGCTATATCGGTATCTTCATCGCACTGTTAGGGCCATCACTATATGTTGCAATTACGACATTCCACCAGGAGATGCTTCCAACGCAGCTGCTGATCAGCTTGGCGGCACAGCGGGAAGGGATCCCTTTCCCTGCTGTCATCGAGGCGATTATGATGGAGATTCTATTCGAGCTGCTTCGGGAAGCAGGAATCCGAATGCCAAGAATGATTGGGCCAGCAGTGTCAGTTGTGGGAACGCTCGTCATTGGACAAGCTGCGGTCGATGCGGGTATCGTCTCTGCTGCGATGGTCATCGTTGTGTCGACGACGGCGATTTGCAGCTTCGTATTTCCTGCATACAGCATGTCGAATGCGTTCCGTATGCTTCGCTTTCCACTCATGCTGCTCGCTGCATCTTTTGGGCTGTTCGGGGTATGCATCGGTCTGGTCGCCATTGTGCTCCACTTGTGCAGCCTGCGCTCCTTTGGTGTCCCTTATATGAGTCCGCTGGCACCCATCATTATCAAAGATCAGAAAGACACAATCTTTCGGCTCCCGCAGTGGGCAATGCGGACAAGACCAAGCTATATGAGCCCGAACAATAAGAATCGGCAGCAGCCTCCGGAACAAGCTAAGCCCAAGCCAACAAAATAACAACACCATCAAGTGAAAAAAAGGGGGGCGTCAGTCATGAAGCGGAGATCCGTTCTCCTCAGCTGCTTGTTACTTCTGCTGCTTGGTCTGCTCGTCTCCGGCTGTTGGAATCGGCGTGAGATGAATGATTTGGCCATTGCGGTAGGAATGGGAATTGATAAAGCGGACAATGGACAGTATGAGGTATTTGTACAGGTTGTGGATCCAAGCGGGGTGTCGGCACGCAAGCCTAGCGGCGACAGAGCGCCTGTAACGCTGTATAGCGCAAAGGGAAGTACGGTGTTCCAAGCGATACGACGCATGACCACGATTACACCTCGCAAGGTGTATTTCTCGCATCTGCGAATTTTTGTTTTTGGAGAAGAAATGGCGCGTGAGGGCATCAGCAAGCCGCTTGATTTCTTATCGCGTGATCAAGAGCTGCGTACTGATTTTTATCTCGTGGTTGCTAAGGGGACTACGGCGAGGGATATATTGAACTTCTATACGCCGCTCGATAAAATACCTGCCAATAAAATGTATAAGTCGCTAGAGGTGTCGGATAAGACATGGGCACCGACGGTTGGTGTTCGGTTGGATGATTTGATAACGAATATGACCAGTTACGGGAAGGATGCAGTGCTGACAGGTATATTGATTCAAGGGGATCGTGAGGCAGGGAAAAAGAAGAAGAATGTAGAGCTAATCGAGACTCAGGCGCTATTAAAGTATTCAGGCATAGCTATCTTCAAGGGCGACAAGCTCATGGGATGGATGAACGAGGTGGAGAGCAAGGGATACAGCAACCTGACAGATAATTTGCAGAACACCTATGTTCAAATTCCCTGCAAGTCTGGGGGGAAGGCGGGGGTGGAGGTTATTCATTCCAAGACCAAGGTGAAGGCAAAGGTTACGAATAATCGACCAGAAATCAACGTCTTCATACGAACAGAGGCTAATGTTGCGGATGTTGAATGCGAAATGGATACTAGCCAGCAGTCTACCTTACATCAATTGGAGCAGGCGGCAGAACAAGTGATGATTAGCCATTCAACCAAATCACTGCAGCGAGCGCAGGCAGTAGGTGCAGATATATTCGGATTCGGCGAAGCTGTCCACCGGGCATACCCGGGTTACTGGAATCAGCATAAGGAACGGTGGTCGGAACTGTTCAAGGAGCTACCTGTCAACATTCAAGTGGATCTGAAGATCGTACGGACAGGGACAATTGGCAACTCATTCTTACGTGACGTGAAGGAGTAGGGGAGATGTGGATCAGTATTGGCTCAATTGTAATCGCGGCGATCACCTTCCTGTCTGAATCCTCTCGTATGAAGCGGCAGCAATTATCCAAGGAACGCTGGGTGCTGCTGATCATGCTGCTCATCGCTGCTGGGTTTGGTATCATCCTTGGGATGAAAATGAGGATACCGAATCCTATGGATTGGATCATGATGGTGTTTAAGCCTTTGAGGCGATTTCTGTAGTAAATAACGACAAGCAAGCTAGTGAGATGCTGCATCAAGGAGGTGATAGGGCGGATGAAGGATCAATCCATCATAAGTATTCGTCAGCTGACAATCTTGACGGCACTATTTATTATCGGAAGTGCGATCTTGATTATCCCATCGAGCCTAGCGGAAGAAGCCCGGCAGGATGGATGGCTATCCGCTCTATTGTCCTTAGTTCTTGGCCTGCTCGTCGTCCCCCTGTACTCCGCCCTATGCCGAAGATACCCGGGACAATCGATAGCAGAATATTGTGAGTTGATCCTTGGCAAGGTGCTCGGCAAGGCAGCTTCGCTTTGCTTCATTATCGGATTTGCACTTACCACAGCGGCGCTTACCCTGCGGGATATCGGCGATTTCATAACGATGCAGATTATGCCGGAGACACCGGCTGTGGCGACTCATATTGTTTTTATGTTCATCATCATTTTCGGTGCCTATCTTGGAATTGAAGTGTTTGCGCGAGGAGCTGAGATATTTTTCCCATGGGTACTGCTTCTATTTATTTGCTTTATTTTGTTTGTAATGCCGCAAGTTGAAGTGAAGCAGTTGTTGCCGGTTCTCGAACGTGGATTTGTGCCGGTCATTCGCGGGGGATTGACCTTCTTCAGCTTTCCTTTCCTCGACATGGCAATCTTGCTGCTGATTCTTCCTTCAGTTAAGAACCAAGGCAAAGTGGCAAATGCTTTACTGTGGGGATGCATAATTGGCGGGGCGTTCCTGATCATTACAACGTTATTGTCTATATTGACCCTTGGAGCCGATAGTACGGCACGGCATATGTATCCGACCTATGCGCTGGCCAAAAAAATCAGCATCGGTAATTTCTTGGAGCGGATCGAGGCGGTGATGGCGGTCATTTGGTTTTTGACGACCTACTTCCGAATGGCGCTGCTTCTGTATGCGACCGCGGTAGGCCTCGCCCAATCCTTGAAGCTAGCTGAACACCGCTTCCTCATCATTCCGCTAGGGATGATCACGGTCAGCTGGTCGATCTTATTCATCCCGAATTCTTCCTATCTTAGCAAACTGCTCGATCATTGGGCGACCTATGCGCTTCTGCCCGGGCTTGTCCTGCCCTTGCTCCTGCTGTTAGTTGATACGTACCGATCCAACGCTCAGGCGAAGACACAGCAAGAAGAGAGTGCTCCTCAGAATGAATCATGCAAAGAGCAAGGGGATGCGATTGAGAACGGATCCACCTTCATTGATAAAGGAGGCGGAAGTGATGTGCCCATGGATGATGCTCCTACTGCTCTTCGGCCAAGCAGTGGACGAACATCTCCTCCTGAACGCTAAGTACATGAATGACTGAGCATACACCTCTCTCATGGTACAATGGAGTCATCTTAAGGAACAGGAGCGGCTTATTTATGTGGACACATCTATTGGAGCTGGCGGCGATATGGATACCGATAATTAATTTATTATTTGCGGCAATCGTTATTTTTCTAGAGAGACGCAATGTAGGGGGGACGTGGGCATGGTTAATGCTCCTCTTGCTGCTCCCATTCATCGGATTCCTATTCTATATTTTGTTCGGTCAGAATCTGGCTCGACGGAAGGTCTATCGAATCAAGCCTCGGAATGAACGTCTTGTTCGAGATGAAATTGCAGCTCAAGTGCGGCGAATTCGGGAGGGAACCTTCGAATATCAGGATGATGGCGTGAAATACTATGAACCGCTTATTTATATGAACTTGGTAAGCAGCTACTCTCCTTTAACACAGGACAACAAGGTGAATGTCATTGCAGACGGGGACGAGATGATGGATCGGCTAGTTGATCGAATTCAAAATGCTGAAGATCATGTCCATTTGCTGTATTACAAGCTTGCTGGGGATGCGACCGGACGCAGAATCATTGACGCGTTGACGGAGCGCGCTGCGAATGGTGTCGAGGTAAGGCTGCTGTATGACGATATTGGATCGCCTGCCTTGAAGGATAGGGATCTTGCAGCTCTGCGTGAAGCAGGCGGAGAAGTATTCCGCTTCTTCCCATCGCGGATCCCGTATCTTAATTTGCGTGTCAACTATCGCAATCACCGAAAAATCGCGGTTATGGATGGCAAAGTTGGGTTTGTTGGCGGATTTAATATCGGTGATGAGTACGTCGGACTCGATCCGAAGATTGGACATTGGCGCGATACTCATCTTGAGCTGCAAGGAGGGGCTGTTCATCGCCTTCAGGGCCAGTTCTTGCTTGATTGGTCCATCGCGTCTGAACAGTATCTGGCCTTTAATGAAAGATACTTTCCAACACCAGTTCATACAGGGAATACGGCCGTTCAAATTGTATCCAGCGGTCCGGATTCAGATAAGCAGCAAATCCGAAATGGACTGCTTAAGCTAATATTTGAAGCCAAGGATCGCATCTATGTGCAGACACCGTATCTCGTGCCAGATGATAGTGTGCTCATCGCGTTAAAGGTTGCCGTACAATCTGGGGTTGATGTATGCATCATGATTCCGAAGAAGGGGGACAGTCAGTTGGTACAATGGGCATCAAATGCGTATCTTGGTGAATTGCTTCGTGCTGGTGCTAAGTGCTATTGGTATGAGAAGGGTTTCCTGCATGCCAAGACGATGGTTGTAGATGGATGGGCTGCTACGGTTGGTACGGCGAATCTGGATCATCGCAGCTTCAGCTTGAACTTCGAAGTTAATGCCTTCCTCTATGACAAAGCGGTAGCGGGAGAGCTCGACAAGTTGTTCGAGCAGGATATGAAGGAGTCTATCGCGTTAAATTGGGATACGTACCAGAAGCGGTCAATCCGTCACCGATTTGTAGAATCCATCGCACGGCTGGTGTCGCCGATATTATAATGTGTAATACCTAATTATGGACATACTTGACATCGAGTTGCAATCACACTACAATTTGTAGTGGGAGGAATTCCACGATGAAAATTCATAACTTCAAATTCCACGAGAGTGGATTGAACCGGTTCTTCGGGCCGCTGGAGGCCAAGGTTATGTCTGTCCTGTGGGAAGGTTCTGAAATGACGATTAAGGACGTGCAGAAGAAGCTTGAGGCAGAGAAGTGCGTCAACTTCAACACCGTCATGACGGTCATGAACCGACTCGTGGATAAGGGAGTCCTGGTCAAGCGCACGGAGGGGCGTTCTTCCTTATTCCGACCAGTATTGTGTCGGGATGCCTTCCTCGATACGCAGTCCAAGGAATTAACGCATGAGCTGATGGATGAATTCGGTCCGCTTGTCGTGAATCACATGCTGGATGCCTTGGAGGATGTAGATGAGGGGCTGCTGGACAAATTGGAACAAAAAATCAAGCAATTGAAAAAGGATAAATAGACAATGTGGAAAAATCGATCTACGTTCATTTTCAGTTCGATGCTTCTAATTGCAGCCGTGTTGTTCTGTCAAATGGTACTATATGCGATGAAGGTGCTTGCCGGATGGGAACTGCACTTCAATCTCGTCGAGGCGTGCTCCACGCTCATGCAGAACTACGGATTGTCCAAGTTCGTGTACGTGCTTGATGCCTATGTGTTCTGTACGCTTATTAGCGTACTGATCCTGTTCATCCGGCAGATGTGGCTGTCTCGCAAAGCATACTGGAAGCTGCATGCGTATCGCAGTCAGGAGCTGACGCTTCAGATGAATAGTCGGTTCTATGAAGGCAAGCAGCGAATGATGATTGTCGAGCATGCTTCCCCGATCGCCTTCACGATGGGGCTATGGTTGCCAATCGTGGTTGTATCGACCGGCTTAATGGAAATGCTTGATGACGATGAGCTGGAAGCTGTTGTCCATCATGAGGCTTTCCATCAGATGCACCGAGATCCATTGCGGATGTTCATTCTGTCTCTTCTCGCTTCGGTCATGTGGTATATGCCAATTATGAGATGGTCGAAGCAGCAGTATAACATCATCCGTGAAGTACTGGCCGATCATTATGCCATTGGACGTCTCGGAACATCGGCACACTTAGGGAGCGCATTGCTCAAGATGTTGAAGCAAGGCAAGGCGCCGCGCATGCCATTTGCGTACGTCTCATTCGCAGATACATCGATTAATTACCGGATTCGCCAGCTGTTGGAGCCAGATACAGATATTCCGATGAAGCTGCCGTTTACGCCGGCTATTGTGTCACTGCAAGTATTGCTTGCATTATGTTTATTGTTCTTTGCTGCTATGCCTTAATTTTTTTTAGAGTTTTACACTACAATGCGTAGTTTTAATTAAAGGTTCATGAATCAACCATACTAACACATATTATGTTAATAGGAGGCGTTCTATTATGTCAGTAAATCAAGGATTAGGTACATTGTTCATCAGGCTTGCGTTAGGGATTATTTTCTTCATTCACGGGCTGGATAAGTTCCAAGGGGGTCTCGACAATACAGCAGGCTTCTTCGAAAGTCTGGGTATTCCGGGATTCATGGGGTATGTTGTCGCGGCTACTGAATTGATTGGAGGCCTTTTGCTCATCGTTGGTCTTGGTACAAGATGGATTGGGGCGGCGTTTACCGTCATTATGCTTATGGCTATCTTCACGGTGAAGCTGCAAATGGGCTTCGTAGGCGGCTATGAATTGGATGTTGCGCTTGCAGCCATGTCGTTGTACTTGGTTGTAAGTGGAGGCGCGGACTACTCGCTAGACCGTGTATTGTTCCGCCGCGGTAAAGCAGCTCAATAAGAGCGCAATATGAAGCATTTTCTCATCGATGATGTCGATGGGGAAATGCTTTTTTTCATATTTATTTCATTTCTTGTGAAAATCGCTATACTAAGTAATACGTGTATGAATTCGCAAACAGGGGGATGACATGCTTAAGAATCGAAGAACACTGCGCTATTTGGGGCTATTCACCATTGCAGTGATAGTGTACAAGCTCATCGACAATATTGCTTATGTGCTTAGTGGAGTCGTAGCCTTATTGTCTATGCTTACACCGTTTTTTATCGCTTGTTTTATTGCCTACCTTCTTCGCCCACTTGTCAATCTATTGGAGAAGAGACTGCTAGCTAGGACAAAATCGAGGCGATTCGTTAGTATTATAGCCGTGTATACCTTGTTTTTCGGCATTATTGTACTGCTGATTACGGTTATTACACCGCGGGTGATTGAGAGTGTAAGCACATTGCTGGCTGATATGCCGATCTATATGGAGAGTACGAAGATATGGCTGCAGGCCAATGTCATGAGTAAGGAATGGTTCATTCAATCCGGAATCTCGAGCAGCATTAGCGAGCATTTCAGCTCTGTCTCCAGTCAAATTAGTGACTTCTTGAAGCTGATGCTGAATAATTTGCTGTCCAGCTTGTTTACCTTTACGTCTGCGCTGTTGAATCTCGTTATCGGCTTTATCGTCTCGATCTACTTGCTGAAGGACAAGGAGAAGATCGGGACAGGCGCGAAGCGCACTTTGCACGGCCTGCTTAAGAAGGAACGGGCTGAAGGCGTCATTGATTTCGTGAGAAAAATGGACATGATTTTCTCGCAATATTTTGTAGGGGTCATTTTGGATGCAACGGTCGTAGGCAGCATCGTATTCATTGGACTCCTAATTATTCAAGCGCCATATGCGCTGTTGTCTGCTCTGCTCGTGGCCATAACGAATGTGATCCCGTACTTCGGTCCATTTATGGGGATGTTGTTCGTCGGTATCATTACGTTGTTTGTATCACCAGAACAGACGCTATGGATTACGTTGTTTATTTTCATCGTCCAACAGTTCGACGGTTATTATATCGGTCCGAAAATTGTGGGCAATAAAGTGGGGATAGGTCCCATTTGGATTATCTTTGCGATTATTATTGGAGGCGCTATGTTCGGCATTTTGGGTATGTTCATTGCCGTCCCAGTTGTCGCAGTGCTTAAGACGGCGGTGGATTCATTTATTCAACGTCGTATTGGTGAACAGTAAGAACGAACAGATAATAAGGAAAAAGGTGCCAAAGGGGGGGCGTGTGCTCTCCCTCTGGCACCTTTTTATATGCTAGCGGTAAATCTAGTAGGGGCAGACTGGAAATAAGCAAGACACATATAGGATTGAATACATATTCAAATTATTTTTTATGCAACATTATGCATACTTCCTCCGTCTATGAAGACAAACCGAATAATCGTAAGGCATCAAGAAGTAGGTACATAGGTGTGCCCCAACAACATGAGATTAGAGGAGGAATTTAAAATGAAAAAATGGAACAAAGGCTTGGCAATTGCATCAATTATGGCGGTACTTAGCGTACCATTCGCTGGAGCAGTAGCTGCTGAGGCCATTCAAGGTCATGTCGTATCGTCTCACCCTGTAGAGGAGGGCTCGACATTGCCAGAAGAACATGTGACATCACAAGGAATTATTGAGTCGGGGAACGGAAGTAAATTTGTTCTCCGTGGTCAACAATATTTGCATATTAATGTACAAGACAACACGGTTATCGTGAACGAGAAGGGACAGACGCTCAGCAAAGATGCCTTGAAAGAGGGTGCAATTGTTGAGGTTCAATTTGGACCGATTATGCTCATGACCTTCCCGGGAACAGTCGGAGCCGAGAAAATTGTTGTCAAAGGCGAAACAACGGCTAAGGAAGGCAAAGTGCTTAGCGTAACGAAGACAGAAGGCGATGTAAATGGTCGTGTTCATGTCGATGTAGATAATGATGGCAATATCAATAATGACGTCGTTTTGAATATCTCGAAAGAAACATACATTATGGACAAGCAAGGTGTAGCTTTGAAATTGGCGGATTTGAAGGAAGGGCAGAAAGTGAAGGCCTTCCACTCTCTGGCAATGACTTTCTCCCTTCCAGGACAGTCGCACGCTAGCCTTATTATCGTTGAATAATCGAGACAACAGGGAATATGTGGTGCGGAATACAACCATACTACGTGTAGCTTGAGATATGCCGCTGATGCAGGCATAAGGAGGTTATGCGTTATGGTGGCACATGTGCCAGTTCCGCTGCAAGTTACAGGAGCGGCAGCCAATGATGCATTGGCTGCCGTTTTTTATTTTATGGTCTACTCGTTCGGAGGGTGGCTGCTTGAGAACATATACAGTAAGTTAACAACGGGCCGTTTCTGGAAGGAGGGATTCCTGCAAGGGCCATTCAAACCTATGTATGGAGTTGCTCCCCTTCTCTTGCTTCCTTATGTCGAAAAAGGTGGCAATTGGATCCTCATTCTGCTGCTGAGCTTCGTCATTCCGACGGCTGTTGAATATGTGAGCGGCTTAATGCTGGAGAAGGTATTTTATCGCAAATGGTGGGACTATTCTTCATATCGGATACAGCTTCAAGGCCATGTTTGTCTATCCTTTTCACTATGCTGGATGTTTTTATCGCTAGCGGTTGTGTACGGACTGCATCCCTTGCTAGAGGCTGGCTACGTGCGAATTTCAGCAATCTGGAATATGGTATGCCCGATGTTCGTCATTTATTTCTGGGTGGACATGGCGTGGACCGTATGGTCGCGAAGACGTGAAGGAAAGTCGATGGCAGACAGTCGAAGTTGAGTAAAACTTAGGTAAAATAATAGTAAAATCAAGGTTGCGAGAGCGGAGACAAAACGTCTCCGCTCTTCTTTTTGTTGATATTACCCATTTTAAAGGGAAAACATGTATTTACTAAAAGTTTTACTAACACGATGCAATAGTTAGTAAAAAAATAAATGATCAGTAAAATATTTTACTAAAACGATTGTGAATTTTACTAAGCTCAGGTAAAATTTTATTAGAAAGTGAAGATGTGATTCATCCAACATCTCATACAGAACGAATGGTGAAGCGGATGGAAATGGACATCGTTCTTGTGAGGAATCCCTGTGGGCAGGAGGCCATACTATGCGTGTGATGAAGCAGTGGGAAAATGTGGCTGTTACAAATTGTAACCGTATGAAAGGGAGAGTGTACTTTCGCTCCTATCCGAATCGACAACTAGCCTTGCTAGACGAGCCGAAGTATGCGCATCAATGGAAGAGCTTGAATGGTACATGGAAGTTCGCTTATTTGGAAGCGCCTGAGTATTCGCCGCCGGGATTCGAGCGGCCATCATTTGATTGCTCGAACTGGGACGACATTACGGTGCCGAGCAACTGGCAGCTTGAGGGTTATGGCAATATGCATTACTCGGATCTATGGTACAACTTCCCGATTAATCCGCCTTATGTGCCGACAGACAACCCGACAGGAATATATAAGCGCAGCTTTGCGATTAGCCCGCAATGGCTGGACAATCAGCAGGTGATTTTGCGATTCCATGGCGTTGATTCCGCATTCCATGTATGGGTGAACGGGCAGGAAGTCGGTTACAGCAAGGGGGCAAGACTGCTGAGTGAATTTGATATTACAAGCTATGTAGAAGCAGGGCAGAATGAAGTGTGTGTCCGCGTGTATCAATGGTCGGATGGAACGTACATTGAAGATCAGGACATGTGGTGGCTTAGCGGTATATTTCGTGATGTCGAATTGTATGCCCAGCCGCTTGCGGGGATTGAAGACTTTACAGTGGTCACAGAGCTGGATTCTACTTTTACGAATGCGATCCTGCGCCTGAGCGCAGATATTCGTGGTGCGAAGCAGGGACACACGCTGTCTTACGAGCTGCTTGATGCAGTTGGACAACGGGTAGCCTGCGGCGATATGCCTGCGGGCGAACGCATCGCGACTGCTGTCCCAATTGCAGCTCCGAATTTATGGAGTGCAGAGACGCCGTACTTATATACCCTTCTCTTCACCTTAACTGACGGGGATGAGGTCATTGAGGTCATTCCACAGCAGGTGGGCTTCCGTGCCGTTGAATTGAAGGGGGACACATTCACAGTCAATGGGATTGCCATCAAGCTGAAGGGTGTTAACCGTCATGATGCGCATCCGATTACAGGACGTGTTGTATCGCGCGATGATATCGAGAAGGATATTCGCCTCATGAAGCAGCACAATATTAATGCGATCCGTACGGCGCATTATCCGAATTCGCCTTGCTTATATGAGCTGTGCAATGTGTATGGCATGTATGTGATCGATGAGACGGATCTGGAGTGCCACGGCTTCGAGCTGACAGACAACTTTAATTGGATTACGGATGATCCGGCATGGGAGAAAGCATACGTCGATCGTATTGAGCGCATGATTGAGCGGGATAAGAATCATCCCTGTATTATCATGTGGTCGCTTGGCAACGAATCAGGCTATGGCCGCAACTTCAGAGCGATGGGTCTCCGTGTGAAGGAAATGGATCCGACACGCCTCGTTCACTATGAAGGGGACAGAGATACGGATATTGCGGACGTGTACTCGACGATGTATACGTGGCTGGATCATCCGGAGCGGAAGACGATGCAGTATATTATTGAGAACTCTACAAAGCCGCATATTTTGTGCGAGTACGCTCATGCGATGGGCAATGGCCCAGGCAATATGCAGGAGTATCAAGATCTATTCTACGCACATGATAAGCTGCAAGGCGGATTCGTCTGGGAATGGTGTGATCATGGCATCCAGACGATCGATGAGCAGGGCCGCGTCTATTACCGTTATGGCGGAGACTTCGGTGACGATCCGACGAATGGAGCTTTCTGTATTGACGGACTTGTCATGCCTGATCGTACCCCTTCACCGGGATTACTGGAATATAAGAAGGTCATTGAGCCTGTTCATACGCATGAGGTTGATTTGCAGCGCGGCTTGATCCGTGTCAGCAACAAGTACGATTTTGCATCGCTAGATCAATTGGCACTTCGCTACTCCATTGTGAAGGATGACTGCATTTTGCAGACAGGCGAAACGGACATTACTGGCATCGCTGCGCGTACAAGCAAGGAAGTGGAGCTGGGGTACTCGCTCGATTTCACACCTGAACCGGGAACGGATTATTACGTGAATCTTTCTTATACGTTGAAGAGTGATTGCGCCTGGGCACAAGCAGGACATGAATTGGCGACGGCACAATTCCTCCTGCCGATTGTCGCTGAGATGCTGTACATCGAGCCGAGCGGCACGCTTACGATGGAAGAGGGACACTGTGAGCTCATCGTCCGCGGGGAAGAATTCAGCATTCGCTTCGATACAGTCAAGGGCCGCATGACCTCATGGACACATCATGGCACTACGGTTGTGGAAGAGGGTCCGAAGCTGCAGTTCTGGCGCGCGCCGATCGATAATGATATGTATGTCGTGGATGATTACCGAACTAAGACATTTATGCATTTGATGCATGAAATTGTAGAAGGTGTCACCTATGCACAGGAAGGCGATGTTGTCCGTGTGACGGTGTCTGTCTTGAATGGAACAACGAACGCCGCTTGGCATTACCGTTCCCGCTATGATTATCGCATCTATCCGAATGGTGATGTGCTGCTCGATGTGAGCGGTGAGCCTGGTGGCGTGAAGGAGCAGGCGCCGGAGATGATTCCGCGCATTGGCGTGGAGCTTCGTGTGCGTGCTGCTTGTGAGAATGGCAAATGGTATGGCAGAGGTCCTGGAGAGTCGTATGTAGATTCCAAGCAGGCAAATCAATTCGGCGTCTATGAGCGGACGGTGGATGAAATGTTCACAAATTACGTGCACCCACAGGAAAATGGCAATCATACGGACTGCCGCTGGGTTCGCTTGGCGGATCGTTATGGGGTAGGGATCATGGCAGTTGCGTATCCGAAGATGGACTTCAGTGCTTCTTATTATGAAGTTAAGGATTTGGATGCTGCCAAGCATACGGTTGATTTGAAGAAGCGGGATTACATTGTGCTGCATCTCGATGCGAAGCAGAATGGTCTAGGATCGAATTCCTGTGGACAGCGCCAGCTGAGTCAATATCGCAATGGATTTGAGCCGTTTGAGTTGAATCTGAAGCTGTCTGTATATTCAAATAAGGAAATCTCAGATGTGATGAAGGCGAAGGAAACGCTGCGCCGCAACTAGCAATCGCGAGGCTTTCCTCTATGCTTTTGGGCAAGAATACAGTACAATCGTAAGGAAATGAAAGAATGACGGAATGACGGATTGCTGGCGACGCATCACGATTGGAGGGCGAAATGGCTACCCTGAAACAAATTGCGGAGCGGGCTGGTGTGTCGATATCCACGGTGTCTCGCGTGCTGAACTTCGATGAGACATTGTCGGTATCAGACGAGACGCGGCGCCGCATTATGGAAACGACTGAAGAGCTCGGCTATAACAAGTACAAGCGGAAGAAGCGGACGATGGAGATGGCTGCGCCGGAGCCTTCGATGCCCGTGCCGATAGCGGAACCGCCTGCTCCTGTGCAAATCAGGGCGAGTCAGAACACGATCGGAATTGTCATGACCTATGACAAGAGTGAGGAGCTGAATGATCCGTATTATTTAACGGTGCGGCTTGCGATAGAAGAAGCAGCTCGGGAGCGAGGCGTGCAGCTTGTAGAGGTAGGGAAGAAGGGAGAACGCTCCCTTCCTGCTTCTGCTGCATCGGGGTTCATCGTGGTTGGGCCGATTGGGTCAGGCCAGCTGCATGAACTCCAGCGCTCCTCCTCTCCAATCGTATATGTGGATGATGTCCCTTGGGATCGCAAATCGGATATTGTGACGGTCGATCTGCATGATGCTGTAGATCAGGCACTGGTGCATATTCGTGCATTAGGACATGAGCGTATTGCGTATGTAGGCGGAAGAGACGTGCTGGACGGAGCCTCGATAGCGGATCGGCGCGAGGTCGCCTACGAGAGGTGGATGAAGGAAGCGGGAATCTTCGATTCATCCTTGGTGCGTGTCGGAACCTTCTCAGCCGAGGATGGCTACCGTTTGACGAAGGAGCTAATTGCATCTGGGCGCGGCTGTACCGCCGTCCTTGCGGCGAATGACTCTATGGCAATCGGTGCGATTCGGGCCATTCAGGAGCACGGCATGCGAGTGCCGGAGGATATCAGTGTGGTTGGCTTCAATGATATTGCGGTTGCTCAATTCATGACCCCTGCGCTTACCACAGTAAGACTTCATAGTGACTGTATCGGGGATACGGCGCTGGAGCTCATGATGGAGCGGCTGGAGAAGCAGCGGATCATTGGCAAGAAGGTTATGATACCAACAGAGCTGATCGTGCGGGAGAGCTGCGGGCCAGCTGCCAGACTGCGTTAAGATGTAGAACACAATGGCAATGGTATACCTGGAACGGTGAAGGAGTCTAATTCTTAGGAATTAGGCTCCTTTTGTGTACATGGAGGGATCTAAAAATGCATATTCACGAAAATAATGGAAGGGACGGTCATACATTGTGGATGAATCCGCTAATAAGGAGTGAGTGGTGGCTGCTTTTCAGGTAAATCTGAGAGTCAATAGCAGGTTGGATGCGCTCACCCGACGAAAGTCCAGTTCAGAACCCGTCGCCAGCACGTGTTGGAATAGATGACCAATATATAAAATGGAACTAACAGCAAAACAGAGAGCGATAGGGGCGAATGTAGCATGGGTGGATGGATGGACAGCACAATCAATGCGGGAACGGGCACAGAACAGGGTGATGTGAAGAGGTATCCGATTTATATCGTACTGACCGATACAGGAACACTGTTTTCTAAGCTTATTCGAATGTACACCAAGGCACCGCTGAATCATGTATCTATAGCCTTCGATCCGGCGTTGCGGGAAGTATATAGCTTCGGACAGAAGCCTTCCCGAAATCCGTTAACAGCAGGCTTCATGCGTGAAGAGGTAGAGCGTGATCTACTGCGTGCCGACGGTAAGCCGACGATATGCGCCATGTACCGTTGTATGGTGAATGCTGCGCAATACCATATGATTCGTGCCCGCATCATCACCATGATGTTCAATGAAGCTAAATATTCGTATAACTTGCTTGGTGTGCTAGGCATTCCATTCAAGCTGCAGGTTGAGCGGGAGAAGGCATTTTTCTGTTCTCAATTCGTCGCTTCGCTATTCGAGGAATGCGGCCTGAACGTCGTCGGTAAGCCTGCGGCAGCTGTAGAGCCCGATAATTTCCGCAGCTCCGAGCTGCTGGAGCTTGTATTTAAGGGTGATTTGCGCAATCTGGTACAGCCTGTCTACCAAGAGGAATTGGAATGGGGCGGCATTTCTGTGGCGTTGTAAATATGAGCTTACTGATAAGGGAAGAACCCTCATGATGAGGGTTCTTTGTGCATCGGTTCAGGTAGATTCAAGTTGAATCTACTTTTTATTTTTATGAAATTTCTTCCTTCGGGTGCACCGAACTGATCACTTCGAACGTCTTGTAATTGATAAGAATGTAAATGTTGTCCTCAGGCTTATCCTTGACATGCCCGTATAACGCAATGTGACTGGAGGCATGCTCAGGCTGGAATTGATGCTCTGTCCATTCCGTCTCCAAACCGTATTTGTCCTTAAAATATTCAGTTCCTGTTGCCATTGCTTGTTGAACAGCTGCTTGCTTTTGTTCAGGGTTCATAGCGGCTTCACATCCTATTAAGATTGCAAAAATGAGAATCAAAAAACCTGTATAGCGGACATTTTTTTGCATAACGTCTTCACTCCTACAGGAAGTATTTTTATAATATTGTATGATAGATACCAAAAAATGAAAAGACAGGAGATCCTATGGCCCAAAAAACACGCATATCAGATGAAGATTATTGGAAAATGTCCAGTTCAGCTTATGATAAGGTTCCACCTGGCGCATATGATGGCGCAAGTGGCTCGTGGGAGGTTGTTGAGCCGAAGGGCACGATGCTGCATGATTCTGAATCTGGATTCGATGCAGTCGTGTTCCGCAATAAGGATACGAAGCAAGTAGTTGTTGGATTTCGAGGTACAGAAGGGTCATCAAGCCTTGATCGTTCACTACCTGATTTCAAGACGGATTTAAATGATGTTGTTCTCGGCAAGGCGAAGGATTTGGAGGAACGATTCAGTTCCAGGGAAAATATAATTCTCTCGTACCTAGACCCGAGGAAAAATATGGAGCAAGATATACATGACTACAAGCATAATCAGTTCCGGCAAGCTGATGTGCTCGTGAGGCAGGTGAAGGAGGAGTATCCCGAATATGAGGTTACGTTGACCGGACACTCCCTTGGCGGCGGCTTGGCGCAGTATGCTGGCGCTAAAAATAGTGTTGGTGCGGTAACGTACAGTGCACCAAGCGTAACGAATCTGCTGCCTGACAAATTAGCGGAAAAGGCCAAAAATGGAGAGTTTGACGACAAGATTATCAATTATGTGCACCCGAGCGATTCGATAGGAGCGGGACCGCTCAAAGAGTATGATAGCCATGTTGGCTCAACGTATTATCTTGGCGAAGATTTTAAGACCGCGAATAGCGAATACAAGGGTATTAAGGGACGAATTAAACGGTTTATTGATACCATATCCGGCGATAAAAATTTTCATTCCTTGGATCAATACAAGTTCAATAAGGATGGCGATATCAAGAATGAGCTGATCAATCGGGCGACAGGGGAAAAATTGACGATTTCGCCGCGTGCGCTGCTTGAAGGTGATTCCGTTCTTCTTGCGGGGATGTCATTAGGCGGGGGGCTCGTTCAAGCTGCGTTAAGCGCGGCCATGGGGGGACTAGGTGGAGGCAAGCTGATTGCGCTTCGCCCCGAAGAGCTCAGCAGTGTGGCGCGAACGCTAGAGCAGCATGCTGGACAATTCCATGATCAGGCGGGCTCGGCAGTTGGCAGTATTACGAAGTTGATTCATACGAGTCAGAGCAAGCGCATCGTATCGATAGCAGAGAACACCACGCAAGAACTTACGCAGATGACGGAATGGTATGCGACTGCAGTGCAGGAGCTTGCAGGCTATATTGATCGCAAGGCCAATGAGTTCAAGGCAGCTGATTTGGCTTAATGAAATGAATGGAAGGTCGAGAAGCAAAGGAGGGAATATGATGAACGACCGTATCCTGGTCGAATTGAATGATTTGCGCCAA
This sequence comes from Paenibacillus wuxiensis, assembly GCF_040195695.1. Classification (NCBI taxonomy): domain Bacteria; kingdom Bacillati; phylum Bacillota; class Bacilli; order Caryophanales; family Paenibacillaceae; genus Paenibacillus; species Paenibacillus wuxiensis. Next base: position 319,958 of record NZ_JBEFZI010000003.1, on the reverse strand, counting down.
GCGCACAAGCAGATTGGTCAGTTGGCAGAACTGCTAGAGCGCAATGAGCAGTATGTTCAGCAGCAGCTTGCGAGGCTTCAGGATTGGGTTGGTATCTCTGCTGATGAGATGAAGCAACGGTTAAGCAAATTCCAATCAGAGCTTGTCATGCGAAGGCGCCTCCTGACGGAGCGTCAGCAAGAGCTGCTCCGGTATATTCAGGATATGGAACGTGCGGATCAGTCTGCGGCTTCAGTACGCTGGATGTGAAGGGTTGAAGGAAGCAGCATGATAGATATCGTATGTATGACTACATAAGAAGCAGGTGCATAACAGAATGGAAGTCGATTACGAGAAGTTCGCAGCTCTCATCGAACGTCTAGAGAAGTCCGCGAAGCGCTCTCCGCAAGCATACAAGCTGCGCGTACTTGGATTAACAGTGCTTGGATTCAGCTATATTTATCTCATTTTAGCAATTCTGCTTGGTTTAGTAGGCGGTCTCATCTGGTATTCCATCTCCACTGGACGAGTCAATGCGGGTGAAGTGAAGCTATTCATTATTCTTATTCCGCTTGCGCTTATTATTCTACGTTCATTATGGGTTCGCTTCGAGCAGCCGGAAGGGCGCGTATTGTTGCGTTCGGAAGTGCCGGAACTGTATGCAGAGGTCGATCGAATGGCGCGTGAATTAAAGGCCCCTCGCGTGGACAGCATCATCGTAGATGAACAATTCAATGCTGCGATGCTGCAGCATCCTCGCTTAGGTATGTTTGGTTGGCACAAAAATATATTGATTGTTGGATTGCCTTACATGATGGCCTCTACGCCAGAAGAGTTCCGTTCGACAATCGCGCATGAGCTTGGCCATTTGTCTGGCGGTGACAGCCGGTTCTCAGGCTGGGTATACCGGGTCGTGAAGACATGGGGAACGATTGTAGGGAAGCTGGAGGAGAAAAATCAGTTCGGTACAGGGTTGTTCAAGAAATTCTTTAACAAGTTCTATCCTTACTACTCCGCATATACATTCGTACTGCGGCGGGCGAACGAATATAGTGCAGACCGCGCCTCAGTGCAGCTGGCTGGCGCTGAAGTAACGGTCTCCTCCCTGTATAAGGTCCATGTGTTAGGCGCTTATTTGTCGGAAGTATTTTGGCCGAAGCAGTATCGGGCTGCACAGCGCGTATCGGAACCTCCTCGTATTTACGTTTCGTTGGAACGTTTCTTGAAAGAGGGCCTTCCAGAACGTACGGTGCGGCAATGGGGGCAGGCGGCACTAGCTGAACGAACGGGACTGACGGACACGCACCCGTCCTTGTCGGATCGGCTGCAGGCGATTCAGCAGTCTTCTGAGGCGCCTCATGTTCCTTCTTGGGAACCATTAAGCGGCTCTACGGCGGCAGAATATTTTCTAGGCAGCTTGTACAAGGTGCTGCTGGAAGAAGTGGACAACCGCTGGATTGCACAAATTGCAACAAGCTGGCAAGAGCGACACCACGATTATGCGCCGGTACGGGCGGAGCATGAAGAGCTGAAGCAAGAGCTCCAGCAGCAAGGCAAGCTGAGCTTCGAGCAGGGGTGCCGCTATGCGCATACAACGGAATTGCTGTATGGCGGCGAAGAAGCTCTTCCTCTTCTAGAACGTATTAATGAGGAGTATGTGGATCAGATTGAGCCGCTGCAAGAAGAAGGGCGCATCCGCTTGCAGTATTTAGATGAAGGCGGAATTCATCTGCTTGAACGAGTGATGAAGCTGGATATGTTCCGGACGAATCAGATGTGCCGGTGGATCTACAATTATCTGGTTCACATGGGGCGATATGATGAAGCTGATTCTTATGCGGAACGCGCGATGGATTGGATGGAAGAGAACAAGGATGCGATTGAGGAACGTACGCATCTAACCTTTCAGGACAACACCTATATCCATCATGGGCTGAGTGAGCAAGAGCTGAAGGATGCCAGAGAGAAGCTTGCTTCTATCCCTATCATCCAAGAAGCGTATCTGGTTCAGAAGAAATTGGAGCATTTCCCTGATCAATATGGAGTGTACCTATATGGGGTAGTTGTTGACGTACCGCAGGAGGCTGCTGGCCAAGAGGCAGAGTGGCTCTCCGAATTTACGGACAAATGTGCGGAAGAACTGGATTTACCAGGGGCCTATGTGTACATGATCGATTACGCTACCTATCATGGTGTGATCGAACAGATGAAATCAATTCCTGGGTCGTATATTTATCATGTAAGTCATATAGGCGAGCAAGAAGTCGGTTGATGCTGTTTATATCCCTTATATCCTAAAAAGAAAGCAGCTTGCTGAGCAGTAACTCGGCAGGCTGCTTTCCATTGTGGCGACTAGGATACTCGCGAGGCTTATCTCTTACACTGGGTTAGCTTCTGCGCTCCCCGCTTGTTGCAAAAATTGCTTGCCATATTCACCATGATCATGCATGGCAGGATGCTCAATTTGAATCGTGGTGTGCTCAATGCCGTACTTCGCCTTAAGCATATGATTGATAGCCAGAATGACGCAGAAGGGCTGAATATCCTCACGGATGAAGACATGCGCTGTCAATGAATAGTGATCGGTGGATACCGCCCACAGATGAAGCTCATGGACATCTTCTACTCCTTCCACATGGTTCATTTCCGCACGTATTTCCTCCAGATCGTATTTGTCAGGGACAGCCTCCATTAATATGAGGATGGATTCGCGAATGATTTTCGCGCCGCCAATGCAAATGATGGCTCCAATCACCATACTAATCAATGGATCCAACACGTACAGTCCTGTGAAATAGATGAGAATGGCCGATATAATAACACCTACAGAGCTGAGTAAGTCACCGATAAAGTGCCACAAGGCACTCTTTACATTCAGGTTGTCCTCTTCCTTCGTGCTATGACTCAATACGAGCGTCAGGACAATATTTACGATCAAGCCGATCGTAGCGATAATCAGCATCAGCCGCAGATCAACATCTTGCGGATGAACCATCCGCTTAATACCTTCGACAACGATTCCAATTGCAATCACAATCAGAGCCAGTCCATTTAGGAAGGATGCAATAATTTCGAATCGGAGATAGCCAAACGTATATCGCTGGTTGGGTTCCCGAGTTGCCATGTAAATGGCGGTCATACTGAGACCTAACGCGATAACATCCGATATCATATGAGCAGAGTCGGATAAGAGAGCAAGTGAGTTGGACAGAAGCCCGCCCACAATTTCAACAATGGTGAAGAATAGGGTCAAGGCTAATGTAATCCACAATGTACGCTTCGAAGTGACTTGTTCCTTCACATGGTTGAGATGGTGGTAGTCGTGGTGAGTCATATGGACCATCCTTTTTAATTAAAGTAAAATTCTCATACAGGAATGAGTATGATGTATTGTATCCATACCTCGCTTTTTTCTCAAATGAACGTTTTATGGATAATACAATTGATTTTCATTCTTATAAATTGTGCTTGTTCGCATACTACGTATCGGGCATGTTGGTGCGATTAAGGAAACAGGCTGCTCCTTGTCCTAGTCGTTTATTTCCGGCTATTGCAAATCCAGCATTGTTCACGAGAAGACGAACGCTCCCATACGTGTCAAGGATATATTGTGCAGTGGCGGCAATGCTATTCGAATCAGTTGCATCGAGCGCTTGAATGTTGATCCGCTGCTTAACGCCCTGTGCTTCTGCCTCCATTAGGCGGGAGGATTGATGGGGATTGCGCATGGTGGCTACTCTATATGTATGAGTGAATTGCTTGATAGCGTCGTTCCCCCTGTCTGTTTGACAAAGAGGTGAAGCGTGAGTGTGTACGGTAGTGATATCCATGGTTGGATATGCATGAAGTGCAAGGAGGCATATAGTAAGCTGAATATGCAAGAAATCATAAAGTTAGGGGAAAGATGCTGCCTGAGTCTGTACGGCACTTCTTTCCCCCTTCGATGGCTGCTATGAATTTGCAGGTGAGAAGCCTTCCTCTTGCAAGTACTCCTCTGCTTCCTCACGCGTCTCGAATGTCATTTCCAGGCTCTCGCCCGCATAGATGTTCCACAACTCAAAGTCATACTCGAGCCATAGTGTCTCGTTGTTGTCATTGATATAGCGCTCTCTGCTGCTCTCTTCAGCAGTGTCTTCCATCTCGACGTCAGCCTCCTGTGAAGCAGGCGACATGGAATCAATGGAGGCGCGAATGAGCTTGCGAAGCTCCTCTTCCGAGTATTCACGGATGTTGACCATGCCTTTGGCATCTGTATCATAACTCGATACATAGCCGGCATAGACGAATCCGTTGCCGTTCGGATGCAGGTGATAGACGACAGTCTTCTTCTCCACAATGCTGTCTTCATAGTGGAAGTTCACTCGTCCCAGTGATACATTATTACGCTCAAGCTCTGGGAACGATTCGATAACCGCTAGTTTCTGTCCAAACGTCAGCATGTTACCTCCTGAATTTATACGATGGAATCGATCTTGATGGTCCATTATACCATAGGGACGTTTCCGTGTATAATATGTGGATACCGATGTCGATCATATGCATGGAAATATCGGCGAAGTCGGTTCAACTGCAAGTTTGCAGCGAAGGATAGAATGAGCAAGGAGCAGTGTCTTCATGGAACAGAATGGACAGCAGCGAAAGCATATATTTGCTGGTCTTGAGGTGGATATTGTGCTGAAGCAGGATCAGCGTACGGGCAAGACGACAAGAGGTATCGTGAAGGATATTCTGACGAATTCTCCATCTCATCCGCACGGCATCAAGGTACGCCTGCAGGATGGACAAGTAGGCAGAGTGAAGTCGATTTTCCATACATCATCACAAGATAGGGACTAGATTGAATTATACAGAAATGGGGTGGCCTGTCTGACGGGCTTAAATCAACGAGGATTCGCACAATTGGGAGTAACGGAGCAATTGGTGCACACATTGAATCAACATGGAATTGCGGTGCCAACACCGGTTCAGGCTAAGACGATTCCGGTCGTACTGTCGGGAGAAGATGTTGTATCTCAGGCACAGACGGGGACAGGCAAGACGCTGGCCTTCCTGCTGCCAATTATTCAACGCATTGATGCAAGTTCAACACATGTTCAGGCATTGATTGTTGCACCTACACGAGAGCTGGCTCTGCAAATTACGGCAGAAGCGAAGAAGCTTATCGAGGCTTATGAAGGCGTGAACGTGCTTGCTGTATACGGTGGACAAGATGTAGAACGTCAAATGCGCAAGCTCCAGGGCGGTCGTCAGCTTGTCATCGGAACGCCAGGTCGATTGCTTGATCATCTGAGACGCGGGACAATCTCGCTGTCGAAAGTGAAGACATTGGTATTGGATGAGGCGGATCAAATGCTTCATATGGGCTTCCTTGGGGAAGTGGAGGAAATTATTCGCCAGATTCCAACGAATCGCCAGACGCTGCTGTTCTCTGCTACTATGCCAGTGAATGTAAGACGCTTGGCTGAGCGATTTATGCGCAGTCCGATTGATATCCATGTGCAGAGCGAGCGTATTACCGTGAAGAACGTGAAGCAGATTGTCGTGCAAACGACAGATCGTGCCAAGCAGGCGACTCTGTGCAAGCTTATTGATGAGCATCGCCCTTATCAAGCCATTATTTTCTGCCGGACGAAGCGCAGAGCAAGCAAGCTGAATGAAGAATTGCTTGAAATGGGCTATGATTCGGACGAACTGCATGGCGACTTGTCGCAGTCGAAGCGGGAGCAGGTTATGGAACGCTTCCGCAAGGTGAAGATGCAACTGCTTGTCGCGACGGATGTTGCGGCACGAGGGCTGGATGTAGAGGGTATTACACATGTGTTCAACTATGATGTCCCTCAGGATGCAGAGAGCTATATCCACCGCATTGGCCGTACAGGCCGCGCAGGTGCGCAAGGGATCGCGATCACATTCGCTTCTCCTAGAGATCGTATGGCTGTGGAGCTGATCGAGCGCGGCATCGGACAGAAGCTGGAGCGTCGTAATCAAGATGGGGAGCACACTGAGGTTGCTGGCGATTTTCGGACTGGTCGTGGCAAGAAGTCAGACAATGAACGCAGTTCCGGACGTGGTGGACGCGGCAATAGTCGTGGAACACGAAGCGACGCGAAGGATGCACGTGGTCAAGGTGCAGGTCGAGGTGGACGCGGTGCTGCTCGCGGCAAGCAAGGCAGTGATGCGGGTGGCCGTAGCGGACGGCGTGAAGCGAGAAATGAAGGCCATGGAGGACGCAGCAGTGCGCGCGACGGACGAGGCCAGGGCCGTAGTTCTCGTTCGCAGTCAAGCCAAGGCGCTGGTCGCCAAGAGAGCCGCGGCAAGTCTGGTGGCCAATCCAGCGGCCGTTCGAGCCAAGGTGGAGGTCGTTCATCCGGTCGTGGCGGCGGACGTCGTTCACGATAGCTAAATAAACTATTTTTATAAACTAAAGGCGACCGGGAAACCGGTCGTTTTTTTACGTTTGCTTGACCCGCTTTACATCGAACCGGGTGTATTAAAAAGTATTTCTTTCGCAATACTAGTTGCAAGTATATAAACGATAAAAAAGGATGGGTGTCAGGTGAATATTAATTTTTGTAATCTAAACGGGAGCAAAATTATTGAACCCTTCAACGGAGAGATTACTTGGGCTTCGGTAATAAAGGACATTCAAAGCATTGTTTTAAATAATAAGGAATACACGCTGGCAAAAACGGAATTTGTCTATGTCAAAGAGGGTGTGTCCCAAATAAATATTTATGTAGAGCCTAAATAAATCGTTTTTTCATACTTCCCGCACCTTTCTCTGCCATATGCCTCATGCCTAATGCAAGTTATTGCTCGTATCCCCGTTTGAAATCATGCTCCCCTTCAGGGGGAGAGTTTCCTATCCCACATGAAAGACTTCCTCCCTATGAAAATATGTTACTATAGTAAGTAACAAGATAACGGAACGTACAAGCGTTAGGCGGAAAGGTTGAGAATAATCCATGCATCGCATGCGTGACCCACTGAGAAGCTTGATAAACATGCCAACTGTGTCCAAACAGAAATGGAAAGCTATGATTATTGGCTCAGTGATGCTGGTTTTCGCTCTTCTAGTATTACCATATGCATCAATGCCGCTGTGGAAGACAGCGGTTTTCTTTCCGGTATTTATTGCATGGATATTGTTCGGGAATCTTTTGACATCTCATTTGCTATACATCCAATTTCACGCGACTAGGCATAAGCCGGTACTTATTCTGTCCGCAACGTTCCTCTTTACGGGCTTGATCATGATTCCGCATATGCTAACCTCTCCAGGCGTATTTGCAGAAGAGGAAATACTGGATGTCAGTGTGCAAACGTCGATGTGGTTCTGGGTGTGCTGGCATGTCGGCTATCCCGCAGGAATCATTTTGTATACGTCAAGCTTGCGCAAAAAGAATTCACGTTCGTCGGTGCGTCATGAATACGCAACAGCGATAAAAATATTCGCGATCGTCATTGTGCTCGTCGGACTTATTACGTATGTGTTGATCGGGTATCAAGATGTGCTGCCAGTGCTGATTCAGGATGAAGGATATCAACAGCTCATTCCTACTGGAGTAGGCCCGATTGTCTGGTCAATCAACTTCGCGGCGTGTCTATTTTTATTCCTGACAACCCGGGGAAAAAGCTTGCTTCACCTGTGGCTGCTGGTCTCGGTGTTTACATTCTTTCTGGATGTAACGCTCGCCATATTTTCAGATAAGGAATTCAGCCTTGGTTGGTATGTGGCGTGCTTGAATTCACTATTATCCGCGACGGCGGTGCTGTTCGTCTTTTTTTATCAAGTGAATCGGCTCTATGTAAGGCTGATCTATTCTCAGAAGGCGCTGCGCAACTCGCAGGAGAGGGTTGTCGTCATTCTCGACAGCATTACAGATGCCTTCCTTGCTGTGGACAAGCAGTGGTGCTATACCTATATGAACAAGGAAGCGGAGAAGTATCTGGGCTTTATTTTCGGTGTTGTCAAGGGGCTCTCTATATGGAAGGTGAGTCCGCACTTGCATCAAACGAAATTGTATGAGATATGTCATCAGGTGATGTATCAGGGGCAGCCTCGGGAGTTCACGGAGTTCGACAAGATGCATGGCAGATGGTTGGAGTATCGTGTATTTCCATCACGCAACGGGGTGTCCGTTTATTTCCATGATGTGACGGAGCGAATTGTAGCCGAAAAACAGATGAAGGAAGCGAACAAGAAGCTGCAAATGGCGAATCGCCTCCTGACGGACTTTTCTTACACTGATGGGCTGACAGGTGTATATAATCGACGCTACTTCGATCAGATCATGAATCAGGAATGGGAACGCGTTAAAAAGCAGAGGGGGCCGCTATCGCTCATTATGCTGGATGTCGACTACTTCAAGCGGTACAACGATACGTACGGCCACCTGGCAGGGGATGAATGCTTGCACCAAGTCGCCCAGGCGATTCGGGAAGTAGTTACGCCGCCGCTTGCCGTTGTCGCGAGATACGGCGGGGAAGAGTTCGGCGTTATTTTGCCGTTAACGGACTTAATGACGGCGAAGCTTATCGGAGAGCAGATTCGAGTTCGCGTGGAATCGCTCGGGATTCCGCACGCCGATTCAGATGCTAGCCATGTCGTTACCTGCTCGCTTGGCGCGGCTTCGTGCAGCATTGAGGATGTTGATGATTCGGAGCCGCATATGCTGGTTGCGAGGGCTGATCAGGAGCTGTACCGGGCGAAGCAGGGAGGTCGGAATCGTCTGATTGTGGCGATCTCATAGAATAGAAGTGGAAAAAGGACGTCTTCGCGTCCTTTTTTGCGTTGCTCGTATCTGTGTCTCTCTTGTCAGCGTATAGCAAGATAGCGGCTGCTTGTTACTTTTCCAAGTAAGTTGGAGGTGTGACATCGTTGATGAACAAGATGCCATCATATTGCTCGCTCGGAATGCTGCTTATTGGCGAGATGCCTGTTACGTATGACGTCATTGGCTGCGACATCCATGTAGTGCCTGGAACGGCTGGAGCATGGCTCATATCGATGAACGAGTAGGGCTTGCCGATGCTTGTCATAAGTTCCTCTATAGAATGCGGCATAGGCGGAAGTACGTCATAAATTTCGCGTGTGACATGCGCGTTCTGTCCTTTACCTAGGAATAAGCCCATCACGTATCCTTGGTCTTTGTACTTGGTTGTTTGCATAATCTCGCCCATATTGCGAAGCGGCAATGCTATGCCGAACTCTTTGGAATGTGCCTTGCTAATATGTCCGTTGTGTGCCCATACGATGATTTTCTCATTTTTATAGACGTTGTCAGCGAGCCATACCAAGTTATCTGCCATCATTTGGTCGCGATACTCCCACGATTGGATCATGGACATATAATCGAGGTTTTTGCCCTCCATATATAGAGTAGACTTAATTGTCAGTTCCATGTATTCACGAACAATTTGAATTCGGTTGTCGATTGCGCGTTGTACAAGCTGTACGATATGCGGGTTGTCCGGGAACTGCTTGCGCAGCGCCTGTTCACGCTTTGGAATGGTCGCTTTTATTTGTTCATACAGCTTCAAGTAGCCTGGTTTTACCTTCTGATACCCCTCCAGATCCGAGCTCATTTCCCATTCGTCCAGTGCTAGTTCAATCTCCTGAAACTGCTTGGCAAGCTTTGCATCGCCCATCCAATCAGCAGCGAACATGACGCCCTGCGGCTGCATATCGTAGCCGGCCAGCGTGAGCGGCTTATCGGTACGCTTCGTATCTTGAATGTATTGATACAGTGGCACGGTCTCTTGTGCTTGCCAGATGCGGAATATGGAATCTTTCATTGTCGCAATCGGCTTTTGCGAGCTTACATTGCCATAAGCGCCGGCTGCATTGCCTAAGTTCGTCTCGAAGGCGATGACATTGAACCCAAGTTCCTGATGTAAATATTGAATGAGACGTGTTTTGGCGGAGTTGTATTGAGCTGCCCCATGTGAACTCTCGCCCAAATAGACGATTCGCTTGTCTTGCAGTAATGGCTTTAAGGCCTCTAAATCGGCAAATTTCTCGGGTGCGATTCGTGCGTCTGATCCAGTCTGTTCAGGATTGATCGAATTCAGTGAGACTGCGTTGTCGCTCAGCCAGTTCTTCCAATCTTCACGTGTTTGTGAGCTGGTACGTGCTTGCTCCAGCTGATCTCCCTGCTTATCAGATGAAGCCTGAGCATGTATAGGGGCTCCGAAGGAGAGCATTGTACCAAGTGCGATAACGGAAGCGAGAGCTAGAGATAGGCTTTGACGTTTCCATGTGCCTTTTATTGATTTCATCGGATTGTCCTCCAAGTGTTAGGTATCGCAGCTGCGATTCATTGTGTTGCATTGTTCGCTTGCCGGCTGCGGTTTCATTCAATCGTTCGATGCATCTATCGGTGCAAGCAGTTGTTACTTAATCGGTGTTGGCGGCTGTACCTTGTCGATGTAGAGAATCCCGTCGTATTGCTCGCGAGGTACGAATACCTCTGGCAGCACTCCGAAGTACAGTGCGGTACGCGGCTCGTCCATCCATGATGTCCCAGAGCCTTTCATTGCATAGCGCATATCGACGAAGGAATACGGCTGATTAGCTGTCTTCATAATGGATTCGATGGAGCTAGGCGGGAGCGGTTGAACCTCTAACGGCTCGCCCAAATTGTCATGGGTAGTTCCGCTTCCTGCATAGAGACCAATCGTGTAGCTATAAGGACCAAACATCGAGTCCTGCATAAGTTCACCCATGAATCGCCCTGCGACAGGCATGAATGATTGCTCCATTTTAGATTCGGCCTTGCTGATATGGGCATTGTGTCCCCAGACGATAATCTTTTCCATTGGATAGATTTCAGTTGCCAGCCAGAGCAGATTGTCGGCCATCGCCTTATCCCGCCATTCCATCATCTTCGTCGCTACTGCATAGTCGCCAGTCTGCGCAGCAATATTCGACTTGATCGACAGCTCGATGTACTCATCTACGACGCGAAGGCGGTCATCCAGCGTTCGGTTCACCATGGCAACGATATGCGGATTGTCCGGGTACAGGGCCTTCAACTGAGCTTCGTTGGCTGCAACCTTTGTCTTAACGTCTTTGTAAAGCTTTTGCAATTCCGGCTTCACTGCGGAGTAAGCAGCAAGGTCTTCGGAATTGGTCCAGCGGAACAGCTTCTTCTCGGTTTCAGCAAATTGCGTTGCTAGCTTTTCATCCTTCAGGATCTCTCCGTTGAGAAATGGTCCCAAGGATTGCATGTCAAATCCAGCAAGCTTAATCGGCGTTTCCGTTGACTGTGAATCTTGGATGTATTGGAACAATGGAGTCGTTTCTTTAGCCCACCATTGTGGAAATACGGATTTCTTCATCAATTGCTCCGCCTCGCTTGTCTTTACATTGCCGAACGCGGTTGCTGCATTACCGAGCGGTGATTCGAAGGCGATGACATTGAACCCAAGCTCCTGATGGAGAAATTGAATTAATCGTGTCTTGGCGGAATTGAATTCACCTACACCATGAGAGCTTTCGCCCAAGTATACGATGCGTTTATCCGACAAAAGCGGTTTCAGCATGTCCAAGTCTTTGAAACGCTCGCCTGTGACGGCCCCGTCTTTCGTGCTCTCTGGGGTGATGGTATCTAATGTATAAGCATTATTTTTAATCCATTTGTGCCAATCCTCTGTAAATTTTGTTGAAGATGTTCCGGCAATTGTTGTGCTTTGCATGCTAGTTGCTGCTGTTGCGGCTTGTCCATGTACAGTTGACTGCCAACTAAGCATTGAGCCTAATGCAATGACGGATGCAAACAATACAGGAATGCTTTTTCGTTTCCAAGTCGTCGAAAATGATTTCATAAAATGATGTCTCCTTACGATTTATAGTGATGAGTATGTAAACTGATACTATTTTCCGGGAAATACCGGTGAATATGATTGTAGCAGGAATAGATTGGTTTAAGCCATATGTTTGATGACGTATACGACAAGTATTGATACTCCGCAAGCAAGCAAAAATTGCAGACCCATCTTCGTTGTAGTCTTGTTCATAAACTCCCGGGCTCCTCTCGTGTCGTTGATGATCCAAGCATATCCTAAATGGAAGGCAATTGCCGTATATTCTGCTTGAATAGAGCAGCTTCTGGGATGAATGGAGCAGTTTGGGGGATGAATAGAAATGATGATTTTATGTGGACATTGTCGGAATGCCCCGGAAAAACGGTGTTTGAAGAATGTGAGGACTCCAATTGTAGACATACTATCCATAAGGGGAGCAGGCAAGCATTGAAGAATCTCTCTCTCAAGGAAGGGAACACTTATATAGATCGTTGATTCATTTAGTCACAATTGGTAAAGATGGGCTTACTCGGCTTGTGATGAAATTGGATGATAAACATAATGTTCGTATTTAGCTGGGTTATCTGGCTAATTTTCTGTGTTATATTGGAATATATGTGACCTAAAAACGAATAAATGTACAAATTTATTGACAAAGAATCGCCTTTCTAATAAGATGCCTAAGTGTTAGTTTTGTTGCTTATGAAAGGAGCAGCTTGATCCAATGGAAAAATGGTTTAAATTAAAAGAAAACGGAACGAACGCGCGCACAGAAGTGACGGCGGGCATTACAACGTTCTTAACGATGGTATATATCGTTGTCGTGAATCCAGCGATATTGTCGAGTGCTGGAGTTCCATTCCAGCAAGTGTTTACCGCAACGGTAATCTCGGCAATTATCGGTACGTTATATATGGCTTTGTTCGCGAATCACCCAATTGCTGTAGCACCAGGAATGGGGATGAATGCATACTTTGCTTCTGTAGTAGCTTCACAGGGTGTGAGCTATCAGGCTGTATTTGGAGCAGTGTTCCTGGCAGGTATTATCTTCTTGTTGCTGACGTTTACGAAGCTGCGTGAAACGCTTATTGAGTCAATTCCCAGTTCGTTGAAGTTTGGGATTACGGCAGGCATTGGCCTCTTTATCGCTTTTATCGGCTTGAAATCCTCCGGTATTGTCGTGCCGAATGAGGCAACCATGATTGCTTTCGGGGATTTGCATAAACCGGTAACGGTGCTAACCTTGGCGGGATTGTTCATCACGCTTATCCTGATGGCCCGTAAGATACAGGGTGCCCTGTTCATCGGTATGGCAGCTACGGCGCTTATCGGTTACTTCATGGGCTTGATGAAGTTTGACGGCTTTATTGCGCTTCCAACAGCACCAGTGCTGTTCGATGTGGATATAGCGGGTGTATTCTCTCATGGCCTATACACAGTTGTATTTGCCTTCTTGCTCGTTACGATCTTCGATACAACGGGTACGATGATTGGGGTAGCGGAGCAGGCAGGTCTAATGAAGAACAATCAATTTCCGCGTGCGAAACAGGCATTGATGGCGGATGCGCTTGCGACAACAGCAGGTTCTTTGATGGGGACGACACCATCCAGTGCGTACATTGAATCTTCGGCAGGTGTTGCTGCTGGTGGACGTACAGGATTGACCTCCGTTGTTGTAGCGGGGTTGTTCTTCCTGTCCCTATTCTTCTCGCCGGTTCTCGCAGGGATTTCATCCTTGCCAGCGATTACAGCTCCAGTGCTTATTATTGTTGGCTGCTTCATGATGGACGGGCTTGCACGTATTAAATGGAAAGAGTTCGACGAAGCTTTCCCGGCATTTGCGATTCTGATCAGTATGCCGCTTACATCCAGCATTGCTACAGGTATTGCGATTGGCTTCATTACGTATCCGCTTATGAAGCTATTCAGCGGCAAAGGGAAAGAAGTCCATCCGATTCTATATGTATTTGGCGTAATTTTCGCTATTCAAATGGCTTTCTTCCCAGCCCACTAAGGTTGTTGGCAGGAATCCAATATCGTAAGGAAAAGCCTCGGAACTCAGCTCCGGGGCTTTTTTATATTTTTGAATTCGGATCAAACCCTTATTTGTTGTAAGTCGTCTGATAGGCTAGGAGTGGTCGTAGTGGCATAAAGTGTACACGAACTGGGAAATTTATAGGTAATGTGAATGCCCCAATATGATCCAACAAATGAAGAAGTTTCTTTATGAATCCATATCTTGATAATTGTATACTAATAAAGTGTCTGCACACATAATTGTAACATATTTCCACAAGTAGTGAGAGGAGCTTTTGCAACATGAACCGCAACGACGATAACAAAAAGCTTCGATGGTATAACATTGCCTTGATAGCTTTCGTCTCCGTGTGGGGGTTTGGCAACGTTGTTAATAACTATGCAAACCAAGGGTTAACGGTTGTAACATCTTGGATACTTATTATCGCGCTGTATTTCGTGCCTTACGCACTGATGGTTGGACAAATGGGTTCAACATTCAAAAACGATCAAGGCGGCGTTAGTTCCTGGGTAAAAGAAACGATGGGACCTACAGTCGCTTATTTGGCTGCTTGGACGTACTGGGTTGTTCACATTCCATATCTGGCTCAGAAGCCGCAAGGGATCCTGATCGCACTCGGCTGGACAGTAACAGGCAGTGGGAACTTTATTAATCAGTTTTCCACATTGACGCTGCAGCTTATCTGCTTGGCCGTATTTCTCGTATTCCTGTGGGTTGCTTCCCGCGGGCTCAATTCCTTGAAGAAGATCGGTACGATTGCAGGGATGTCCATCTTCATTATGTCGCTTCTGTACATTGTACTTGCGGTGACAGCACCTGCACTGACGGGCGCGACGATTGCGACGGCAGATATGTCGGTCAGCTCGTTCATTCCGGACTTTAACTTCGCGTACTTTACAACATTGTCCATGCTCGTATTTGCCGTAGGTGGAGCAGAGAAAATCTCACCATACGTCAACAATACGAACAATCCTTCGAAGGAATTCCCTCGCGGGATGCTGATTCTGGCGGGGATGGTTGCTGTATGTGCCTTGCTCGGTTCGTTCGCAATGGGCATGATGTTCGATTCGAACAACATTCCGGCAGATTTGAAGATGAACGGACAGTACTATGCGTTCAAGATGCTTGGTGAATATTATGGAATCGGCAATACATTCCTCGTGCTGTATGCGATAGCGAACACACTTGCACAAATTTCGGCGTTGGCCTTCTCTATCGATGCACCACTGAAAGTATTGCTGCTTGATGCGGACAAGAAGTTCGTGCCTCAGAAGCTGATGAAGACGAACGAGCGCAACACGCCAGTCAATGGATACATTATGACGGCTGTGCTTGTAGGGATTCTGATTGTTATTCCGGCGATCGGAATTGGCAACATGAACTCGCTCTTCAACTGGCTGCTTGATCTGAACTCGATCGTAATGCCGCTTCGTTACCTATGGGTATTCGCAGCCTTCATGGCGCTCATGAAGCTAGGGGACAAGTTCCAATCCGATTATAAATTTGTGAAAAATCGCAAGGTCGGCTTCGTGATCGGTTTGTGGTGTTTCGTCTTTACGGCTTTTGCTTGTATTATGGGGATGTTCCCTAAAGTTGAGGCATTTACGTCAGAATGGTACTTCCAGCTAATGCTGAACGTCATCACGCCATTCATTTTGCTTGGTTTAGGCTTGATCTTGCCGATGATCGCAAGGCTGGGCAAGAACAATCGATAAGATGCGTATTTATGAATAGGACAGGAGCTCAAGCTAAGCTTGGGCTCCTTTTTTGTGTGCTTGCCTAGCAAGCGTGCAACATTACATCTTTCGCAGCAAGTAGGTCTCGATTAGCGCGGCAATGCCAGCGACAGCTAATAATACGATAAATGGATAGGTGACGGGGGCGTAGAACTGCAGTGCTGTCAGCAAGGTGGCACACCAAATGCCTGTACACCAATGGCAGCTTATTAGTGAGCCCAGCCAATAGCGAAGCCCCTTGCCTCTTGGTTCCGTAATTCGCGATACATTGCCATTCTCATCGGTTACATACGTAACAGACAAAAAAGGCTTGCGCAGCCATTCCATAATGTCGTCATAGACGAGCAGATGGGTCAGGCGAAAGGAAGCCAGCGCTAATATGAACAGCTCAATCCAGGTGATCATCATACATTCTCCTTTCCGCTTGGCAGATGTCGACATGTCCAATCCATCTAGTGAGAGACTGCATATGCTAGAAACGGATATAGGGAATGGAGGTGACAGATGATGTGCTTCTGCAACCAGATGAATAAGGTCAGCAGCCCAATCAAGGTCATTCAGAGTGATGCGAAGCCGCAATCTCCGCAGGGCATTCAGATGACAGCACGGAAAGTTGAAGCGGTATCTGCAATTAAGCCGATTCGATAAGTCATGTAGCTGGTAAGATGTACTCCAACATATGCATTGGTCCACAGCAAGGTGATTTCAGTTCATGGGAAGGCTCCTGCTCCTACCTTAAGGCCTGTTCCGTCATAAGACGGGCAGGCTCTTTTTGTGTTACCTATCAAATTGGACTTGAGCAGACACACTTCTTATCATGCGGAGTGTGTTTTCTTTGCTTTTCTGTGTGAAAAAGAGGGGTGTTTTTGCGGCCTTGCTTGTTGTCAAAAAGGTAGGGTATAATAGTGACATTAACTAAGAAAACTACTTTTGTTTTTATAGTTTTATGTCGGCGTGAATGGAGGGAATTTCATGCGCGAACGGATTATGAAGGCATTTATAGAGGAGTTGCAAGACAAAGGGATCAAATTCACGATGGATGATTTGGCGCGTCGACTTGGGATGAGCAAGCGCACTTTGTATGAGCATTTCTCTTCAAAAGCGGAACTGCTAGATACGATCATAGAACAGACGATGCACGAAAGTGATGCGAAGACTGAACAAATCATGAAGAATGACACCTTGTCGCTTCTGGATAAATTGAAAGCGGTAATGACCGTGCTTCCGAATCACTTTGAGCTGTATGACAACCGAATCTTGGAGCAAATGAAGCGCGTATACCCTGAGCAGTGGTCAAAGATTGATAAGGCTCTCCGGGATGATTGGGAGATGCTGCGAATCTTGCTGGAGCAGGGGATGGAGGAAGGCATCATATTAAGGCACAATGCGGCCTTTATCGTGAAGGTAATTACGGATGCGTTCAATTCAACCTTGGATCAGCGATTTTTTGCTAAGCAGAACATTTCGCTGCCGGATGCATTAAAGTCGATTGCAGATATTATGCTGTATGGGCTTGTTGCTAGAGATCAATCTGAGGAACAAAGATAATCCATGCAAGGGGATTTATCTTGTCGCTAATGCAAGGCTCATGCTTCACACTGGGGACATGAGGTCGTTCATATTGGAATCATCAGGTTATATCGACTGAACCATTAGGCTCAGTCTTTTGCCTAAGAAAACTTATAAAAACAAATTAGTTTTAGGAGTGGGATTATGTCTTTCATGAGGCAGATTAGTCGCGCACAGTGGATTGGCCTCGTGCTCGTTATCGGTATTTTATTTATTGACATGTTGTTGTACAGTTTGTTCATTCCAGTCGTGCCGTATTTTACAACCGAGTATGCGATGTCTTCGACCACACTTGGTATTCTGTTCGGCAGTTATGCAGCAGCTCTGTTCATTACCACGCCTTTTTTCGGGCGGGTTGCAGATAAATTTGGCAGACGCAAGACGATCTTAACGGGTCTTGTGTTCATGATGATATCTACCATGCTGTTCGTATTCTCGCAAACGACGGCAATGCTCATTACGGCTCGCTTCCTGCAAGGCTTAGCTGCGGCTGCGTCATGGACAGCAGCAATGGCGCTGCTGGCTGATCTGTTCTCTGGGCCGGTACGCGGAGCGGCAATGGGCTTCGCCATGACAGGGATATCATCGGGCTCCCTGCTCGGAGCTCCAATTGGAGGCTGGTTGTTTGAGATTGGCGATCACCATACGCCATTCTGGTTCGCAGCAGCATTGACGGCAGTTATTTCGATCATTGTCGTGTTTGCACTGCGCGAACCTGTCAGAGAGGAGCGTCAGGCCGAAGGAGGAGGCACGTTCTCCCTGCTGCGGCATCGGACGATTCTATTCGTTGCTTCGATTATCCTGCTTGCTGAGACGACATTGACGATGCTGGAGCCACTCCTTCCGGTCTATGTTACTGAGCAATTCCAGATGTCTCCGCTTGCGCTTGGCATGCTGTTCGGTGTCATGACACTGAGCTATGGAATGATCGCTCCAATAGCGGGAACACTTACAGCCAAGCATAATCCTTTCCGACTCATGCTAATAGGGCTTGTTGGTTTGGCGCTCACGTTACCATTAATCGCATTTGCAGGCAATGTGACTCTATTGATGATGGCAGGCTGCTTGGTAGGGGCAGCAGTAGGATTTACGCTGTCGCCGACATTGCCAACATTAGGTGCCATCGTGGATGGCGATTCATCGGGCGGTGATTATGGGGTGGCATACGCCCTATTCAATATGATTCATGCGGCGGGGATGATGCTTGGACCAATCGCTGGAGGAGTGTTGACGGATACGCTGCCAGTGTCGTCCTCGCTCATTGTCATTAGCGTGATCATTGTATCAGCCGTGTTCGGCTTGAGCTTGCTGAAGCGCCGCCATAAGCAGACCTTCTCCATAAGCATGAGCGGAGTAGAACCAGCGCAGACGATGAAGGCTAACGGCAAGAGCGTATATAATAATTGATGATCGGAATCAATGAAGTGTAATTTCGATAATCTTGATGTAGGGAAGCTGTCTCGTCTATGATGGATGAGACAGCTTTTTTATCGTATGGAGGATGGAAATGAGCGGGAATCATTTACCGATAGATGATGTATTGCCAGAATTGAAATCGGCGCTGAGCAGCCATACAGGGGCGGTATTGGTAGCTGAGCCAGGTGCGGGGAAGACGACCCGTGTACCGCTGTCGCTGCTGGATGAGTCATGGCTCCAAGGGCTGCGGATTCTCATGCTGGAGCCGCGGCGTATTGCAGCGCGTTCTGCTGCACGCTACATGGCTCGTGCACTGGGTGAGCAGGCCGGTGAGACAGTAGGATATCGCGTACGTTTGGATACGTGCATAAGTAAAAAGACGCGCATTGAGGTCATTACGGAGGGAATTCTGACGCGCATGCTCCAAGAGGATCCTTCCTTGGAAGGGGTAGGACTCGTCATATTCGATGAGTTCCATGAGCGGCATTTGCATGCAGATGTCGGCTTGGCCCTCACCGCCGAATCACAATCTGTCTTGCGCGAGGATCTCCGTATCCTCGTGATGTCGGCGACGCTTGAGGCAGAACCAGTCGCGGCCATGCTGGGAGGAGCGCCAATAGTGGTCAGCAAGGGTCGCAGTTATCCGGTCGAGACGATATATGCTGAACGGCGTGAAGATACTCTACTTGAGCCGCGTATCGTAAGGACGATTAAGCTGGCGCTTCATCGTCATGAAGGAGACATCATGGTATTCCTCCCTGGAGCGGGGGAGATTCGACGCGTGCAGACTGATCTGGAGAAGGAGTTGACGAGGAACGGGTGGAATGAACGTGCATATATTGCCCCATTATATGGACAACTGTCGGCGGCTGCACAAGATGCTGCGATCAGTCCCTCAACGAATGGGATGCGCAAGATCGTGCTGGCTACTGCCATAGCAGAGACGAGCCTAACTGTGGAAGGAGTACGGATCGTGATCGACAGCGGTCAGATGCGAGTGCCGCGCTTCTCTCCACGTACAGGCCTTACGCGGCTGGAGACGGTTCCGGTGTCACGTGCCTCAGCCGATCAGCGCCGTGGTCGTGCGGGTCGTCTTGGGCCTGGGGTCTGTTACCGATTGTGGACGAGAGAAGAAGAGAGACAGCTCCCAGCACATCATGTGCCGGAGATACTTGCGGCTGATCTCGCCTCGTTAGCATTGGAGCTGGCTGCATGGGGGACGGAGGCATCTGATCTGAAGTGGCTGACTCCGCCGCCTCCTGCAGCACTGCAACAAGCGGAAGAACTGCTCGTTCATCTCGGAGCGCTGTCCGAGTCCGGCACACTGACTTCGCACGGTCGTACGCTGGCCAAATTGGGGCTTCATCCTCGCTTCGCACATATGATCGTGAAGGGGATGGAGCTTGGACTGGGAGAAGCAGCATGTACGCTAGCTGCGCTGCTGGAGGAGCGGGATGTCATTCGCCATAGTGGTAGCAGTGCTAACTCAAGGGGGGGATTCGGGCAAGCGGGACAGCCACCTGCAGCGTTGAACCCCGATTTAGGACTGCGCATGGAACTGTTGACGCTAGGAATACATTCACCATCACGTCATTCTCGTCAAGGGGATGTCGATGAGAGTGTGCTGCGACGGATTCGTGAGCAGGCGAAGCAGTACAAGTTAGTCATCCGTATGGGACAGGATGATAAGCAACTAGTACAGCGCAATGCGGATTTAGCAGACGAGGAAGCATGGAGTTTACTTGCTGCCTTCGCTTATCCGGATCGGATTGCCGAGCGTCGTTCGGATGGGCGCTACCTGCTGCGCAATGGACGCGGCGCGGCCTTTACCCAAGCTGCTGCAAGCGGAACCCTGCTGGCACAGTCGCCTTATATTGTGGCGGTGCAGCTTGACGATGCTGGCACCGATGGTCGGATTGTGCTTGCAGCGTCACTTGGCAGGGCGGTGCTGGAGCGTTACTTCGCGAGGGAGTTTACACGGGAAGACCTGATTGCTTGGGATCGGACGACCCAGTCGGTTCGAGCTCGGGAACGCGTTCGTCTAGGGGCGCTCACGCTTAAGGATATGCCGCACAGCGCACCTGATGCAGATGCGGTGCAGCATGCCTTGCTGGAAGGCATCGTCCAAGAGGGGCTTGCCCTCCTGCCATGGACGAAGCCGGCGCGCCAGTGGCAGGCGAGGCTCCAATTCATGCACCGGCACCTGCCTGAGGAATGGCCGGATGCCAGTGAAGAAGCCCTCTTAGCCACCTTGGAGGAGTGGCTAGGCCCGCATATATACGGTATGCGCAGTCGTGATGAACTTGGCAAGCTTAGCCTTACGACGGTATTCGAGTCGATGCTGACGTGGGAACAGCGCCAGCAGCTTGATAAGGAGGCGCCGACACATATTGCAGTGCCAAGCGGTTCGCGCATTGCGGTCGATTATCAGGATCCTGATCGTCCGCTGCTGGCTGTACGGCTGCAGGAAGTATTCGGCCTGCACGATACGCCGCGCATTGCGGGCGGACGAGTGGCACTGACGATGCACTTGCTCTCGCCAGCACAGAGGCCTGTACAGGTAACGCAGGATTTGGCCAGCTTTTGGGCGACGACTTATTTTGACGTGAAGAAGGATTTGAAGGGGCGCTATCCCAAACATTATTGGCCGGATAATCCTCTAGAGGCGATTGCGACCCGGCGCACCAGACCGGCTCCGGATAAGAAATAGACTTGGGTATGCAATGTTAAGATCCCTC
This sequence comes from Paenibacillus wuxiensis, assembly GCF_040195695.1. Taxonomy (NCBI): domain Bacteria; kingdom Bacillati; phylum Bacillota; class Bacilli; order Caryophanales; family Paenibacillaceae; genus Paenibacillus; species Paenibacillus wuxiensis. Next base: position 298,674 of record NZ_JBEFZI010000003.1, on the reverse strand, counting down.
ACTGGCCATTGGTATGTGAATATAAAATTCGATATAATAGATCATACAGGAAATGACCAACGGGTCTAATGAATAGTAGGTAGTAATAACGATAACTATAGGCTTGTACTTAGTGGAGGTGATGGTGCATGTCACATGCACTCGTGTCATCACAGTTGATGTCACTGATTGTGTCCTTGTGTGCGGGGACGGGGGTAATCGTACTGCGTCTGCGTGCGGCGAACAAGCCGACCTCAATGAAGAAGATAATCATGCCGCCTATCGGTATGGCAACTGGATTCGGTATGTTCATCATACCTGCGATGCGTATACCGTGGCTATGGGCGATCGGAGCTTTCCTCGCAGGGGCATTGATCTTCGCCTATCCGCTTATTCGCACATCCCGGTTCGAACGAATTGGCGAGGAAGTATATTTGAAGCGATCGAATATGTTCATTGTCGTCATTGTTGGATTGCTCGTACTGCGGCTCATTCTGCATGATGTTGTGGAGCAGTATGTGTCAATCTCACAGAGTGCGTCCATGTTCTTTATTCTGGCATTCGGCATGCTGCTGCCATGGCGCTTGGCTATGATGATGCAGTATAAGAAGCTGATGGCAGAAAGAGTGGAGCAGTAAGAATTGTTGAGAGGTTAAGGTAAATAAGAAGCTGTACCCGCCTTCATTGTAAGGTTGGGTGCAGCTTTTTTGCATTGTGTTAGAAGGACGGAGGGTTGCTGGATTTGAATACCTGTCCACGAGAACGTGACGGGTGTCATTGTCCTGTTGTGTGCTGAGCGTCATCATGGAAGGACTAGAAGCACGTGTGCTAACAGGAAAAAGGATGGGATTACGACATGGCACAACAAGACTCACAACATACTTCTCGGCAAGCTTCCTCATCTAACATGCAGCAGCCTTATCAGGGTGCGGCTTGCGCGAAACAAGAGCCAAATTCAGAAAACAATGAGGGCGCCTCTACCTGTTCACAAGGAGCTTCAACTTCAACCACTCATTGCAATAGCCAATATGCAGCTGACAAGGCTTCTTCTAGTCAGCCAATGGTGACTTGGCGTCCTTCACGGTTCAATGCGCAGACTAAGGTTGATGATGGAGGGCTCGTACTATATAACAGCTATTCTGGAGCAATTGCTTCGTTCTCTGCGGAAGAACAGACACGAGTGCTGTCTTGGCTGCGGCCGGGACAGGCTGAGGTGGAACCGAACAATGCTGTCTATCGCGATTTATTGGAGCATGGCTTCCTTGTTCCGGCTTACACGGACGAGATGCGGCGCGCACAGTTCCTTCATCAGGCGATGCACCAGCTTGATGCGATGCATTTGGTACTGCTTGTAACAGAAGCGTGCAACTTCCGCTGCAACTACTGTTACGAATACTTCCCACGGGGCAATATGCGGGACGAAGTCGTAGAGGGATTAATTGCCTATATGGAGCAGCGGGCCAAGACGCTCAACTTCTTGACCATCAGCTGGCATGGGGGCGAGCCGCTGCTTGCTCCGCATGTGATCGAGCAGCTGTCGACCGCGTTCATCGATGTTTGCGACAAATACGATGTCGCTTATCAAGCGGAAATATCCACGAATGGATATTACTTAACACGGGAGCTGTTCGAACAACTGTTAGATTTACATATTGATCGGTACATGGTTACGATTGATGGTCCTGCTGAAGTGCACAATGCGCGAAGAGGATTATTTGGGGGCGGAGATACCTATGAGCGCATCATTGCGAATTTGCTCTCGCTTAAGCAGGTGAAGCGCCCATTCGAGATTAACATTCGCGTGAACTTTGACAACAGTAATCTGGATGCGGTTCATGCATTCATCCCTGTGCTGCATGACTTGTTCGGCGCTGACAAGCGGTTCTCCGTCTACTTCCGTCCAGTCGGCTGCATGGGGGGAGAGAATGATCTGATGCTCCCGGTATGTGATGCCCGCACTAAGGATAAGGAGATATGGGCATTGAATGAAGAAGCTATCCAGGCAGGCTTGCAAGTAAGCTCCTTCATTAAGGACATTTTGCTGCCGACAGGGGCGGTCTGCTATGCGGCGAAGCCGAACTCGATGATTGTCGGATCAGATGGCAATTTGTATAAGTGCTCGGTAGCACTTGAACAAGCGAACAATCAATTAGGGTGTATTCATGGAGATGGGACATTAGAGCTCGATATGGACAAAATGGCCGTCTGGACCACTTCCGGTGAAGAAACAGATGAGAACTGTCAATCCTGCTTCTTCCGCCCAGCCTGTCAGGGTAATCACTGCCCTTTATATCGGATGCGGTCAGGCGAGCGGCCATGCTCCTATGAGAAGCGACAGATTAAGCAGGTGCTGCGTACGATTTGGCTTCAATCTGTAGAGCACATGTCAGCTATTCAATAACTATAGCGACCTAGGCCTTGTCATTCTGACAGCGGGTCTTGCATATGCTGAACATCCAATGATCGCAAGGAGGTGAGTAAGAAAGTGAAAGTGATTCGCCCAGCAGCGAAGCCAACATCCATCAAGACTGGACGCTTGTCCAAGTCTGTACCTGGAAGCTTGAGCTAATCCATATTCATATGTCTAAGCTTATGTTTGTCACAGCAGAAATGCTGCGATTGTATGTAACGCCAAAAGCCTGGGAACCCCACTCCCAGGCTTTTCTCTATTTCCCTGCAACAAGAATTAATCGCAACAAGGCATGAAAGGATAGACATCTCAACATTCCGGTTACATTACGCCGTTCCCCACACAACACCAAGCTCTTTCAGATATTGGCGGTAGGCGATGCTGACACGGTCGCATTTTAGTGACAGCTCGACTTGCAAATCAAGCGGCAGATCCTCTGGTTTCTGATTTTCTACGATTGGCTTGTCCTGCGCGAATATCATGTCTTGGAACTTTACGATCTCTTCGTCTGATAGGCCCGGATCATAACTGAAGGACAGAACCCCGTAAGCTACAGAGGTCGTTGCATCCTTCGGCTGCACCGTAAGCAGAATAGACATGAGATGTCCGGTCTCCTTATCGCGCTTCGTGAACTTCACTGTAAGCGGACGGGCAATCTCGTACGTATAATAGACATTCTTCGCTTGACCGGAACCGTCTGGATCGGGCTGAAATACTTCAATTTCCTCAGAACGGATGCCCTCCGGTACACGATGAACTCGGTAATCCCCAATCTCTGTGTGTGTTTCTACACCTAAGTAGCCCTCATGGACGACAGCGAGATGACCTACATCGAGGAAGTTCTCTACAATGCGCGGTGGCTTGGCTTCTACGGACTGCGGCCCCCATATTACATTGCGCCAGCCCTCGGCACCGAACTCTTCGAATGGAAACCATGGTGTATCCGTATTGCCGAGATTGACCCATATAAGGCCATAACGCTCCTCACAACCGTACGTAATCGCATGCGCCTTCTTCGGAATGGCTTGATCCGTTGGCAGCTGTGGAATGCGTGAACAAGCGCCGGAGCCCTCGAACTCCCATGCATGATACGGACAGACAAGCTTCCCATCCTTCACACAGCCTAGCGACAGCGCAGCCCCGCGATGCACACACAAATCCTTGAACGCATGCACGCCTTCTTCTGTCCGAAAAATGACGACACGCTCTCCCATTATCAGCACCTGCAGCGGCTTCTCCTGCACATCCTGTGCACGGCAAGCAACAATCCATTCATTACGCAATACGGCATCATTTACGATCATGATGTAGACAGTCTCCTTTTTAAAGATCCGGGTATCCATAGCTGAATCCGAATGTAATGTTCTTAATCTATTGGATGAAATAAATGCAATCTTCGTATTATTGCTGTTTACACATCTATTTTAGGAAATATATTGGGATGAGTCAACACAAAACACGAACAATAATTAAATATAAATAATAAACATTCGTAATTTATCTATACAAAATGAAATGTTCCCTCTATAATCAGGGTGTGATCAAAATCATAACGAACGTTACAGCATACGTGGGGGGAAATGAGCACACATGGAACAATCAGCGAAGTCGAACACGCTTGTCGTTGGGGTGGATGATAAGATTGGTGCCGGGAAGGCCTTTCTATTAGGACTCCAGCACGTGTTGGCTATGGATTTGTACATCGCACCGATCATTATTGCAGGCTTGCTGTCACTAAATGCAACTGACACATCATTCTTTATTCAAATGTGCTTTATCGGAACAGGAATTGCGACCTTAATCCAAACGGGCTTCGGCTTGCGGCTGCCAGTCGTACAGGGGCCGTCCTATGTGCCTATCGGCGCGATGGGGGCGATTGGAAGCAAGCTTGGATTAGGGGCCATGACAGGGAGCTTAATACCGGGGGCATTGCTCATGATGCTGCTCGGCATGCCGATGAAATGGTTCGCGAAGGCTGTACGCCGTATGATTCCCCCGCTGGTAGGGGGAACCGTAATACTGATTGTCGGTATTTCCTTGATGCCAACGGGAATGAACAATATTTATCGTGCAGAAGGAGACTTGTGGACGAATATTCTCATCGCTGCTGTATCAGCGGGGATTCTTATTGTTTGTATGCTTCTTGGACGGCAATCGAAGAAGCTGGGTACGGTATCGCGCCTCATTTCGGTCATTGTGGCTATTGTCTCGGGTACGCTGTTTGCATCCATGTTTGGCAAGGTTGATTTCTCACGGGTAGCAGAGGCTGACGCATTTTCGATTCCTAGCTTTTTCCCATTCGGTGCGCCTGAATTCAATCTCAGTGCGATTATGACGATGATGTTCGTCTACTTCATCATTCTGATTGAAACAACAGGAACGTGGTTCGTTATTTCTTCCATTACAGGCAAGGAGCTCACGGATGAGCGCTTGAACCGTGCTGCGGCTGGGGAAGGCCTAGGCTGCTTCGTTGGGGCATTGTTCGGAGGAACGCCAATGACAGGCTATTCTTCCAATGCAGGACTGATCGCGGTTACAGGTGTAGGAAGCCGGATGGCAATTATGGCAGGCGGCGGTATCTTGATAGCGCTTGGTCTGATGCCGAAGCTGTCTGCAGCGATTACATGCATTCCAGAGCCAGTTATTAACGGCATATTCGGTGTTGTCTGTGTAGCCATTGTCGTGAATGGATTGAAGGTCATTCAATTCGTTGACTTGGATGAGCGTGCGATGATGATTATTGGCGTGCCAATCCTGCTTACGATGGCTGTAACTGTACTTCCTGAGGGCGCCTTGACGGGTCTGCCTGATTTCGCGGTATACGTATTGTCCTCCGGTATTACTGTCGGGGCGCTGGCGGCATTGATTCTGAATTTGGTTATCCCAAGCGGCAAGAGGAAAGGTATGTCGGAATCCACTGTGGTGGGTTCTGGCGGGGAACAGACGGCCTAGTAGAACCTTGTGTGCTTATGGTTCAATCTGAAGTACGTTTTGCGTAATTCAATAGTAGTCATATATACAGAGAAATAAAGAAGGCAGCAAGCGATGCTTGCTGCCTTTTGCTGTGTTGTTCTATCCAATCATGATCTTGCCCTCTGGGTAACGATACAGAGACTGTTCCTTGCGGTTGCCGAGCGCATAGGCGAGTGTCATTGGACCAATCCGGCCGATGAACATGGTGGCACAGATGACGAACTTGCCGAATGCCGACATTTCAGGTGTAAGCCCCATGGACAATCCTACGGTTGCTACAGCGGACACTGTCTCGAAGAGTAAGGTGATAAACGGCTGATCTTCCGTTATCGCCAGCAGCATAGATACACCGAGTACCATGAAGATGGCAAGGAAGATAATCGTCAACGCCTTGATGATCTGATCCTTAGCAAGCCGATGACGGAACAGCACCGCATCTTCGCGTCCGCGCAGCATCGCGTATACGGCAGCCAAGAGGATAGCAAACGTCGTCGTCTTAATCCCGCCGCCCGCAGAGCCTGGAGAAGCGCCGATGAACATAAGAATAATAAGACCGAACTGTGTGACCTGCTTCATATGAGACACATCTACCGTTGTCGTTCCCGAGGAACGAGCGGAGATAGACTGGAAGAAGGATGCGTATATTTTGCCGTCCCAATTGAGCGATCCTAGCGTGTATGCATTTTGGAACTCGAAGATAAAGATGAAGATAGCTCCTGCGACGACCAGAATACCGGTCATGGACAATACCACCTTCGAGTGCAGCGTCAATCGTCGCGATTTCGGAAATTCATACAATTCTGCAAGTACGATGAAGCCAAGTCCGCCAGACAGCACGAGGAAGATGGCAACTACATTCGTTACGAAATCATCCACATGCAATTGGAAGCTGGAACCGAACAGGTCGAATCCCCCGTTGTTGAACAGGGAGATCGAATGGAACAGTCCGTAATAGAAGGATTGCAGCAGCGGCATGTCGAATGCCCAGCGCAGCGTCAGTATAATGGTTCCCGTTCCTTGGATGATAAAAACAAATATAATCACGCGGCGAATGGTTCGTACAATGCCTTCCATGCTATTTGCGTTGATCGACTCCTGCAAAATAAGTCGTTCCCGCAAGGAAATGCGCTTGCCGAGCATGAGATAGAAGAGCAGGGCCACGGACATGAAGCCGATGCCGCCAATTTGTACGAGTGATATAATTACGCCTTGTCCAAATGCAGAGTAGGTTGTCCCAATATCAACAACAACCAGACCGGTTACGCATACCGCAGAAGTAGCGGTGAACAAGGCATCAATGAAGGAAAGGGAGTGTCCAGCTGCCAATGATATCGGCAGCATCAAGATGCATGTCCCAATTGTGATAATGGACAAAAAACCAAGAACCAGCACACGGGCAGGCGTCCAATGCATCGTCCGTTTTCTCCATGAAGTCATGTGAACGTCTCCTTTAGCCATAAATAAGTAGTGAGGAAGGATCGAATCCTGTTTCAATATCTTGCGTACGTTGGATCATCATTCGGGTCGATCATTTTCCAAAACGTTCACTAGTATATCGTTCCCCAGAGTGGATGTAAATGGTCGATTTTCATTTACGAACATTTTCCTATTTTATAAAGAACATTGCAAGGGCAGTTGAACAGTCGGCTAAGTGAGTTCATAAGGGGTCGAGATGTGATAGATCTGAATGGGAAAGTGGAGAGAAGTTGACGCTGTGGAGAGGCACTGAGAGAGTGCTTATCGAGTCAAAGAAAAATGAGGAACCGGGTTGCATTCGGACTAACATTTTAAATCGAGCCGCTTGAGTTATGAGCTTGTACTTAGGTGTGGAGCGTTGTTCGGATGTTATCTTATGTGCTCAAATGATGGGATGGCATGCTGTCGAGACTTTGAGAAGAGTAGGGTGCCGTTCAAGACACCCATAACTTTCCATATACCTTCCAATTTACGAATCCTCGGCTAATCCAATATGTCGATACATGAAGCACGATAAATGCGATAAGCAATGTGGGTTGAATAATTGCAAATGCAGCCCATAATATGACTAAAATCCATGGAGACAGCTTCTGCAGCATCTGCGCAGGCCACCATACGAAGCGGAACCAAGGGTGAGATTTCTGCAGGGCATCCATATATTCTACTCTTACCTGATTATCTTCAGGATTAAGACGTATGGCATCTTGCATGAATTGCATGGCGCGTTCGGGCTCACCGCGCTGATCCGCTGCCCAAGCAAGCTGCATAAGCGTGTAGGAATGTCTTTCCTGCCATGCTAATGCATTGCGTTCTGCTTCGCGGGATTCTGGATAACGTTTTAATTGCGCCAGTACATAGCTATAGGTAGCGTAAGCAATGCCGGCAGGCTCGATGTCAATGCTGCGTTCCAGCGACAGGAGCGCTTGATCCAGTGCGCCTTTGCGCAGCTGGTACTGTGCAAGCAGCAGATGAGGCGTAGGATCTTCCTCAGTTACCGCAGCAAGCTGCCTCGCAGCAGTCTCGAAGGCTGGCCATTCTTGACGCTCGTAATAGATGGACATGCGCACGCGCCAGGCGTCAGGCAGTCTTGTATCGCGTTTCAACGCTTCAGAGGCCCAATAGAGCGCTTGATCGGGTGCGACAGGCTTATGGACGACTGCTGTCAGCGCCATGACGGTCGGGTGCTCTGGATACTGCTGCTGCAGACGCATTGCTTCCTCCAATGCTTCTTGGTATCTCTGCTTCTGATATAATTCATTCACGTGATGAATCGCCTCTTGGAGACGGACTCTAGCCTCTACTTCCTCAGCTGTGGCTTGCTCTTCAGCGGTCTCACTCGGCTGTTCATTCACCGTGGCTTGTTCTCGTTCCTCATTGTCTACTTGTGGCATCCTCCATCACCTCCATGATGTACTCCATTGTTGTCTGTATTGCATTGCAAATCCATGATTGTTGAAATGATGGATTGACGTGTATACCTAATCAGTCCTCATCGTTATGTGTCCGGTTTCGGGTTCATTCCTTCACTTATCTATGGGAGGACATCGTCTCTTAGACTGCAATGAATGGCATTAACCCCTCAAGTGAAGTTGACAATATTGTAGACCTACATCGCGTCTGGGGCAAGGGGAAGCGGGCTTCCATTTTCTAATAATATTTAATTCGATTTGCTGCAGGGGAAGCTTCAAGGGTGAATTTGCACGAATAGCCGATGCTACCCAGCACCTGCTCAATCAAGTGCCGGATAACATCGGGACATAAGAGGTGTGTTGTTCATTGGAGCTGACAACGACGTGCTACGATATTTCTTTTGCCCATTGATGGAGCGTGTTGTCGCTTGGCAGCATCCAAGTGAGGAGGCCGATTAAGGGGAGAAATCCACACACGATCATTACAGCTTCAATCCCCCATGTATCAATGAAATAACCAAGTGCCAATGCGCCAATCCCGCCCATTCCGAAGGCAAATCCCGTAATTAGCCCCGATACGGTTCCGATGTTGCCGGGATGCAGCAGCTGCGCGTATATGACGGTAACCGAGAAGCTGGATAGGAGGATGAATCCTGTAATCGCGAGCACAACACCGGCCCAGAACAGCGGCAGATAAGGCAGTACAAGGGCAAGGGGAGCAGTGCCGAGCATCGATGCTAGAATAAGATTGCGTCTTCCAAAACGATCTGCAAGCGGGCCGCCGAAGAATGTTCCCACTGCCCCTGCTCCGAGGAATAAGAAAATATAAATTTGCGCATCATCGAGCGTCAAATGATAGGCTTCCATCAAGTAAAACGAATAATAGCTGCCAATGGCGGCAGTGTACCACGAACGCGCGAAGACGAGCACAACTAAAATAATTGTAGCGGATTGAATACGGCTGCGCTTCGATGGATCCATCGTGCGTGCCTGGTGCCGCTTCTTGAATGCATAACCGCTATCGAGCATCGCTCGATACCAGCGTGCAATATAGGTTTGTACCGCGATACCTGCCCCTGCAACGAATGTAAATACGAGCGCGCCTGATTGTCCGAAGGGGATGAATATCCACTTGGTCAGCATCGGTGCAAGGGATTGCCCTGCATTGCCGCCAACTTGGAAGATGGATTGGGCCAGCCCTTTGCGGGCGCCGGCAGCCATATGGGCTACTCTCATCCCTTCTGGATGGAAGGCGGCTGATCCGAAGCCGACGAGCACAACGGCAAGCAGCACCAGAATATAATTCGGTGCATAGGCAAGCAGCAATACACCAGCGAAGGTGAAGCACATGCCGATAGGAAGCAGTGCAGGTGTTGGTCTGCGATCCGCAGCATACCCAACCACAGGCTGAAGCAGGGAGGCAGTCACGTTAATCGCAAAGGAGATCCAACCGATCTGGGCGTATGTAAGATTCATCGATGACTTGAGGATAGGGAAGATTGCTGGAATAACAGCCTGAATCGAATCATTGAACAAGTGAACGAAGCTGATCGCAAGCAGAATGCGGAATATGGTGTCCGCTTGAAGATGTGCTTTTGGCTCCAAGCTTGGGGACTCCGTTCGTGATGGCGAATGTCCCTGTGAGGATGCTGCAATAGATGATGAAGATGATTTGTTGTCCATGGAAGAACTCCTTTCCTGAGGCGAATCCATAGCAGAGCAGTGATCGACATTGGAAATCAGGCGAAAGAGCTGCCTTGTCGGCTCAGCCGGTGGTTCATAGTTCTAATAAGATGAAGTTTCAAGGGTGAGAGAAAATCTATTTCTAAGGTGAACGATTGTCATAAGGATGGAATGATGTAACGATAATCGTTTTTGATCATTGTTGCAATATAGAAAATGGCCCTTATCTTGGAGAAAATTAGAAAATATCTCGCAAGACAGAGCCATATCTTAGATTTTCACAATCAGAACAGTAGATGTGCAGCGATTGCGATAATCGGCAATGTAATTAACGTACGGAGCAGGAAAATAATAAATAGATCCTTCATATTGACAGGCAGCTTGGAGCCTAACAGCAATCCACCTACCTCAGACATATAGATGAGCTGCGTGACGGATAGAGCGGCAATGACGAACCTGGTCATCTCACTTTCGATGCCAGAACCCAGCACCGTAGGCAGAAACATGTCCGCGAATCCAACCAATATCGTCTGCGAAGCCGCCGCTGCTTCGGGGAGTCCCAACAGCTGCAAAATCGGGATGAACGGTGCGCCGAGCCATTGGAAGATTGGGGTATACTCTGCAATGGCTACGGCGACAGTGCCGATGGCCATAACAACGGGAATCACGCCAATCCATAGGTCAATCGTATTTTTACAGCCTTCCCGCATGAAGGAACCGGCTCCTTCATGTTGTCGTGCCTTGCTTACCGCTTGACGAAGTCCCCATTGCCAAGGGCTCCATGCAGATGGGATCGATTCATCCTCTGCTGGGGTTGCACCTGGCGCATACGTGTCTGGCTTGCGCGACAACGGCGGTATGCGCGGCATAATGATGGCTGCGATCATGCCAGCTAATGTGACCGTCACATAGAACGGAAGAAACATATGCGCCAGGTTCACGTTGCTTAAAACGATGAAGCTGAAAGTTATAGATACGGCTGTGAATGTTGTGCCGATTACGGCAGCTTCACGCTTCGTATAGTACCCAGCCTCGTACTGTTTGCTTGTCATCATGACTCCGATTGTACCGTCGCCAAGCCATGATGCCATACAGTTGATGGAAGAACGGCCCGGCAAGGTGAAGATAGGCCGCATAATCTTGGTCATAAGCGTACCGAAAAATTCAAGCAGTCCGAAATCAACCAATAGCGGCAGGAGCAGGCCAGCGAGCATAAATACGACGAACAAGCCTGGAATCAAGCTCGTAAGCAGCATGCCTCCAGTATGCTCCGACCATATCCATTCAGGTCCAATCTGGAAATAGGTGATGAAAGCAAATATCATGCCTACCGTCCGTGCGGCGAACCAGAAGGGAGAGATGGCGAACAGTGCCTTCCATAATGGAAGCTGCAGCAGATTAGCCGGCTTCCGCAAGTAAGTATAAGCCGTCCCCAGCCACGCCAATACAATGATGACTGTGGCGGCAAGCGGGAGCCACGGCGCAAGCCATTGTCCGATGAGCTTGGCCAGAAATGCAATGGGTACGGTCACTTCACCATTCCATGGAATCGGAATGACGAAGAGAAACAATCCGAGCAAGGATGGAATTGCGAAATGCAGCAGTCCACCCATATTCAATTGCTGGGAATGCAAGGGATCTTGCTGATTGTTGTCGTTCTTAGCTATCATGTATGAATAAGTCTCCTTGGAGTGCGGTATATTTATGCAACATCGTTTACTTTAATACAAATAGAGTTGAATTCCAAGAGTTGAATGGTTAGCAAAAAGTGACAATAAAATAAGGTGCAGCACACCTGTATTTTCTATGTTTTGATAATCTCTTCTAAGTCATTCATTGCGAGGTGTATCTAGGAGTCAACAGAGCAGTTCTTGACTTCATTCGGTTCGTGCGAAATACTTGATGCATCGGCTGCTTCTATGTATGAAGCAGATCAGGGAGGAGTACAAGCATGTATGTTGTAGAGCTAAGCTATACGAAGCCGATGAGCGATGTGGATGTATATTTGGATGCCCATCGTGCCTTTTTGGACGAGCATTATTCGAGAGGTGTATTTCTGCTATCCGGGCCGAAGGAGCCTCGTACAGGCGGAATTATCGTCGTTGATGCGCAGACAGAGGAGGAAGCTCGCTTCTATATCGAGCAGGATCCTTTCTTTGTACATGGTGTGGCGAAATATCATTATATTGCCTTCCGTCCTACGAAGGCAGATGCGAGCCTGCAAGCGCGTTTATTTCAGAAGTAAGGCCGTTAAGCAGGGCTGATAACACTAAAAAAGCGAGACTGTTCGCCGTGTTCGGCAGTCTCACTTCATTTATGTACAGCTTATCCTTCTGCATGCTGTGCGCTAACTTGTCTCTGATACGTCTTCCACATGGCCTCACCGGTACATAAGCCAACAGCCACGAATGTACCCAGATTATTAGTAAGATGACCCAAAACCGCACCTAATGCGATTCCGGAATATAACCAAAATGCTCTCTTCGATTTCAATGCGCTCCAAGTCCAAGTGTTCTTTTCATTTTGCTTCTTCATCATTTGATTCAACGTCCCCTCGATTGATTTGATACCCTTATTCTATAGGCATCTATATGTTCATTCCTTATATTCCGGTTGAAAAGTACCTATTGTCGGTTGAAAGGAGCAATAGGAGGGGGGAATGGAAACATATTTGAAATAACGAACAGCGGAGCAGTAGAGCAGAAGCGCTTAGCTGCATAGGCTATAGTAAAAGCACGAGCTGCAGGTATTCCGTATAATTATCGCCAGGAAGGCGACGATTTGTTCAGATTTTAAAACATCGATAAATGTTTCAAGTTCTTCTACGGAATTGAATTTCATTCTTTCCGAAGAATCGGTAGAGTTCAAGGATAACTGTTCTGATCCAATAGAATCAGGAAAGAAAATTTCAACATCGCCGTCATACTTTTTTTCAATAGCCTTCAATTGTTCTTTCTGGTCGAACGTTAAAACGTTTTTCCTTCTTCAGCAAACGCAGAACTTGCCAGTGAAAAAATCGGTACTAGTGAAAAAAACAATGAAGTAAGTTTTTAGACATGTAATACTCTCCTAATTTTTTGTGTATATGTAAGTTTCAATGGTAAAAAGGAGATTGTGTTGATGAAAAGTAAATTTATTTTTGTTGTTAGCTTGATCTTGCCTTTTCTTTTATTACTAATTGGAAATAATGGCAAACAATTAGGATTTCCGGTTCCCTTTGTTTTCTATGGTCCAAAGGAGCCGTTAGGTCATGCAAGTGAAGTTTTTTTATGGAGAAATGCAGTAGAATGTTCATGGAGGCTTGATTTATATGCGGTAAATGTCTTTATCGTGTATGGCATTCTACTTTTAGTACGAAATACAGTTAAACAGGTAACAACAAGAATTTTTTGTAAGTGAGAGTATAATCTCTCAAGTGTCACGTTATCGAATGAAGAATAATAAACGATTCGTTCTACTTTGGTGACAAGCGCATATAATCCAGATTATATACTCGATTTTCCCGCCTTACTTATATGGAGCAGGAACTCTAAGGTTTATTCGAAGAGACGATGATGTTCAACATGGATATTGCTTGAGAAGCTGCATCCAGATGTAGTGCGGGGGTGAGAGGATTTAACAGATCTCTTACAGGAAGCGCTTACAAAAAATAATAACAATGTGCCCATACTCATTCTCCACTATTTGATCTGCGGTTGGAACCGGGCATCTACGAATGAGGCTGATACGAATTATGGAATTAGGCGTTCATCCAGAAGTATGGCAAATCGGCATGCTGGAGCTTACCCTGCGTGTCATCACTGCCGTTGTGTTGGGCGGAGCAATTGGATTAGAGCGCGAATTTGGGGAGCATGCGGCTGGATTCCGTACGCATATTCTCGTTTGTCTTGGTTCTGCGCTCATTATGATGTTGTCGAGTTACGGCTTTTCAAGCTTTATTTATGAAACGAATGTACGCATGGATCCTGCCCGGCTAGCAGCTCAAGTGATTAGTGGGATCGGATTTCTTGGTGCGGGAACGATACTTAGGACGGGCATGACCGTATCAGGACTAACGACTGCCGCCTCTTTATGGGTAGTTGCCGCGATAGGCTTGGCGGTTGGAGCAGGCTTCTACTACGGAGCGCTACTGACCGCATTTACAGCATTCTTCAGCTTATTCATGTTGAACAAGCTGGAGAAGAAATTCTCGCTCTTCTCGAAATCTGCCTCTGTAAGGCAGCTTGCGCTTGTTATTTCGGACGGACCGCTTCATATCGGGAAGGTTCTATTTATTCTGAAGGAACAGAACATTGCCATATCGGACATTTCCATTGAACCTGTGGATCGAGGAGCGGAGGCTAGAGCAACCGTCTATCCACCATTAGAGGAATCAAGTGAACTAGATAGCTATTGCTGTGTGCTGCTGCAGGTAACATTGAAATGCCGTACATGGCATATCGATAAGCTGCTGGAGAAGCTGCTTTCTGAGCCGTGCGTGAGGGCTGTGAAGCATTTTGGCATCGATGAATCGACCGCGGAGAAGAGCAGATGGGGTCTTAGTGACTTGTTCGAACGCAAGCAGGAGGGTCAATCTGTAGAAGAGCAATCCAAGTAATACCTGCATCACACAAAGACAGCACAGCCGAGAGCGTGTACTCTTCCAGGGCTGTGCTGTTCGTGTTGCAGCTTGAGTAGAAAGACGCCGTATATTTCTCGGGAAATAATGGTGTTCCTGTCGGACAAGCTCATTATGCGTCGTAACGCTTGCTGCGATATACAATCAATGTAATGATAATCGCTGCAGCCATCCAGATGGAGATGATGCCAGTATGGATTAAAATGGATGACATTCCTTGTCCATCCCACAGTTTCTCGGCTGCTGCTGACAATTGAGATGTTGGCAAGTAATCCACAATCGTATTTACCAGGGTGCTATTAAAGATAGACTTGAACATTGGCCCCATCAAGAAGATGATCATCAGCGGCATACCTACAAAAGAAGTTTCCATCATCGTACGGGAAAGCAAACCGGTAAGAGTTCCGAATGCTACATACATGATCAGACTTGGTACAATCAGCATAACAAGACCGACAAGCGGAAGAGCTGGTGTATTTGCAATCAGAAATGTTGCGACAAGCGCACATACGGTCAAGAATACGGAGATTGCGCTCTTGCCCAGCAATACTTCGATCGGCTTGGCAGGGGACAGCATCAGTACGCGCAGCGTATGCTTCTCCTTCTCTTCCGCAACGATCATAGATTGAACAAATAAACAGGTCATGAGCAGCGCCATATTAACTGGCATCATCAGAAGAGTGGCGCCATCACTGGCTTCTCCTTTGCTGAACATAAAAGCGAAAATAAGCGGCAAAGCGGCAGTGATTAAAAGCATCTGATTCTTCAGAGCGTCTTTCCATTCCTTCTGAATCATTGCAGATACACGATTTATCGAAAATGTCATTGTAATACGCCTCCAGTCACTTTAATGAAAATATCGCTTAATGTCGGTTCGTTCGAATGGATCGATACTAGCTTGCCGGAAGTCATCCAGTCATGAATGCGCTTGGCTCCACTCTCGTCGCGCTCAACGGTGTGGGTTCCATCTGTTGTAACAACCGTAATGCCATGATCCATATGGGCTATCCGCAGCTGCTGCGGTGTATCCATGGCAGCAATGCATCCATTATGGAGGAGTGCAATGCGATCGCACAGCGATTCTGCTTCTTCCATGTCATGTGTCGTCAGGAAAATGGTTGTGCCCATGCGGTTCAGTTCGCGTAGCGCCTCATGAATTCGTTTTGTATTTGTTGGATCAAGAGCAGATGTTGGTTCATCCAAGAATAAAATATCAGGTTTATGGAGCAAGGCACGTGCGAGAGTTACCCGCTGTTTCATCCCTTTGGACAACTGTTTGACGGCCGTTTTGCGTTCATTCGTTAAGTTAACCTGCTCCAGCGCTTCCTGTACTCGGCTCGTTGGCACATTATACAGCTTGCAGAACAATACAAGATTGTCTTCAATGGTGAGCCGATCGTACAAGGTACTGTTATCCGTTAATATGCCGATGCGAGATAGATGCTGCTGGCGTTCCGAATCCTTCATCTTTGCGATGTCTACGCCAAATACGCGGGCTGTGCCTGACGTAGGAAGCAGTTGACCAGTCAGGATCTTAACGTTTGTCGTCTTGCCGGAGCCGCTAGGTCCCAGAAATCCGAAGATTTCACCGCGTTCAATTGTAAAGTCAATTGGCTTGATGGCTTGCTTGTTGCCGAATGTCTTGGTCATTGCTCTCACTTCGATAATTGGTTCCATGTGAGTCACCCTCGCTTTATATAAATGATATTGTGTACGATGTGAATGCCGGTGCCGCTGTTATTCGCTTGCGGCTGAGACGGCTCATTGCTGCGCTGCCGCCCCTGTCGACATCCTTATCGTATCGCGAAAGAGTGATCATCACCTCAAAAACCCCGCGAATAGAGTGCTCCAGAGGTTGAATGGAGCATTTCGCGGGGGGAATGGAACCAATGAGAGAGTGGATAATACAGCTTTTCCTGATGAATGGCGCAGATGATGAATTATCCGATCCCCATAATGGCCTTCATTTCTTCATATTTATTCTTGGAGAGTGGTACCTTGCTCTTATTCTCATCATCGAGGACAAGGCTGTAGCTGTTGCGCGACCAAATAATGACCTCGCGTACACGCTGCAGGTTGACTAAGTAAGAACGGTGGCAGCGGAAAAATCCGAATGCCTTAAGCTTACGCTCCAGTTCCGTCAGCGTCATTGTACAGGGGAGGGAACCCGAATGCATATGAAGCTGAGAAGCCCCGTCTTGGCTTTCAATATAATTCAGTTCCAGTGGATCGATAAGCACGATTTTGTCTTCGATGCGCGCTGGAATCTTATCAAAGCTGATTTGAGGGACGAAGCGTTGTCCAGCTCCAGCTGAAGAGGATTCAGGCTCATCCTCTTCGTTCTCAGCGGCTTGTATTGTGGACTTCTTGTCCTTGGTTGATGGTAGGCTGCTAACATCTTCATTCAGAGACTCCGTCGTTCCGGTGCCTTCTTGTCCACCATCTTCGGCTTCCGCCACGAACACCTGCTGTTCAGCATCGTTTGTATGCCTATGCGCTTCAAATATCTCGACTTCCTGAAGTGTTCCTGCTACAGGCACCTCATCCTCAATAATAACGGACTTGAAGCCCGTTGGTGTTAAGCGAACGACATGATTGGTCATCGTGAGCGCGCTTTCTAAGGAAGGCACGGTCATGAAAATTGAAGCGCCTTCTTCGCACATAGTGTTGATCCATTGCCGAAGCAGGTAGCTGCTCTCCAAATCCATGTGGAATTCGGGATCCTCGATGACGATTAGTTCCGGACGATGAGCAGCGGCTCTCGCCAAGTGGAATCGGCGCTGCTCAGATAACGTACATTTGCCAAGCGGTGTATTCGCGCACTCATGCAGACCGGTTAGCTTCAATAGCTGCTCAAGTCGATCTTTATGGTAGGCTCCATACATCTTCATATAGAAGATAAGGGCATCCTTCGGTGTTAATCGCTCGTAGAGGGAATCGCCCTGCCGAATCCAGCCGATCTTGGAGGCGAGTGAGGCAGAGGAGAGTGGCACTCCACGCCAGGTTACACTGCCGGCAGAGGGCTTAGCTCGATTCATAAGCAGATCGATAATTAACTGTCCCGTAATATGGTTGCTTTGCACTGCAATGCATTGCCCGGGATGTATTTGTACGCTCAGCGCATCTAACAGTGTGGAATTGCCCTTCGTCACATATAACTTATCAATAATAAGTCCTTCCCCGTAGGGGGGTTCCTGCGCGTTCATACGCGAACCTCCAATCAGTATGCCCATTCATTGTTGTGAGATAGATCATATAGGTAAATGATATATCGAGAACCTAGATTTGGGTAGATATTAACCTGACTAATATGTACTTTCCTTGCTGGGGGGAGAGATAGAGTAAGACATTAAGCAAGGGGGACGTGTTGTTAATGTTCGGATTTCGACCATAATGTCATTTACCAAAGTAAAGAAAAATGATATTTAGAAATAATTTACGAACATTGGGCGGGAATGATGTTGACTTGTTCGCTAAATTTCGATACAATAAGGTTGCTCCCACAGAAGTGGGTGGCAAGGATTGATTGGCCATTTTTTTGTTTATCCTGTTCGTATATCCCAGAGATAAGGTCTAGGGGTCTCTACCAGGAGCCGTAAATTCCTGACTACGAGTAGGTATGCTTTGGCATACCTGAACGTAACGGGATATTTTTTTTGCCCAAATAGGTGCAGGCTCATCGGATAGAAGAGAAATAGACCGAGACATCGTGAGCATCGAGGAGGAAACAATGAGTAAATATGATGTAATTGTTGTAGGAGCAGGTCCGGCCGGTATTTTCACTTGTTATGAATTATCTTTGAAGGCACCGCAATTGAGGGTTTTGCTTGTAGATAAGGGACATGATATTTATCGCCGCAACTGTCCGATTTTGGAGGAGAAGATTCAGAAGTGTCCTCCAGCGGCAGGGAAGAAGGACTTTGCAGGCTGCCTTCCAGCTTGTTCGATTACGAACGGCTTCGGTGGAGCAGGGGCATATAGTGATGGGAAATTTAACGTAACTACAGAGTTCGGGGGTTGGCTGACAGACTTCTTGCCAGCTTCGCAAGTACTGGACTTGATTAAATATGTAGATGCAATCAACTTGGAGCATGGAGCGACGACGGACATTACCGATCCAACGACAGAAACGGTTCGCCGTATTGAGCAGCTTGGATATTCTGCTGGCTTGAAGCTGCTTCGCGCACAAGTTCGACATCTGGGCACTGAACAGAACTTGGAGATTTTGAAATCCATTTATGAATATTTGAAGACTCGTATCGATATGGCCTATAAGACTGAAGTAGCGGATCTGGTTACAGAGAAGCAGGATGGACGCTATATTGTGAAGGGGATTGAACTGAAGAGCGGCGAGAAGCATGAAGCGGATCAAGTGGTCATCGTACCAGGACGTGACGGTTCTGCATGGCTGACGGAGATATTGAAGAAGCGCCGCTTGAAAATGTACAACAACCAAGTGGACGTTGGGGTGCGTGTGGAGACATCGGATATTGTCATGCGCGAAATCAACGAGCACCTGTATGAAGGGAAATTCGTGTTCAACACGTCTGTCGGCACACAAGTGCGTACCTTCTGCAGCAATCCATCTGGCCATGTCGTGGTTGAGAACCATAGTGGGATCATGTGTGCCAATGGGCACTCCTACAAGGATCCGAAGCTTGGCTCTGCGAATACGAACTTTGCATTGCTTGTCTCGCACAAGTTCACGGAACCGTTCGACAAGCCAAATGAGTACGCTCGTGAAATCTGCAAGCGTGCAAATGATTTGTCCGGAGGCGGGATTATCGTTCAGAAGTACGGGGATATCATTCGCGGCCGCCGTTCTACAGAGAAGCGCATCCAAGAAGGATTCTTGGAGCCTACCTTGAAAGAAGCTGTTGCTGGAGATTTAGGTCTTGTTCTTCCGTATAATACGATGAAGAGTCTAATCGAGATGGTTGAAGCGCTTGATCGCGTAACACCAGGCATCGCTTCTGAGCATACGTTATTCTATGGGGTAGAGGCGAAGTTCTACTCCGCTCGCCCGAAGCTGGACACGACGTTGGAGTCTGAAATTGATGGCTTGTACTGCGGTGGAGACGGCGCGGGCATTACGCGTGGACTCGCACAAGCGGGTGCTGCAGGTGTACACATTGCACGGAGCATTGTTGCAAAGCGCGGCGCATAATTTCACATTGCAGGTCAATAACATATACAGCTTAAGGCCAGTGAGTCGATTGTGCGACTTACTGGCTTTTTTGCGTAGATCGGATATGCACGGGGTTATACGCAAAATGGACAATATTTGAAATATACTTTGTGATAAAATGCACAACATCGGAATTGGGGCTCCGTTACAATGAATTTGCAACCTGTTCAGCTGACATTCCAACTGGAATTATTCGTATCTGAGTAGGTGCGGATGGGGTGTGGCCTTGGAAATGATGGGGCTTGCATCCGAATAAGCATAAGCAGGAGGTCATGTCGATGTCAGGATATTTGAAGCCGCAGCAAATTGCGGAAGCGACAGTAGATACCGGAACAATTAAAGCGAAGAACCCATTGTCCGCCATGATGATTCTAGGATTCCTTGCCGGCGCATTTATTGCGCTTGGTTATCTCTTATATATACGTGTAACAGCTGGAGCACCTGCGGAATGGGGGAGCATCAATAGCCTAATTGGAGCGTCGCTGTTCCCGGTTGGTCTTATTCTGGTCTTGTTAGCAGGGGGTGAGCTGTTGACAGGGAATATGATGGCTGTGCCGCTTGCTCGGATGAAGGGACGCATATCCACGGTAGAGGTCATTCGCAATCTTGTCGTCATTACGATTGCCAACTTCTTAGGTGCGCTGTTCGTGGCATACTTCTTCGGTCACGTGGTTGGTTTGACTGGCTCCGGCGTTTATTTGCAGAAGACGGTAGATGTGGCTGCGCATAAGCTGGACGATAGTTTCATTCAAGCCTTTGTAAGTGGGATTGGCTGCAACTGGTTAGTTGCACTTGCGGTATGGCTCGCCTATGGAGCGAAGAGCTTCAGCGGCAAAATCATGGGAATATGGTTCCCAACGATGGCGTTCGTTGCGATTGGCTTCCAGCACGTTGTAGCGAATATGTTCGTAATTCCGGCTGCGATCTTTGAGGGTCATTTTAGCTGGGGACAATATTTGACGAACTTCGTGCCGGTATGGCTAGGCAATTTGGTTGGAGGCGTCGTGTTCGTTGCAGGGGCTTACTATATAGTATATTTGCGTTCGCAGCAAGAGCAGAAGCAGGCAGCTGCGGCAGGTGTCTCAAACACATCAATGGATGTGCAAGAAGTGGGCAATGCAAACAAGGTGGCATCGTCAGGAAGTGCAAGTGCACCTGTCCATTAGAGGGTATTGGGATTAGAGCATGCCAAGTGATGTTGAAAAAGAAGATTGGTAAGGTCTAGTCCATCGAGGCTAGGCCTTTTTTGCGTCATCGATATGACGTTTTTTTCATAGGAATTCACGGGCTTGTCACTTTCGCGGGAGATAGATGTGGTAAACTACGGGTGACAAATTTATTTCCGCATTTCGCATTCTATAAAAAGATACCGATACCTCGCTGTATCTGTAAGCGTATCCAACTAACTCGTGGGGAGGGATCTGGCTGTGAAGTTGCATTTTACGGGCAGTATCGAACATGTATTACCAGGGATTCTCGAATTGAAGTCATTATTGAAGGTGGAAGTGGGGACAGAAGGCACTACAGTTCGCGTAGAGCAGGGAGAGGGGCCGCTTCGTGCCGCATGGGATGGTGCAGAAGGCTTGATCCGCTATGAGTCGGATATTCATTTCTTCCGTGCACTGGGCTTGTTCGTTGAGCAGCTGCGCAAGGGGCAGCCATTCGATATTATAGAGCATCCGCAATTCACGTATAACGGAACGATGATTGATGCATCTCGGAACGCAGTTCCGAATGTACATATGATGAAGCAGACGCTGCGCTCAATGGCGTTAATGGGCTTGAACGGCGCAATGATATATACCGAAGATACGTATGAGGTTCCAGGCCGTCCGTATTTCGGCTACATGCGCGGACGCTATACCGCGGAGGAACTCTATGAGATTGACCAGTATGCCGCGTTGTTCGGAATTGAGGTAGTGGCATGCATTCAGACGCTTGGTCACTTGGCGCAGGCGCTGAAATGGGACTATGCGAATGAGATGAAGGATACAGAGGACGTCCTTCTTGTAGGAGAAGAGGAGACCTATCGATTCATTGAGGATATGATTGTAGCGTCAACGAAGCCGCTGCGTTCCAAGCGCATTCACATCGGGATGGATGAGGCGTTCGGGCTTGGTCTAGGCAAATATATGCACAAGCATGGCTTCCGCGAACGATTCGATATTATGAACGAGCATTTGGCGCGCGTATTAGAGATTACGAGCAAACATGGCCTTACGCCGATGATGTGGAGTGATATGTACTTCCACCTGCTTATGAAAAACGGCGGCCACTACTATGATCTCGACATTAACTTCTCGAATGAAGTTGTTGATCAAATTCCGAAGGGTGTACAATTCGTCTACTGGGATTACTACCATGATGATCAAGGCTTCTACGAGGAATTTATCGAGAAGCATCGCCAACTGGGCTCTGATCCGGTATTCGCTGGCGGCGTCTGGGTATGGGGCGCGATGAGTCCGAACTACGGGAAGACGTGGCAGAATACGAATCCGGCGCTGCTTGCCTGCAAGTCGAAGGGCATTAAGGAAGTGTTCGCGACAGCATGGGGCGACAACGGGCAGGAGACGAATCATATGACAATTCTGCCAGGCTTGCAATTGTTCGCTGAGCACGGCTATACCGAAGGGGAAGTCGATGAAGCGAAGATGAAGGAACGCTTCCAGCTGTGCACCGGACAGAGCTTCGATGATTACTGGCAGCTCACTTACTTGGATGAGACACCGGGTGTAACGAAGAACAACATGCACGGTTCGAACGGTTCGAAGTTCCTGTTGTTCCAAGACACACTGATCGGGTTGTTTGATATCTATTTGACAGAAGAGCTGGAGTCGCAGCTGCCGAAGCATTACGGTGAGCTTGCTGAACGCCTCTTGGCTGCACGAGACAATACCGCAGGCGATCATGCGCTCGTGTTTGATATGTATGCGAAGTTGTCCAAGGCTGTTGGCGCAAAGTCGATGCTTGGCGTGCAGGTCACGCGCGCGTACCAGAATGGTGATAAGGATGAGCTTCGCCGCATTGCCGCTGATGTCATTCCGTCCGTTCGTCCGCTGGTCGATGAAGCGCGCAAGGCGCATCGTGCATTATGGATGGCGACAAGCAAGCCATTCGGCTGGGAAGTGCTCGACAGCCGCTATGGTACCGTGCTTGCACGGCTGCAGTCGGCGGAAGATCGGATTCTCGACTTCGTGGAAGGCCGCGTAGATCGCTTGGAGGAGCTTGATGCAGAACGTCTGCCATTCTACAGTGATGATCCAGTGGCAGGGGATCGCATCGCACATCAGCCGTTCTTCCATCGCATGGTGACGGGTACCGTGTTCTCGGCAATCTAATATCGTCAGGCAGCGAAGTCAATGGGATGTAAATACCTTATCGTGCTTGCAGGAGACATGTGCAAGGTTCGATGGCAAGCACGATGCTGCTACAGCGAACTATGGTAATAGGCTGCTGTATACAGCAGCGAGGGGGCCCGGTCGGTTACGACCCGGGTTTTCTTGTTGTTGTGGTGCTAGGCATGATGGAGCTTCACCTTTTATACGATGGGAAATCGGATGATGGAAGATATCTGCTGCAAAGGAGATGCTAGATTGGCTATATACGCCCTCCTGCTAGTTATTGCTTCAGCCTTCGCGCATGCAGCTTGGAATATGTTCGCGAAGCGGAGCATTCATAAGGAATCCTTTTTATTTTGCTTACATGGGTTGGCAACCGTCGTGTTCATGCCATTCTTCATCCATGATCTTGTGATCATGCACTGGACTTGGACGAATGGCTTGCTGCTTGTTGTGTCCTTACTGCTGCAAGGGATATACCTCTGGCTCGTATCCAAGGCCTATCAGATTGGGGATCTGTCCAAGGTATACCCGATGATGCGTGGAACGGCCGCACTCATTGTGCCAGTTGTTAGTGTGGTGCTATACCGAGAGAGCCTGTCTCTTGTTGGCTGGCTCGGCTGGCTGCTCATTGTTGGAGGTTTGTTCGCACTTAGCGGCATGTTCTCCGCGAAGGAGCCGCGTGACAGGACATGGTGGCTTACCTTGGCAATTACGACGACGGTAGGATTGTGTACGGCCAGCTATACGCTGACGGATAAGATGGTGGTGCAGTTCTTCAGCCCCTTGGGTCTGATTCAAATATCGAACTTAGGTGCACTCCTATTCTTAGCGCCTTCTGTCCTGAGAACGAAGCGGCTGCGCGAGGAATGGCGCATCAATTGGCACACGATTGTACTTGGCTCCGTCGTCTCGCCAGGCTCCTATTTGCTGTTCTTGTTCGCGATGACGCTTGGTCCGCTTGCACACTTGGCGCCCATTCGTGAATTCAGCATTGTGATCGGGACATTGCTAGGCATCGTTGTGTTGAAGGAACAGCAGGGCTGGACGAGAATTGCGACTTCGGGGGTCGTAGCAGCCGGTATGGCCTTGATCAGCATGTGGGGATAGCGTGGATAGCAGGAATCTTCCGGTTCGTTGTTCAGTGCGACTTGCTTGCGACCCATTTGCATTTGAATGAGTGAATGTAATATATAAGCAAAAAAAAGCGCCCGCCCTCAATGATCGTCTGTATGAAGCGGATCAGTTGAGACAGCGGGCGCTCTATGTCCACGAGGGACTCTCGTGTTAATTAACAATCTTATATTTATCGTTCGTCAGCTCGAAAATTTTCTTAATGCCTGATGTAACGTACACCTTATGATCCGTAGTAATGAAGATGGCTTCAATATTCGGATCTGCCTCGACGAACTTCAATCCCTTCTCTACACCGAGTGCGAATAAAGAAGTTGACAGCGCATCGGCATCCGTCGAGTTGTTCGTCACAATCGTTACACTGCTAAGACCATTGTCAACCGGATACCCGTTAGCTGGGTCAAGAATGTGGTGGTAGTGTTTGCCGTTCTCCACAAAGTAACGCTCATAGACGCCGGATGTAACAATCGTCTTATCAGTTACCCTCATCTTGCCGATTTGGTTGCCGCGAGATTCATCCGGGTCTTGGACGCCAATGGTCCAGTCGGAACCGCCAGGCTTCGGTCCAACGGCAAAAATATTGCCGCCAAGGTCAATAATGGCGCTGGGGAAGCCGTTCGTGCGCAAGTAGTCAGCAATACGGTCTGCTGCATAGCCTTTACCGATACTGCCCATATCCAGTTCCATGCCTTCACGGTTCAGCTTAATTTCATGCTTGTCCGGGTTGAGTGTAACATCCTTATAATCAACCAGCTTCAAGGTTTCTGCGAGTTTCTTCGCATCCGGCACTTTCGCATTCTCATGGCCAATATTCCATAAGTCCACGATCGGGCCGACGGTTGGATCGAATCGCCCTTCGGTACGCTTCGCGTAATCGAGCGACTTGGCAATCAGATCATAGGATTCTGGCGTAACCGCGACAGCTTGCTTGCCGGATGCAGCATGGATCTTCGCTAGCTCGCTCGTATCCTTCGTACGGTTCAGGCGTGAATCGATTTCTTTTAACAGGTTCTCGATATCTTTGAATTGTTTTTGATCCGCTCGCTCATCATAAATCTTGACGGTAACGATCGTATCAAAAATAAAGTAGGATTGCTGCTTAATGGCGGATTTCTGGCTTGCAGTATCGCTCGTTCCAGATGCATCTTTACTGCTGCCGCAACCACTCAAAATAAGGGCGCAAGCAGAGAACAGAACGATGGCACTGCGAAGCAGGCTGCGTGAACGTATCATAAGGCGATTCCTCCATATATATGTGTAATGAAATAGACAGGATTTGAACATCCTTGTATTAAGGAAATAGGCTCGTAACCAAGCATTTTATTATAGCAGTTCCCCAAAAAGTTGCAAACCAAGCATATCACAGAAATGCAGACTATCACGTGCATATTCCGCTGAAGTTCACGGTTATGACATGGACGAACATTGAACCTTCTTTCACGAAGAGGTATAATAAAAATAGCTTCAAAATTAAAATGTAACCCGAGGAGTCAACAAGATGAAACGTGGAGATCTGATTCTCATCGGAGTCATTATTGTCGCGGCGCTCGCATTTCTTGTGCCGAAGTGGTTCTTTCAAAACGAAAGTGAAAATTTGCACAATTCCAAGGTGGTCGCTCATATTTCCGTAGATGGGAAACCTTATAAACAAGTGGAATTAACTGAGGAAGAACAAACGATTCGCGTCGAAACCGATCATGGCTTCAACCTACTGAAGGTGCATGACAAGGGGATCGAAATGATTGATGCCGATTGCTCCGACAAGGTATGCCTGTCGTTCGGCTTCGTATCGAGACCGAATGATACAATCGTATGTTTGCCTCATCGCGTGCTTGTCGAGCTATTCAGCGAGGGCGATGCTGGCCAGGAGAGTGACATCGATGCCGTCGTACAATAATGCGAATCGAATTGCCGTGTCCAAACAGTCCGAAGCGTTGAAGAAGGCGGTCATTATCGCCATATTCAGCGCTGTTGCTGTTGTTCTCGGCTTCGTAGAGGCCATGCTCCCGGTGCAGACGATTCTGCCTATCCCGGGGGCGAAGCTCGGTTTAGCCAATGTTATGATCTTGGCATGCTTATACTTCTTGAACGGAAGGGACGCATTGACGCTCGTCATCTTGAAGACGCTGCTCATGACGCTCATGCTGGGAACCTTCTCTGCCTTCCTATTTAGTTTCTTAGGATCTTTGTTCAGCTTCATGGTGATGTACGCCATTTTGAAAATTGGCCGCGATAACGTCAGCCTGATAGGTATTAGCGTCGTAGGCGGCGCCGCGCACAACGCCGGTCAGCTGACTGCGGCGTATATTGTGTTTGGTACGGCAAATATTTTCTACTACTTGCCGGTTTTGCTTATTACGGGTGTTGTAACAGGCATCTTTATCGGCATCGCGGTTAAATACATCGTCGCAGCACTGGCGAAGCTGCCGCTGTTCGACTCGCTTGCGCCGCAAATTGGGGTGGCGCATGGCAAGGAGACAAGTGCTGATAGTGCCGCTAATGTTACTGCTGCTGTTGCGGGCACTGCCAATGATGTTGGTACTGCCCATGCCAGTTCTGCATATGAAAGTGCAGTGTTTATGGAGAACATCCATTTCCAATATCCGCACCGCTCTCCGCTATTCCATGGGATATCGCTTCAAGTTCCGCGGGGGCAATGGGTATCCGTAATAGGGCCTAACGGCTCGGGCAAATCGACACTGTTGAAGCTCATTAATGGATTGTTCACCCCGCATGCTGGGCAAATTTATGTCAACGGGAAGCACCTCAATGAAGAGAGCGTTGCAGATATTCGCCGCCAAGTCGGCTTTTTGTTCCAGAATCCAGACAATCAGTTCTTCGCCACAACGGTGCGCGATGATATTGCGTTCGGCATGGAGAATCGCCAACTGCCGCTTGCTGACATGGAACGCCGACTGGAGCAGGTAGCAGATGAGTACCGTGTGCGGGAATGGCTCGATCGGCATCCCGCAGAACTGTCGGGGGGACAGAAGCAGCGCGTGGCGATCGCAGGTATGATGGTATTGAATCCGGACATTTTGATATTCGATGAAGCGACCTCGATGTTGGATGAGCGCTCGAAGCGGGAGCTGACAGCTCAGCTTCAGAGCTTGCATGCGTCTGGGCGCTACACAATTCTATCGGTTACACATGATGCGGAGGAAATACTCGCTTCGGATCGGGTTATTGTCGTAAAGGACGGGACGATAGCGGCGGATCTGACGCCATCTGAGCTGTTCGCAGACGAGGCGCTCATGAAGGAGTGCCGCTTGCAGGCGCCATTTACCCTCCAATTGGCTAGGGCGCTGCAAGCAAGAGGCATGGACGTGCCGGATACGAATGACGAGAGAGAGCTGGTGAATGCACTATGGCGATCATAACTGCGGAACGGGTCACGTATCGCTATCAAGGGCAAGGGGCGCATGGTGTCCCCGCACTAGATGGATTGAATGTCACGTTCGAGGAAGGACAATTCGTCGCGCTTCTCGGTTCAACGGGCTCGGGCAAGTCAACCTTGCTTCAGCATTTGAACGGGATCTTGCAGCCGACTTCTGGAAGCTTGAAGGTACTAGAGTTCACCTTCCAAGGAGGCACGCCAGAGCGCGGCTTGAAGGAACTTAGACGCCGTGTTGGGCTTGTCTTTCAATTTCCGGAGCAGCAGCTGTTCGAGGAAACGGTGGAGCGGGATGTCTTGTTCGGACCCTTGCAGTTCGGACAGAGCGAGGAGGAGGCGAAGGCATCCGCTCGCAAGGCAATGATGCAGGTAGGTCTGCCTGAATCGCTGCTGCAGGTCAGTCCATTTGAGCTGAGCGGCGGACAGATTCGCAAGGTAGCGATTGCGACCGTACTCGCCTCGAATCCTGAGATTGTCGTACTTGATGAGCCGACGGCTACCCTTGATCCGGTGAGCAGAGCAGAGCTCATTGCGCTGCTGCATAAACTCTGCAAGGAAGAGGGCAAGACGATCATTATGGTAACGCATCGTCTGGATGAGCTGTTTGCCTATGCAGATTCGTTCGCCTTAATGAAGGATGGGCAAGTGACCTTTCAAGGCACGCGTTCGCAGCTTATGGCGCAGCCGGAACGACTAGGGGAGGCAGGAATTCTTCTGCCTGCAACGATGCGTCTAGCAGCACTTGTTATGGAGCGATCAGGTGTGCCAATGGATCAGCTTCCTTGCTCGGTAGAGGGATGGACGGAATGGCTCGCTGCCACGATTGCAGGCGTAGGGATCGAAGGAAGATCACATTTTGCAGGCAAGCAGTTGGGGCAGCAGGCAGATTCATTGGAGGAGAAGGAGGAGTAGCCTTATGCAGGCGAAAATGATGCTCGGCCGCTACGTGGCAGCCGATTCATGGATTCATCGTCTTGATCCGCGCGCCAAGCTGACTGCGATGGTCATCTATCTAATCGCGGTCATTCTTGCAGAGCAGTTCGCTGAGCTTGCGGCGCTTACGGTGTTCGCGCTGCTCATGATGATAAGCTCGCGTATCTCGCTATACCGCTACTTCCGCGCCTCCCGGCCGCTGTGGCTCATTATGGCCTTCATGTTTATTTTCTATCTTCTATTTGATTCAAGCGGCAGTGCACTTGTCCAAGTAGGCGGTTTGAAGATTACGACAGGCGGCGTTACTTATGGGGCATATGCCGTATGGAGAATGGCGCTGCTCGTGACGCTGACTGCGATATTAACGTTTACAACAGCACCCGTTGAACTGAATCTGGGTCTTGAGCGCGTACTCAAGCCAATTCGATTCGTAGGAGGCTCTCCGCAGCGCTGGTCGATGATGATAGGGATATCGCTGCGCTTCATTCCAACCATATTCGAGGAAGCGGAGAAGGTAATGAAGGCACAGGCTTCACGTGGAGCGGATTATGCGGATTTGTCCTTCACGCAGAAGGGCAAGCTGGTCATGACGCTAATGGTGCCAGTAATCGTGAGTGCCTTCCGTCGTGCGGAGGAACTGGTACAGGCGATGGAGGCACGTGGCTATGTATTGAATGCACCGCGTACGTCGCTGCGCCAACTGCAATGGAAGCAGGCTGATACCTGGTTCATGGCGTTATTTATTGGGATGTTAGTACTTATTCTACTATGGTAGATCGGTGCGCAATCCGTTGCTTTCCTCTAAGAAAAAGAGGAGCGGCAGCGGATTGCGCGTATTTATTGTATATATTGTGAAACTTGTCACAATGACAGTTTAAATATGTTATATTTAGAATATAAATATTTGGTTATTCGAAAGAACGCAAGGCGATACCTTAGAAGTGACTACTACTTGAAACGAATGGACTTGGAGGAGAGCGACTGTGGCTAGATATTTTAATGGGAAAGAAATTGAATTGTTGGCACCTGCCGGAACGTTTGACATCTTCAAAGCTGTTATTGATATGAACTGCGATGCTGTATACTTCGGGGGACCGTCTCTGAACATGCGGATGATGCGCAAGGGCTACAATCTTAGCTATGAAGAAGTACGTGAAGCCGTGAACATGGCGCATGACCGCGGCAAGCGTGCCTATATTACTGTGAACAACTTGCTCAATGAAGGTGATCTGGACGAAGCGAAGCGTTACCTGTCGTTCTTGAACGAGGTAGGTCCAGACGCGATTATTGCGCAAGATTTGGCCGTATTCCCACTCATCCAAGACATGAATTTATCGAATGTACCGGTTCACTCTTCAGTTATGATGAACGTGCACAACTTAGAGATGATCGAAGCATTGAAGGAAATGGGCGTTACACGTGTTGTGGCATCCCGCGAGATGGATCTGCATACCGCAGAGCTGCTGCAAGCGAAGACAGGCATGGAGTTTGAATATTTCGTCCATGGGGATATGTGTACGGTGCATGGTGCAAACTGCTTCTACAGCTCGATGTTGTATGGCAATAGTGCGAATCGTGGACGCTGCATGAAGCCTTGCCG
The DNA here is from genome assembly GCF_040195695.1 of Paenibacillus wuxiensis. NCBI lineage: Bacteria > Bacillati > Bacillota > Bacilli > Caryophanales > Paenibacillaceae > Paenibacillus > Paenibacillus wuxiensis. Next base: position 268,539 of record NZ_JBEFZI010000003.1, on the reverse strand, counting down.
CTGGGATTATCGGGTGAAGAAGGACGGCAACGTGTATCCAACCGAATATCCGCTGGCGGCGAAGGATATGTACATGTATGAGCATATTCCAGAGCTAATTAAATCGGGCATTACTTCGTTCAAGCTAGAGGGACGGATGCGGGATCTGGAATTCCTGATGATGATTGTGAACAGCTATGGCGATGCAATTGATCGCTACATTGCGGATCCGTTCGGCTATGATCGGAAGGAGAACAGCGACACGCTGTATGAGAACCGCAAGCGGGACTTCTCGACGGCCTATGCGTTCGGCAAGCCAGGGCTTGATTATATCAACACGCGTTATGAGGGAACCGGGAAATTCTATAGTACAGGTAAAGTATTCAGTACACCAACAGCTGAGCGTGAAGTGAAGCCAGAGCGACTGGAACAGGTTCGTGATGCCTTGGCGGGAGTTCGTCAGCCGGAGAAGATGAAGCAGCCGCAATTGTCTGTACATGTCAACAATGTGGAGCAGGCGAAGACGGTGCTCGAAGCGGGTGCAGACATTGTCTATTTGACAGGAGACGTATTCCAGCCAGATATGCCATTCACACGCCATGATATTGAGATGCTGGTTGAGATGAAGGGCTCTTCGCAAATCATTCTTGGTATGCCGCGCATGATGAATGAGCTGCACATGGAGCAATACAATCACTTCCTGCGGGGCGGGCAATATGGGCTTGATGGTTTGCTCGTCAGCAATATTGGGGCTATGCATAAGTTCCGTGATATCGGTCTACCGATGGTTGGCGATTTCAATCTAAACGTATATAATCATATGTCGGCGAAGCTGTACCATGAACACTTCGGATTGGAGCGGGTACATGCGTCTCTAGAGCTTCCGCTGAACGACCTAGCGAATCTGCTGCAAGAGACGGAGAAGGTGCCGGTCGAGATGATCGTTCACGGCTCGCCAATCGCCATGTATCTGGAATTGGATCTGTATGAAAATACAGTCGCGATAGAGCCGATCATGCAGGAGGACAACAAGTACGTCGACAATCAGCACCTGGTGCTGATGACAGACAAGGGCGAGAATCCGGTGTACCGCGATTGGAGCGGACGCAACCACTTGGCATTGGCCAAGGAACTGTGTTACTTGCCGTTCTTGAAGGAACTGCATGAAGCGGGCGTGAACCACTTCCGTATCGAGGGCAAGTCGTACACAACTGAGCAGCTGCGCAGCATCGTAGGCACGTACCGTACAGCGCTGCAGGACTTGTCGCTCTGTGGTGAATTGTATGCCGGCATGAAGCCGGAATATGCAGGCTACACACTAGGGTCGCTGCAATTCGGCGAAGCGCTGTCGATTGATTTACAGCCAGTTCATGCTTAGTTTGCATTCTTAATAGATCTATAGCGGCGGGCTTAGGCTTCTTATTTTGCTATTACGGTGTCCTAAATAGTTTTTCCTATATAGAGAATAAAGGCAGTAATGGAGTAGAGAGAACAAGAAGCGGCAGGGCTTGACTTGAATGGCCAAGTTACAGTCTGTCGTTTCTTCAGTTCAAGATGAGAAAGGGTGGCTACGAAGTGAGCAAGGAGCAAACAACGTATATCGGACCAGAGGGTGTTATAGAGAAGCGGAAGCAATATTTCTTCCCGTGCACGCATCACTTCTATCGCAATCCACCGCAAATTGTACGCGGCTCGATGCAGTATTTGTACGACGAGAAGGGCACACAATATACTGATTTCTTCGCAGGGGTATCGGTCGTGGCGAGCGGTCACTGCAATCCAGCGATTACAGGAGCAACGATCAAGCAGTTGGAGACACTGCAGCATACGACAACGATTTACTTGACGCAGCCGATGGTCGATTTGGCGGAGCGGCTCGCGAACGGTATCCTACCGGGTGATCTGAAACGTACCTTCTTCTGCAACAGCGGTTCGGAAGCGAATGAGGGTGCGATGCTGCTTGCTAGACTTTATACGAAGCGCCGCAATTTCATTGCGCTGGAGTATGGCCTGCACGGGCGCACATTCCTGACGATGGGCGTAACGGGCATCCCGATGTGGCGTGCTGATGATTATTTGGACAGCGGAGTGACCTTCATCCCGCGTCCATATGATCCAGAGACAGACGATGAGACGGCGGCACGCCGCTCGATTGAGGCGCTGAAGCAGGTGCTGGAGGAGAAGGGAGATACATTTGCAGCGATGCTCGTGGAACCGATTCAAGGCAATGGAGGCATGATTGCACCGCCAGATTGGTATTTCCGCGAGGTGAAGGCGCTGCTTGAGGAACATGGCGTATTGATGATAGCCGACGAGATCCAAACCGGCTTCGGTCGTACAGGCCGTATATTTGCCATGGAGCATTACGGCGTTGTGCCAGATATTATTTCGATGGCAAAAGCACTAGGCAACGGTGTGCCAATCGGTGCATTTGCGACAACAGATGAGATCGCGGCAAGCTTCAACCGTGCGTCGGCATCGACATTTGGCGGTAATCCGGTATCTTCTGTTACTGCGCTGGCTGTACTCGATTATATTGAACAGGAAGACTTGGTAGGCCGTGCAGAACGGCTCGGGAATCAGTTGAAGTCAGGCTTGCAGGCACTGCAGGCGAAGCATGCGGTACTCGTTGATGTACGCGGCAAGGGCATGATGCTTGGTGCGGAGCTGCACGGTACAGACGAACAAGATAGCGCAGCACTGACGGATCGCGTATTGGAAGCGATGAAGGATCGCGGCTATATTATTGGGAAAAACGGCATTGGCCGTAACGTGCTAGCCTTCCAGCCACCGCTCGTGATGAACGAGCAAGATATTGAGGGGATGCTGAAGGAACTGGATGCAGTATTGGCGGAGGCGGTGCAATAGGCTGCTTCGCCTCGATTAGGAAACGTCCATTGGGCTCTGTTGAATAGAGAGCTCCTAGTAGGGCAACATGATCGCATCTAGCGGGTTGGAATTTTGCCTGTTAAGGACAATAGAATAGATATTTGAACACTCATGGGGTGTATGTAAGCTATGGTTACTATTCAAAAGGTTATTCGCAAAACGCGCATGTTCGGAGAACTGGTCATGTTCTCCCATACGCTGTTCTCACTGCCGTTCGCCATCATTTCGATGGTATGGGCAGCAGGAGGGATTCCTTCCTTCCACGTTATGCTCTGGTCGCTCATCGCGCTGGTAGCAGCCCGTAATGGAGCGAATGCGTTCAATCGCTTGGCCGATTTGCCATTCGATGCAGCGAATCCGCGCACGGCGCATAGGCATATGCCGCAGAAGCTGCTGCATGGGCGTGAAGTGACGCTGTTCGTCATCATCAACTTTGCGATCTTTATCGCAGCGGCAGGGATGCTGAACCCTCTCTGCCTATGGCTGTCGCCTGTGGCGATTGTACTTATCTGCTCGTACTCGTTTACGAAGCGGTTCACCTGGCTGTGCCACCTGTACTTGGGCTTTACGATTGCATCAGCTCCTATTGGTGCTTGGTTCGCCGTGACTGGGAAGTTTGCAGTAACGCCGTTTATATTGGGCACAATCGTCATGCTGTGGATTGCGGGATTCGATATCATCTATGCGACGCAGGATATTGAGTTCGACCGCAAGACCGGATTATGGTCGGTGCCGAGCATCTTTGGCTATGAAGACTCGCTCTTCATCGCGCGTTCATTGCATACGATCATGGTCGTGCTGCTGCTCGTACTGTTCGTCATTCGGGGTCTAGGCACCGTTTACTTAATCGGCATCGGTATCGCGGTCATATTGCTGATGCTGGAACATAACATCATCAAGCCATCCAGCCGCAAACGGATGAATGTCGCGTCGTACAACTTGAATCAAGTTATCAGCATGACCATTCTGTTTTGTACGATGGCTGACTTTTTCCTGAAATAAGAATTAGGATAAATAAAAACAGGAGTTTTGTCTCAATGACACCGCTCCTGTTTTTTATATTTTGTTCAGTATCCATTAAGTAGAAACTATTTAACATCAGAAACTTGATCGTATCTATATTTTACTTGACAGTCTTAGTAATTAGGATATCTGGGAACTAAAATATGTTGATCTTCACAGGAGATGATTAGAATTAGTTGTTGAATGATTTTGGAGGCCGTCAGGCTTGGATTAAAACGAGTGTTTGTTTGATTTGGAGTGCGATTCTATCCTATATGGACAAATCTTATGTCGTTCACTAGTATATATGGATTAAGTCCGATGTCCCGACAGTCCTTGATATTATCAATATTTACACTTAGGTAAAAATATGGTATGTTTCTAATTAACACAATATATCTACATATTTCATTTATTACCATCATCTTGAAGATGGAGGGGCTGATTATTGGATGTAATTTATAACTAAAATTTAAGTCGGAATATCATAAAAATCCTTCAGAAGCAATTCACAATATGTTTGTCCCCATGAATCTTTCCATGAAAACGATTACCTACCAAACTATCATTGCCACAATTACCTGGACTCATCAAAACCAACGCACAGCAAACAACTGGGTTCATGTTACCTTCTAGTTTTTTTAACGTTTCGAAAAGATAATAAGGGAACTTTTTAGTTTCTAATACCTTAATTATTATCACAACAGGGTCATACATAAATTGAATGATCATAGAATAAGGAGGAGACTCTATTTGAAAAGCATTACTAAAACAACGCTTGTTATGTTACTAACTGTGTTTGTGGTGAGTAGTATTTTTTTCAGTACAGATTCATTTGCAACTGCGGGTAATGAATTGCCAAGTAAAGAAGAGTTTTTGCAAATGGTGATTAGCAATGGGAACTACGTGAAATACCAACAAGATTTTATCAAAAGCGAACCAAAATTAGTTAATTATTTGAGAGATGAGAATAATAATCCGTATGGTTATATTGCTCAGTTCGAATTTGAGTACGGTTATAAAGAGAAAGAAATAATTCAATTAGCTTCTCTTTTGACTTTCACTTATGACATAAAGAAAAAACAAGTTGAGACTCTTATCATCGATTATAGTAAATCGTACTCTGATGGAGAAATATATGTAAGGGATTATGCAGGTAATGTCCAAACTTCTTACCAAGTTGATGCAAATAAGAATTTGAAAAATTACCTTGCATCATTGACGGAAAAAACTGAAGCACTTAAAAAATCAAATGATAATAACGCGACTTTAGTAGATAACTATTGTTGGACTTGTACAAAGTATGAGGAATATGGTGGTACATATGAAGGTATGTGTCAGACTGTAGTTGGCACAGCCTGTCTATGGGGTGATAAAGTTCCTTATGGCAGACTCATTTGTGCGGGAGCCTACATAATAGGTTGTTACGTTCCACCCTACAAAATTTGTGCAGAGGGACGATGGAATACTAGATGTCCTGTTGAGGGATTTAAGGGGTAATTTTTATTAAGCAAGTCAAAGCAAATGTAAATCATCTGCTTTGACTTGCTTTCAATAATGCATAGATATCAGAAAAAAAGGAGAGGGTTGTATGAATATTAAAGAGGCAGTACTATCAATTGTTATCTATGCTTTTCTTGGTTATTTATGGGTCATATTTGTTAAACATATTAATAGTATTGCAAATTCAATGAACCACATCTCGGGCGGATTGATCCTGTTCGTTGGTGCTTTATTGTTTTGGATGACTGTTAATCGGATCTCGCCTTTCAATACTTACAAGCAGACTCATCCTGCCAAGGTGATCGGAGCTATAACTTTTATTGCAATTGTTTTGATACAAGTTTATGTTTATAACTTAGTATAGAAATGAATGATTGTTTAGAAAGAAACATTCAACAACAAATAAGTGTTAATGTGCCATTGCCACAATAAAATATATGTTTCACAAGATCGTTCCACTAATTTATACATTTTTTACTTCTACATAACTACATTTCTTTTATCTACATTTGTTCGCATAGAGATTAAAAGAAATAATTCATGACGTACCCTAGTTGCTAAGTACCTCTTCATGACCAAGACGAATTCAATTCTTATATTGGAAGTGCTACGAACAGTATCGATACCCCGCTAACTGCCGCTGAATTATGGGTTTCGGGCAAATTGATAATATTAATAAGGGATAGGCGTTACCATTTAATTTAAATCAGTATAAACATGCTTCATATTGTCCAAAGATACGTTAACTTTGACGCCGCCTTCTTTGATTTTTTAATGAATCAGGAATATCAATAATATCTTCATCAGTGAAAATTAAAAGTTTGAGAATTGCGTCTTTTTGATCTACAGATAGCTCTTGAGGCGCAGTAATGCCTTTGATATACCCTTCCTCAAATTGTTGAACACTAACATTGTTGAGTGTAAGTGTTTTAAGTGCTTCCACTTGTGATTGTGCTTTTACATTCGACGGAAAAAATGAACTGAACAAAAGGACAACAACTGATAAAACATATTGACGCGATAAGAGCTTCAATAAAACCCCTCCTAATTTGTAAAATTGTGTATGCCGTTCTTTTTTAGTAGAATGTATATATAATAAATCGTAAATATTTAGGGGGTTGTATTGTCAAAAGGAATTTTTTTGTATTATTTGTTTTGTGCTTTTTCCTTTTTGTTATAATGCCTTTTTTACTGAGCACAGACAAAACAGGCGCTGTTGCAACTCTGATCAAAATAAGAAATCACTTGTATTTTTAAATAGGGAAGAAGAGCGAATTGTAATAGACAGTACTGATGAAATTGTTCAAACGTTGAAGGTGAATAAAAACTATTTTATTATTATTGAAAGTCGACGGTTTACAAAACCAAAACTCATCTCGGCCAAATTAATGCCTGATGATGTATGAACTGCTCAGCGAAAACCCACAATTACATCAATACACAGTGTCAATGTCAGATGAGCCTGTAATGTGTTACGTAAATTGATGAAAAGAAGCCGTTGTGCATCTTTTCTAATCGTTGTGTTAAGTATTGTATAGATATTCTGCCCCCCACCAGATCTAATCCAAATCTTATACAAGCAATAAGAACCCGCCCCTTTATCTTAAGAGGCGGGTTTGTTGATTTTTTGATGTTGGAAACAACGGATCACACTATTTGGAGAAGTGTGCTACTTACTTTACACCTTTCATGTAACTCTGAATCTTAGGTGACAGCAAATAAAGCACCAGACTCAGCACGAGGGCCACCCCACCAATAACTCCGAAGTATAGCATCTCAGTTTCGGGCGTATAGAACTTCACAATCTGTGCGTTAATGGCTTGAGCAGCGGCGTTCGACAGGAACCATAAGCTCATGGTCTGAGCCGAGAAGGCCGCAGGTGCAAGCTTCGTGGTAGCCGAGAGGCCAACTGGCGACAAGCACAACTCTCCGAGTACAACGACGAAGTAGCTGAGGACGAGCCACAATGGGTTAACGAGCGAACCAGCACCGCCAAAGTAAGCCGGCAGTAAAATGATCAAGAAGGACAGACCAGCAAACAGCAAGCCCAGAGAGAACTTCTGCGGTACAGTCGGTTGGCGATTGCCGAGCTTAACCCACAGCCACGCAAATACAGGTGCGAATAGGATGATGAATAGTGGATTCAACGATTGAAACCAAGCCGGTGAAAGATGAATACCCGCGAAGTCCAATTGGGTACGCTTGTCCGCGTAGTTAGCCAGAATCGTAGATCCTTGCTCCTGAATGGCCCAGAACATAATCGCAGCAATAAACAAAGGAATGTACGCAATGATTCGGGAACGCTCAACGGGCGTTGTTTTCGGACTGCGGTACATCACGACAAAATACAAGGTTGGAATCAGTATTCCCAACACGCCAACAAGCTTGATAAAGGTGTCAAACGTAAGTGCGCCTAATAGTATCGCAATCGTAATTAAAGCAGCGAGAACAACAATGCTTACACCAAGAATGGTAAATACCTTTTTCTTCTCGGCAGGTGACAGCGGGTTAACGACGACTGTACCGGCAATACCCAAATTTTTAGGACGAGTTACTACGAAAACAATTAGACCTAGCAGCATCCCGACAGCGGCAAGACCGAAGCCAAGGTGGAAATTATTCATCCCAACTGTTCCTACAACCAGAGGAGCGAGGAAGCTTCCTAGGTTAATCCCCATATAAAAAATACTGAAGCCCGCATCTCGGCGATTATCCTCTTCCTTATAAATATCCCCCACTAAACTGGATACATTGGGTTTCAACAGTCCTGTACCTAATACAATCAAGATCATGGATACAAAGAAAAGCGCGGTATTTCCCGGTATGGCCAGCACGATATGCCCGCACATAATCAAGACTCCACCATAAAAAACCGCTTTCGACGTACCGAATATTCGGTCAGCCAACCAACCTCCAATGATTCCTGACATATATACGAGTGATCCATAAATGGACATGATGGCAAGCGCGATGTCTTCCGGTAACCCAAGTCCGCCCTGCGTCACCTCATAATACATAAAGAATACAAGGATAGCCCTCATCCCATAGTAAGAAAATCGCTCCCAGAACTCAGTGAAAAAGAGGGTGAAAAGGCCCTTAGGATGTCCAAAAAACCCTTGTTGTGGGACACTTTCTATTATCTTCTTCTTATCATAATTGGGCATAACAACTCTCCTTTGATGTCGATATCCTGCTGCAGCGAATTGTATAATAATGAATGTAAATTAATTATAATACTTATTGTGGTTTTACAGCAACCATCCACAGATAGCAATATAAGTAAAAATAAATATGCTTCTTCCAATATTACTATTCCACATGACTGAGGTATTCATCACTCTTTTTTCGATGCTGTTAATTGGGTGTTTTTGGAGGGTAGCTGGGATACGCTTCAGAGCAGAGAGAAGCAAGTGTATGTAAGTGGGGGGGATGAATATCCTGGAGTATGGGGGAAACGGATACTCAGAGAAATCGTGGAACAGGTGAGCAGGGCGGTTAAGCACTTCATATTCTCAAATGCTGTGGCCATTTGCTCCGAATTGAAGAGCCATATAAAACAAGAAACCCGCCTCCTTAACAATAGGGGCAGGTTTCTTGTTATTTCGTACTTGAATCACCGGACACTTCTTCGTGCTCCATTGCATATTCAAAATCATCGATATCGTAAATGGGAATCGGGATTTCGTTCGTAATCAGGCGGTCTACATATTCGAACTGATCAGTAAGTAAGGGAGCCTGCTCACGTATAGCGGTAAGGATAAGTTCCGTTTCGACGGGGTCAAATGTCTCGCCATAGCGGGCGTTATCCATCGCATTGACGACAATGCAGGATACGTTGCCCTGCAAAATAAGCGGTGGACTGTGGCGCCAAGGGGCTGTCAGTGCACGTTCGATCTTCTTCTTGTTCAGCTCGCTCTCGAAGTAGGAGATGAGCTCCTCAATTTGCTGCTTGGCATATACATCTTCCTCGGGATCAGGCATGACCTGGTCACCTTCCAGACGCATTTCGTACAGCTCGAGTATCGTCGTGTATGGAATTATATATTCGACTGGACGCGTCGGCACAGACAGTTGACCATAGACCGCCAGCATGACTGCTTCTATTACGAATTGGCGAGGCTTCATCGTCGTACCTCAACCTCCTTCATCTATGGTGTAAGTGACAGACAAGCAGCCTGTACATATTTATAATACCACCTTGCCCTAACGCACAAAAGAGTAAACGGTACAATTTGTAAACAATTGATACTAAAAAAATAGCCAAACCCTTATTTGAACAAGGATTCGGCCATTTAACGTAGTTTACTAGTAGGTGCGGGCTTCGAAATAATGCCACAGTGCCTTCAAATCCCGGTGGGCAGGATAAGAAGACAGCTGCTCCGTTATATTCCAAGCCTGCTTCATGAACTCATGACTCATTTGGAGCGCTTCATCCAATGTGCCACTGCGATGAATAAGCGCAATTGCCTCGTCGAATGCATCATCTGGTGAATCTGCCTTCAACTCATGTATCTTCGCTGCGATCGATGCGTCACGCATGGCCAGAATGACCGGCAGCGTTGCATGTCCGTTTCGCAGATCGACCCCAGCAGGCTTGCCGAGTGATTCCGAAGATTGGGTGAAGTCGAGAATGTCATCTCTGACTTGGAACGCCATCCCGAGCTGATCGCCGAATGCGTACAACTGATCGATTACGTGTTCATCAGCGCCTGCTGCCTTCGCACCTAGCTGCAGGCAAGTTGCCATCAAGAGTGCCGTCTTGTTGCGCGTCTTCTCCCAATACGCATCAAGTGACAGGTCGAAGTTGTATTTCAACTCCAGCTGCTGATATTCACCTAGACACAGCTGTGTCGTTGTAATCGACGCCAGATCATGTGCGTAAGGCTCATGATCCTTGCCGCTAGCTGTTAGCAATTCGATGACACGGCACATAATGTAGTTGCCAATGTGAACCGCGTCATAAATGCCTGTCTTGCAGTGCAGCGCTGGCTGGCCTCGGCGCGTATCAGACTGATCCAGGATGTCGTCGTGAATAAGTGACGCTACATGAATAAGCTCGGCAGCAGAGGCAAGTCGGTAGACATCTTCGGATTCCACGTCTGTGCCGAAGCGGCTGCCTACGATTGTCATCATAGGTCTAAGACGCTTGCCTCCTGCACGGATGAGATCCAACACGCTCTTCGCGACAATGGATCGGGAGGGGACATCCGGATCGTGCAGAATAACGCGTTCCAAATCCCGATTAATTCGCCTTAGGGAGATGTTCAGCTGATCGCTCAGCGTACCGTTAAATGATGCCATAGGAAGCCACCTGCTTATAATGAGTGGACACGAAACGGCCCATTCGTTGATGAAGCATCATATCCGAGGCAGTGCCCTCGACACGGCGAATCTGGATGCGCTTGTTCGTCGTTGCCAAGTCTATAATGAGCTGTGTCATTCCGTGGCGAACGGCGAATTGATAGTACAGGCTGAGCAGGAAATCACCGTCCAACACAGCCTTGCCCGCGAGCTGTTCATCCTGCGGAACATGTTGATGTGTACGCAGTGCTTGACGAAGCAGCCAGTAGCAGCCGAGCAGCACTTGACGTTCCTGCTGCTGCATATCGTACGCATTCAGCATGCGAGCCATGTCGAGCAGCAGATGTTCATCCGTTCCAGCCGCCAATTGAATGCCGGTGATCGGCGGGAGATGCTGTGCCAGAAGGTCACTTGTTTGATTCAATAGTTGCCGATTCATGGGAACCCCCCGCTTCCCTCAGAAATAAGGAAAGTAATGTGACACGAAGTACACATTACTTTTCCAGTACACCATACCATCTATTCTTGTTGAGCAATTAATCCGTATACAGGTACCAGCGCTTCACGAACGGAATCTTCTTCCAAATTCGCTTCAGGCGTGGATACAGGTAGTAGTCCAGACCGAACGTGCTGCCGGAACCGCCGATAAGCGCGATGCCGCCGAAGAAGTACCAGAACATTTCATAAGGAGCCATACCGGACGTGTAGATCATGACGCCCATCGCAACAGTTCCGATCGATGCGATCGCTGTGAACAAGCCCAAGATCAACATAATACCGAAGATAACCTCAGCTGCAACCATGCAGCCTTGGAAGATGTAAGCCATTGCTGTATAGCCGCCATCGTTTGTATAGAACATCAAATCCATCGACCAATCGACAATGCCCTTGACGAAATCAGGCACTGGAATCGCCTTGATAGCCGTACTTGCACCTTCAACAGCGGATGCTGCTGTCTGTGCGTCAACCGTTGTATGAACTGCATCAACCGCTTGAGAAGCTGCAGTCACACCATCCATCGCCTTAGGCGGGATGAGGAACATCTGCGAAGGATCCTTCAGCAATTTCGATGCCTTCTCCCAACCTTGGGATAACCACATGAAACCGATATAGATCCGAAGCGGAACAAGCCAGAAATTCGGGGAACGCTTAGCAAAATGTCCACCGACGAAGCTGCGGCGATTCTTCACATGGAAGAATTCGTGCATCATGTAAGACCAGATCTTATGGAAGCCAAGTACTTGCAGGAAGTACACAATATTAATCATATGCTTGAAGAACATGGCCATGAAGCCAGTGAAGTGGAACATTTTCTTCGGCGTGCCGATAGCGGCTACCCCGTAGCGTCCACCGATACATACCATCGTACCGTGGAAGGTTGGCTTATACGACTTATGTGTGCCATTCTTCAAGTCAGCCACGATATTATGTGCGATAAGACCAGCAGAGTGCTCGGCGTTCTCAACCATTTGCGGTACAGGACGCTCTTCGCCTTCCGGAATATAGAAGATGTTGTCGCCGACAACATACACATTTTTGTGATCAACGGACTGCAATTTGTCATTTGTCAAAATGCGCTTGCGTCCTTGCTGCTGAACATCGAGGTTGCCTACAAGGTCAGAACCTTCGACACCGGCAGTCCAGATAACCGTGCTCGATTTGATTTCATTATCGCCAAGGACAACGGAATTCGGCGTAACGCCGGAAATCTTCGCACCTGTGATAATTTCAACTTTCATTTTGCGGAGATACTTGTCCGCTTTGTCAATGAGCTTCTGCGGCAGGATTGGCAGGATTTTCGGAGCCATATCTGCTACGACGAGGCGAACCTCAGACTCGTCCACATGGAACTCATGGCACAGCTCTTCGCGATATTCCGCCAATTCGCCGACCATTTCGACACCAGTGAAGCCGGCGCCAACAACGACGAATGTGAGCATTTGCTTGCGCAGCTCTGGATCTGAGATCTTCGTCCCGTCCATGAACATTTGACGAATTTGTTGTTTCAGTTTAACTGCATCCTCGAACGACCAGAGGGAGAAGGAATTCTCTTCTGCACCCTCGATACCGAAGAAGGATGGCTTACAGCCTGTACCGATAACAAGATGGTCGTAATTGTAGGATTTCTTTCTGCCATGCAGCTTCTGTCCGTTGAAATCAATGTTCTCGATCTCATCCAGCACAACGTCTACTTTCAGACCTGCAAAGATTTGCTTCAGGTCCATTTTGATTGCTTCTTCTTCGACGCGGCATGCTGCAACCTCGTGCAGCTCCGTCATCATCGTATGGAAAGGTTTACGGTCGATGAGCGTAATGCGAATGTCTTTGTCTTTCTTCAGACGCTTCGCCAGCTTTTTCGCTGTCAGTACGCCACCATAACCGCCGCCCAATACAACGATCTCTTTCATGGTTTCACCCCGTTGTAATGCTTATTTGTCAATATTTAAAAATTGAACTATCTAATGCGAACAAGGGAGCTCCGCGAATAAAAAAGCGATATATGGCTCTCAAGCATTCATACGCTGCTTGTGCCCATTTTGCTTTCCTACTGCGGAGCTTCCGTGTTATCTCTATGTGATCAAGGAAGGAGTAGACTTATCTTACTTCGCGTTAGCCAGTGCTTCTTGAGCAAGTTTCACGAAGCTGCCAACGTGGATGGATACGCCGGATACAGCGTCTGTTTTACCTTCGTTGTTTACAGCGATCGCAGCTGGATCTTGCTTAGCGATAAGTTCTTGCTCCATTTTTTCAGCTTGCTCGTGCCATTCAGAAGAAGCACCGCCAGCTTTCATACCGTATTTGCCGTCTTGAGATTGCTTTTTCTTGGAATCTCCGCCGTCTTTATGAACGCCATCCCAGTTTACAGCTGTGATTTTGCCGTCTTTAACTGTGATGTCCATTGTTTCTTTCCAACCGGATTTCTCATCGAAATCAGGAGATTCTGCATGGAAGTCGCCGTCTTTCAATGTTACTTGAGCAGCGTCTTTATTCGCTTCTGTTGATGTGTTTGTTTCAGGTTGTTTTGCAGTTTCCTCTTTCTTATCTCCACAACCAGCCAACATACCTACTACCAATACTGCGGATAGTAACAGTACAAGTTTCTTTTTCATAAAGAGTCCCCACCTTTTCTTTAGTTCAAAATTACTTTGTGAAAATTATAACTAACTGATTTACACTGTCATTTTAACATTAACTACCTCTATTGAATGTGATATATGTCACACTTAAAGGGTAAATCTTTAACTAAACCAAACTTTTTCCACGACGGTTTATTAGCTGCGCATTGACGATGCAGCTATGTATGACAATATATTCCCTCCATATCGCTCACAATATACGAGAGATGCGACGGTAACGTTCATCCATCCATGTTAAATAATTGCTTCCACTTAATATAAAGGATAATTGCATCGCATTTCAGTGATATTTTTCTATTGGCATGAACGATATGCATATGGTAAAGTTATGGCTTGCGCCTAGGCGCCGCGGTTCGTAACCATCCCGCGTAATCAAAACTAGGGAGGAAGTTTATTATATGTTCAACTTTACTTGGGGCATTCTGTTCGTACTTGCGAACTTTGCCTTCTTCTTGATTTGTTACCGGGCATTTGGCAAGTCGGGACTATATGCTTGGATTGGTGTAATGACGGTTATCGCCAATATCCAAGTTGGGAAGACGATTGAAATGTTCGGCATCGTCATGACGCTCGGCAACACGGCGAATGCAACGCTGTTCTTGACAACGGATCTGTTGAATGAAAAGTTCGGCCGTAAGGAAGCGAAGCGCGCAGTGTGGTTCGGGTTCTTCACGTTGATTATGACGACGATTATTATGCAGATGGCTCTTCGCTTTACGCCTGAGGCTTCTGATATGGCGCGTACGGCACAAGCATCGCTGTCGAATATTTTTGATTTGATGCCGCGCCTTGTCGTAGCAAGCTTGACCGCGTATTTCGTCAGTCAGTTCTTAGATGTGAAGCTCTTTAGTTGGGTGAAGGAACGATACCCGAAGGCAGGCCAATTGTGGATTCGAAGCAATGGTAGTACAGGAATTAGCCAAATGGCGGATTCGCTCGTATTTTGTACGATTGCGTTTGCCGGCATCGTCCCTTGGGATGTATGGTTCCAAATCTTTATTACTACTTATGTCATTAAGCTCATCATCTCGGTGTTGTCGACACCAGTTCTATATTGGGCTAGAAGCTTCCCTGTTCGTGAAGATATGGAAGGGCAGCAAGCGAAGTAGGGAGCGCCAATGGTTGACTTAGTAACCGGTTCTAGCTTTCTTAATAAATGAAGACCCCGATACCGATATGAAGTTCTCCCTGTCAAGTGATGGGAGCCTATCATGGTGTTGGGGTCTTTGTATAGGGAGTTTGTCCGAGCGGTTCGCTCCCTGAGGGATTTTTTTTATGATCATGATTCAACCGGCAGTTCCGCATGTATCGTCACGGAACCATTCTCGCTCGTTGCCCACACGCGTCCTCCTGCCCGTTCCACGATGTCGCGCACGATCGAAAGCCCAATGCCCGCACCACCGTACGTGCGCGAGCGTGAAGGATCAACCCGGTAAAATCGTTCGAACAAAAGCGTCAGATGCTCGGGTGCAATCTCCGCTCCAGTATTCATAACCTCCACGCGGAGCATTTTAGCGTTTGCTTGCATCGATAAACGAACCGAATGACCATTCGGCGTATAGCGCATCGCGTTGTCGAACAGATTCTCAAATACGCGTAGGGCGTGAACTTTGTCGATCATGACGCAGACCGGGGAGGAAGGTACATCCTCTTGAAAAACAATTGCTTTTTCCTCCCATATCGGCATATACCTTGAAGCGGCTTCTTGGGCAACGGATCGGAGATCGACCGGATTTGAGGGAATGGCCGCTTTCAAATCGCTCTCCGCCACAGCCAGACGGTGAATGTCCTCCACCAGACAAACGAGCCGCTCTACTTCGTGGTAACATTTATCGAGCGTTTCGGGCTTTGCGGAGAGGACGCCGTCTTTCATCGCTTCCATATAGCCCCGTACCGTAGATAGCGGATTTCTGAGCTCGTGGGCTACGTCCGCCACAAGGCTTCTTCGAAGCTGTTCGATCCTCTCAAGTTCCTTGCCCATTTGGTTGAATGAACGAGCCAAATCGCCGATTTCGTCGTTCGATCGAATCTTTGCCCTCACGGTATAATCCCCGCTCGCGACTCGCTCAGTCAGCTTCCGCATCCCGGACAAGGGGCGGACGATCGAACGGGTGAATATCCAGTTAATCCCAATGGAGAGGGGGATGATCGCTAGACTGGTATATAGAAGATAACGCCCCGTAGCCGATTGGAACATGAGGAAATTTTGGTACACCATCAAGCGGTTTTCTTCTATCAGTTGAAGCGTGTACTGACTAAATCCAATGCTTATTCCGGCTACCAGCAAAATTAAGACTAGCGCGTTAATCGCCAGGAGCTTGTAAATGAGTTTGATTTTCACCGTTTACCCTTCCTTTAACCGGTAGCCGATGCTCCGGACGGTTTCAATGAGATCGAATCCGGGATCAGTATCACGGATCTTTTGCCGGATATTGCCGATATGCACATCCACGATGCGGTCGACAACATCTTTATCGCCCAGCGGATACAGCACGTTCAGCAAATGCTCGCGGGTACAGACTTTTCCTTGCATTTTGAGCAAGGTGATGACAATTTGAGCTTCCTGGTACGTGAATTGCAGGGGTGCTTTCTTCCAATAAAACCGATGGCTTTCGGATTCGTATAACAAATTCGCGTTATTGTTCAAAATGAGCCCCGAAGCTTTCCGCTCCGACGTACGCATCCGGCGTAGAATTGCCTGCATCCGGGCGACGAGTTCTCGCGGGCTGAACGGTTTGCACAAGTAATCGTCGGCCCCGCGTTCCAAACCCCGGATTTTGTCCTCTTCCTCGATTTTAGCCGTAAGCATGACGATAGGCGCGCTGCTGATTTTGCGTATTTCCCAGCATGCCGTAGTACCGTCCATGAAAGGCATCATAATATCCAGAATGATGAAAGATGGAGCCTTAGTTTTCACCAGTTCAACAGCTCGCTGCCCATCGCTCGCGGCAAGCACTCGGCAGTTCAGTGCCCCAAAGTATTCCTGCAAAAACGAGACGAGCGAAGCATCATCGTCCGCAATCAGAATAGGGCCTTCAAGCTGCAGCTTATCCATCGGAACATTCACCTCCACGGCTATCATTTTATCAGACATGATGCTCTCGTGTTCTTTATATGATCTTTACAATTCTCCGTTACATTGGTCAAGAGCCCCGTCTTACGTTGGCTCAAAACCTTTTCAGAGAGGCGATGAGTGAATGATGGTAAACAAAATGATAAAACCTGTACTTTTTGCCGGAATGGTACTTTCCGTTATTCAACCGGCCATTATTTTGGCTGCTGACAACAATTTGGCTTCGATCTCGGCTGCAGGAAACAACACCATTGCGGCAATTCGCCCCTTTGACGGCGAGATTATCAATAACTCACTGGCCGTAAGTCCCGACGAGCAAACTGCGGTTGTCTCGGATAGTCGTCAGCCATGGATTCGAGTCTATGATCTTGCCCAAGGAACTTTGCGTAAGGAGATCCGCGGCTTTGTCACACCAAGAAACATTATGTTCATTAACGGCGGTTTGCAGTTTGTCGTTTCGGATAGCACACTGGGCACCCTGCGATTTTACAACACGGAAGACCTGGCATTGAAGGATGAGGTTGCAGTGGGTCAAGGCGCATTTGGAACTGATGTCACCGCGGACGGAAATACCATGTATGTCAACAATGAAGCCAAAAGTACAGTAACGGTTGTTGATATCGGGCAGCATAAGACGACCGCTGTCATTCAGGGATTCTCCCAACCTCGTCAAGGGATAAAAGTATCTCCCGACGGTCGTTATGTGTTTGTTACTAACTTCAAGGGAGACAAGGTATCGGTTGTGGATGTCAAAACCAATGCAATCGTCCATGAGATCCACGGATTCTCGAAGATTCGAGCGATTTCAATATCCGCCGATGGCTCTACCATGTATGCGGCAAACGGCGGGCGTAATAGTATTGCCATAGTGGACATCTCACAAGGCAAAATAATTGGCGAGGTAAAGGTTGGGCGCGATCCTTACGGCGCATCCCTTTCTCCTGATGGAAAGATCCTTTTTGCCAGCAACAAGCTGGATAACTCCATTAATATAATCAGCACCTCCGACAACAGCAGCATCGGGAGTATAAAAGGATTTTTAGAGCCCCGGCAAGCGATCAGCTTCAGCAAGGATGGGAACTTTGCTTATGTCCTTAATCGCGATCTCTCCATTTCTCGAGTGGATGTGAAGGCTGGTATGATTCTTGATACTGTAAGCGATAAAGATGATATTTATTATGATGTCAAGGTCAATGTTAAAGGCAATCCGATTCAAAGTGAAGAGTATCCTTATTATAAATCCAAAGCCGACATCATTTATGTTCCTGTACGTTTCGTTTCAGAGGCTTTGGGTGCAACAGTGGAATGGAATAATGATTTTCAAACCATTCAAATCAACTACAACGGCAAAATCAATTCAGTTAACGTGGGAGGTAAAACCGCATTGGCAGGTGATCAACAGATCCAACTCGATGGTCCGGTTGAAAAAAACGGGGAACGCACCTTTGTTCCGTTAAGCTTTATTTCGAAAGTCATGGGAGCCAGCGTAAAGTGGGATAATCCAAGCAGAACAGTAAATATTACGCCGGTTAAGTAATGATATAAAACGCTGCCTAGTCAATTGGTAGCCCTTGCATGAGCTTTGATTGATGAACATGTTCTATTAAACGATTGAAGCATCATTGTTTAGAACCAGTCTGTCAATCCAATCATCGTAATAAGGCCAAGAATGAAGGAGACGGTGGCCGACCGCTGATGTCCGTCTCCATGACTTTCAGGAATCAGTTCTTTATACACAATGAACATCATTGCCCCTGCTGCAAAGGACAGCCCATATGGAACCAGATTGCTCACATAAGAGCTAAGTGTGTATCCGAGCATGCTGGTGACAATCTCAACGACGCCTGTTAAGGTGGCGATGCCAAGCGCTTTCCAGCGATTGATGTTCTGATTGACGAGGAATAGGGCGACGAGGAAGCCCTCTGGTGCATTCTGCAATCCAATGGAAAACGCGATTAACGGCCCAAGTGTATCATTGCTGCTCGCATAACTGACGCCGACAGACAAGCCTTCCGGCAAATTATGAAGGGTGATGGCCGCAATGATAAGGAATGATTTCTGTTCGATATTGATGCGAATTCGTTGATTCGGATTCTCCAAATCCATATGAGGCAGGGAATGCTCCAGCCACAGCAGCACGAAGCAGCCAAGCAGTAAGCCGAATGCAATCACGAACACATTAGAGCTGGCAAGCGCTTCGGGGATAAGATTGAACATTGAAGCTGTTGTCATGATCCCTGCTGTATAGGCGAGAAGGATATCCCTCATACGGTGAGACATGCTCCTCATGAACAAGATCGGGATGGCCCCGATGCCTGTGGATAAGGCGGAAATGGTGCTGCCGATTAACGCTTCTGTCATACTACTCTTCATCCCCTTGCTCGAATCCGGTATTCGAATTGAATTGATATTTGGTGATCGTATCATACAGACATCCTCTACGCCAAGAAATCAATGAGGTAATTATTTTGAGCTAAAATGGAAGATTGTCCCTTGTTTCACATGGAACTTTTTTCGACAGGAATCTAGTGAATATGAGCAATCTGCTGTCATAAAGCATACGAATAACGAAGTTGATGGGAGATATAAGCATTGCCCCAATGATCAGCGGACACTTTGCAATTTCTGTTTGTCACTGGACTTTCTGATGGATGAGGACTATAATTACCCGTGTAATATGGTAGCTTCGATAACTGCATATGCACGCTAGGGGTGCTGGAATTTGGCCGGCTGAGATTGTATCCCATTAAGATACCGACCCTTACACCTGATCTGGGTAATGCCAGCGTAGGAAAGACGTTGAACCGCGTCATTATTGTTATAATTAGGTTGCTTGCTTATTCGTCATGCTCTGCATGAATGTGCGCTGCTTTGGGCAGAATGGACATAATTGCTGTACGGATGAACGAATGCCGGATGACCTTATTGACGTGATTCATCGTATGATGCACATTCGCATATACGCGTAGAACGGCACACAAAGCGTCCCAGAGGGGGCGCTTTTTTTTGTGGATCTGAATCGTGTTGCAGGACGGCGGGACGGGAACTTGCTCATCCACACATATACGATCGAGCGGATCGTCCAACTGGTGAACGCGGCAGGCGTTATCGAAGCACTTTCTAATTTCATGATCGGCTCTCCACTAGTGAGGGAAGGAAGAGAAGGGGGATTCATCATATGCAACGGACACGCTTTACACGAGGGTTGATGCTGGCGCTCGTTATCATGATGACATTTGCGCTCGCTGCTTGCGGCGGCAAGGGTCAAGAAGCAGGACAAGGGAGTCAGGCAGAGGGGAACACGACTCAGGAGCAAGGAACGGATAAGTCGAAGGAGAAACGCGACATTAAGCTTGTGCTTGATTGGACGCCGAATACGAACCATACTGGCTTGTATGTCGCTAAGGAGAAGGGCTACTATGAGGAAGAAGGTCTGAATGTTGAGATATTGCAGCCGAGTACTGGCGCATCAGAGGCGATGATCGCATCGGGAGAAGCGCAATTCGGTGTTAGTGTTCAGGAAAGTATTACGATGGCTCGACAACAAAATGTTCCGATCGTGTCGATTGGTGCGATCATTCAGCATAATACATCAGGCTTTGCCGCGCCGAAGGACAAGAACATCAAGTCACCTAAGGACTTTGAAGGGAAAACGTATGGCGGCTGGGGCTCTCCGGTTGAGGAGATGATTATCCGCACGATTATGGAAAAGGACGGCGGCGACTACAGCAAGCTGAAGAGCGTCAACATGGGCAATGCCGATTACTTTACAGCCGTGAAGAAGGATATTGATTTCGCGTGGATCTTCTACGCTTGGACAGGTATCGAAGCAGAGCTTCGCGGTGAGCCGATTGATATGCTGTACGTCAATCAATATGCGAAGGAACTCGACTATTATACACCGGTTCTATCGACAAGCGAGAAGCTGATCAAAGAAGATCCTGAATTGATTAAGGCATTCATGCGTGCTACGTCCAAGGGCTATCAATATGCGATCGACAATCCAGAAGATGCAGCCAACCTGCTGCTTAAAGCTGTGCCGGATTTGAACAAAGACCTAGTTATCGCAAGCCAGAAATGGCTGAGTCCGAAGTATAAGGACGATGCACCTCGCTGGGGCGAGCAAAAGCGTGACGTATGGGCAAATTACATGAATTGGCTCGTGGGGAACAAATTAATGGATAAGAGCATTGATGTAGACAAGGCGTTTACGAATGACTTCTTGCCAGCTTCATAAGCCTATACGGTTATAGGAATCGGCAATGGGCGCATATGCGCCCTTTTGCTGTATATCGTTACCTGTGTATATCGTTACAGGGTATCGATACGAGATAATCGTCACCAAGACCGTTACAAGTTGATCATTACATGAGGATTGAGAAAGAGGAGGAGAAGCAAGATGGCGAACAGTTTAGTAAGCATTCAGATCGTTCCGAAGACGAAAAATGGGGAAGACGTAATTCCCTATGTAGATCGTGCAATCGAAGTCATTCAAGCATCGGGTGTGAAATATCAGGTAAATCCACTGGAGACAACGATGGAAGGCGAACTTAGCGAACTCTTCCGTATTATTGAGGATATGAACAAGGCCATGATTGAGATGGGAAGCAGCAATGTGTTGTCGCAAGTGAAGATTGTGTATAAGCCATCTGGCATTACGATGGATGAATTGACAGTGAAGTACCGGCCATGAGTGGACGTCGAATCGCGAAGATCGGCCCCCCGATCATTGCATTTATTATATTCCTCGCCATATGGCAGGCAGGAGTAATGGTGTCAGGCATTGAGAAATGGATGCTGCCCAGTCCGCTCGATATTGCACAAGAGGCTGTAAGCAATGGGGGCGGTCTGCTTATGCACACATGGGCTTCTGTTCAGTTGACGCTCATTGGCTTCTGTGTAGGCACAGCTGTGGGCCTGCTGCTGGCTTGTGCGCTTCATCCAATGCCGTGGCTGAAGCGGGCGATCTATCCACTTGTCATAGTCAGTCAGAATATCCCGACAATTGCGCTGCTGCCGCTGCTCATGATCTGGTTCGGCTTCGGTCTCATGCCGAAGATTGTCACCATTACGCTGGTGTGCTTTTTTCCCGTATGCGTGGCTACTCTGGATGGTCTTGCCCAGACAGACCGTACGATGATGAATTATATGCGTATGGCGGGCGCGAGCCGGTCGCAGCTGTTCTGGAAGCTGGAGCTGCCCCATGCACTTCCATCTGTCTTCTCAGGCTTGAAAATAGCAGGGACGTATAGCGTGATGAGTGCGATTATTTCCGAGTGGCTCGGGACGGACAAAGGGATCGGCTATTACATGGTACTGCAAAAAGCAGCTTATCGCACGGATCGAATGTTCGTGGCAATCGCAGTTGTCATTCTATTGAGCTTGGCCATGTTCGGCCTCGTATGTGCATTGGAACGGCTGCTCATTCATTGGCGCCGTGACAATAAACAGGGGTGAAGGGGGAGCGTTAAAGATGATCACAACAAACGAACAACAGCCAGTTGCCCAGCGAGATGCTGATCATGTGCATCAGCATGAGGCAGTACAGAAGCAGGCCGCTCTTGAGCTGCGTGATGTCAGCATGTCATTTGACGGTCGAGCGGGACGGCTTCATGTGCTCGATCAAGTATCCATTACGGTGCAAGCAGGAGAGTTCGTCTCAATTATTGGCCCATCCGGATCGGGGAAGAGCACACTGTTCCATCTTATTGGCGGTCTGCTTCGTCCATCAGAAGGGGATATTCTCGTCCATGGGCAGAACGTGGTTGGTCAGACAGGCCATATCAGCTATATGCCGCAGCAGCCCGCGTTGTTCCCATGGAGAACGGTGGAGGACAATGTTATCCTCGCTCCAGAAATTGCAGGCAAGCCGAAGAAGGAGGCGCGGGAGCAAGCGCGCCGCTGGCTAAGCAATGTTGGATTGACGGGTTATGAACGCTCGTATCCGCATGAGCTGTCCGGTGGCATGCAGCAGCGTGTCGCCTTCCTACGCGCAATGATGAGCCCCCATGAGCTGATGCTGCTTGATGAGCCGTTCAGTGCACTTGACGCGCTAACACGCAGTGATATGCAGCGCTGGCTCATTGACCTGTGGGAACGCAATCGCCGCTCGGTGCTGTTCATTACACACAGCATTGAGGAAGCGCTGCTGCTGTCAGATACGATATATGTACTATCCAACCGCCCCGCGCAAGTGTTAGAGCAAGTGGATGTTCCGTTCGTACGGCCGCGAACGGAAGCGCTGGCTTCTGAGGCCGAGTTCGTCCGCATGAAGCGCGAACTGTCCGATCTGCTGCGTAGTATACAATCTTCATCTCCTATACGTTGAAGCGTGAAGCTGTCTCTTAATAAGAGGCAGCTTTTTTTGGGGAGAATATAGAGATGAGATGCAGCCCTTTCTAATCCCTTATTGTCTATCCATCTCAAATCTTATATATGTATCCTGCCCGCTGCCTGGAATGACCCGCTGTTCATTTTCTGGTGGAAAAAGTTAGAGGCAAAGATTATAATTAAATCTCGTTAGACATGGATAGCCGTAACTCTGTGCATTGCTGTATAGAGATGACGGTGTGTCCTGAGGAGGAATGAATTCAAATGATTACGAAAGAAAGCAATCTGCGGATGGTCGTTGCCGGCCTGCTGCTTGGTATCCTGATGGCAGCCATGGACAATACGATTGTTGCAACGGCGATGCCAACGATTGTAGGCGAGATGGGCGGCTTCAATTTGTACGTGTGGGTGACGTCAGCCTACATGGTAGCGACAATGGCAGGGATGCCGATTTTCGGAAAGCTGTCCGACATGTATGGCCGCAAGCGGTTCTATGTGTTCGGTTTGCTCGTCTTCTTGGTCGGCAGTGCGCTGTGCGGAACGGCGGACAGCATGATTCAGCTTGCAATTTACCGCGCGATTCAAGGGATTGGCGGCGGTGCCGTCATGCCGATCGCGTTTACGATTATTTTCGATGTGTTCCCGCCTGAGAAACGGGGCAAGATGACGGGGCTATTTGGTGCGGTGTTCGGAGTATCGAGTGTGGCGGGCCCTCTGCTTGGCGCATACATTACCCAATATATCGGTTGGGAGTGGGTATTCTACATCAACTTGCCGCTTGGCCTTATCTCCTTATGGTTCATTATGCAGTTCTACAAGGAGAAGACTACGACCAAGAAGCAGCGCATTGATTGGGGCGGAGCCATTACGCTCGTTGTCGCAATCGTCAGCTTTATGTTCGCGCTTGAGCTTGGAGGCAAAGAGTACGCTTGGGATTCAACAGTTATTATCAGTCTATTTGCGATATTCCTTGTGTTCTTGATCGCCTTCTTGATCATTGAGACACGGGTGCAGGAACCGATTATTTCGTTCAATCTGTTCAAGCGCCGCTTGTTTGCGGCAAGCCAGGGTGTCGGCTTCTTCTACGGGGTGTCGTTCGTGATTGCTACCGTATATATCCCGCTGTTTGTCCAATGGGTATATGGAGGCTCGGCAACAGATAGTGGTCTCGTCTTGACACCGATGATGATCGGTTCCGTTGTGACGAGTTCGATTGCCGGTATTATGGTTGCGAAGCGCAGCTACCGCAGTTTGATGATCGTATCCGGTATTTTCTTCATCGGCGGTATGTTCGCGCTCAGTACGATTTCGACAGATACACCGCGTACGTTGTTGACGCTATATATGGTCTTAACGGGACTTGGTGTTGGCTTCTCCTTCTCCTTGCTCAGCATGTCCTCTATGCACGGCATGGAGTTTCATCAGCGTGGCGCAGCGAACTCGACCGCTTCCTTCTCACGCTCGCTTGGGATGACGATTGGTATCACCTTGTTCGGTACGATCCAGTCGCATATGTTCCAAGGGCGTTTACAGGAGGTAATGCCTGCGGGCGGTCCAGCGATGGAGCTTAAACCCGAGACACTAATGAGCGGGCAGATGGGCGATCTTCCGCCTGAAGTGGCCCGGGGTCTGACAACGGCTCTCGCGGACTCGATTGCTAGCACCTTCCAATGGGCCCTCATCCCAGTAGCATGTGCGCTTGTATGTATTGCGCTTATGGGGAATGCTCGGATGATTCGAGGGGATCAAGGTCAGGGTCGTGGCGGAAATTCGAATGAGGCAAGTGAATTGAGAGCCGGAGAAATGTAAAGAAAGCAAGGCCGTAGCCTTTGAAGTGAATCGCCGCAGGATACTCGTCTAAGACGTGACGCCTGCGGCGTTTTTTGAGATGGGGGTTGAACACAATGAACGAATATGAAGTGCATGTTGTGGATGCACATATACATATTGATGGATATAAGCAAGCAGCAGTCGCAGAACTGGAAGCGTCACTAAACCATCCATACTTGGATTATGTGATTGCGGTGTCTATGAATCTTGCCTCTTGCTACCACACCGAGCAATGGGCGAATCGTTATCCCGGCAAGGTACTCCCTGCATACGGATTCCATCCTGAGCAAGCTCTTCCAAGTGCTGACGAGCAGGAAGGGCTGCTGGCCTGGCTTGAGCTGCATAAGGAGAGCATGATTGCCATTGGTGAGGTTGGTTTGCCGTATTATATGCGGGAGGAGTCGCAGAAGCGCGGCGACTCATTTGACCGCTTGCCCTATATAGAGCTGCTTGAATTGTTTGTAGAGCGGGCTGCTGCATGGGATTTGCCAATTGTGCTTCACGCCGTGTACGATGACGCTCCGATTGTCGTTGATTTACTTGAGCGATATAGTGTGCGTCGCGCGCATTTTCACTGGTTCAAGGGAGATGGGAAGACGATATCCCGCATGGCTGACAACGGTTATTTCATCTCATTTACGCCAGACATCCATTATGAGGATGAGATCCGGGCGTTGGCCAGACAGTATCCAGTGGAGCAGGTGATGACGGAAACGGATGGACCATGGCCATTCGAAGGAGCGTATACAGGCCGACATACGATGCCCATGATGGCACGAGATGTTGCCATAGAGTGGGCCACTCTGCGAGGTATGGATATCATGGAAGCAACGAAACTGCTGCGTGCGAATGCGCGGCGCTGTTACGGGGTATAAAGGTAGAAAGGACACATGTTGATGCAGCAAGTATGCTGCTTGGCTTAGTCAATAAGAATAGATGATTGTAGATAGGAATTCGCTGATTTATGTGGATGGCGTATTTATGGATACTTAACAGGGGATTGTCCATACCCATACGAGTCAATGCTCCGACGAAGCACAGACAATCCCTTGCTTTTATGAGGTGGTGGTACCATGCGCAGCTCGCTGCAAGATGCTTTTCAATCCATTACAACACCATTGCAGCAATGAAACCTGCGACAAGCAGCGGCACATTGTAATGGAGGAAGGTTGGCACGCAGGTATCCCAAATATGATCGTGCTGCCCATCCGCGTTCAAGCCGGCCGTAGGACCAAGTGTACTGTCCGAGGCAGGTGAACCAGCATCACCCAGTGCGCCTGCTGTTCCGATAAGGGCAACAGTGGCTAGCGGGCTGAATCCTAGTCCGATGCACAGCGGCACGAATACAGTGGCGATAATCGGAATGGTGGAGAACGAGGAACCGATGCCAAGTGTAACAAGCAGTCCGATCGCAAGCATTAACAGCGCAGCTATTGCTCGGTTGTCGCCAACTGCCTCCACAGAAGCCCGCACAAGTGTCTCAATATGTCCCGTATCTCGCAGTACAGCGCCGAAGCCAGAGGCTGACATCATGACGAAGCCAATATAGGCCATCGACCGCATGCCGTCTGTTAGGACACGATCTGCTCTGCTCCATGGAATGACGCGTGATAGGATGAGGATTGCCAATCCGGCGGCCGCCCCATAGATCATAGATCCCGTGCTGAGCTGTACCGTCAGCATTGCCGCGATAGCAGCGAGTCCTGACCAAGCTGCCCACTTGTTTGTCTTTCCGTCTTGACCTGGAATGGGAGAAGATCCAGACTGCGTTGTTCCTTCTATTGTTGTGTATTGACGCGGCTTGCGATAAGAGATTGCAAGTGAGACAATAAGTCCGATCACCATACCAACAGCCGGAATCAGCATGGCTCGTGGGAGCAGTGATGCATCGACTGCAAGGCCATTCTTGGTTATATTGCCTGCTACGGTGTCGTGGAAGATTGCCCCGAATCCAACAGGCAGAAGCATGTATGGTGTAATAAGACCGAATGTAAGCGCGCATGCAACGGCTCTCCGATCGATGTGCAGTGAATTGAACAGCACGAGCAGCGGTGGAATGAGCACGGGAATGAAGGCGATATGCACGGGAACAGCATTTTGCGACATGCAAGCAATGAGTGCAATGGCGGCCAACACGAGATACCGTGCAGCGGCACGAGGAGCCTTCGTGCTATCCTTTCCCTGTACTAAGCTTACCGCGCCGCGCACCAGCTTGTCCGGCAATCCTGTTTCCGTCAAGCCAGCGGCGAATGCCCCCAGCAGTGCGTAGCTTAGAGCAATTCCGGCATTGTCTTTCAGTCCTTCTCCGAAGACATCGAGTACGCGAGATATGCTAAGGCCTCCTGCTAGCCCGCCTACAACAGTAGCTGTCAGCATCGCAAGTACAACATGTACGCGAAGCATACTTAATCCGAATAATATTGCCAATGATAGTAGTACTGCATTCATCGTCTGATGCCACCTTTATTTCAACTTTACGTTTGCGTCACTATGATACCTAATTAAAACATTACCACTTTACCATAGCAACGTACAATCATTTCCTGTAAAGCTCAACCTCTTTGTATTTTTAACGTACGATGTGTTCTTTACAAAAATTACTAATAATATCCGTCTTCGAACTGATGTGATCTTTGCCTGATTGCTATACACTAATAAAGTTCATGTCAAATTAGAGATAAATGAACTGCTATTTGTTATATGTGGAGGGAGAGTTGTCTATGACTCATGCACAATCTGGGAATGTACAGTCGGGCGAGAACAAGTCCGTCTTTAGTTTGTTCCGCAATCGCTTTGTCCAAGCGATTATGGTTGCGGGTCTATTTATGCAAATTGGGGTATGGGTACGGAACTTTGCTGTCCTTTTGTTTGTCATGGAAATGACGAATGGAGATCCGTTCGCCGTCTCAATGGTATCCGTAGCTGAGTTTGCGCCTATCTTTATTTTTTCCTTTATCGGAGGAACATTCGCAGACCGGTGGCGTCCAAAGCGGACCATGATATGGTGTGACTTCCTAAGTGCTTTGTCTGTGTTCGCCGTGATGTGGACGATCGTCTTAGGAGATTGGCATGCCGTTTTCTTCACGACCTTTATTTCGGCTATTTTGTCTCAATTCTCGCAGCCTTCATCCATGAAGCTGTTCAAGCAGCACGTGCCAGAGGAGATGCTGCAGGCCGGCATGTCGATATTCCAGACGATGGTAGCCTTGTTCATGGTTCTAGGTCCAGCAATCGGCACAACCATCTTCCAACATTATGGGATACAAGTGTCGCTTGTGATTACAGGGATTGCGTTCATTCTGTCGGCAGTAGCACTTCTGTTCCTTCCTGCTGATCATGCAGAGGACAAAGAGAAGCATAAGCAAACGAATGTGGCGCAGGAACTGGCGGCAGGCTTCCGCTATGTCATGAAGAGTCGCCTATTGAAGCCGCTTGGCGGTTGTTTTGCTTTTGCTGGATTGGCAATTGGATTGATTCAACCGATGGGTGCCTTCCTTGTAACTGAACGGCTTGGGTTGCCGAAGGAAAATCTTAGTTACTTGGTGATGGTTAACGGCGGTGCAATGCTTATTGGCGGTGCGCTAGCCATGGGCATTTCGAAGAAGCTGCTTCCGCAGCACATGCTGGCTGTCGGGATGCTGATGAGCAGCGGAGGCATGCTGATGGCAGGCCTCTCTACGCAGTTGTGGCTGACGTTGGTTGCTCAATTCATCAGTGGGTTGTTCTTGCCTTGCATTCAAATCGGGATTAACACGATGATTTTGCAAAATACTGAAGGTGATTTCATCGGTCGCGTTAATGGTATTCTTAGCCCGATGTTCACGGGTGCCATGGTACTGACGATGTCATTATCAGGAGGTATTAAGCAGCTTACTTCTATTGTATTTATATATGAGGTAGCAACCGTGCTCTTCATATTGGGTATTCTCGTGATGCTTCCAATCTTGCTTACGCGCAAGCCATCGCCGAATGATTCGCTTCAGCGGACGACAGGTACGGAAGGCTAATGCTTTTCAATACGAGAGATGCTGATTCTATTTGTCCGTAACAGACATACACGAATCCTGCTCGAATAGAATATCGGAACAACTGCGGCGGCCCATTGACATTGGGTACGCCGCGTGTTCATAATATAGGGATAATAGTTGCAAGACAGGTCAACAATTGATGACGAGAACGAGTACGCTATGAAGCAGTCTGAAGAGAGTCGACGGGTGGTGCGAGTCGATGGCTGACATGGCCGAATATCCTCTCCGAGATTCCCTGCTGAATGCGAACTGTGCGCCTCCTATTCTTTGGGGTTGCAGGGCACAGATGTGTGAGTAAGCAAGGACGGCAGTTCCACCGTTACCCGGATTCGCGATGAATACGCGGCCAAGCGCTGCAGCAGAACAGGTCGATTTCCGAAGAGGGAGCGATGTACAGCTGCAGAACAAGGGTGGTACCACGAGCTCAAACTCGTCCCTTCTTAGGGATGAGTTTTTTCTATTTGTAGAGGTTGTACTTTCATTATCACTGTGTACAAAATACGTATATTCGATCGAAAGCGAGGAACCGACAATGGAAACGACCCAAGCAGCACCTGCAGTTACTATGGAACATATCGTTCGTGCACATCACGTGCTCAAAGAAGTCATCGTTCGGACACCGCTTCAGCGTGACCCCATATTGTCCGCTAAGTATGACTGCAACGTGTACTTGAAGCGTGAGGATTTGCAGATTGTCCGCTCATTCAAGATTCGCGGCGCCTATAACATGATTCGCCACCTGACGGAGGAGGAGCTTGAGCGCGGTATCGTCTGTGCAAGCGCAGGCAACCATGCGCAGGGAGTCGCCTATTCCTGCCAAGCACTGCAAATTCAAGGCACGATCGTAATGCCGAGCACGACGCCAAGCCAGAAGGTAACGCAGGTGAAGCGTTTCGGTGGATCATATGTCAATGTCGTGCTGACTGGGGATACGTATGACGATGCGTACGAGGCAGCTATGAACATCTGTGACGAGAAGGGCAGTACGTTCATCCATCCGTTCGATGATCCTTATATCGTGGCGGGCAACGGAACGGTAGGCATGGAGATTATGGAGTCGCTGGAAGGCGCAGCAGACTATGTGTTCGTAACGATTGGCGGTGGCGGCTTGGCGGCGGGGGTAAGCACCTATGTGAAGACCGTTAGTCCAACAACTCGCATCATCGGTGTGGAGCCAGAAGGAGCAGCGTCGATGACTGCGGCATTGGAACGCAAGGAAGTACTTACGCTGGATACGATCGATAAGTTCGTCGATGGCGCTGCGGTCAAGCGGGTTGGACAACTGCCTTATGAAATTTGCTCGAATCTGCTGGATGATGTGATTCAGGTACCGGAAGGCAAGGCCTGTACGACAATTCTTCAGTTGTATAACGAGAATGCGATTGTAGTTGAACCCGCGGGCTCCCTACCGATTGCAGCCTTGGATCTGTACCGGGAACAGATTCGCGGTAAAAATATCGTATGTGTTATTAGCGGAGGCAACAATGATATTGATCGCATGCAGGAAATTAAAGAGCGTTCTCTCATTTATGAAGGCCTGAAATACTACTTCACGGTGAACTTCCCGCAGCGGGCAGGAGCCCTCCGTGAGTTCTTGCAGGATGTGCTCGGTCCGAACGATGATATTACGCGCTTCGAGTATAATAAGAAGCATAACAAGGACAATGGGTCTGCACTTGTCGGCATTGAGCTGAAGTATAAGGAAGATTATGAGCCGCTCATTGAGCGGATGAACAAGAGGGGCATCCAATACATTGAGGTGAACAAAGACAAGACGCTGTTCGATCTTCTGGTGTAATCGGATAGTACTTGGACTTGGATGATAGAACTGTTCGAGGGTTCAAGTTTGCACTCGCAGTACGCGAGGAGTGGACAATCGGTGTTGAACTCGCTGGACGATACGGGTATATTTATTAACAAAGTGTGTTAGGGCAAAGAAAGGTTGATGACTGGTGGACAATCCGAATCCAAATCATAGCTCCAACTTTATACGCAACATCATTGTTGATGACTTGAAGGAAGGCCGCGTAAACGATATCGTTACACGCTTTCCGCCTGAGCCGAACGGCTACTTGCATATCGGACACGCGAAGTCGATATGCTTGAACTTTGAGCTGGCGCGTGAGTTCAAAGGCCGTGCGCATCTGCGCTTCGATGATACGAATCCGCTGAAGGAAGATACTGAATACGTCGAGTCCATTAAAAAAGATGTGGAGTGGCTCGGCTTTAAGTGGGACGGACTCTTTTTCGCGTCTGACTACTTCGAAGAGATGTACAATCGTGCAGTATTGCTGATTAACAAGGGGCTTGCGTACGTAGACGATCTGTCTGCGGATCAAATTCGCGAGACACGCGGTACGCTCACAGAGCCTGGACAGAACAGCCCGTACCGGGAGCGTTCGGTAGAAGAGAATCTTGATCTGTTCGCTCGTATGCGGGGTGGCGAATTCGGCAACGGCGAGAAGGTGCTTCGTGCCAAAATCGACATGTCGTCACCGAACATTAACTTGCGTGACCCGGTTATTTACCGTATCGCGCACGCTACTCATCACAATACAGGCGATGCATGGTGCATCTACCCGATGTATGCATTCGCACATCCGCTTGAGGATGCAATTGAAGGTGTAACGCACTCGATCTGTACGGTTGAGTTCGAGGATCAACGTCCGTTGTATGACTGGGTCGTCGAGCAAAGCGAGATGGAGAAGACGCCGCATCAGTATGAATTCGGGCGCTTGAACTTGACGAATACCGTGATGAGTAAGCGTAAGCTGAAGCTGCTCGTAGACGAGAATGTTGTAGACGGTTGGGACGATCCGCGCATGCCGACTGTATCCGGTCTTCGCCGCCGTGGATTTACACCAGAGTCGATCCGTACGTTCTGTCGCGAGATCGGGGTAACGAAGTCGAGCGGTGTTATTGATTTTAAATATTTGGAGCACTTCCTGCGGGAAGACTTGAAGCTGAAGGCGCCACGGACAATGGGCGTATTGAAGCCGCTTAAGGTCGTCATTACGAACTATCCGGAAGGACAAGTAGAATGGCTGGATGCGGAAGTAAATCCAGAGAACCCGGAAATGGGCGTTCGCCAGATCCCATTCTCTCGCGAGATTTACATCGAGCAAGATGACTTTATGGAGAATCCGCCGAACAAGTACTTCCGCCTGTTCCCAGGCAATGAAGTGCGCTTGAAGCATGCGTACTTCATCAAATGCAACGACTTCGTGAAGGATGAGAACGGCAATGTAGTAGAGATCCATTGTACGTACGACCCTGAGACGAAGAGCGGAAGCGGGTTTACCGGCCGCAAAGTGAAAGGGACCCTTCACTGGGTGGATGCTACACATGCAGTTCCGGCTGAGTTCCGATTGTACGAGCCGCTCATTCTTGATGAGCAAGAGGAAGAGGACGAGTCCGCGTCCTTCTTGGAGCGCATTAACCCGAACTCCCTCGTGGTGGAGCAAGGCTTCATCGAGCCGAATATGAAGGATGTGGAGCCGCATGACAAGTTCCAATTCTTCCGTCACGGGTACTTCAATGTGGATCCGAAAAGCTCAGAACCAGGCAAGCCTGTGTTCAACTTGACGGTATCCTTGAAGAGCTCGTTCGCATTACCGAAGCAGTAAGAAATAACGGGAGTGACCTTGTGTCCCCTATAGCGCCGCATCTTGACGCGATAGACACCTGCTGGTGTGCTGTTGATCGATAGTGAAACAGTGCATCTAGCAGGCGTGAAGATGAAGGAGGTCTTTCGATGAAAGGCAAAGTCGTATTACTAACATCAGATACAATTGGTGCTGCTGAGAATGGCCTTGGAGCAACGATTCTGGAGACATTCCTGACACTTGTGAAGCAGCAGGAACAGCTTCCAGCCGCAGTGTTCTGCATGAATCGCGGAGTGCTCGCGCTGACTTCTCAATCGCTCGCATCCTTGCAGCTTGCTGAGCTGGAGAAGCTCGGTGTGCCAGTGCTTGCTTGCAAGACATGTGCTGATCATTATGGAATTGCAGACAAGCTGGCAGCAGGGCAAATCTCTGGCATGGGTACGTTCGTCGAACTCGCAGCCAGTCATGAAGTGCTGACTATTGGATAGCGGCTAGGCTTAAGTTGCATAACAACAGCTCAATGATGGAGCTGCCCACAAGACCGGATTCTCTACGGAGAGTCCGGTCTTTGCTTTTTATGTAAGGGGCACGGATTCTATCTAGTAATGGAATCAGATGTAAAGACAGGCAGAATGAACTTATCAAGAGGTGTGGAATAATAGATTTTCTTCATTCATACGTATAATCACGAGATTACGTAAAGGATGGGGATGAGGATGGCTGTAGGAGCGCGATTTATTAAGGTGGCTGCTTTTTATTTCGTTATCGGCGTACTTGCAGGACTGATTGCAGGCGCAACGAAGCAATTTCAATATGCGTCGCTTCATGCGCATATCAGCTTGCTGGGATGGGTATCGCTCGCCATCAGCGGACTTGTATACGTGAGGTTCCCGAAGGCGGGGGATAGTTCGCTTGGCAACGTGCATTTCTGGCTGCACAACATCGGACTTCCAATTTTTCTTGTTGGATTAGCATTAGCGGTTAATGAGGTAGCGGCTGCGACGGCCTTGTTGATCGGGGGCGGAGTGATTTCAGTGCTGGCGGCTTTGGTATTTGCCCTTAATGTATGGAGTAATGTGAAATCATAAGCTGCTTGTACGTGAAAGATGATGCGTGAGATGATGTCGGAGTCATGAGAGGGAATGGAGTAGCATCTTCATCATGTATACGGAATGAACAGGAAAGGCAGGAACAGCGCTATGAACTGCACCTCCAATCGCTAGATGGTGTCTAACAATTGGGGTGCAGTTCACTACCGATCCTGCCTTTCTGCCATTTATGCAATTGATTATCCGATCCCTATTCCTATAGACGAACTGCGGTAGATACCGATTCATCGATAATCTCATCGGCAGTGACTTCGCGTCCTAGCGCACTGGACATATAGATGCCCTGGCTGATCAGCATCGTATTCAGTGCCAGCTCTGCGGTAGGAAGCAGCGGTACAATCCCGTTCAGCGCTGCAATCCAATGACCTTGGGAAGAATCATAAGCCCATTCATTCGGATTAAGAAGGTGTCTGCGACGATTCATCGCTTGGACGTCCACTGTTGCGTTGAGATCCATATCTGACACAGTATGATGGAAACTGAACGGATGCTGTCCTTGGCTCGTTTGGTATGGCATGCGAAGTCCGCCCTTGGAGCCCACTATGCTGCTTCCTTCGAAGCCATCCAAGTAGATTGCCCACGCTTCGATGATATCGAGCGTCAAGCCTCCCTCGAATTTTACGAGACCGAGGCCGAGCTCTTCAACGTCGAATTTGCTAGTTTCCCGGCGTTCCTGGAGCATCTCCATCTCTTGATAGGTCTGTCCGCTAATCCGTGTTACCCGAGGCATACCAAGCAAGTAAAGCAGCTGAGAGATATGGTATACGCCCATATCGTATAGGGCGCCTCCAGAAGCGATGGATTTCTGCGTGAAGGACGGAGTGCCATAGCCGTCAACATAAGGTCGTCCACGACGGCGGAAGCCCGTTGAACGAGCGTGGTACAGCTTGCCTAGCTGCCCATCCTCAATTAGCGTCTTTGCGGCCTTCGTCTCCGCGTTATATAAGGTAGCAAGCTGGATATGCAGCTTGCGTCCGGTTGCCTTAGCAGCTTCAAGCATGGCTGCACCGTCATAATAAGAACCGGCAATCGGCTTCTCGCAATATACATGCTTGCCTGCTTCCAATGCTGCTATGGTGATTGGCGCATGGAAGTTGTTGTGCAGGCATACATCAACAGCCTCAATATCATCACGCTTCAGCAGCTCGCGGAAGTCCGTATACACATGCGGGACTTGATACTGCTCGGCTACTTTCCGAGCTTCTGCTTCATTCACATCGCACACAGCAACGATTTCTGCACCGCTGACGCGGGCGTATTCATCCAGATGATGCTTGCCGATTTGTCCGACGCCAATGATGGCAATACGTTTTGATTCCATCGTTCTCCCCCTTGGTACTCTGTTCTAAGCAGCTAGGCTGCATCTGCATGCGGGAGCGCTGTTGCGGGGGCGCAGCGTAACAGGAATTACACGGAGCTCTCCCTGTTAGGCGGGCAATGAAGCCAGATGACCCTTCAGCTTCCCGATAGCCTCTTCCATAGCAGTTAGCTGTTCATGTGGCGCATTGTACTCAATTGCCCAATACCCGTCATAACCAGCGTTCTTCAATGATGCCAATCGTTCCTTGGCATGCGGTGATTCAATCAAGCGATAATCAACATGGGTATGTCGTACCCATGGCGCAGCCTGCAGGTCGCCTTCCGCGGCATAAGCGTCTAATGTGTCCGATGACGTCATGCGAAGCGAGAAGGAATCTCCCGTAGGCTTCCATCGCCCAAGATGAAGCAGAATTCCGTAGTTCGGGTGATTTACTGCTTCAGATATGCGAACCAGCGTGTCAGGTTGCAGCGCACAGCCGGTATGATTCTCAGGCCCAACCCAGTACCCTCCCTCAGCAGCGCGCTGTGCGTACTCACGGTATCGCATCGTGATGTATTCAAATGCCTCATCGCTGAGCACATCATCTCCATGGTGAACAGCATCAATACGTACAGACTGTGCCCCCATAATTTCGGCTGCGCGCAGATGGGCAAGTGCATTCTGATGCAGTGCCTCGCGTATTTCTGGATCGGGATCCCAGATGTGGGCTCGATCAACCGCAATATTCACGAGAGCCATCTCTCGTTCCATAAGTGCGTCGCGAATTCGCTGCAGCATATCATCATCCGCAACCTGCCATAGCGGGCGTGTCGTATCTGCAAAAAAGGCGTTCCAGAAATCAATGGCCTGCAATTGGTACCGTTTATGGACAGTTGCAATATAAGCGAAAATATCCATCTTGCCCTCAACTCGCAAATTATTGAACGAAAATCCGCCAATAGATAGTTTCATGCTGTTCCTCCTTATGCGAAAGGTGATGAGCTTGCTTTCGTATCTTGGGAATAATGAACTTGAAACTCGGTATTTCATCTGTGAGAAGGTATGGGAAGTGAGTTTGATTCGAGAGTAGCAGATTGTGTAAGCGTGGACAATGTGCTAAATTCGCCATAATGACACCGTTTTCATATTAAATGAATACTTGAACGCACTGTATCTTCAGAATACGGACGATTGCACATATCGAGATTGGCAGCGGGAAAATAAAAAGCCCGCAAAAGCTGCGGGCTGAAGAATGTCTCGTAGGATGACTATAGAACGCGCTTGGCACCGACATACGTGCGCTTGGACCATGAAGATGACATGCTGGTCACTACGACTTGGTATGCACTGCCTGAAGAAGCATTCAAGTATTGGTTATTGCCGATATAGACACCAACGTGAGAGATTGTGCTGCCATTGTTCGCGAAGAATACGAGATCGCCAGGTATTGGATTGCTTACGCGATATCCGACATTATACATCTCTCGGGATGTCCTTGGCAGCGATACGCCGTTCTTACGGAATATATATTGAATATATCCCGAGCAGTCGAAGCCGCTAGGTGTTGATCCGCCCCATACATACGGTACGCCGAGGTAACTGCGTCCTGTGTTGATGATGCGAGAAGCTGCGCTTTGTACAGAAGCGGTCGTGACAGACTTCTTTTGCGGAACGCGATCAACGCGAGGAATACTCTTCAAATAATCGGGTGTCCACTCAAAATCCAAATCAAAAGCGTTCATCAAAAAACGAAACGGAATATATGTATTATCTCTGTATGTCCAAGGCTTGCCACCCATGTCAATCGTCTCGCCATTCACATCGGCAGAAGCGCTGTCTGTACGGAAACGGACAGTCGTCATACCATTCGAGAATTCAACATTGTTCACGCTGGAGTTGACAGCGGACCAAGACAGGGAGTAACCCATTTGCTCCGCGAAGGCGCGGACTGGGACATACATATTTTGATTTTCATCAATAATGGGAATAATATCGGTAAATTGTAAGGCATTACCGTTGACGTGGATCGTGGCTTGCTTAGGCGCGTCGGCAGCAAAAGCCTTCGTACCTAGTGTGCTATCTGCAAACAGCAAGCATCCGATGACTGCGCTTGCTGCAAGAGCAGTCCGTATGGCGGTTTTCACTACATCTCCTCCTCAGCTGTTAAAAATGTAAATTGATTACTAAAAAATCGACAAAACCAGACTAACATAATTTTAAAAAAGCTGGCAATAGTCTGGAAGTATTAAAAATGACAAAAATGTAACTAAACTGTAACCGAAGTGTTAACCCTTATACAGCAAGGGATTTGAGGAATTTGAATTGAATACGAACTGTGAAAAAATAATAATGGAAATGTAAGTAGATGTTATTTCTGTTGCAATTTATTCGATATTCGACTGAAAACAGGCGCAGCAAACTCAGGCCTGGCGCGGAGAACGCTGTAATAGTGAAATAGAACAGAGGAGAGGTGACAGTCTTGCAAGTCCATGTAAAAGAAATGAAACCACATGAATGGATCGGTAGTTGCGGCAATAATCAAATCATGATCAGGCAACAGGCAGATTCGTCTGGATCTGCTTCATTAAATAGGCCCTTCGACCTATGGATGATGAGCTTAGCATTCGCGGTTGCGGAATCGATTCGCAGTTATGCAACGGAGAAAGCATGGGATTTACAGTCCCTTCAAGTCGATGCGGTGGATGAAGTGAGTGATCAGGGCAAGCTCCTGTACGTTACATTTCACATAACAGCAGCTGGACTTCAGAAGGAAGAACGCGACGAAGTATTCAGTGCAGTGCGGACTACTTGTACACTGCTAAGACTGGTGAACAAAGAGATTGAAATGTATTTTGCTGATCGGCTTGCGAACGAATGAATGAAGCCGCAATAAAACCCAGCACCCTCTATAGGATGCTGGGTTTCTTCATACACCCTCAATTGGAATATATTAATAATTCTAAAAGATATCGTTTGTGTCGTATATATGTAATCATAGAGGTAGGGCGAAGATCCATCTCATGCAACAATAGATTCACACTTTGAGTTATGTTCAATATATTGATTATGATATTATAAAGCTTGAAGACACGCAGCTGAATAGGGTGATTATCCTTAGCTGTGAATGTGAAGTATAGGAAAAAGAAAGCGGTACCGAACCGCTACCGTGCTCGTGTGCCGGCAAGGGATGGAGGTATAGGCCTTGTTGAAACCGTTTCACCAGATGTATCAGAAGCACTTTAAGAAGAAATTATTCAATAAATTAATTGCGATATATTCACTCATTGCAGTTGCTTCCTTAGTGACGGTATCTGTGTTTGCCTATGAGTTCTTTGCGCGTAAGGATGTCAGCAACGCACTCATGGAGCAGCAGCGCACGGTAGATACCATTAACCGATACATTGATCAGAAGAATGATCTAGCCCAGGCGATCGTCCAGCAGGTGTATCAGGATAATCTGCTCATCCAGGATACCGTCTACTTGCTGAATGAGGGATATGAACAATATATCCGCTATCGCTTGGATGCCTACAGCTCGAGCAACATGTTCTATGTGCGCAAGATGCAGGAATTCTTCATGCTCCAGTTCTGGAAGGATCCCGATTTGCAAAATATTAATCTCATAAGCCCTACGAAGCAGTTCGCTTATATGTATACAAGTGATGGAGTGAAGGGCGGGCTCTATGACTGGAGCCAAGATCCGCAGATGAATACACAGTGGAAGATGAATCGCTATGGTGAACGCGTCTCTTCTTATACGAATCAGAGTAAAAAGGAAGAGACTTCAGCCGATATACAAGATATACCGTTACTGCGGCACTCGGATCGCTTGGTCGATATGCTTGACCAAGATGGATCCAAGCGATTAGAGAAGCAGGCTCAGGCTTCTATTCCTACAAAGACCAATGTGATTAAGTCAGAGTCGGAGAAGCTGCCGCTTATCAGCTTCACGAATCGAGTGAGCAGTCCAGAATCTTTGCTGACAGCAGGACACATTACGATTGATTTCAATGCGAACGGAATTGGGCGTCAGATTGGGTATTCCCTTCGAGGTGAGCAATGGATTGTACTGGATCAAAAAGGTGAGATCATCTATC
The DNA here is from genome assembly GCF_040195695.1 of Paenibacillus wuxiensis. Classification (NCBI taxonomy): domain Bacteria; kingdom Bacillati; phylum Bacillota; class Bacilli; order Caryophanales; family Paenibacillaceae; genus Paenibacillus; species Paenibacillus wuxiensis. Next base: position 229,356 of record NZ_JBEFZI010000003.1, on the reverse strand, counting down.
CGGCTTCCCAATCACAGGGGACGTCGACATGGGCCGATGTTGAGGAACTGTCCAAGCTCGAGCGCAATAAGCCGCAGTCGATTCAGGTAGATGGGAAGTCCTCCTATGTAACGGTCTCTCAGACGAATAAGCTGGGACTGTATGTTGTAGGCGCATTGCCGGAGGCAGCCATTACCGATCATTTGTCTGGACTGAAGAATACGATTGGCATTGTGACGATACTCTGTATATTTGCCGTTCTGATGGTGACATATTTATCGGTACTCCATTTATCCCGCCGTACGCAGACGATTGTGATGGCGATGAAGAAAGTGCAGGAAGGCAATTTGAACGCAAGGTTGCCCGTTACGCGTGAAGATGAGCTCGGTCTCATCGCGGGTAGTTTCAATCAGATGTGTGAGGATTTGAAGCAGTACATTAATAAGGTGTATAAGTCCGAATTGAAGCAGAAACACGCGGAACTGATAGCGCTGCAGGCGCAAATTAAGCCGCACTTCCTATATAACACGTTAGAGGTTATCCGGATGCGGGCAGTATCCAAGGGCGCTCATGATGTCGGGGAAATGATCTACAGCCTGGCAGCGATGTTCCGTCATATGGTCAAGGACAAGACGATCATTACCGTGAACGAAGAGATTGAGAATTGCCGCCGATACTTGGAGCTGACCCGAATACGATATCGAGACAAGCTGCAATTCACCATTCAAATGGATGAGCGGCTTGGCGGCTATAATACGATGAAGCTGTCGGTTCAGCCACTCATCGAGAATTATCTCGTACATGGCATTGTCTTGGATCGGAAGGATAATCATATCCGCATTGAGGTTACGCAGCACCAGGGAGATCTGATCATTCGGGTGAGCGATAATGGCAAGGGGATTGAACCAGAACGGCTGCAGGAGATTCAGAATGATCTGGAGCAGCCGCAAATTCAGGATCACGGTTCGCTTGGTCTGAAGAATGTGCAAGAGCGCCTCCGCATTCTGTATGGGAATGAATATGGATTGACGATAGACAGTACCTTGCATGTAGGTACGACGGCAACCGTTCGGGTGCCGCTGCAATAATAGCGTGGTGAACACTTCTAGTACCACTTCATAATGGAAAGCAGACAAACTTTCGTGTGACTAGGGTTGGGGGGATATAGATGTACGATGTATTCTTAGTCGATGATGAGCCGTTTATTATTGAAGGATTGCAATCTATATTAGAGTGGAATGATTATGGTCTCCGTATCGTTGGGCAAGCGGAGAATGGAGAGGCCGCCTGGGACATTCTGAAAGATCACCCTGTCGATTTGGTTGTGACTGATATTATGATGCCGAAGATGACAGGCTTGCAGTTGATTGAGAAGGTGAAGCAGGCGCATCCGCATACACGTTTTATTATTTTGAGCGGGTACAATGAATTCGTCTACGTGAAGGAAGGCATTAAGCACGGGGTTGAGAACTACTTATTGAAGCCAATCAACATTGATGAATTCCGCTCTACGCTGGAGAATACAGTTCAGAAGCTGGATCAATCCCGCATGCATCATATGGTGGATCTGCACAATCGGGACATCCTGCGTGACAACGTGCTGTTCCGCTGGCTGCGTGACCGCATTCATATGGAGGAGCTGCAGCAGCGTGCGGATCTGTTGGATATTCATTTCGTGCATCCTTATTATATGGTCGTTCTTGTTCGTCCTGAGGTTCGGAAGGACAATGAAATGGACTATATGAAGCAAGATGAGGTTGCTTCTCAGGCGAAGCATCTGTTGGATGAGAAGTTCGGTGGATTTTGCGTGCGCGAGTGGGACGGAGAAACGGCGATTGTTCTTGGTTTATATAATCGCGAGGACAAGCAGGAAGCGATAGAGAAGCTGGTGCAATGGAAGGCAGAGACGGAGCAGAATCTGCAATCGGTGCTGGAAGTCACTGTCGGCAGCGTGCAGGAGGGGTATGCCAAAGCCTCTGTCAGCTTCGATCATGCGAAGCAGGTGCAGCCATACCATCTCGTTCGAGTAGATGACAGTATTATAGATTGTGATGAAATTGAGAGTTATCGCTCCTCGCGTCCTTCTTCGGTACAGCCGGAGACGGAACCTTACGTGAAGCTGCTCTATGCACGAAATAAGGAAGGGCTGCGCGAACAGCTTGAAGCAGATTTCGAGCGTTTGTCGGATACGGACGGTGTCACGCCGCGCGATATGCGGAACTTCGCTGTAGAGCTGCTCATCGCATGGAAACAATCTGTGAAGGGGTCAGCGGTGCTGCAATTGAATGATGAACGCGATTGGTTCGATGACGTGTATCATATTCAGACGCTTGATGCCTTGAAGGATCATGTTCTACAAGTGGCGGCACATGTGATTGAATTGATGAGTGAACCGGAGGACATGAGTCCTGTCGTCAGACAGGTACTCCATGATATCCAAGAACGTTATGCGGAAGAACTGTCGCTTAAGACGCTCAGTCAGGTGTACAATATTAACCCGGTCTATCTGGGACAGTTGTTCCAGAAGGAAGTCCAGTCGACGTTCTCAGATTTTTTGAATAAGACACGGATTAACAAGGCGAAGGAAATGCTGACAGGTACAAATTATCGGATGACGGATATTGCAGCCAAGGTTGGTTACTGGGATAAAAGCTACTTCTACAAGCAGTTCAAAAAGTATGTTGGCATTTCTCCAAAAGAGTATCGAGAGATCCATAGTGCAGCGAATGAATTGGCATAATAACCAGCATTGGAAAGGGCATCCATGGCGAAGTGACGCTGTGTAAGCCCTTTCTTTATTTTGTACACCAAATCTAAAGTTTATTGACTATTGGAAGCGCATCAGTTGAGTTACCCTATAAGTACAACATAGCAACGGGGGATGATGGGATGCAATTCATCAAAAATGCCTTTCGGAGCTTAAACCGCAATCGAATCTTTCTGCTAATGGTTCTTCCGGGAGCCTTGTGGTTTTTGTTCTTCTCCTACCTGCCGATGTTCGGAACTGTGATCGCTTTCAAGGACTATCGTTTCAGCCGAGACGGCTTCCTTGCCAGCTTGCAGCAAAGCGAATGGGTAGGTTTTAAAAATTTTGAATACCTTTTCAAAACGAATGATGCTTATGTCATCACAAGAAACACGATACTATACAACGTAGTTTTCATCGTTATCGGTCTTGTATGTGCCGTAGCAATGGCAATCATCTTGAGCGAAATTGTGAATAAACGGTTGGCAAAATTGTATCAAACCGGGATGTTCCTGCCTCACTTCTTGTCTTGGGTTATCGTCGGTTACTTTACATTCAGCTTCTTGAGTGTAGATAAAGGGGTAATGAACCAATTCCTTACTTGGATGGGCAAAGACCCTGTATCCTGGTACTCCGATACGACGTATTGGCCTTACATTCTCGTCTTCCTGAATATTTGGAAGGGCGTCGGTTACTCCAGTGTCGTATACTTGGCAGCCATTGTTGGTATCGACAAGACGTATTATGAAGCAGCGATGATTGACGGCGCGAACAAGTGGCAGCAAATTCGCCACATTACGCTTCCAGCGATTACACCGCTCATTACGATTTTAACGCTACTCGCCGTGGGACGTATCTTCTATGCAGACTTCGGTTTGTTCTATCAAATTCCGCGTGACTCCGGTCCATTGTATGCGGTAACGAACGTAATCGATACCTACGTATATCGCGGTTTGAAGGCGACAGGGGAAATTTCAATGAGTACGGCAGCTGGCTTGTATCAATCATTAGTCGGATTCATTCTTGTCATGACCTCGAACTGGATCGTTCGAAAATTCAACAAAGACAATGCGTTGTTCTAGGCTAGGGGGGAATGACTTTGCGTAAGACTAAACATCGCGACGTTCATGAGTTGTCCAGAGGTACGAACCTTTTGTTCAATATTATTGCTGGTGGATTCGCTCTCTTGTGTGTATACCCATTCCTTTTCGTTATCGTAATCTCGTTAACGGATGAAGAATCATTGGCACGTAAGGGATACACACTGTTTCCTGAAAAATGGAGCTTCTCGGCTTATGAGTACATTTTCAAAGCTGGGGATCAGTTGCTCAATTCCTACGGTATTACGATATTTATTACGTTAATTGGTACGTTGATTAGCTTGGTGGTTATCAGCTTGTATGCTTATGCGATATCTCGCAAAAACTTCGAGTACCGGGGATTCTTCTCCTTCATCGCATTCTTTACGATGCTGTTCAACGGTGGTCTCGTACCAACGTACATGGTCATTACGCAAGTGTTGGGGTTGAAGGATTCGATCTGGGCGCTTATCTTGCCGCTCATCATGAACGCGTTCTACGTACTCATCATGCGTACTTTCTATAATACGACGGTACCAGACGCGATTATCGAATCTGCAAAAATTGATGGTGCTGGTGAATTGCGGGCATTCATTACGATTGTACTTCCAATCTCATTACCGGGGATTGCCACAATCGGCTTGTTCGCGACACTTGGCTTCTGGAACGACTGGTTTAACGCTTTGCTCTATATCGACAATCCGTCGCTCGTACCATTGCAGTCCATGTTGATGCGTATCGAGAACAGTATGCAGTTCTTGCTGTCGAACGCACAGTTGAACTCTTCCGGTCAATCGCTCGAAATGCTGCGGACATTGCCGCAGGAAGCAACTCGGATGGCGCTTGTCGTACTGGCAACATTGCCAATCGCATGTGCTTATCCATTCTTCCAACGCTACTTCGTTCAAGGCTTGACGATTGGTGCGGTAAAAGAATAACTCTTTACCCTATGGTTATTCCCGGATGGCGGCGATGATCATTGCCGCCTCTGGAAATAATATAAACATTCAGCGTGGTACAAAAAGGGGAGGTAACAAAATGGCTAAGGCAAAAAAAATGCTGATGATGACATTCTGCCTCATCATGGTCGCATCTTTGGTTCTCGCAGGTTGCGGAAATAAAAAAGATGAAGCGGCTGGCACAGCAGGAGACAAAAAAGACGAAAAGCCAGTAGAACTGATCTGGTACACGATCGGTACTCCGCAAAAAGACGTTGACAAGGTAATGGAGAAAGTCAGCGAGTACACGAAAGAAAAAATCGGCGCTACAATCAAAATGAAAATGTTCGACTGGGGCGATTACAACCAAAAGATGCAGGTAATCGCCGCTTCTGGGGAACCTTTTGATATCGCTTTCACGTCCTCATGGGCATTTGATTATGTACAGAACGCTAAAAAAGGCGCGTTCTATGAACTGGATGAGCTGCTAGACAAATACGGTCAAGATATTAAAAAGAACGTTCATCCATCCTTCTTGGAAGGTGCTAAAATCGAAGGTAAAACATACGCGATTCCTGTAAATAAAGAACTTCCAGCTCAAAAAGTATTCCGCTTCAACAAGAAATATGTTGATAAGTACAACATCGACATCAACTCCATCAAGACTTTGGACGATTTGGAGCCAGTTCTTGCAAAAGTAAAAGCAGGCGAGCCTGGATTGTATCCAGTGTCTGCTGACAAGCAATTCAAGTTCGGTGTTCCTTACGACTTGGTTAACGAAAACTTGCCAATCGGTGTAGCATTGACGGATACGAACGACTTGAAACTCGTCAACGTTCTGGAACAACCAGACATGATGAAGAGCTTCGAGACGATGCATGAATACTACAAAAAAGGTTACGTAAAGAAAGACGCGGCTACAGCACAAAACGGCGATGAAATGAAAACGGGCAAATGGTTCGTTGACATGCCGGACACTCAACCGTTCGCAGACAACCAATGGTCACAAACGCTCGGCTATCCAGTTGTATCTACTCCTTACACAGAGCCTTATGTTTACAACTGGTCTGTAATGGGTTCGATGCACGGTATTTCCGCGAACTCCAAGTACCCAGAGAAAGCAATGGAATTCTTGAACTTGCTCAACTCTGACAAGTACTTGCGCAACCTGGTGAACAACGGTATCGAAGACGTTCACTACAAACGTATTGACGATAGCACAGTAGAATACTTGCCTGCTAAGACAGAAGGTTACGATATGCCAGCATTTACACTTGGTAACTTCTTCATCTTGGATAAGTTGCCTTCTGACCCTAAAGACAAATGGGAACAATTCGCGAAATTCAACGATTCCGCGAAAAATGCGCCGCTTCTCGGCTTCCACTTCAACGCTGACAGCGTGAAAACTGAGATTACGGCTTTGACAAACGTAAAAGAAGAGTTCTATGCATCTCTGTATACAGGTTCTGTAGACCCTAAAGTTTACGTTCCTAAAGCAGTAGAGAAGTTCAAGCAAGCTGGCTTGGACAAAGTAATGGCTGAAATGCAAAAACAATTGGATGAGTGGAAAGCATCCAAGAAGTAATCAATACCGGGGCATGATTGAATTTCGCCCAGCAGCAGATTTGACAACTAGAGCATGGCGACAACAACGTGCAGAGCGAAATGAATAGCCCTTTGTATCCAATCAGGTGGAGCGCTTCGCTTCACCTGATTGTGTACTATTTTGGACAAATAATTGGTTGTTTTTTCACATCCTAATCATTACAATATAATTGATATATTAATTATCTTATTTGCTATAATACAAATAATTCACTTGCGTTGTGATCATAAGTGAAAAGGAGAGAGCCGACATGGAACGTCTACCACAAGCCGTGCTTCGCGTGATGGAAGAAGCAAAGACGAAATTGGCCTATAACCCGAAATTGATGGAGCAGTTCCTGAACTGCTTCCCGAATACGCTGCAAACAACAACTAAGCTGCATGAAGACGGTACATCCTACGTCTTTACTGGAGATATTCCAGCCATGTGGCTGCGCGATTCCAGCGCTCAGGTACGCCAATACATGCCGCTTGCGAAGGACGATGCGGATGTGCGACGCGTCATTGCCGGATTAGTACGCAAGCAGCTGAAATATATTCAAATCGACCCTTATGCAAATGCATTTAATGAACAAGAAGTAGCACTGGATGAAATTCATCACCGTGACCAAACGAAGCTGAACGGCTGGGTATGGGAACGCAAGTATGAGATTGACTCCCTCTGCTATCCGCTTCAATTGTCCTATTTGTATTGGAAAGAGACAGGGGACACTTCCCTATTTGACGGTGAATATAAGACGGTTGCCCATCTCATCATGGATCTGTGGACGACGGAACAGCGTCACTTTGCGCAATCGCCATACCGCTTCGAGCGGATGGATTGCCGCAAGACAGATACGCTCAAGAACAATGGCATGGGTATGCCGGTCAACTATACAGGCATGACATGGTCTGCATTCCGTCCAAGTGACGATGCGTGCACATTTGGCTATTTGGTTCCTTCCAACATGTTCGCGGTTGTTGTGCTGCGGTACTTGGAAGAAATCGCAACAACGGTTTATGAAGATGCGCCGTTTGCCGCGAAGGCTCACGCACTGATGGAAGAAATCGACGAAGGCATTCAAGCGTACGGCATCTTCCACCACCCGAAATACGGCAAAATCTATGCTTATGAAACAGATGGCTTCGGCAACTATAACCTGATGGACGATGCGAACGTGCCTAGCTTGCTCGCGATTCCGTACCTTGGTTATACAACGGCAGACGATCCAATCTATCAAAATACACGCCGCTTCATTCTGAGTGAAGAGAATCCTTACTTCTACTCCGGTAAAGCAGCGAAGGGTATCGGCAGCCCGCATACGCCGGATCAATACATTTGGCATATTGCCTTGTCGATGCAAGGCTTGACAGCAAACTCGCAGGAAGAGATTGCTTCCCTGATCGAGCTACTCACAACGACAGATGCAGGCACAGGTTACATGCATGAAGGCTTCCATGTGGATGATCCTGCACAGTTCACACGTGAATGGTTCGCTTGGTCGAACAGCTTGTTCTCAGAACTGATTTTCCGCGAACATTGGCTTAAAGGGGAATAAGCAATAAGCAAGCCAATTGCTCATGCAGCAAAGTCAGATCATTAGGAATACTGGCACCTCTATCACACACATCATGGAAGAGAGGGAAACAACATGACAAAAAAGACAGCCCATATCATTTCTCATACACACTGGGATCGCGAATGGTATATGCCTTACGAGTATCATCACACTTTATTGATTGAATTGATGGATACGCTCCTTGATACACTCGATAACGATCCAGGCTTCAAGAGCTTCCATCTGGACGGACAAACGATCATGTTGGAAGACTACTTGCAGGTTCGCCCTGAAATGAAGGAGAAGCTGACGAAGTACATTCAAGAAGGCCGCATTCATATCGGCCCTTGGTACATCCTGCAGGATGAGTTCTTGACAAGCAGCGAGGCGAATGTGCGCAATATGCAAATCGGTCATCGCGATGCGAAGCAGTATGGCGGCAACATTTCCAAGGTTGGCTACTTCCCGGATTCATTCGGTAATATGGGCCAAGCGCCGCAGATTTTGAAGCAATCCGGCATTGATGTGGCTGTATTCGGCCGCGGTGTTAAGCCAACTGGATTCAACAACCAAGTATCGGAAGATGCAGCATATGAATCGCCGTTCTCCGAGATGATCTGGGAATCCCCAGACGGCTCGCGCGTCATCGGCATTTTGTTCGCGAACTGGTACTGTAACGGAATGGAAGTACCTGTTGATGAGCCGCAGGCAGTCGCTTATTGGGACAAGCAAATTCCGAATGCGGAGAAATTCGCATCTACACGCCACTTGTTGTTCATGAACGGGTGTGACCACCAGCCGATTCAAACGGATCTGTCCAAAGCGATTGAAGTGGCGAAGAAGCTGTTCCCGGATGTGGACTTCGTTCATTCCAACTTCAACGATTATGTAGATGAGCTTCGCAAGGAGCTGCCTGAGAACCTGCAGACAGTACACGGCGAATTGCGCAGCCAACGTACAGACGGCTGGTATACGCTCGTTAATACAGCGTCCTCCCGTGTGTACTTGAAGCAAATGAACGCAGAGAACCAGACGCTGCTTGAGAAGGTAGCAGAGCCGCTTGCGGCAATTGCGCACCAAGCAGGCAAGCCATACCCACACCACCTGTTCGTGTATGCGTGGAAGACATTGATGCAGAACCATCCGCATGATAGCATTTGCGGCTGCAGCGTGGACGAAGTGCACCGTGAAATGGTGACACGCTTCGAGAAGTCGAAGCATACAACAGAGACAATTATTAATGAAACGGTAGACAGCCTGCTGAAGCAGATTGATACATCCGTATATAGCGGCAAGCAAGCTGTGCCATTTACCGTATTCAACTCGACAGGATACAATCGCGACGGCGTAGTGGAAGTGACAATCGAATTGTCTCGCCGCTACTTCCGCGAAGCTCATCCGATGAAGCTGGCAGCGGAAATGAAGAAGGATCCAATCGTACCAGGCGCAGTTGTCGACGCAGACGGCAACGTGCTGGATTGCGAATGGGAAGATGCGGGCGTAGTCTTCGGCTATGACTTGCCGAAGGATAAGTTCCGTCAGCCATATATGGCGCGTGCAGTGAAGGTGCGCTTGCAAGTACAAGACATCCCTGCATTCGGTTATAAGACGCTTGCCTGGGTGACAGGTGCATCGAAGGAGCAAGGGGCTAGCCTTGTGACAGGCGAGTTCACACTTGAAAATGATCGCTTGAAGGCAGTTGTTGCGGAAGATGGTTCGCTTACGTTGACAGACAAGTCGACTGGCCATACGCATGCTGGCCTGAACGTATATGAAGATGCAGGCGACATCGGGAACGAGTACATGTTCCGTATGCCTGCAGGCTCCAAGCCGCTTACGACGGCAGGGCTGAAGGCAGAGCGCAAGGTTGTAGAAAATACGCCATACCATGCGGTAATCGAAGTGGCGCATAACTGGAGCATTCCGGTATCCGCTGACGATAAATTGGAAGAAGAGCGCCGCGACATTGTGGACTTCAACCTTCGCAAGGCACAGCGCTCGACTGAATTGGTTACATTCCGCATTATTACTCGCTATACGCTCGAACGTGGTGCGAAGCGCGTCGATGTTCATGTAACGATGGATAACAAGTCCAAGGATCACCGCGTAAGAGCGTTGTTCCCGAGCGGCTTTGAGTCCGAAACACACCTGGCGGAATCGATCTTCGAAGCGGCACGCCGCAACAACATTCCGGCGAAGGAATGGGAGAACCCTAGCAACGATCAGCATCAGCACACATTTGTCAGCGTAAGCGACGGCAAGCTGGGCTTGACGGTTGCGAACAAGGGCTTGTTCGAATACGAAGTATCGCAAGACAACAAGAACACGATTGCAGTTACGCTGCTTCGCTCTTCCGGCGAGCTTGGCGACTGGGGCTACTTCCCGACACCAGAAGCGCAGTGCATCGGCGTTCATACGGCTGAATATGCAATCATCCCGCATGCTGGCGACGTAGTTGCTTCTGGGGCTTACGCGGAAGCACATTCGTTCCAAGTGCCTTGGGTTGTACGCCAAGTAGAAGTGCAGGAAGGCAAGTTCCCAGTGAACCATGCATTCCTGGCATGGAACGGCGAAGGCGTAGCGTTCTCCTCCTTGAAGATGGCAGAAGAGACAGGCGACATGGTCGGCCGTTGGTTCAACTTCAAGCATGAAGAAGCTGCTCTGAACGTATCGCTTCCAGAAGCTGCGAAAGGCTTCTACCGCAGCAACATCATGGAAGAAGTTCAAGAGAACATTGCTTCCACGAATAACCTTGAAGTAAGTGTTGCGTTGATCAGTGCTGAGATCTTCTCGCTCGGTATCCAAAAATAATACGTATGATCATAGGAAAGACGCTTGCGAAGACTCGCAAGCGTCTTTTTTGTTGTCAGATGAGCTTGCATAGCAATTCATATTTATTTTACGAACAGGAAAATAACCCCTTTACAAAAGCATTTTTATCGCTAAAATAAATTTTAACGATAAAAATAACCTTAGTGGAGGGTTCCTTATGAAGCTGCTCATAAACAATCCCGCATTCCGATTTCTATGGCTTGCCCAAATCATTTCTGAGCTTGGTGACGGTATTACACGGCTCGTTGTTATCTTTCTTGTCGCTCATTTATCAAGCGATCCGCTGGCTATTAGTCTTGTCGTACTCGCTAATGTACTGCCAAGCATGCTCCTTGGAACATTCGTAGGCCCGATCGCTGATCGCTTCCAGCGCAGCCACATCATGATGGCCGCTGATATCTACCGTGCGATCATTGTTGTCCTTCTTATCGCATCCCAGCACAATTTATACGGAATTTATGCTTTAGTATTGCTGCAAAACATCGGCACCGTGTTTTTTGAGCCTGCGCGTTCCGCTATTGTGCCCAGTCTTATTGGGAAAGAGAACATCACACAGGCCGTTTCTTTCTCGCAGGCTACTTATATGGCTATGAGGCTGGTGGGGCCATCGATTGCGGGGCTGCTAATTCCACTAGGTCATTTTGACCGGCTATTCCTTTTTAATGGACTTACGTTTGTGCTATCTGCTTTGTTTATTTATGCGATGTCCAAAGCAATACCTATTCCTGATCGAACCCATGAAGATATCCAAGATGAACGCGGGGTGCGCAAGCAGTCAGCTGCTGAGAAGGAACCGTACTGGAAATCCTTGAAGGCGGGGCTGCGCACAATTTACCGCCACGATGGATTATTTGCACTCCTTCTGCTGCTTGTGCCGATCATGCTTGTCATGGGTGTTATTAATACAAACTTGAATGCGGCTTTGCTGCAAACCTTCCGCATCCCGGCCGAGCACTTTGGTTTCATCTCCAGTATGGTAGCCGTGGGAAGCATATTAGGGGCGCTCGCTGCACCTTATCTCATGAAGCGAATGGCTTCCAATGTTCTGCTGCTCGGGGCAGTAGGGGTTATCGGCTTATTCTGCTTGCTCATTGTTCCATTGCACTCGCTGTACCAAGCGAGCGGGGTTCTCAGCGTATATGTATGGTCGATTGGTCTAGGCGTATCAATTGCCTGCACGAATGTGCCGCTCAGCAGTTTGTTTATTACCATTATGCCAGATGAAATGAGAGGCCGCGGATCGGGAGTATTCGATTCTGTGTCGCAAGCCGGCACGGTTCTTGGCATAGGCATAGGTGGGTTATTCGCTTCTATGTTCGGCGTATTGTTTGCCACTGCGCTTGCCGGATTGCTGCTTATTATTGTCGTTGTCATTTTCCCTCTGTTAAAATATAACCAAGCACTTCGGACTACGAACGAAGCGAAAATGACGGGAGGAGACCTGGCGATGTCTTCTTCAGACTAAGGGAGGGGACAGCTTGCAAGAGCAGCGAGTAATTAACGATGTCGAGCTGTTGAAGATCATGCTAGATCCACGCCGGATGCAAATATTGCGGTTTGCGCAAGACGAGCCGATTACGGTGAAGCAGATGGCAGAGATAATGGATGAGAAGCCATCCAGACTGTATTACCATGTGAAAAAGCTGGAGGAGGCTGGGCTGCTGGAGCTCGTTGAGACGAAGCAGCAGGGGAATCTAATCGAGAAGTATTATCTTGCAAATCAAGAGAAGCGTAGCTATACGTTGGGGAAGGAATTATCACAGGAGCATTCTAGTCTGATTGTACAAGAGCTTCTGCGCATTACCCATCAAGGTATAGATGTAATCGAGGACGGAATGCGAAAAGGACAGTACGGAGAGGACTTGCTTGCGGAAGCAAAGATTTCCTATTCGTCCATGACGCCGATGGAATGGGCGGAGAAAGCGTATTATGTACAGCAAGCAACCTCAGCTAATTACACGCCGCCACCTTTCAATCCAGACGAGTCCTCGATTGCTAATGATGAACAATTGCGAGAGCAGACGACCAAGGATGAATACGTGTTCGTCATGCTCAGCTACCGCCTAAAGGATGTCCCGAACCGGGAATCTGTCGATGGTAACGAGAATATGAATCATGATTGATGGATATTTGATGGTAATCTTTGTTCAAATTTGGGACAATGTTAAGGTTAATCGAATATGCAGAAGAACACCCACCCTCCATGCTTAAGATAAGCAGGAGGGTGGGTGTTTGTTTTTGGAGGTTTGTACGGTACATACAATGCTTCTCCAAGTTACGTATGGATTCTTTTAGAAGGAAATGCCTTACCCGCCGATGATCGTAAGTTCCTTTGGATAAGAAGTTAACACTTCAACACCGTCTGCGGTTACGATGACATCATCCTCGATGCGCACGCCAGCCACCTTCGGCACATAGATGCCCGGTTCAATCGTGAACAGCATGCCCGGCTCAAGCACATCCTCGTTGCGCTCATGTACAGATGGGTACTCATGGACATCGATGCCGAGGCCATGACCGAGACGATGGGTGAAATAATCGCCGTAGCCTTTGTCCGCAATGACCTTGCGTGCTGTGCGATCAAGGCTGCCGAACGTAACACCTGGCTTCACAGCTTCAATGGCTGCCATGTTCGCGGCGAGCACCGTATTGTAAATTTCCTTGCAAGTATCATTCACTTCACCTACGGCGAATGTGCGCGTGATGTCAGAGGCATACCCGTTCGCGTATACGCCCATATCGAACAAGAGAAGCTCGCCTTCCTTGATTTTGCGGGAACCTGGTACGCCGTGCGGGAGTGCTGCATTCTCTCCAGCCAGCACCATCGTGCTGAAGGATGGGCCGTCTGAACCAAGCTTCTTCATCAAATATTCAAGCTCTGCCACCATTTCGATTTCACTCATGCCTACTTTAACTCGGCTTACGCCTTCCAGCAGAACAGCTTCGACAAGTCGAACTGCTTCCTTCATGCGAACGACTTCTTCTTCCGACTTGATAACACGCATCGCCTGCAGAATTGGGCCCGCATCTACGAAGCTTTCCGCTGCTGTGGCACTCGTTAATGCTTCATAGCGCTGTACGGACATATGTCCCTTCTCGATCGCGAAGCGAGCTGCCTGCTGTGGCAGATGCTGCTTCAGGATGTCATAAGGGTTGTCTGTATCTGTATGGGTAGCAATCTGCTGCACCACAGATACAGCGGCTGCTTTGTCCCCGTCCAGTACAGGTACAATGAGTGTTGGTTCGCCCTGTTGAGGGACTACGATTCCAAGGAAGCGCTCATGCGGATCACAAGCAAAGCCAGTCAAATAATAGACATGTTTCGGATCGGTAATCAGCATCACGTCAATGCTGCTTTGCTCCATGGCGGAATGGAGCTTGTTCCATTTATCATTCATCGAAAATCTATCCTTTCGTACGTTGGAATTAGGTGGTGTAAGGTCATTGCTAGTATTGCTTCTATTTTCGACTGTACCATGACCGATTGAAAATTGCGAATAGACAAAATAAAAAAAAGGAGTATTATATATAATACAGACTGATTATTTTCACGTGTTTTCACAACATGTGTTTTATACTGTACTAGTATCATGCCAATTATCTCCATGAGGAAAGGAATGACCGTCATGAACAATACGAAGACTCGCACGAACCATCAAGCAAGCGAACGCGTTGAAAACCATCGAGTTGATTCCGTTACCCATTCACAATCATCCACTATGCGTGGAGCAGACATTGTCGTAGACTGCCTGAATCGTCAAGGCGTCACTCATATATTTGGAATTCCAGGGGCTAAGGTTGACAGCGTTTTTGACGCACTTGTTGATCGTGGCCCCTCTTTAATTGTGTGTCGGCATGAACAGAACGCAGCGTTCATGGCTGCCGCGGTAGGGCGATTAACAGGCAAACCTGGGGTGTGCCTGGTGACATCTGGACCAGGGGCCTCCAACTTGGCAACAGGTCTTGTTACTGCAACGGCGGAAGGTGATCCAGTGGTTGCTTTAGGTGGCGCTGTATCACGCGCAGATCGCTTGAAGCGGACACACCAATCCATGGACAATGCAGCACTGTTCCAGCCGGTAACGAAGTACAGCGCAGAAGTGCAGCATCCAGACAACCTGCCGGAGGTCCTGACGAACGCCTTCCGTGCAGCGACCTCGCCGCGTCAGGGCGCAACCTTCGTCAGCCTGCCGCAGGATGTAATTACTAGTCCGGTACAGGTATCGGCGATTGGCCCGCTGCCTTCGCCACGGCTTGGAGCGGCTCCTTCTGAAGGAATAGCCGAGGCGGCTGAAGCATTGCGCAGTGCGCGCATCCCGGTCATTCTCCTTGGGATGCGGGCAAGCTCGCCGGAAGCAGTCTATGCGATTCGGCAGTTGGTCGCACATACCAACATTCCGGTTGTAGAGACCTTCCAAGCAGCAGGTGCTATCTCTCGCGAATTGGAGGCTCACTTCTTCGGCCGTATCGGATTGTTCCGCAATCAGCCGGGGGATGAGCTGATTGAACAATCGGATGTTGTGCTGACCATCGGGTACGATCCCGTGGAATATGATCCGAAGTTCTGGAATCATGATGGCAAGCGCCACATCATTCATCTCGATGATGTCCAAGCTGACATTGATCATGATTACCAGCCTGAGATGGAGCTGCTCGGAAGCATCGATCGTACCGTGCAGGAATTGACGAAGCACTTGGCCGGCTTGCAGCGGACGCCAGAAGCGAAGGTGCTGTGCGATTCCTTGCTTGCGAAGCTGGTAGAGGCGTGCGAGCCGCCGCAGAAGGTGAAGCCGGGAACGGTTCATCCCTTGCAAATTATTCATGGTCTGCGCAGCGTCATCGATGACCACGTTACGGTAACGTGTGACGTGGGCTCTCATTATATATGGATGGCGCGTTACTTCCGCTCTTATGAGCCGCGCCGCCTGCTGTTCAGCAATGGCATGCAGACACTTGGCGTCGCCTTGCCTTGGGCCATCGCCGCTGCCTTGGTTCGTCCGAATGAGAAGGTGGTATCCGTATCAGGGGATGGGGGCTTCTTGTTCTCTGCGATGGAGCTTGAAACAGCCGTACGCTTGAAACTGCCAATTGTCCATCTCGTCTGGAATGACGGCACGTACGATATGGTTGCGTTCCAGCAGCAAATGAAATATGGCCGGACTGCAGGTGTCGAATTCGGCCAGCCTGACATGGTGCAGTATGCAGAGAGCTACGGAGCTACTGGCTACCGTGTCACGGATCCTGCCGAACTGGTACCGACACTGAGGAAGGCGCTTGAAGCAGAAGGGCCTGTCGTTATCGACATTCCGGTCGATTACAGTGATAATATCGCGCTTGGAGATACGCTGCTCCCAGACCAATTCCACTAAGAAAGCATCTGGCAGCGTAAGAAAAGTACAGCTTGCAACAAGGAGGAACAGATAAGATGAATGCCGTATTGGAACATCCAGTTAACGAAACATTACGTCCATCGGACTCATATACAACAACGGAACGAGAAGCGGAACACCGCTCAGAGCAGCCGAGCGCCATTTTTCAGACATCTACCATGAGCGCTCTGCTCGACGGTGTATTCGAGGGAAGCATGACAATGGCTGAGCTGAAGCAGCATGGCGACTTCGGTATAGGCACATTCAATGAATTGGATGGGGAATTAATCGCCTTCGATGGAGACTATTATCGCTTGCGCTCCGACAGCAGTGTAACGCCCGTGAAGCCGGAAGACGGAACTCCATTTGCTTCCGTAACGTTCTTCCAGCCAGTCAAGACATTCCGTGTGAACCAGCCAATGAGCCGCAGCCAGCTAGAGCAGCTGATAGACAGCCTGCTCCCGAGCCTGAACCTGTTCTATGCGATTCGTATTGACGGGGAGTTCGAATGTGTAGTAACACGTACCGTTGCGAAGCAGAAGCCGCCATTCCGCCCGTTCTTGGAGGCAATCGAATCTCAGCCAACATTCACATTGGAGAAGAAAAAGGGAACTGTAGCAGCGTTCCGCATGCCAGCATTTGCTCAAGGAATAGCTGTAGCGGGCTATCACCATCACTTCGTTGATGATGCGCGCACAGGCGGCGGGCATGTGCTGGACTTGCAGCTTAAATCAGGCATCGTGCAGATAGGCAAGCCGTCAGAGGTGCATATGCATTTCCCTGAGACCGAAGCGTTCATGAACGCTGACCTGACGAGCCGCGATCTTGATGCAGAAATTGCGAAGGCAGAAGGTTGATCCGATAGTCAAGCCTGCTGGTAAGCAAACGTAGAACCCGCACGTTGAACGTACGCATCGTACCCTGTACTCGTACATTCATAGTTCCCGTACCTGTACTCGTACATCAGTACCCGTACAGTGTTCATTTGAATTGCAGCATCAGCGTGTACACAAGCAAGTTAACAATATGCCAAGAAGGCCTGAATGGGAGAGTATGGAGCCCGTTTGGGTCTTTTTTTATTAAGGAGACAAGGTTGTGTGTGATGGTTAATGAAGGGTAAATCCCCCTAACGCCTTGATAGAGCGGGCATCAGGGGGCGGATGATACTGCACTTTGAAAGATGCGGCAGCCTTAACTCATGCGAGCAACAGTAAACGATGTGGCAAGCGTGGAAATTTCATTGGACAATTGCGCTGCGCTTACATCATGACGCAATTCCACAGCATAACAGAATTCGTAGAAGCCTCCGAGTGTGGCTTTGAAATTCGTTTCCCAATAGTTCGTCATTAACCAAGCATAGGTAGACGGCTTAGTGTCCAGCGACTGCTGGGTATGAACAAGTCTGCGGCCATGCTCAAGCGATCCCAGTTGCAGCAGCGGTGTATCGGGCATAGCGAGAAGCAGTGTAAGCTCTTCGGACTGTGAACCTGTATAGTCTGTCACTGGAGGTTTATCGCTAGGATCAGCTGAATTAGGATGCGATGCATGCGTATGATTGCACCATGCCAGACCTTCTTGAATGCACGTATAATCCAGGCACGTGCCTGGCAGCTGATCGATCCATGGACGTACGATGGCTCCTGCTTTCTCTACATACAAGGTATCTTTGTGATGTTCGCCAGTCGTGAACGGCAGTGCGACATATACGTTCTCGGGAAGCCATACGCTGTCTTTGTGAAGCCGAACAGATATCTCGACCCGATTCGATGCAGCATGTACCTTCAGGAATAGTGCGTAATAGCTCATTCCTTCGATCACGTAAGTCAGCTCTATTGTCGCATATAACGGACCATTCTCGATTGGACGTGCACGGACGAGGCGACCGGTGCTTCGCTCTACGTTTATACCCTTGCGATTGCGTCCCATCCGGCTGCGAACAGCCCAGACTTGGCTCTGATCGCTTGAATCAGCAGCCGGAGTGACCTCGTAAATGGGTGTGAATGCACCGTGCTCGCGATTGGCTGCCAGCATTTCGCATCCCGTTTGTTTATCGATCCAAGAGATAATGCCCTCGTTTTCCTTCCATTCAATCCGTACATAGGGTGATTCAATCGAATGCTGAGCAATACGAATAGGACCATGTGTAGACTCCTCTGCATGCAAGTCCTCCATATCATAGACTCGATCACTTCCCATCAGGCGGGTATTGGATGTTGTCAGATTTGTAGGGAGAGCTGGTGCCTTACGAAGGTTAAGGAAGCACTCTTCACCTGGATCGAGCGTGACTTGAACGACAACGGACTGTGGGTGAGGGGACTGATGCGGAAGCACATTCCCGGTTCCTTCATGTACGACTTCCAATCCACCTTCGAATAGAGCAGGCTCCCATCCGTCCAAGGATAGGGTGACAAGCTTGGCAGCGGGTGCATGCTCCGTGTTCACAATGCGATAGCGGAATGGACGCTCAGGATATAGAGGTGCAGCACCTTGCGCGAACAGCACCTGATCCAGCGCTTGGTGCGCAAGGCGGCTGGCCTCGGCTGCATAGGCCTGCTTGCGTACTTCGAGCAGCTGTACGTTCGGGTGCCATGGCTCATAGATGGAGGAATGGTAGCCCCACGTATGCTCCGCATACATGACAAGTGCTTGCTCGACTTGATTCAGCTTCGAGATGTCCACGATGCTGGCCTTCGAGTCGAGACACTTCACCTTGCGCAGTGTGCGCTGCGCGTCACGGAACAGCTGTGTATGCATGGCTGTCGAACTGACGCCGTCAGACCACCAATCCGGCCAATCCCCTGTATAGACCGGTAATTGGTCAACATCTTCCTGCTTCAATTTAGCAAAGAAATCATGAAGCGTCGTCATCTCGATACGTATCGAATCGCCGTATTTATCGTTCCAATTACGAATGAACTCCATAATTCGGCCGTTGGGTGCGGCATTGTCTGTACCTAGACCAGACAGCATGACCGGTACAAAGTCATAGGGATACCCTTCTTCCTCAAGCCGGCATACATAACGGTGCATACGGACGCGGGCAATCTCGTCATGATGCGCATCGATTAACTGGTTATCGAACTCGTCTTGGATCATATACTTGCCGAGTGCACCGGGACATAAGCCAAGCTCGTTGCCGAACATGTAGTGCTCTCCGTTCCAGACGAGTAATCTCTCGCCATTCGGCGCCTGCCACCAGAAAGGCGTCTGCTTGCGGCCAAGTGCGAACATGCCATGGTGGGTGTGGATGCAGCTGAATAAATGCTTGATGCCATTGTCGAGGAGGCTCTGGGCATACCCCCATCCATAGCCATTAATGTCAGCAGTCATCGCTGAGTCCACATGTTGCCCAATCGACTCTGCGTATGTCTGTGCTTTACGATGAATGCTATGCAATAAGGAATAGTCCGGCAGCTCCGTCATATTCAAATACGTACCGGACAGCTCGATGCTGCCGCTGCGCACAGCCTCCGCGAATTGCTCGCGCTCCTTCTCCGAAGCTTGCTCCAAGAAACGTTCCACTGCCCAGAATGTCTCGCAAGTCCAGCGGAATCCCCTCCATTCCGGCTTCGTTCCGTTCGATGCTTGCTGTACAATGTTCAGCGCCTGTCGAATAAATTCGACGTGATAGCGCTCGATCTTCTCCTGGCGTTCTGTATATCCAATGTCCGTATGGGAGTGGTGTATCGCATAAATGGTCCAAGTCCGCTTCGGGGAGGGGGTTACCGCACGCGCGATATGCTGTTCGATGTTCATCATGTAAGGCCTCCAATTCCATTTCAGCTAGGTAACAAGTAATGAAAGAGACCTTCCGCTCCATTCCGGGTTCAGAAGGTCAGTGACATGGCAGCGAAGAGCAGAGATCGTGTGTCCCTGTCTTCTCTCCTGTATGCCCTCATTGTAAGAAATGGTGGGAAGGTTGTATTTGGACTGGTTGGCTTTGTTTTTGTAAAATACGGACATCATTATGCGTTCGGACGTTGACTCGGATCTGTATCGGGACGAGCGCGGTGGAGATCACGGCGACGGTAACGTGCAGGAGATACTCCGAGCAGCTGGGTGAATACTCTTGTAAAATAATGCACCGACTCGAAGCCACACTGCGCAGCGATATGCTTAATGGCTGCATCAGTATCGAGTAGAAGCTCCTTCGCCAATTGGATACGCCGTTCTTGTACATAATGGACGAACGTCTGACCGCCATGCTGCATGAACAGTCGGGATAGATGACGGGGAGAAATGTGCAAATGCTGTGCCACGATCTCAAGCGACAGCGGTTCACTAAGGTTATCCGCTAAGTACAGACAGGCTCTGCGGAACAGATCATTCGTGCCGACAGAAATGTTCGCGGCGCCTATGGACACTTCCGGGAGCTGGTAGGTATGCGGCGCGAATAGCGGCAGCATCGAATACAGCAGTGCCCCAGCTGTCGATTGCAGTACCGCAATCGGGTAAGCGGCTTGTCCCTGCCCATTCGCGTTATCGAACATGTACAGCAGGGCGCCCCACAGCGCTGCTGTTGCTGACTTCTCAGCTGAAGGAATAACAGGGACGGCATCTTGCGCCAGTACTTGATAGGCACGAGCGTAAGCATCTGCCGAATCTGATTCGATGATGTCGAAGGCGACGTAACATAGCGCAAGACCCTCGTCACTGCGAATCTGATGCCAGATGCCAGGTCGGGAACAGAAGGAGGTTCCTGAGGATAGCGGATAATGCTTGCCATCGTCGATATATTCTCCGCTCCCTTCCATGACGTAGCACATTTCAAAAAAAGAATGTCGATGCAGCGTGTTATGGTAATGTTGGGACATGAAGCCCCAGTAATGGACACGATAGCGCACAGGCCCGCAGTCGATCTGGGTGGCGTATATATTGAGCGCATGATTTGCTTTTTTGTATGCTATAGGACTCGCATTCATCATATGTACTCCTTTGTGTACCATACGTATGTCTAACATGATGCTTGGTTGAAATGCAGCTGCGTAGCGAAGTTCTGATTCTTCGCAGTATGGCCCTGATCTCTCTTAATCCTCCTTATTTGACGAAAGGATATGCTTGCCAATGGCAAAGAGGAAAATTCCTACGTAAGCACCTACTCCCAGATACCACGAAAGAGTTTGATTAGCATCCTCCTCTAGCTGTGCTAGCAGGGTAGCTTGATCGGTAGAGACGAGAAGGGTTTTGTTCTCCTTGAGCGGGACGAGCTGTCCCTCTTGCACGTGGACGGCAATAATTGAGCTTCTGCCAGGCCGAATGCCTCGATAGGCACATCTATTTTCTTTTGAAAAAATTCCGTCATTGCATATCAGGTATATTTCTTCCTGAGTCTCCGCTCCATATACCATCGATGGTGTTAATATAAGATGTCCGGTCAGCAGCAACCATTCATTAGAACGAATCGGGTATCCAGCTACAGCTGCATCTTTTGCGAGCCAGTTGTTAATCTCATCGGGAGTACTAGGATAGTCTTTCCTTTTGTTGGGGACGTAAGTTTCTCTTTGCAGCAGTGCAAATGCAGGCTGAACGTAATCGGAATCTCCTGTTGGAGCCGCAGCTGTCATTTTTCCTTCAATAATTTGATAACCGTTCTGTGACAAATCGATCGTCGTTTCTGGCTTTATATTTTCCAGCTTCGAAATCAGGCTGCGAGTCTCCCTTTCTTTACCTGTTCCCAGTAGGAAAATAATGATGAGAATCAATGCTAGGGAGGCTACGACAATAAGATCAAATAGAAAGCCTTTATTAAGTGTTTTTTTCATGGTTTCTCCTCTGATTTCTTCCCTGGAAAATGTGAAGATCAACTGTAAAGTGAGGCAACAATTGGAACTGTCTCTTTGCTATGACGTTTGTTACAATAAAATTTACCAGTATTTTAGTATCTAAATAAATCGGTTTTACGAACAAAGTATGTATGCAGTTGAATCGTATCAATTTACCGGGCAATTGAGTTCGAATTCACATAAGTGTCACATATAACGCTTTCAGCAGCCATGTTGTTCACAATTCGTCACAGCAATTGATCGTCCGGTTATGGGACAATATGGATGGAAGCTGGAAATCATCATATGGAGGGGACGGACGATGTTGTTAACGGCAGAACAGCTGGAACAGTGGAGTGGTGATACCGTGGAGCGAATGGAGACGCGCAAGGCAGCTTATCAATTGCTGGCTGATTTCCTGGGAGAAGTTCCAACATTAGATGTCATCATGGCATGGCGGAACGGGCAGGAGCTTAAGTTGTTGTCATCCAGTTCCGAAGGAGCCCAGAAGCTGTGCAGTATGCTCACGAACATGTCGATTAACGAAATGTACGCCGTATACTCCTCGCTGCGAGACGAGTATTTGCGCTTGTTCGGCTCTTCAGGCCAGCTGCCTGTAGCGCCTTGCGAGACCATGTATCGTGCGAGCGAGCAAATGTTGCCTAAGTCATACGCTCATGATGTGCGGCAAATGTATGCTGAATTCAGTTTATATTTCAAGAAGATGAACGGAGAGCCTGACGACCATATTTCCATAGAATTGGAATTCATGGCTGTTCTCATCGAGAAGATGATGAACAATGTGGCCTCGAAAGAGCGTTATGAGCGTTATATGAATGGCCAGCGCGAATTCGTGTTGGATCATCTGAAGAGCTGGGCGCCACGCTTCGCAGAGGACTTGGCACAGCATGCTGAACATCCAATTTATAAGGCAATTGGAATGCTGCTAAGAGAGTTCATCGCTAAAGAAGCCGCATGGGCAGAACAGATGAAGATCGCATAGTTGCACATTCTGTATCGATATTGATGCAGTAAGATAGAACGAGATCGAGATCTATGCATATGACAAGGGACCTTTCCACACAAAGGTCCCTTCTTCTCTATACGGACTTGCACGTAATGCCGCGCCAATAGATCGTCCAAGCGGCTTCAAGATTGCTCTCGAATCGGCTTACGCCTCCGTACAGAAGCTGTACGAACAGCCCGTCCAATATCGAGATGAATGCCTTGGCTGCCTGCTCGGGATGAACACCGTGAATTTCTTGTGAGCGCAGCGCCTGTGCCATGCGGGGGATGAGCCCCTTCTCCAGCCGCTCGATGAAGGAGTGCATGCGTTCAAGGACAGGCTCTTGCAGCGATGGAGGCGGGAAGAAGGCGACCCGCAGCATAAATTTGAGCACATCATACTGGCTGTACCGGTGACGGTACGAGTCAAGCAGCAGCTTCAACTGATCGTAGAGCGGCAAATGCTCATGCTTGTGGAAAAAGTCCGTGATCCAGTTTAACTCATCGACAAATACAGATTGCAGCACGTGCAAAAACAGATCTTCCTTGCTCTTATAATGCGCATAAATAGATGGCTTCTTAATGCCGACTTCCTCGGCAACTTTGGACAAGGAAGTCCCGGCATAGCCATATTTGGCAAAATGGGATAGAGCGATAAGTTGAATGCGGTTGGCAGTCAAAGGGAAACCCTCCATTCTTAGCTGTTCCATAACTACCTATCGTTCGTTCGACGAAATTATGTCACACGGTTGAAATCGTTGTCAATGACATATTTGAAAGCGGAGAATTCGGGTATAGTAATTCAATATGGATTGTTCTTCCTTCACCTCTTGATTAAGACATATTGCAGAATTATATAGTAGGATGCTGTATAAGGATAGAAGCATGTTAGATACAGATATTTAGAGATGGGGGAGCATGCGGATGAGGAGAGCATTGCAGGTAGGTTTGTTTCTGATCTTATTGATGACGCTAGGTCTATACATAAACGATACGTTCGGGCATACCATCGCTACATCCTTAAGTATTATGACGACACTCGCGGTCATCACGCTTGCCGTTATTATTTTTATGGAAAATCGGCATCCTTCCAGCACGGTTGCATGGATTCTGGTGCTGGCACTCGTTCCTGTAGTCGGATTTATTTTCTATATGCTATTTGGTCAGAATTATCGCAAGCGGCGCCGTTATGCCCGCAAGGCTGTCCAGGATCGGCAGGGGTATGCCTTCATTGATAATGAATCGCTGACACGCAGGGAGCAGGTATTCGCTACCTTCAATCCTGATGAGCGCCAGCTTCTGCGACTGACGAGCCGACTTAGTAAGAGCCCGATATCCTTCGGCTCCGATACGCGGATTTTGAACAATGGGGAAGAGACGTTCTCTGCGCTCATTACGGAATTGAACCAAGCGCAGCATCATATTCATATGGAGTATTATATCTATCGGGATGACGACATCGGACGATCGCTTAAGCGAATACTGATTGATAAGGCAGCTGCTGGGGTTAAGGTTCGCTTCATGGTGGATGCGGTCGGAAGCATGCATCTGCCGAAGACATTCTTGGCGGATCTGCGAAATGCCGGGGTCGAGGTGGCGGTGTTTGGTGCTGTGAAATTCCCGCTGTTCTCGAATCGGGTGAATTATCGGAACCATCGCAAAATTGTTGTCGTGGACGGAAACGTCGCTTTTATCGGCGGATTGAATGTTGGAGATGAGTATTTAAGCCGCAGCAAGACGTATGGCTTCTGGCGCGATACTCATATGATCGTCCGAGGCGAAGCGGTGAAGACGATGCAGATCATTTTCCTACAAGATTGGTGCCATACGACAGGATGCAAGTTGTACGATCCAGAATACTTGACACCACAGCCAACGGAGTCGGCCTCAGGCGCGGTTCAGATGATCGCAAGCGGCCCCGATCAAGAATTCAAAACAATGAAAAATGTATTCTTCTCGATGCTGACTTCGGCCAAGAAATCAATCTGGATCGCAACGCCGTACTTTATTCCGGATGAGGATATCTTTACAGCCTTGCGTGTAGCAGCATTGTCTGGTGTGGACGTGAAGCTGCTGTTCCCGGCTAAGCCGGATAAGTGGCTGCCGTTCCTGGCATCGCACTCCTATTTCCCGGGACTCATGGAGGCGGGGGTTCGCATCTATGAATATGAGAAGGGCTTCCTGCACTCGAAGCTCATTATTGTGGACGGAAAGATGGCGACGATCGGAACGGCCAATATGGATATGCGCAGCTTCCACTTGAACTTCGAGGTGAATGCACTGCTGATGCGTACAGAGAGTGTTCAGCAGCTCGTAGAGGAGTTCGAGCTTGATCTGCAGTCGGCCGCACCGATCGTAGAAGAACAGTTCGCACGCAAAAAAGTGTTCATGCGCTTTCTTGAATCGGCCGCACGTCTATTCTCACCGCTGCTGTAGGCCTAAGTGGACTATAGTGGTAGTTGGAATAGATTGACTCCATGTGTGGTTTGTGGCATGATTAGTTAGAACTCCTTTTGAGAACGATTTTCATTATCTGTGGAATGCGGGAGGAACGATCATGTCTGTATTGAACACACGCTCTCTTACGTTATCGTACGGGGAAACCTCTATTATAGAAGATTTAACGGTAAGCATACCTGAAGGCAAGATTACGGTGCTGATTGGAAGCAACGGATGCGGCAAGTCGACGCTGCTTCGCTCCCTTGCCCGCTTGCTGAAGCCTACGCTTGGTACGGTTCTGCTGGATGGTAAAGATATTCATCGTTCCAGAACGAGGGAAGTTGCGCGTAAGATGGCGATCTTGCCTCAGGGGCCAACAGCGCCAGAAGGGTTGACGGTTCATCAGCTTGTGAAGCAAGGACGCTATCCATACCAGACCTGGCTGAAGCAGTGGTCGGAAGAGGATGAGCGGCTTGTACGCCATGCGCTGAAGGTAACAGGCCTTGAGGAATTGGCTGATCGGCCAGTAGATGCCTTGTCCGGCGGTCAACGACAACGGGCGTGGATCGCCATGACGCTTGCGCAGAATACAGATATCGTTCTGCTCGATGAGCCGACAACGTATTTGGACTTGAGCCATCAGATCGAGATACTGGATTTATTGTATGATTTGAACCGGAATGAGGGCCGTACCATCGTGATGGTTCTTCATGATTTGAACTTGGCTTGCCGGTATGCGGATCATATTATAGCTGTGCGCAATAAGGGCATTCATTCACAGGGAGCTCCAGAAGATGTGCTGACGGTCGACATGGTGAGGGACGTATTCTGCATGGAATGCATCGTATGCGATGATCCGCTGTTTGGTACACCGATGTGCGTGCCGCGCGGCAAAGGGCGCATCTGCGGTGAACGTTGTGAACGCAAGGATGAGTGCGCAGCGAACACAATGCTGCAATCAAGCGCTGTATAAAGGAAATACGGACTTTAGAAAGATGTGGACGGAGAAATCTAAGAAGCTGTTTGGCGTTGCCAAACGGCTTTTTTTGCACCCTTATTGCCCCTTCTTTTTCCAACTGATATGCTTGGACTATTAATTATGACATATGATCATCGGAGGGACATTCATTTGTGGAGCAATCGTAACGTATGGATTGTGCTCTGTGGCGAATTTATCGCCGGCCTGGGGCTTTGGACATCCATTATCGCGAATTTGGAATTTATGCAGCATTATGTGCCGTCAGACTTTATGAAGTCATTGATCTTGTTCACGGGCCTTCTCGCAGGTGTGCTCATTGGGCCATATGCAGGGAAAGTGATCGATTCGCATCGCAAGAAGAGCGTCCTTATCTGGGCGGGTATCGGACGGATGGTAAGTGTCTGCTTCATGTTTCTCGCCATTGCACAAGGCTCGGTCTGGTGGATGATTCTATTTGCAGTGTGTCTGCAAATATCCGCGGCCTTTTATTTTCCGGCGCTTCAATCGGTCATTCCACTTATCGTTCAAGATAAAGATCTTATCGCTTTGAACGGGGTTCATATGAACGCATCTACGATTGCTCGTATTATCGGAACGGTGGCAGCCGGTATGATGCTGTCTGTCATGAGTTTGTCTGCCTTGTACACGGCATCGCTCGTCGCCTATGGACTTCTGCTTGTCTCCACATACTTCCTTGATATTGATGAGGAGGCTAAGGAAGAGCGCGGCCAGAAGCGTAAAGAGAAGCAAGGCGGCGGATTTAAGGAAATTGTCCCGATGCTCAAAGGGATGCCAGTTGCTCTCATGGCGCTCTGTCTATCGATTATTCCAGGATTCTTTATTGGGAGCTTCAACTTGATGGTCATTAATATTAGCGAAATGCATCAGGATACGCAAATTAAGGGATGGCTCTACGCAGCTGAAGGCGTTGCCTTCATACTGGCTGCATTCTTCGTGAAACGCTTATCCGGTCAGCGCGATCTATTAAAGCAATTGTTCGCGCTGTCCTTCATTATCGCAGCTGCGCAAGGGCTGCTGTTCTTCGCTCATGTGAAATGGATGACGCTTGTGGCGTTCGGACTCTTTGGCTTTGCAGCTGGATTCTTCTTCCCCTTGTTGTCTACGTATTTTCAGAAGTCGATTCCGAAAGAACTGCATGGCCGATTCTTCTCATTCAGGACGATGCTGGATCGGGTCATGTTTCAAGTGGTGCTTCTTGCGGCAGGGTTCAGTCTGGATACGATAGGCTTGCCTTACATGGTACTGATTTTCAGCGTGCTATCGCTAGCTATCCTTTTGTATGGAATGGCTCATACCGCTGGCTCGACGTCCAAGCGCAAGCAGGACACCGAGAAATCGGCGATTTGAAAGTAAGATATTCGTAAATGGGCTGTGTACAGGAGGGTTCCCAAATGTTCCGTAGAAGGAATATGATGGGAACTTTTTCTGTATGAGAAAAGGAGAGTGTACACCCCTTGTGGAATAGGATGTAGGGAAGTATCGATTTTGAGGACAGAGGAGGACGGAACATGAAACGGTCAGAGGAAATTATACAGACAGCGGAACGATTCGGAGCGAGGAACTATCATCCGCTTCCTGTCGTAATCGAGAAGGCAGAAGGAGTGTGGGTTGAAGATCCAGAAGGGCGCCAATACATGGATATGTTAAGCGCTTACTCTGCCTTGAACCATGGTCATCGCCATCCGAAGCTGATCGAAGCTCTTGTGAATCAGGCGAACCAATTGACGCTGTGCTCACGCGCCTTCCATAGCGAACCGTTATCTCGTCTGAGCGAACAGTTGGCAGCATATACAGGCAAGTCCAAGATACTGCCTATGAATACGGGTGCTGAAGCAGTTGAGACTGCTCTCAAGGCGGCACGACGCTGGGCATATCGCCATAAGAGCATTCCACGCGACCAAGCGGATATTATCGTATGCAGTGGCAATTTTCATGGTCGTACCATTACCGTTACCTCATTCTCTTCCAGTGAAGAATACAAAGAAGACTTCGGCCCCTTTACACCAGGCTTCACGATCATTCCATACGGCGATGCCGAGGCACTGGAAGGTGCAATTACGCCGAACACGGCTGCATTCCTCGTTGAACCTATTCAAGGAGAGAATGGAATTGTAATGCCGCCAGATGGGTATTTGCGCAAGGTGCGAGAGATTTGCACCCGTCATCATGTGCTGTTCATTGCAGATGAAATTCAGACGGGATTCGGGCGCACCGGCAAGCGCTTCGCCTGCGATTGGGAGCAAGTGATACCGGACATGTACATTATGGGCAAGGCACTTGGCGGAGGTGTGCTTCCGATTTCTGCTGTAGCAGCAGACGAAGCGATCTTATCCGTCTTTGAGCCAGGTTCGCATGGCTCAACCTTCGGCGGCAATCCGCTAGCTTGTGCGGTGGCCTCAGCGGCGCTTACCGTACTTGACGAAGAAGAGTTGGCAGAGCGCGCCGAACGGCTCGGGGCATATTTCGAGAAACAGCTCGCCAGCATATCCAGCCCGATTGTGAAGGAAATTCGTGGTCGTGGCCTGCTGATTGGCATGGAGCTAACGGAGGGGGCCAGACTCTACTGTGAGGCTCTTATGCGTCTTGGTCTGCTCTGTAAGGAGACGCATGGCACGGTCATTCGCTTTGCGCCGCCGCTGGTCATCACGGAGGAACAGCTGGATTGGGCAGTAGAGCGTATTCGCAGTGTGCTGGTCTCAGGGGCGATTATTGCTTGAACAACAAGAGGGTGACAACATCGCAATCTGCTTACTCGATAGAAGGTTTAAGTCATGCCTATTTAGTTAGAGAAGGTAATAGATATGATCATAGACGCAGTGAATAAGTAGAAGTTCGAACGGATATTCCAGGATTGTCATATCGAAGGGAGCGATCAGTATGACAGCACAGGACAGACAGATGAACATGCCATTATCTATTATTCAAGTACCATTCGGTCTAGGGGCAGGACGGCGTGGTGCGGAGTTGGGACCGGAATGCCTGATGCAGATTGGACTGGTGCGGCATCTCAATCAATTAGGGATTACTGTAGGCGAGGAACGCCGTGTGGGCTGTACGGCTGCCGCTGTACATTCGGAGGCAGCAGCAACCGCAGCCCCGGTACGCAAGGCCAAGTATGTTGATGAAGTCATTGCGATGAGCGACGCCTTGTCCGAGCAGGTACAGGCATCTATAGAGTCGGGACGCTTCCCTCTGGTGCTGGGCGGAGATCATAGTATCGCCATTGGAACCTTGGCAGGGTTGACACAGCAATATCAGCAATTAGGTGTGATCTGGTTCGATGCACATGCAGACTTGAATACAGAAGAGACTAGTCCGTCAGGCAATGTGCATGGAATGTCGCTGGCTGTGGCGCTGGGACGAGCAAGTTTGACCGAAGGTCAATGGAATTGGCCTGGCAAGTCGCTAAATCCGAAGAACATTGTACTTGTTGGCTCCCGAGATTTAGATCCTGGCGAGCGCTCCTATATTCGTGAGCAAGGAATTGCATGTTTTACGATGCATGATATTGATCGCTATGGCATGCTGCATGTGATGAAGGAGGCAATCCGAATTGCCAGTGATGGCACAGACGGGGTTCATTTGAGCTTCGATGTAGATAGTGTGGATCCTGTTGAGGCTCCGGGAACGGGTACACCGGTACGGGGTGGGGTAAGCTATCGGGAAGCCCATCTTGCGCTCGAACTTCTGCATGAGTCTGGTATTGTGACTTCCGCTGAATTCGTCGAGGTGAATCCTTCGCTGGATACAGACAATCGCACGGCACGGCTCGCGCTGGAGTTGATTGGTACCCTGCTTGGAGATCGAATCCTGTAGGCTTCGACCCTATTGTTTTCGCATGACATGAACAGTTATACGATGGCATCCAAGTGAGGGCAGCATGTAGAGAAATTATCATAACAAATTCGTGTCCACATTCTGATCCTTTGTTGTTCCGATGCAGGGTTGTCATCCGGCGATAGCCCTGCTAGGATGAGTTTTGAATAAGCTGGTATTGGATGGTTTTAGCCGTAGAGAAAGCTGCCGTGATTGCGTACAATATAGAAGGTAGTGGAACCTAATCCTAGCACGGAATGATAACGACAGCATTGCAGTGCATTAGCAGATAGGAAAGAAGCAGAAGCGGATCTTATTGTATCTCAATCCTACGCTGTTCGTGCGCTAATAGCTATGTAATGATAGATCGTGACCAAGCGTGTGCATGATGAGAAGGGGATGTCGACGAAGGGGGAAGCGCGATGAAATATCGCAGTGTATTTGACATTATCGGCCCAATCATGGTGGGGCCATCCAGCTCGCATACAGCGGGAGCAGCAAAGATTGGTCGATTGGCACGAAGTATTTTCGGCAGACAGCCGAAGCGGGTTCATATCTCCCTATACGGCTCATTCGCTGAGACTTACCGGGGGCATGCGACAGATGTTGCCATTGTTGCTGGCGTGCTCGATTACGATACGAACGATGCAAGATTGCCGGACTCATTGAAATATGCAGAAGACGCAGGAATGGAAGTCATCATCACACCTGAGGAAGCTGTACCGGAGCATCCCAACACTGCCCGCATTCGGATGACGGACGAGCACGATGAGATGGAGGTTGCAGGAATCTCAATCGGTGGCGGGAAGGTTGAAATTACAGAGCTGGACGGGTTCCGTCTGAAGCTCTCTGGGCAGTGTCCTGCGATACTCGTTATGAATCATGACCGGTATGGAGTTATTGCGGGTGTGACCAATATATTGAGCGGAGAACAGGTGAATATCGGGCATATGGAAGTAAGCCGCAAGGAGAAGGGGAAGATGGCGCTCATGGTCATTGAGACGGATGAGGCGATTGCCGAACCAATCCTGCAGCAAATTCGAGAGCTCCCTGGAGTAAATCGTGTGCTTCGAATGGAAGACTAAATACGATAGAAGGAAGGAGGAGCAGTTATGTTTCGCAATGTGGCAGAATTAATCGCAATTACTGAAGAACGACAGTGTAAAATCTCCGATGTGATGATTGAGCAGGAAATGGAAGTGCGTCAATGCTCGCGTGAGAAGGTGATCGAGCAGATGACGCGGAACTTGGATGTGATGGAGCAGGCAGTTGAGCGCGGCTTAGCAGGCGTTCGTTCCCATTCTGGGCTGACCGGCGGCGATGCGGTAAAGCTTCAACAATATATTCAATCTGGACAGTCCCTCTGTGGGGACACGCTGCTGGATGCCGTGAGCAAGGCGGTCGCAACGAATGAAGTCAATGCTGCGATGGGGCTTATCTGTGCCACGCCGACCGCGGGTTCGGCTGGAGTTGTTCCAGGAACCTTGTTCGCATTGAAGGACAAATTAAATCCTACCCGCGAGCAGATGGTGGAATTCTTGTTCACATCCGGTGCGTTCGGACTTGTCGTTGCGAACAATGCATCGATCAGCGGAGCAGCTGGCGGCTGCCAGGCAGAAGTCGGATCAGCAGCTGGGATGGCTGCGGCTGCCATTGCTGAATTGGCAGGGGGAAGCCCTAAGCAATCCGCGCATGCGATGGCAATTGCGCTGAAGAACATGCTGGGGCTCGTCTGCGATCCTGTTGCAGGTCTCGTGGAAGTGCCATGCGTGAAACGAAATGCTATGGGCGCAGCGATTGCCATGGTCGCAGCAGATATGGCACTGGCGGGTGTAGAGAGTGTCATCCCGTGCGATGAGGTGATTGAGGCGATGTTCCGCATTGGGCAGACGATGCCATCGACGATGCGGGAGACGGCGCGCGGAGGGCTTGCGGTTACGCCAACGGGAGAGCGATTGAAGCGGCAAATTTTCGGTGCAGAAGAACCGAAGGAAGAGGGTTAATCGGGGCTTGAACGGCGGATGAGGGAGAATTGCAAACTGTAGCTGACAGGCCATAACTGCACATACGATCAGGTGAGGAGGTGCGCCGATGCGGGAACGTCAGCCAGATTCGGCATCGTTGACCGAGCAGCGCAAGACAGAGCATATTCGAATATGCCTCGAACAACCAGTGAACGGAGTAGGGATAACCACAGGGCTGGAGCAATATCGCTTCGTCCATCAGGCACTGCCCGAAGTTGATTTTCGGGAGATCGAATTGAAGACAGAATGGCTTGGCAAGGAAGTTCGCACACCGCTGCTGATTAGCTCTATGACTGGAGGAAGCAGTCATGCGGCGCCAATCAATCGCAGGCTGGCTGCCGTGGCTGAAGCCCGGGGCTGGGCGATGGGTGTAGGCTCCGTACGCGCTGCGGTGGAGAATCCCGAGGTCGCGGGTACGTTTCGCATCCGCGACCTAGCCCCTACCATTCCGTTATA
Source organism: Paenibacillus wuxiensis (assembly GCF_040195695.1). Classification (NCBI taxonomy): domain Bacteria; kingdom Bacillati; phylum Bacillota; class Bacilli; order Caryophanales; family Paenibacillaceae; genus Paenibacillus; species Paenibacillus wuxiensis. The sequence continues at coordinate 196,768 of NZ_JBEFZI010000003.1, read as the reverse complement.
CTCCAATATTGGTGCCGTTCAGCTTAATGTTGGGATGGGAATTGAGCAGTGCCGCCGTGCGGTAGAGCTCGTCGAGGCGGACGGGCTTATTTTGCATTTGAATGCGATGCAGGAAGTGTTCCAGCCGGAGGGGGATGTCAATTTCTCCGGTCTGCTTCGCCGTATCGAGCAGCTATGCCGCGAGTTGGACGTGCCGGTCGGCGTGAAAGAGGTTGGCTGGGGCATTGCGCCGGATACAGCGAAGCAGCTTGTGGAAGCAGGCGTAGCCTTCATCGATGTTGCAGGGGCGGGTGGAACCTCATGGAGCCAGGTTGAGAAACTGCGTGCTCGCGATGCTGTCATGCAGCGTGCCGCGGAGGCCTTTGCCGATTGGGGCATTCCGACCGCAGTCAGTGTGCAGCAGGTACGCAAAGCACTGCCGAATCAGCCTGTTATCGCGAGCGGCGGATTACATACAGGAGTCGATGCGGCCAAGTCGATTGCTCTTGGTGCCGACGTGGCTGGTTTCGGGCGTTCACTGCTTGCTGCAGCAGCAGATTCCGAAGAAGCGGTTGATCAGGTTCTGGCTCAGGTGGAAGCTGAGCTGCGGATTGCCATGTTCGGCATTGGGGTGCGTACGATACAAGAACTGCGTCATACCGAACGTTTGGTTCGGCTGCTGTAATTGTCACCGTGGATTGAATATCTGATCGGCATAATTCGGGATAAACGGAATAATATCGTTATATCTATTGCTTTTATAGATAAAATATATGGTTTCCTCCCAATAATCCCTAGTTTTCGGTGCAAAAGGCTAGAAAAACTCGGTTTTGGTAAATAAAACCTGTATCCATACTATGGAAAATCCTTTATATTATGATTGGAATCACAATCTAACGTTCGGATTTAATAAATCGTGATGAGGCCACCTCTCGAACGGGCGAGCGTCGATACCTATTTTGAGTGAGAAGGAAGGGTTGCATAAGGATGAAGCAATCAATTTTCGACTTTAACACCAAAACGGTAGTCGCCATCGGCATCGGGGCAGCATTGTACGGCTTGCTAAGCACAGTTACTATTCCGTTAGTGCCGCAGACCGGATTGCGTCCGGCAATTGCCATTCTGACCATCTTCGGTGCCATGTTTGGCCCGATCGTTGGATTTTTGAGTGGAGCTATCGGGCATATCATTACTGATTTGACTTGGGGCGGCGGAACAATCTGGTGGACATGGGTGCTCGGGTCGGCTATATCCGGCTTTGGGATGGGACTTGTGTATTTGAATTCGTCATTCAACATTAAGGAAGGACGCTCCTCGAAGGGCAGCATTATAGCATTGGCGGTAACCGGATCGCTTGCGCTTGCTGTTGGCTTTGGTGTGTCCAGTATTTTAGATGTGTATTTGTTCGGAGAGCCGGCAGATAAGATGTGGGTACAGTTCACGGCTTCCACACTGGCAAATATCGGAGTTCACTTGGTGCTTGGATTGTTGGCTGTGCTGGCACTGCTTCAAATGAATCGCAACAACTCGAATCTGCGAGTGCAGAAATAATGCAGCGCCCAAGTGTGAAGACAGGAGCTACAGATTCAATGAAAGAACCGCTTATCTCGTTTCGAGATTTTAGCTTTCAATACCGCAGTTTGTCCGAACCGACATTGCGAAATGTGAACCTGGATATTTACCCAGGAGAAAAAATATTAATTGCCGGCCCAAGCGGCTGCGGCAAATCGACTTTGGCCCATTGTATGAATGGGCTAATTCCTTTTACGTACAGTGGAACGATAACGGGAGAGTACACGCTTAAGGGGAAGCGTCCCTCTGAGCTTAGCATTTTTGAGATTAGCCGCAGCGTTGGGACGATCCTGCAGGATCAGGATGGACAATTCATTGGTCTGTCAGTCGGGGAAGACGTAGCGTTCGCTTTTGAAAATGATTGCATGAAAACGGCGGATATGAAGCCTAAGGTATCGAAGGCATTGGAAGTCGTGGACATGCTTCCTTATATCGATCATAGTCCGCATGAACTGTCGGGCGGTCAGAAGCAGCGTGTGTCGCTGGCTGGTGTGCTGTCGATGGATGCGGATATTTTGCTGTTCGATGAGCCGCTTGCGAACCTGGATCCGGCAAGCGGCAAGCAAGCCATCGAGTTGATGGATCATATCCATAGCGAGACAAATAAGACGATTATTATTATTGAGCATCGGATTGAGGATGTACTGGAGCAGCATGTTGATCGCATTGTCCTCATGTCAGAAGGTCGTATTGTTCAGATCGGAACGCCCGATGAGATGCTGGCTTCTTCTATCATGCAGCAGCATGGATTAAGAGAGCCTTTATATGTCTCTGCGCTGAAATATGCTGGCTATGTATGCAAGCCTGAGGACAAGCCTTCTTCTCTTCTTGCGATTAGCAACAATGATGAGGCAAGGGAATGCCTATCCAATTGGGTCGCTGGGGAAGGGGATGTCACTCGCCAGACAGAACGGACTTCGATGCTGGAGATGGATAATGTTCGCTTCTCTTATGACGGCGAACGGGAAGTGATTCGGGGAGTATCGCTGACGATTGGTGCTGGCGAGCGAATGGCACTGCTCGGGAACAATGGCGCAGGCAAGTCCACGCTATCGCATTTGTTGACGGGAATAGCTGCGCCGACGGCGGGCACGATCAAGCTAAATGGGGAAGATATCCGCTCGTGGTCGATTCGGAAAAGGGGCGGACATATCGGATATGTGATGCAGAACCCGAACCACATGATTACACAGCCTATGATTCGTGAAGAAGTGGCCTTCGGACTGCGCATGCGAGGCATGAAGGAAGAAGAGGTCATGTCGCGCGTTGAGGAGACACTGCGTATATGCGGTCTATACGGATATCGGGAATGGCCGGTATCTGCGCTCAGTTATGGTCAGAAGAAGCGGGTGACCATTGCTTCGATTTTAGCCATGAAGCCGAGTCTTATGATTCTGGACGAGCCGACAGCAGGTCAAGATCATAAGCACTATACGGAGTTTATGAGTTTTATTTCTGAGCTGGCGGACAGCGGCATGTCCTTCCTGTTCATTACCCATGATATGCACTTAGCCTTGGAATATACGGAGCGTGCAGCTGTATTATGCAATGGGGAGCTGCTTGCAATTGGCGATACCGCTCATGTACTGACCCATATGGAGGCGATTGAACGAGCCAATGTGAAGGAGACCTCACTTGGCACGCTTGCCCGTCTGACTGGCGTGTGCGAGCCGGAGGCGCTTGTGCGCAAATTCATCGACCACGAGAAGCGGGTGAAGCATCATGAGTAAGTCAGGTATGCTCTATATTGAACGGGATACGATGTTCCATCGTATGGATGGAGCAGCGAAGATGCTTGTGCTGGCTGTGTGGACTGTAATCGTATTTTTATTTCAGGATTTGCGCATTTTCGTGCCCCTGTTTGGAATTGGTCTTGTCCTTCTTATCAATGCGCAGTTGCCATGGAAGCGAATTCGGCTGCTCGTCTGGCTGATGATCGTATTTAATATATTCAATTCTTTTTTCAGTTTATTAATTACACCGGCTTATGGCAGTACATTGACAGGTACGACTACTGTGCTTCTCGATATGGGCTACAACGTATTGACGCTGGAGACTGTTATCTATGTATTTACATTGTCCATGAAGTATATGTCTCTTATGCCGATAACCGTCTTGTTCATCTATACCACGCATCCGACACGGATGGCGAGCAGCTTGAATCGAATCGGCGTTCCTTACAAAATCGCCTATGCGTTCAGTATCGCATTCCGCTATATTCCAGATTTGCAGGCGGAATTCCGGCATATCTCGAATGCCATGCAGGCGCGTGGACTTGGATTCGGCAAGGGCGAGGGCACGATTGTGCAGCGGCTTAAGCATTTTGTATCCATTACGACACCGCTCGTACTCTCCTCGCTGCATCGCATTGAGACGATATCCAATGCAATGGATTTGCGCGGCTTCGGGAAGCATTCGAAGCGTACGTGGTTCTCGTCGACGGAATGGCATCGTGAGGATTATATCGTGGTCATCGTCAGCATACTCGTGCTTGCTGCAGCGATTATATGGCGAGTGCAAGGGTTCGGGACATTTTGGTATCCATTTTAACGAATTCGTAACGAAGGAATCGTAATGTATATACACCCTCTTGGGTTCCTCTAGGATAGAGCATGCATGATGCTGTGCATGACTATCTGGGACACCTGGGAGGGTGTTTTCTTTTTTTTTGATACCGGATCATGGAATCAATGGAATCGTAGGAATCTACTTGAGAATCTATCATTAACAAAACATTTATATGGAATTAACACTCTCTTGCTAGAGCAAGGTTATGGTATGAAAGGGTGGTGTGAGACATACCATCTCAATAAGGACGATATTGAAAAAGGGGAGAACACGGGATATGCAAATGCGCTCTAAGTGGATGCTACTTCTGTTTATGTGCTTTACGCTGCTGGTCGGCTGTGGCCAGTCAGGGACAGCAGGAGGAACACAGACGCCAGAGAAAGGTGCGACGCAGGAGGGGGCACCAACAGCTCCAGCCGATAACGCAACCACACCGAAGGATGAGAATGTGGAGTTAACATTCTATTTTCCTATCGCAGTTGGTGGTCCACTGACGAAAGTGGTTGAGGGTATGACGGCGAAGTTCACCGAGAAGCACCCGAACATCACAGTGAAGCCTGTTTATACAGGCAGTTATGCAGATACGACGACGAAGATTCAGGCTGGCATCCAAGCCAAGCAGCCGCCGGATGTAGCGGTTATGCTGTCTACGGAACTGTTCAGCATGCTGGATACGAATGCAATCCTTCCGCTTGATGACTTTATCGCGAAGGAAGGCAACGGTTTCCTTGATGATTTCTACCCGGCTTTCATGGCGAACTCGCAAGTTGAGAACAAGACATACAGTATCCCTTTCCAACGCAGTACTATCGTTCTTTATTACAACAAGGATGCTTTCAAAGAAGTTGGCCTGAACCCGGATCAACCGCCGAAGACTTGGGCTGAGCTTACAGAATATGCAACGAAGCTGAAAAAAGACGGTCGCCAAGGCATCGAGGTGCCAGGATCCGGATTTGCTTATTGGATGTTCCAACTGTTCTCCCTGCAGAACATGGCTGATCCAAAAGGCAACCTTATGTCCCAAGACGGCAAGAAAGTATTCTTCGATACACCAGAGAATGTAGAAGCATTGCAGTATTGGCAAGACCTGTCGAAGAAGCATAAGGTAATGCCGGAAGGTATTGTAGAATGGGCAACGGTTCCTACAGACTTCTTAGAGCAGAAGACTGCTATGATGATTCATACTACGGGCAACCTGACGAATGTGAAGAATAACGCTAAATTCGACTTCGGTGTTGCATTCCTGCCGATGAACAAGCAGTACGGTTCACCTACAGGCGGCGGCAACTTGTATATCTTCAAGGACATCGATCCGAAGAAACAAGCAGCAGCCTGGGAATTCATCAAGTTCATGACAGAGCCGGAGCAAGCTGCTCAATGGAGTATTGATACAGGCTATGTTGGCGTTCGCAAGTCAGCGTACGACACAGATGTGATGAAGAAATATGCAGCTGAGTTCCCGCAAGCAGTTGTTGCACGTGATCAATTGGAGCACGCCTACGCGGAATTATCTACGCACAACAATGGTAAAGTCTCCAAGGCTTTGACGGATCAAGTGCAAGCGGTGCTGACAGGCACGACGGATCCGGCATCTGCATTGAAGAAGGCGCAGGAAGAGGCTGATCGCGCACTGAAGCCGTTCAACAAGTAATACACGCTCAAGATGCAATCGCATGCCTTATGTGCGTGCTGTATCGGCAGGGCCTAGGCCCTGCCGATTTATATACATCATGAACTTACTAGAATTCATTGGAGAAGGAGGTCAGGATGATGACCGCCAAATGGAAAGAACGTCTATCCCGCAATACATTGGCATGGGCGCTGCTGCTCCCGTCCCTGTTGTTCCTCATGCTCTTCACCTATTATCCAATGCTGAAGACAGCCTGGCTCAGTATGTATCAATCCGACCTGGCTACACCAGAGCCGGTATTTGTAGGGCTTGATAATTTTACTGCACTGTTCCAAGACCCTGTATTCCAGAAGGTATTCAGCAATAATATATGGTTTGCGTTTGGCACAGTGCCTACTTCCATGGCGCTTGCTTTCATTATGGCGCTGTTCGCTGATAAGGCACTGGCGGGACGTTCATTCTCTCGTGTGGCATTTTTCTATCCGAATATGATTCCAATGATCGCGGTAGCGAATATTTGGCTGTTTATATACACACCTCAGTATGGTTTGTTGGCTCAACTGGCGAAGTGGGTTGGACAGTCGGCGGACATGAATATGTTGGGGCATCCCGATACGGTCATGTGGGCTATGATCGTCATGATGATCTGGAAGGAAGCAGGATACTTCATGATCTTCTACTTGGCCGGACTTCAGAATATTCCGAAGGACTTATATGAATCGGCCTCGGTAGACGGCATTGGTACTTGGAAGGTAACGACACGGATTACAATCCCATTGACGATGCCTACTACGCTGTTTGTAGCAGTTGTAGCGCTGACGAATGCATTCAAGCTTGTGGATCATTTGTGGATTATGACCAAGGGTGGTCCAGACAATGCGAGCAGCCTGCTTCTGTATCACATTTATGACACAGCCTTCAGCTTCTACGATCAAGGAATGGCGGCGACCATGACTGTCATTATGATCGCACTGCTTTTGGTACTATCATCACTACAATTTTTCGGCTGGGATCGCAAGATCCATTATCAATAAAGGAGGCGCCTTATGGACAAATCAGTTGGGATCAACACAGAATTTAGTACAGGCGCCGTAGGCCGTAGGCCGCCTTTATCGGATCGAGCCTTGAAGATCGAACGGACGAAGCGACGGATGAAGCAGTGGCTCTGGCATGCGATTATGCTCGTGGTCAGCGTCGTATGGTTTGTGCCACTCATCTGGATGTTATGGACGGCGTTCCGTCCCAAGGATGCGGGCATGAATTCATTCTGGTCATGGGAGTGGACGTTAGCTAACTTTGCAAAGGTATGGGAAGGTGCTCCATTTGCCCAGTATTATTTGAACACCTTCACGATTGCAGGAGGAGTGCTGCTTGCGCAGCTTCTCAGCCTAACACTGGCTGCTTACGCATTTGCACGCCTGCGCTTCTTCGGGAAAGACGCTGTATTTATGCTGTTCTTGGTACAACTTATGGTACCAGCGGATGTTCTTATTTTCTCGAACTACCATGTATTGAAGGAGTTTGGTTTGCTAGATACGAAGCTGGGCATCATGCTGCCGTACTTCGCATCAGCATTCGGGATATTTCTGCTCCGCCAGACATTTAAGCAGCTGCCGCTTGAATTGGAGGAAGCAGCGATGGTGGAAGGCTGCTCTCGCCTGGGCATTTTGTGGCGCATCTTCGTGCCGTTGTCTGCGCCTGTATATATCTCATTTGCGGTTGTATCGGTCAGCTATCAGTGGAATAACTTCCTGTGGCCGCTGATTGTGACGAACTCCGTAGAGAATCGTCCGCTTACTGTAGGGCTTGCTATGTTTGCTCAGTCTTTCGAGACGGGGGCGCAGTGGGCAGAAGTAAGTGCAGCAACATTGCTTGTTGTAGGGCCACTGATTCTTGGATTTTTGCTGTTCCAGCGCAAATTTATTAGCAGCTTCATGCACTCAGGAATTAAGTAAGAGCCACTCTTGGCCGCACGGATGTGAATAGCTCGATCTAAGGCGCTCTTTGGCTGCTCACGCAGCACAAGGGGTGCCTTTTTTCATATGGATGCTGCATGGAGATTGGTATGCTTGAAGTAGGTTGGAGGATTTGAGAAATATTACATTCGATTCGGAGCGCATTTTTGAATAAAATGGAGTTTATCTCAGTCCTTGGGGCACCCTAGAAAATACAGCAGGAAAGAAGGAGTGGCATACCCATTTATGTCAAATAAGCAATCAAAGCAAGATCCTCAGAAGGGAAATAAGTCGGAGCAATTCAGCTCTGCAGGATTTATATTGGCCGCTATCGGCAGTTCAGTCGGGCTGGGCAACATGTGGAAGTTCCCATACGTTACGGGGCAAAATGGAGGAGGAGCATTCTTCCTATTATTCATCGCCTGTCTCTTAATTGTTGGCTTGCCAGTATTGCTTGGCGAACTGGCTGTTGGACGTGGCGGACGCGGTGACGCAGTCTCTGCTTTCACCACTTTATCACGCAAAAGAGGATGGGGCGTACTGGGCTTCATCGCCGTATTGGCTGCCTTCCTGATTATGACGTATTACAGCACGATTGCGGGATGGACGCTCCATTATGCAGTTGAGTCGGTATCCGGAATCTTGTTCCAAAGCGGCGATTATGGGGAACACTTCAAGCTCTTCACCGGAGGGATGATGCCGATTGTCTGGCAGATCGTCGTGTTTGCCTTAACTGGATTCATCATTGCCAGAGGGATATCTGGTGGTATTGAGAAGTTCAATAAGATTGTTATTCCGGGCCTGCTCATCATTTTATTGGTTATGATGGTGCGTACGCTTACGCTGGACGGCGCTGCTGAAGGGATCTCTTATTTCCTGAAGCCTGACTTCTCGCAGTTGACCTTCCATTCCGCACTGATGGCATTGGGGCTTGCATTTTTCTCCTTATCGCTTGGTATGGGGGCCATGCTGACGTATGGTGCATACGTAGACAAGCATCAATCGCTGCCACTAGCGACTGTTGCAGTAGGAGCGGGTGATTTAATCTATGCGCTTATTGCAGGGTTGATCATCTTCCCAACGATATTTACATTTGGAATTGAACCGGATTCAGGGCCGGGACTTGTCTTCGTTGCTCTCCCTGCAGCATTCGCCTCGATGCCTTATGGTGCATTGTTCGGCGGCTTGTTCTTCTTGCTCCTGGCAATTGCTGCGGTTACGTCTTGCTTGGCCCTTGCGGAAGTGCCTGTAGCCTATATCATGCGCCGCTACAACTTGGGGCGTGGCAAGGCAACCTTCTTTGTGATTGCTGCCATGTACATCATCGGACTTCCGTGCACGCTGGCAGCGGGAGGGGTTCTGGAGGGAGCGACGCTGGGCGGCCGTAACTTCTTCCAATGGATTGATTTCCTGACCTCGAATGTAATGCTGCCACTGGGCGGTTTGTTCGTAACGCTGCTTGTCGGATACGCATGGAAGCAGTCCGGAGAAGAGACGGGTCTGTCTCCCGTGTGGAGAAGTATATGGCTGTTCACGATGCGTATTATAGCTCCTGTGCTCATAATATTGATTTTCTTGTCGTCGATCGGCTTGGTCTAAATTAGAAATGCTGAACAACGCCCCAGATGGCTGGATGAGCCTTCCGGGGCGTTGTTTTGTATTGCCTATTCATCTAAAGGGGGAGAATGTCATGCTACTTATCATTCACCAATCAGTGATGATTTGAATCATCTTTGAATATGATTTCTTAACATACACTTGCACGGCCGCGGGCTGTTTCTGCTGATGTGTTCTTTTTTCGACATATTTCGATAAAACCATTCCAAAGTTGACATGAGATGATATAATGGAAATTAAAACCACAGCCCCTGTAACTCGGGCGGCTTATGGAGGCGTAGAGAAAATGGGCTTGGCTAATGGGGCAGGATCGGTATATTCGTTCGGCTCAGAAGACAATGTGCCGGAATTGCTCTGTGTCATGGAGAACGGATCGATGGAGCAATCGGCGGAGGCGGCTCAAGCATTATTCGAGCAGCTGTGCATGGAGCATGGTGTCCATGAAGCAACTAGTGCGCTGATCGAGCCGCTCTTGGATATTTTGACCGTACGATATAAGTCGGTTGCGAAGGCATCCATCTTGAATGGAATTGCGCAAGTACTGCGAACGGTGATGGACAGCCATCTCCCATTTGGAGTGACACCCTCTCGATATCGACATGCTGATGATGCGGAGACTAGAGATATTGCCTCTCAGGTGGAGCAGAGCTGGCTTCACGTACTTCGCGAACGCTATGCAGATTGGACGTCTCTCATTCACGAAGATGATCGAACAGCAGTGCAGGTGATTTATGTGCTGCATTTGCTCCAATGGACAGATGAGGCTGTTGAGGACACGCTGCAGGAGGCTTCCTTCCATGGCCTTACAGCACGTGTACGACTTAATGGCTTGCTTGCGTTGGCAGATTATCGGCACCGTATCGGTAAGCCATTCAACCCATCCATAGCGTTACAGCATCAAGACGATGAGCTTCACGAAGCGATTCGCGCTGTATGCGTAGCTGTTACCGCTCCTGAGTCACTCGGTCTTCTGGAGATGAGCAAGCTCATATCGGGGTGTACGCTGCCTCGTATGGATCGCATTCAGTTTCCGTGGGCGGACGGCGCTATTGCGTCGGTATGTGCGCAAGCTGCATGTCGCTCCTTAAGTAAGGGGACAACCTTGGACGAACGAGCTGCTTTTTGGAAAGAAGCACTGGAGAAGACGATATCTGCTCATCAGCGCCGCTCACGGCAGGTAGTATGGGAGATAGGTGAGTCAACGGTTCAGTGGGATGAGGAGTGGCTGCAATGGAACTGGAACAGCCCGATGCTTGTCGCAGATGGGATGCTGTATTCTTTATTCCAGACGCCAGGTCAAGACGGTAGCGTTATGCAGAAGCAGGAAGATGGAACGGTATCGATCCATCCTGCAGCTGCACGTGTTATTAAGGTATGCTTGCAAAATCAAGTCGATATGCCGAATGCAGAACGCTACGGAGCGGGTATGACGATTCGTTCGCTGTATCGATTCATCACATAAGAGAACCCTTGCTAGGTTAAGCCTACCTTCGGTGAAACGCAGGTAGATCGATTGGACAAGTTATGATGTGAATACACAATTGGAATTGAAGCTGGCAAGACGGAACTAGTCCGTCTTTTTCTTTTTCTCGGAGAAAGGTGTTACGGATTTTGCTCCTTCAATGGTGTCATTTACGAACGCCATATCTTGATTTTTCGCTTTCATTGCCGTAGTGCCTTTATAATTGCCACGATGCGATTTATTCTCCATAGTTGTGCCCCTCACTTTACTCAAAAATGATGGAAATTGAATGTTGGATCCAGCTACAGCAATAGTATGTTCGGTGCACAGTCTCCTTATCCGAGGAGAGCCAAGGCAAGGTAAAGGAAACGGTTTACATAGATAAATATCAGACAACGCTACCTCCAAAAAAATTAAGATCTGGCTGCAAGTGGATGGATACGTACTTGGCTTCAGACAAGCAGCTCTTAAGTAAGGATTTATTATTCCGAACAATAAAAATTGCTAAGATCGCAGAAGTCTTTAGTGCTTTTCTGCTCTCCTGAAGTGAGCAAAAGTTGACAATACGGAAAAAATCTAGTCGATGACTAGGTTTTTTTTGCGTTGTTGGTTATAATGGTTAAGGAATTTTTGCGTGTTTTTTACACGCATCTTAACGATACATGAAACATAATTGATAGACTAGGTTTATGATAGTAAGGTAATGTTCGAAACAATGGTTATTCAAATATACGGTCTAAGGAGTTGTACTTATAAATGGCATTAAAAGCAGGTATTGTTGGGCTGCCTAACGTCGGCAAATCGACGTTGTTCAATGCGATCACACAAGCAGGGGCTGAATCGGCGAACTATCCGTTCTGTACGATCGATCCGAATGTCGGCGTGGTAGAGGTTCCAGATGAGCGCTTGGATAAGCTGACTGAGTTGGTTGTTCCAAACCGTACAGTTCCAACAGCGTTTGAATTTGTTGATATTGCCGGTCTGGTACGTGGTGCGAGCAAGGGCGAAGGGCTTGGGAACAAGTTCTTGGCTCACATTCGTGAAGTAGATGCAATCGTACACGTTGTGCGCTGCTTCGAAGACGAAAATATTACGCATGTTGACGGAAAGGTTGACCCAGTCAGCGATATTCAAACGATCAATTTGGAGCTCGTTCTGGCGGATTTGGAATCGGTTGAGAAGCGTCTTGATCGCACAAAGAAGAACATGAAGAGCGGCGATAAGAAGTACGCGGCAGAGGCTGCTGTATTGGAGCGCTTGAAAGAGGCGTTGTACGATGATAAGCCAGCACGCAGCTTGGAACTGAGCGACGAAGAAAAGGTGCTTGTACGCGACATGCACTTGCTCACGATGAAGCCAGTATTGTATGCGGCGAACGTAAGCGAAGATGGCGTGAAGGATGCGGATAGCAATCCATATGTACAGCAGGTACGTGACTTTGCCGCAGCTGAGAATGCGGAAGTTGTGCCGATTAGCGCAAAGGTAGAAGCAGAAATTGCTGAGCTTGAGGGCGAAGATAAGGAAATGTTCCTTGAAGAGCTTGGACTGGATGAGTCCGGTCTGAACCGCTTGATTAAGGCTGCCTATCGCTTGCTTGGTCTGTATACGTACTTTACTGCTGGTGTACAAGAAGTACGCGCTTGGACGATTCGCAAAGGGATGAAGGCCCCGCAAGCGGCAGGTGTTATCCACTCCGACTTCGAGCGCGGCTTCATTCGTGCCGAAGTGGTCTCTTATAATGATCTAGTTGCTGGCGGTTCTATGAATGCGGTGAAGGAACAGGGTAAGCTAAGATTGGAAGGTAAGGAATACGTTGTTCAAGACGGCGATGTTATGCATTTCCGCTTCAACGTATAGCGTTTCTGCTTCTTCGCTTGCTTAGCTAATGCAGTGAGATCATCTGCGCATTGTAATGTAGGTTGAGCGAGGGAATGGTTGCGGAAATGGTTATGGTGGAATGCCGTAATCATTCATTTATTGAAGCACGAACCATGATTGCGCAAATCAAGGTTCATGAATATACGTGGTAGTATCGAATTGGAGAAGAGAGGTGAGCGTGTATGATGTTAGATAGACTGCAATCCCTTGCGGATCGCTATGAGAAGTTGAGTGAATTGCTATGTGACCCGGATGTGGCGAACGAGCCGAAGAAGCTTCGTGAGTATTCGAAGGAGCAATCCGATCTGCAGCCAGCTTATGAAGCATTTATGGAATTTAAAAATGTACTTAGCGAACTGGATGCGGCGAAGGTAATGATGCAAGAGAAGCTTGACGATGAGATGCGCGAAATGGTGAAGATGGAAATCGAGGAACTGAGTGCGCGTCAAACGGAACTTGAGGAACGTATTCGTATTTTGCTGCTGCCGAAGGATCCGAATGATGACAAGAACGTGATCGTGGAAATTCGCGGTGCGGCAGGCGGTGATGAAGCTGCGCTCTTCGCTGCTGATTTATACCGCATGTACACGCGCTATGCGGATTCACAAGGATGGCGTACAGAGCTGATGGAAGCGAACATGAGCGATCTGGGCGGATTCAAAGAAGTTATCTTCTCGGTATCCGGTAAGGGTGCTTACAGCAAGCTGAAGTATGAGAGCGGCGCGCACCGCGTTCAACGCATACCGGCAACTGAATCAGGCGGACGTATTCATACGTCAACTTCGACTGTAGCTGTAATGCCAGAGGTAGATGAAGTAGAAGTCGAAATATTCGATAAAGATATCCGTGTTGATACATTCTGCTCTTCTGGTGCGGGCGGTCAGTCCGTCAACACAACGAAATCGGCGGTACGTGTTACACATATTCCGACAGGGATCATGGCTACGTGTCAGGACGGGAAGTCTCAGAACGATAATAAGGCGAAGGCATTGCAAGTCTTGCGTGCCCGCATCTATGAAATTAAGCGTCAAGAGGAAGAAGCCAAGTACGCTGGCGAACGCAAAAGTAAGGTCGGAACGGGTGATCGCAGTGAACGTATTCGGACGTACAACTATCCGCAGAGCCGTGTGACAGATCATCGTATCGGCTTGACTCTGCATAAGCTTGATCAAATTATGAACGGCGATGTAGAGGAACTCATCCAAACGCTTACGCTGACTGAACAAGCGGAGCTGCTGGAAAGGGAGAATCAAGCATGAGTGAGCCTTGCGGACGGAATGAGGAGCGTAGTCAGCTAAATGCGGCAGACAGAGCTCCGTATCGCCTCGCATGGCCTGCAACAATAAGAGAAGCCTGGGTGCAGGCTTCTTCTTTTTTAGCAGAGAATGGAGTCGATGATGCTGCACATCATGCCGAACTGCTGCTGCGGCATGTGCTGGGTATGGAGCGAGTCGCTTACTTGGTTGCATTGACAGAGCTGATGCCTGAAGATGCAATCCATGCTTTTGAATCGGCAGTGACACGGCGATCTGCGGGTGAACCGACCCAATATATTATTGGGGATGCTTACTTCTATGGTTTGCCGTTCGAAGTGACGTCGGATGTGCTTATCCCAAGGCCGGAGACAGAGCTCCTCGTGGAGGCAATTCTTACTGAAGCTGACCGGATCTGGTCGCAAGATGAATCACTTCATGTTGTGGATATTGGTACCGGCAGCGGTGCAATTGCTTGTACATTGGCACATGAGCGTCCACATTGGCATATCACGGCTGGAGATATCTCGCCAGCGGCGCTTGCTGTCGCGAAGCGAAATGCGGGGCGGCTTGGCGTTGCAGAGCAGATGTCGTGGAAACAGGGGGATCTGCTGGCGCCGTTCGCTGGTAGTGAATTGGACATTCTCGTATCCAATCCACCTTATATTCCGGCTGGTGATATCGCGGATCTGATGCGTGAGGTGCGCGACTATGAGCCGCGTACGGCGCTGGATGGTGGAGCGGATGGCTTGGATCCGTATCGACGGCTTGTCACCATGCTGTCCGAGCTTGGCAAGGCTCCACGAATGATTGGCTTTGAAGTGGGTCAAGGACAAGCGCAAGATGTGGCGGCAATGCTCGCGCAAGCTGGTTATGATGAGAAGCTGATCATTGTGCCTGACCTGGCTGGTATTGAGCGCCATGTGATTGGTGTTCGACACTTAGGAGGAATTTAGCTCTATAAGGACTGTTCCATGACGCAGAAAACATATCTGCGACTAGGACAGTCCTTTTTTATGCATTCAAAAGTTGGATATCGGTTCATAGGTCGTTTGATAACCACCAGTTTCACCTAAGACTCTGACGAATCTATCTATCAAAAAAACCACTATTGATAGGTTTAAGGATCCTGCTCACGGACATACTGATAGACAAGAGGCGCGCCCAACCTCACAAGGAGCAGGATGAACATGAACTTACGCGTGTTCGTACTCGGTCTCGCGATTGCCGTACTGGCAGCGGGAGCTTTGATGCGTTGGGAAAATGGCCATGCGGAGGCCATTGATAATCAAAATATTCAGAAGCAAAAGATAGAGAAGCAGGATCATATTCCTGAGGATGCGATTCGGCTGCGAATATTGGCCAACTCAGACGTTGATAACGATCAGCGTGTGAAGCGCATGGTCCGGGATCGGATTGTGGAGCAGATTAACGGCTGGCTTAAGACAGAAGAGAAGCCGGATACTCGTGAAAAGGCACGCGAGCTGATAGCAGGGCATTTGGACGAACTGAAGCAGACGGCAGAGCAAGTGTTAAACGAAAAAGGACTGGCGTATGGAGTCAAGGTGAAGCTTGGAGAAGTATCCTTCCCGGCCAAGTGGTATGGAGGTGAAGTATATCCTGCCGGGATGTATGAAGCATTGCTCGTTACATTAGGCGAGGGAAGCGGACAGAATTGGTGGTGTGTCCTGTTCCCGCCGCTCTGCTTCGTCGATGGGAGTACGGCTCAAGCACAAGCTGGTGATGCGAAGTCCAAGTCAGCTGCGCCATCTAAGAGTGGAGAACAAGACAAGGGCGCTCTATCAGCTGAGGGAGATGCTCAGGCTGCAGACGGGAAGGCTCAAGCCCGTGCCGCGATGGAATCAGGCGAGACAGAAGTGAAGTTCTTCCTGTGGGAGGCTCTAGAGGCATTGTTTCGTTTGATTGGTTCCATTTTCAGTGCAATATTTGGGTAATCTAATCGAGTAGTTGTATGCACTAGGTGTGCCTTCCACTCGTCTGGACGTGTTGCCGTCATTATGGTACAACTAAAATAAGCAACAGTTATTTATAGATTTGAGTTAAGTACGAATACGTGTGAAACTTCAATTTATGAAGATGCCGAAGCTCCTTTGGCATCTTTCTTGCGTTGCTTCCGCCTTTTCTTTTTTTTAGTGTCGATGTCGGCATCGGGGCGGGAGAGCATACACTCTATATCGAAGTAAGGGATGTACTCAATGAATACTCGACATGAACGGGAACAGAAGGACAGCGCGACTGCCGTGACGGAAGGAAGCGCTCAACGATTGCACACGAAGTGGTGGTCGGTAGACGAACATATGCAGCTCGAACAGCAGCATGGAATAACAGAGGGGGCGGCAATTCTAGCTGCCGGCGGCACCGTTGCCTTCCCAACGGAGACGGTATACGGGCTTGGCGCGGATGCCCGTGATACGAAGGCAGTTGAACGTATATTTGCTGCCAAGGGGCGTCCATCCGACAACCCGTTAATCGTTCATATTGCTGAACGGAACCAGCTTGATGAGCTTGTCCTGCCTTATAGTGATATCGCTGCTCGTCTTATGGAACGCTTTTGGCCGGGTCCGTTGACGATCGTGCTGCCGGTGCGAATGGGGGCTGTATCCCCTCGCGTGACGGCGGGACTGGATACGGTTGGTGTACGGATGCCGGGTCACGATACAGCTTTGGCTCTTATACGTGCTTCTGGATGTCCTGTGGCAGCTCCAAGCGCCAACCGTTCAGGACGTCCTAGTCCGACGCGTGCGGAGCATGTACGGGAGGATTTGGACGGTCTTATCGACGGTATTGTCGATGGCGGTGCGACAGGCGTAGGGGTAGAGTCTACTGTTGTAGAATTAATAGGCAATCGTGTGCATGTCCTCCGCCCGGGTGGGATAACAACAGCGATGCTGCAAGAGGTGGCCTCCGAGGTAACGATTGATCCAGCGGTCGATCCCAATGGGGGAATGAGCCATGCACAGGTTCCACAAACTCCAGAATCTGCGCTGGGGGATCGAGATTCCTTGTCTACGCCGCTGGTGAACAAGGAAGCAGATCCTTCGGCAGCAGCGAGCGGCATGATTAGCGAGGAGTCGGTATCTCCTCAAGCTGCTTCAAAGCAAATGGGGCAAGCGAATGACATCCAGATGAACGCGCCTCGCTCACCTGGAATGAAATATACCCACTATGCTCCCCAAGGTCAGCTGCATATCGTGCAGGGGGAGTCTACGGAACAAGTGAGCGAATGCATTCAGCGTATGCTGCATGAAGCACAGCAGCGCGGGGAGACAACGGGTGTACTTGCCTTCGCAGAGCATGCAGAACATTACCGAGCTGATATTGTAGCAACGATTGGCAGTGTGCATGCATTGGAAGAGGCAGCCGCACTGCTATATGATGCCCTACGGCATTTCGATGAAGCGGGCGCAACTTATATACTGGCAGAAGCTTGCACTACAGAAGGTATCGGTCTTGCAGTGATGAACCGTATGATGAAGGCAGCAGGTCATCGTATCATTTGGTGTGAATGAACCTTGTTTGGGTAATGTAGCTTATAAGAGACAAGCCTTGTTATCTCTTTGCTGCTTGTCATGAAACTATCCTTGTCCGCATACGTTGGATACAGACGCTATGGGACGAGGAGTGGGGGCAATGTGGGAAACGGCAGCGCCAATCGGCCAATGGATCACGATTTTTTTGATGGCGGCAGCATTGGGCTCAGATGCCTTTTCACTGTGTCTAGGTATCGGTATGAGAGGGGTACGGCGAAGAGATGCAGTTCGCATTAGTGGGGTTATCGCATTGTTCCATGTACTGATGCCGCTGGCGGGTGTTGCAACAGGCATGTATATGAGCATACTGCTCGGTGAAGTAACCACATGGGCAGCGGGAGGCCTTCTTATTATGCTAGGGGGGCATATGATATACAGCTCGTTGAAGGGTGAATCCTCGCAAATGATTAATACTTCAACGGTATGGGGGATGCTGCTGTTCGCACTTAGTGTGAGTGTAGACTCCTTTTCCGTTGGAATATCGCTCGGCATGTTCGGCTCTGATTTGTTGATGACGATCATTGCCTTTGGATTGTTTGGCGGTGCAATGTCGATCTTTGGCTTACTGCTTGGCCACCACGCAGGCAAGCATTTCGGTGAGTACGGGGAGGCTGTAGGTGGGGCGATCCTGCTTACCTTTGGGGTATTGTTTTTGCTGCCTTTCTAAGCTTTTAAGCTTTGGAGCGAAGTCAAAGCAAGCAGGAATGAGATTGATGAAGATGCGCGACCCTATAGATAGGTTTCATGGTATGAAGGGAGGGGGTCATATGATACGCATTTTATTTGTATGTACAGGCAATACATGCCGAAGTCCAATCGCAGAGGCTATGCTGAAGCATATGGCAGAGGAACGCGGCTTGGACATTCATGTTCAGTCAGCAGGTGTAGCAGCATGGGACGGCACACCAATGTCACAGCACGCTTCTACTGTACTGGAGGAGCAGAATATTGCCAATCATCGAGATTTTCGATCGGCTGCACTGGATGAAGAGCGTGTGCATTGGGCAGATCTTATACTGACATTGACGACTAGCCACAAGCGTCATGTGCTTCAACAGTTCCCGAGTGCAACGAGCAAGACATTTGCGTTTAAGGAATATGTGAGCAATCCGGATTCAGAGCAGGAGCAATATCAACAGCTGCAATCATTGGCTGCGGATCTTCAATTGAAGCTTGCTATGGGACAAGCTCCAACGGAAGACGAGCTGGTACAGCTTGCTGAATTGCAGCGGCTTATGCCGAATCAGGATGTGGCAGACCCGTATGGCGGTTCTTTGGAGCAGTATCGGATGACAGCGGCGGAGATTCAGGCTGCGCTGACTAGGTTGCTTGATAAGCTTCAGCCATAGACGGTTTAAGTGTTGGGTTTATGGCACTGCCAAATGCAGCAGTAGGATGCTGTGTATGAGTGGGCAGGAAAATAACGGTTGCAATTGGTTGCGACATCCATTATGATCGTTCTATATGGAGAGGATCCGATGTAACTGGCGACGGAAGTGGGGAACCACGGTGGAGCATCGGAGCATACGGCCGGTCGCCTGGGCAGAAGAGCAGTGTACGGATAGAGAGCCGTGCTATGCTCTTTTTTTCAATCAATGAGACATGTTACACTGGGAGTAACGTGCAATTGGCTCGTCTAATTTGCGGGAAATTCGTTATAATAGACCCGTAGCATACCGAGCATGGTAACATGGACGGAGAGCACAATTGAAGACAACGGATGGAGGGTACGACAATGAAAATTGCCATTGGTGCAGACCATGCTGGCGTACGACTTAAGGAAGGGATTGTACAAGTCATCAAGGAGCTTGGTCATGACGTCATTGATGTAGGCTGCGATTGTACAACATCAGTAGATTATCCGGATTATGCGGTACCTGTTGCAGAGATGGTTGCCTCAGGCGAAGCAGATCGAGGCGTGCTCATATGTGGTACCGGGATTGGGATGTCCATCGCAGCGAATAAGGTGCCAGGCGTCCGCTGCGGGCTTGTTCATGATTTATTCTCTGCTAAGGCAACGAGAGAGCACAATGATACGAATGTACTTGCTATGGGTGAGCGTGTCATTGGACCTGGACTTGCTGAAGAGATTGTACGCGTATGGCTGGGTACAGAATTCAGCCAAGGAGAGCGCCATATTGGACGTCTTCGCAAAGTCGCGGACGTAGAACATAAATATCACTCGCAAGCGTAGCGAGTGGAGGTGAATGGGCAGTATGAATGAGATCGAGAAGAACGAACATCAAGGGCCAGCATCGTCATTCTTGAAAATGGGGCAGGTTCGCGAGCAAGCAGAGGCAGCTGCACATGCCCTCGTTCGCGAGGCAGGGCTCAAGCCCGGGCAGCTAGTCGTCATTGGCTGCAGTACAAGCGAGGTGGCAGGTGCGCGCATTGGAACTTCGGGCGCAACGGATACCGCGCAGGCGATATTTGCCGGTCTCGACGTGCTCCGCTCAAGCTATGGCCTCGAGATTGCATTCCAATGCTGTGAGCATTTGAACCGCGCACTTGTTGTTGAACGCCGCACATTGGAGCGGCTCCGGCTGGTGGAAGTATCGGCAGTTCCGGTTCGGAAGGCGGGCGGATCGATGGCCGCTTATGCGTATCGCCAGCTGACTGATGCATGTCTCGCAGAAGAGATATGTGCCCATGCTGGCATCGATATCGGCGAGACGCTTATTGGCATGCATTTGCGCCGGGTAGCTGTTCCTCTGCGTACAGAAGTGCGATATATTGGCAAGGCGCGTGTCAATATGGCGAGGACGCGGCCGAAGCTTATAGGCGGGGAGCGGGCAGTCTATCAGCTTCCAACTGAGGATGGATTGTCTTCATGTGAATAGGAGCAGTGCTTGAATGCAGGCTGTTCACAATTATTTGCAGTGGGGCGGGAGAGCCAATGTTGCACTTTTATTACTGCTACGATAGAACCTTAACGCAGATGCGTTGTCATACATTGCAATAAGGGAATGAAAATGTGGGAGGGCTATGCCAATGGTAGATCATTTACGACAAGCAGATCCTGAAGTGTTGAAAGCAATGGACTTGGAGTTGCAGCGTCAGCGCAACAATATCGAGCTGATTGCTTCTGAAAACATCGTCAGTGAGGCGGTTATGGAAGCGATGGGGACGGTTCTGACGAACAAATACGCGGAAGGTTATCCAGGCAAACGCTACTATGGCGGCTGCGAGCACGTGGATATTGTTGAGGATATTGCCCGCAACCGTGCGAAGGAACTCTTCGGCGCTGAGCATGTCAATGTACAGCCGCACTCCGGTGCGCAAGCGAACATGGCTGTGTACTTGGCAGCATTGAAACCAGGAGATACCGTGCTTGGAATGGATTTGGCGCATGGTGGACACTTGACTCACGGAAGCCCTGTGAATGCATCTGGTTTGCTGTACAACTTTGTGGCTTACGGTGTGGAAGAAGATACGTTCCGTATTGATTATGATAAAGTGCGCAAGGCAGCATTCAAGCATCGTCCGAAAATGATCGTGGCAGGCGCAAGCGCTTATCCACGTATTATCGATTTTGAAGTACTTGGCCAAATTGCGAACGATGTAGGCGCTTTGTTCATGGTAGACATGGCGCATATCGCAGGATTGGTTGCCGCAGGACTTCATCCAAGCCCAGTACCGCACGCTCATTTCGTTACGACGACAACACATAAGACACTGCGCGGTCCGCGCGGAGGTATGATTATGTGCCGTCAAGCTTGGGCACAAGCGATCGATAAGGCTGTATTCCCAGGCACACAAGGCGGCCCGCTTATGCATGTGGTGGCTTCTAAGGCTGTTGCATTGGGCGAAGCACTGCAGCCATCGTTCAAACAGTATGCTGAGCAAGTGATCAAGAACGCGCAAGTATTGGCGAGTACGCTGGTTGAGGAAGGTTTGAGTATTGTATCTGGCGGTACAGACAACCATCTGATGCTGATCGATACGCGCAATATCAATATCACGGGTAAAGATGCGGAGAAAGTATTGGATTCCGTTGGCATTACCGTGAACAAGAACGCCATTCCATTCGATCCGACAAGTCCGTTCATAACGAGCGGTATTCGTATCGGAACACCAGCGGCGACATCCCGAGGCATGGATGAAGCAGCAATGCGCGTTATTGGTCAAGTCATTGCTATGACATTGAAGCAGCCACAGGATGAGGCTGTATTGAACAAAGCACGCGGTATGGTCAGCGATCTGACAGCTCAGTTCCCGTTGTACTCTACATTGAAATATTAATTAGGTAGGAAGACACGCCCTTTTGGCGGGTAGGACTCTTTTATTGCATATTTAATGGACAGAGCAGGTAATCACTCTTGAAGATGATCACCTGCTCTTTTTTGCGTAAATAGGCAGGGAGAACTCTCGATTTCGGTATAGGATGCCTAGGTAGTGTGCGAGAGCCTCAGCAGAGTAGAATCTCGACAATTTCCGATGTTTGCTGCATGACCATGTATAAGCTGTCTTCAACATGCTTAGAAATAGTACAGTGTGATCCTTTTGCACCGAGTTGTCGGAAATGTGAAAAATACCTCAAAAGTGCCTGCAAAACGTGCAGTGATAGGCTCGGAATGTTATAATAGAGCCTGTTTAGCTTAGATGAAGCCGGATAAGCTTGGCATGTACGGCTGTTCAAAGTAGGAATATCAGTTCAAATCATCACGTATTGAGATTAAAAGCAACGAGAGTAAAAGGCGGAGGGACACGAAATATGGGTAAACTGGTCATTTGCGATCATCCACTGATTCAACACAAATTGACATTGATTCGAGACAAAAAGACAACGACGAAGGACTTCCGCGAGCTCGTGGACGAAGTAGCAACTTTGATGGCGTATGAGATTACACGTGAACTGCCATTGCAAACGGTGACAGTCGAAACGCCAGTTGCCGAAACAGAGAGCAAAATGATCGCTGGCCGCATGCTGGGACTAATCCCTATTTTGCGTGCTGGACTAGGTATGGTAGAAGGCGTTGTAAAGCTGATTCCAGGTGCGAAGATCGGACATGTGGGCTTGTTCCGCGATCCTGAGACGCTTCAACCGGTTGAGTACTATACGAAGCTTCCTACAGACGTGACTGAGCGTCAATTGATCGTTATTGATCCAATGCTTGCTACAGGCGGATCGGCGATTGCGGCTATTGACGTGCTGAAGAAGCGCAGCTGCACGCAAATTAAATTGATGTGCCTCATTGCAGCGCCGGAAGGTGTCAAGGCTGTTCAAGAAGCACATCCGGACATCGACATTTATTTGGCGGCATTGGACGAGCGTCTGGACGATCACGGCTATATTGTTCCAGGTCTGGGTGACGCCGGCGACCGCTTGTTCGGCACAAAGTAGAAGAATTCGCTTTTGGATCACGAAGCAACTCAAGAGGCAATTCGGCATCGAATCATGCATTCACTCTCGAAGAACTTATGCTTACGAAGTATGTTTCCTGCGGAAACATTTTAGCTGCTCATGTAGTCTTTGTCTGCACTCTGCTGCTCCTTACAAGTTTTGCTCGGCAAAACTCGCTTCGGAAGCTCGGCTTCGAGTTCTTGCAACCTTCTCGGTGCTGAAAAGCGATCTTTTTGAGGTCAAAAAAATGATTTTAGAGCCAATAATGTATTGACTATTATGCAAGAAGAAAGACGGAGGATAAGACTATGTCCAAAGTGAAAGTAATGACGGTATTCGGTGTTCGTCCAGAAGCAATTAAGATGGCGCCGCTTATTCTGGAATTACAGAAGCATCCGGAACACATCGAATCCATCGTATGCGTCACGGCCCAACATCGTCAGATGTTGGACCAGGTGCTCGATGTGTTCAATATTAAGCCAGACTATGATCTGGACATTATGCAGGCGCGTCAGACGCTGAATGATATTTCCGTGCGTGTCCTTCAAGGATTGGAGCCTGTATTGCGTGAAGCGAAGCCAGATATTGTGCTTGTACATGGTGACACATTGACGACGTTCCTCGCCAGCTACGCGGCATTCATGCAGCAGATTAAGGTAGGGCACGTTGAAGCGGGACTTCGTACATGGAATAAGCTTTCTCCGTTCCCGGAAGAAATGAATCGCCAATTGACAGGCGTTTTGGCTGATTTGCACTTTGCGCCTACCGATTGGTCGGCAAGCAATTTGCGTAAAGAAAATAAGCAAGATGCATCGATATTTGTCACAGGCAACACAGTTACAGATGTGTTTCAATATACAGTACGATCTGACTACAAGCATGAGGTGCTCGATTGGGCGCAAGGCAAACGTCTAGTATTGATGACTGCACATCGCCGCGAATCACAAGGTGAGCCGCATCGCAACATTTTCCGTGCTGTTCGCCGTATTGCAGACGAATTTGAAGACATCGCTATCGTATATCCGGTACATCCAAGTCCGGCTGTACGTGAACCGGCTCATGAGATGCTGGGAGATCACCCGCGCATTAAGCTGATAGAACCGCTTGATGTGGTTGACCTCCACAACTTCTATCCGCACACGCATCTCATCCTTACCGATTCAGGCGGTCTTCAGGAGGAAGCACCGTCATTTGGCATTCCTGTGCTTGTCCTCCGCGAAACTACCGAACGACCGGAAGGCATTGATGCAGGAACACTGGAATTGGTCGGCACGAATGAAGAGAAAGTGTACGCGCGTGCGAAGGCGCTGTTGTCGGACGAAACGACATATGCACGCATGAGCAAGGCTGCAAACCCTTATGGGGATGGCAAAGCGTCCCAAAGGATCGTCAGTGCGATTCTTCACAGTTTTGGGGTTCAAGAAGAGCGTCCGGAGCCATTTCACACAAAGTTCACAAATTGATAGATGACACTCTTCTATGAGGGAAGGCACCAGCATACAGTGATACTGTACGGTTTACGCGGATTTTCGAAGCTTGAAAGCGAATGTATATCGTTTTCATCCTTGTTGTTACGCGGTTTTTATCAATTGACAAAGACTCGTAATCTTAAGTAAAATGAATGGGAATTATAGGCTATGAAAATGTCGAATCGTAACGATCGCCCATGGCTGGTCGCCCTCTCTATTAGTGGAGCGGGTGTCTTGCTTGCCTTGTACATACTCTTAGGCTTTTACGCGGGGAAGTGGATCGCGAATGCGTCTAATGGGTCCAAGCTCTGGCTTGGAGTAGGGAGTATCGTCGGGCTATGCCTTGGCATCGTCAATATCATCTACTTAGTAAAGAAGTTCATGGGGGAACAAAATGAATGATATGGCTTCCATGGTTCGTGCCGTTACGAGAGTAACGCTCCTCTTGTTGTCTGCGTTCATCCTCGGTTGGGCTGTAGCGCCGGAATACCGGATATATACGGCTGGACTGACACTGGGAACTGCGGCAGGGCTGGCCTATGCTCACTATTTGTCTATCAAAGTTAGACAGATTGCAGAGATGGCTGCTAGTCAAGAGAAGAGGCGGTACAGCTTTGGATTTGTAACTCGGATGTGCATTGTACTCTTGGCAGTCATGTTCGCCATTAAGTTCGAACAGCACATATCCCTTGTGGCGACAATTGTCGGATTTTTCATTACTCAGTTATTGTCGATTTTCGTTAGTATAATTTGGGCAAGCAAAAAGAAAGTGTAAGCAGTCTATTGGAAAGGGGTGAACACATTTATGCACTCAGCACCGATTATCGAGGTTATGGGACTGCACCTGGATTTGTCCATCATCTTCACGCTACTTCTTAGCGGAATCATTACCTTTATTATTGCCCGGCTCGCTGTTCGCAATCTTTCGGTTGAAAAGCCTTCCAAGATGCAGAACTTCTTGGAGTGGGTTGTCGAATTCGTGCACGGCATTATCGGTAGTGCGATGCCGCTGAAGAAGGGGAAGGCATTCATCTCATTAGGGATGACGCTTATCTTGTTTATTTTCGTATCTAACGTACTAGGATTGCCGTTCGCAGTGATTACCGAAGCGCACCATCCGGTGTCTATCTTCGGTCACGAGATTGTAGCAACTAGTCAGGCGGCATTCGATGAGCTTGCAGCTAAGGGGAAACCTGAACACGTCCACTTGTTGTGGTATAAGTCGCCAACGGCTGACGTATCCGTAACATTCGGTCTGGCGTTCTTGGTTTTCATTCTCGTGAACTACCTAGGCCTCAAGAACAATCGGAAGCACTACTTGAAGCACTATATCGAGCCATTCCCAATCTTCCTTCCATTGAACATCGTGGAGAACTTGGCGAAGCCAATTGCGCTTGGTATCCGGTTGTACGCGAACATCTTCGCGGGTGAGGTACTGATATCCACGCTCATTGGAGCAGGGGTATTCGGTCTACCATTCCTCGCGGCATGGCAAGGCTTCAGTATATTTATCGGCGCGCTCCAAGCCTTCATCTTCACGATGTTGACAATGGTATACATCGCGCAGGCATCTGTACATGAAGAACATTAACAAACTCTGCCGAGTCCCATACTGAGTTATGGGCAACTTCGGGTGAGACATATAAACAAAGCAATTCAATAATACATGAATTTTGAGGAGGACTTTTCTAATGAATTTGTTAGCAGCAGCAATTGCAGTAGGTTTGGGCGCTTTGGGCGCAGGTCTTGGTAACGGTATGATCGTTAGCCGCACAGTTGAGTCGATTGCTCGTCAACCAGAAGCTCGTAACATGTTGCAAACGACAATGTTTATCGGTGTTGGTATCGTCGAGGTTATTCCGCTCGCAGCTACAGTTATCGCGTTCTTGGCAATGTTCTCTTCTTAATGAATAGACAAACGGTTTGGCGGGGAAGGCCGATGCCATCCGCGCCTTCGTTTTGTTAGCACGTCATGTTAACGGAAAGGAGTGACTGTAGTGAGTTTTGTTTGGGAAAATTTCGTGTGGGCGATCCTTGCTTTCTTAATCCTATATTTCTTACTTCAAAAGTACGCGTTCGGACCATTGTTCGACGTGATGGAGAAACGCCGCGAGCTCGTGCAACAGCAATTGGATGAAGCGGCGAATAGCCGTTCACAGGCACAAGTATACGTAGAAGAACAGAAGGAAGCTCTTGCTACAGCGCGCAAAGATGCGTATGACATCATCGAACAAGCGAAACAAACGAGCGTTCGTCAAGCAGACGAGATTATCGGCGGCGCGAAGAGCGAGGCTGTTCGTCTGAAGGAAGAAGCAGCTCGCGATATCGAGAGCGAGAAGAACAAGGCAGTTGCCGCTCTTCGCGAAGAAGTGGGCAACATGTCCGTTGCAATCGCATCGAAGATCTTGGAGAAGCAAGTTGACGAGAAAGATCAAGAGCAATTGGTCGGCCAATACCTGAAAGAGGTAGGAGGCAAACAATGAGCCAGAACATCGTAATCGCCAAGCGTTATGCCAAAGCGTTGTTCGAACTTGCTCAGGAGCGTCAACTGGTCTCAGAAACGGAACAGCAGTTGAAAGATACTGCGGAATTGGTGAAAGCCAATCATGAATTGTACCTTATTCTGACGTCGCCGAATATTGGTCATGCCGAGAAGTCAGCAGTACTTAGCAAAGTACTGGACGGTCACGTATCTGATATCGTGTTGAACATGGTTCAGCTGCTTATCGAACGTGGGCGCATTGACGCACTGCGCGAGATTGCGGACAGCTATGTTCGCATTGCTGGCGAAGCACTCGGCGTTCTGGATGCAACAGTGACATCCGCTTATCCGCTTGATGAATCGGAGAAGGAAGCTGTCGCTGCTGAATTCGGTCAGAAACTAGGCAAGACGATTCGCGTTCATAACGTTGTTGACGCATCCGTAATCGGAGGCTTGCAAGTCCGCATTCGGGATCACCTGTATGACGGCAGCTTGTCCGGCAAGTTGGAACGCCTAAATAGATCATTGAAATCGCAAGCGCAGTAGTTCTTATCGAGACTGTTCAAGAAGTCCGTTTTTGAACTCTCATTTACTATTTAGCACGGAAGAATGGGGTGAAGCGAGTTGAGCATCAGACCTGATGAAATCAGTACACTGATTAAAAGTCAAATCGAACAATATAAATCGGAGATCGAAGTGGCGGAAGTCGGTACGGTCATTAATGTTGGTGACGGTATTGCCCGTGTACACGGACTAGAGCAATGTATGTCCGGCGAGTTGCTCGAATTCTCTAACGGCGTTATGGGTATGGCCCTCAACTTGGAGGAGAATAACGTTGGTATCGTAATTCTTGGACCTTACAAAGACATTCGCGAAGGTGACCAAGTAAAGCGTACAGGCCGCATCATGGAAGTTCCAGTCGGTGAAGCGCTGCTTGGACGCGTTGTCAATCCGCTCGGCCAGCCAGTAGACGGCAAAGGCCCAATCGCTACGACGGAATTCCGTCCAGTCGAATCCAATGCACCAGGCGTTATCGACCGTAAATCGGTACATGAGCCGATGCAAACGGGTATTAAAGCGATTGACTCCATGGTTCCAATCGGCCGCGGTCAGCGTGAGCTGATCATCGGTGACCGTCAAACAGGTAAGACAACGATCGCAATCGATACGATCATTAACCAAAAAGGCAACGGCGTGAAATGTATTTACGTCGCAATCGGCCAAAAGCAATCTACAGTTGCACAAGTTGTAGAAACACTTCGTCGTCATGGCGCATTGGAGTACACAATCGTGGTTACAGCATCGGCATCCGAGCCAGCACCGCTTCTGTTCTTGGCTCCATATGCAGGCGTCTCCATGGGCGAGTACTTCATGTACAAAGGCGAGCACGTGCTCGTAATCTATGATGACTTGTCGAAGCAAGCTGCGGCTTACCGCGAATTGTCCTTGCTCCTTCGCCGTCCTCCAGGCCGTGAGGCATATCCTGGTGACGTATTCTACTTGCACTCCCGCTTGCTGGAGCGCGCTGCGAAGCTGAGCGACGAGAATGGCGGCGGTTCTTTGACTGCATTGCCATTTATCGAAACACAAGCATCTGACGTATCGGCTTACATTCCGACGAACGTAATCTCGATTACCGACGGACAAATTTTCTTGGAAGCTGACCTGTTCTATTCCGGTCAACGTCCAGCGATTAACGTAGGTATTTCTGTATCCCGTGTTGGTGGTTCCGCACAGATCAAGGCGATGAAGAAGGTAGCAGGTACACTTCGTCTCGACTTGGCACAATATCGTGAATTGCAAGCCTTCTCCCAATTCGGATCCGATTTGGATAAGTCAACGCTTGCCCGCTTGAACCGTGGTGAGCGCTTGATGGAAATTCTGAAGCAAGGTGTCAACCAGCCGCTTCCAGTAGAGAAGCAAGTTGTCAGCTTGTATATAGCGACGAGAGGGCACCTGGATGAAATTCCAGTTGCAGATATTCAACGCTTCGAGAATGAATTCCATGCTTACTTGGCAAGTAACCAAGATAGCATCTACCAATCGATCAGCGATACGAAAGACTTGGTAAAAGAAAACGAAGACGCACTGGTTGAAGCGGTAACGAAATTCAAAAAGAGCTTCGCCGTGTCCGTGTAATAGATAGAAGTTGACTGCAGCTGGGAAGCCTCAGGGCTCCCAGTGCGCATTCGAAGAAGTCCGCTTTGCCCTGCGCAAAGCGCTAAAGGCAGGTGAGATGGAAGTGGCTAAAGGAATTCTCGAGATTAAGCGCCAGATCAAGAGCGTGCAGAGCACGAAGCAGATCACGAAGGCGATGGAGATGGTTGGTGCGGCGAAGCTGCGCCGTGCACAATCGAAGGCTGAGGCAGCTCGTCCTTATGCGGATAAGCTGAAGGAGGTCGTCTCCAGCATTGCGGCTGGTACGCAAGGGATTTCCCACCCGATGCTAGAGAAGCGTCCTGTGAAGAAGACGGGATATCTCGTTATCACATCCGACGGTGGCTTGAAGGGCGGCTACAATGCCAACGTGCTTCGTAAGGTCATGGTGACGATGCAGGAAAACAAGCTGACGAAGGATGATATCGTATTATTCGTCATCGGACGCAAGGGTCGTGATTACTTCCGCAGAAGAGGATTTAATATCGTGGAGGCTGTTACGGAGTTGCCGGACACGCCTACATTTGCAGATATTAAGTCTATCGCATACAACGCCGTGAAATATTTCGAAGAGCACAAGTATGATGAACTGATTCTGTTCTATAACGAATTCGTGAACGCAATCACACAGGTGCCGGTAGAGAA
Source organism: Paenibacillus wuxiensis (assembly GCF_040195695.1). Classification (NCBI taxonomy): domain Bacteria; kingdom Bacillati; phylum Bacillota; class Bacilli; order Caryophanales; family Paenibacillaceae; genus Paenibacillus; species Paenibacillus wuxiensis. The sequence goes on along the minus strand of NZ_JBEFZI010000003.1, from coordinate 167,206 downwards.
AAAACTCTTGCCGCTTGATGATGAAGCGTTTAACGGTCCAGTAACATCGTATGAATATGAGCCTTCTGCTGAAGAAGTGCTCGGGCAGTTGCTGCCGAAGTATGCGGAGACACTCATTTACAGTGCGCTCCTCGATGCGAAGGCAAGTGAGTTCGGCGCGCAGATGACCGCGATGGGCAGTGCGACGAAGAACGCAACGAAGATGATCAACTCGCTGACGCTCGTGTACAACCGTGCACGCCAAGCGGCGATTACGCAGGAAATTTCGGAAATTGTAGCAGGGGCAAACGCTCAGGCTTAATCGGAAATGCATGTTTGAAAGTAGGAGGGAACGAGATGAGTAAAGGACGCGTGATTAGCGTAATGGGTCCGGTTGTCGACATTGAGTTCGAACGTGGACAACTGCCTGAAATTTTGAACGCGATCAAGATTGAGCAGAAGTCGACAACTGCCGGCGCGCCTGACATCAACTTGACGTTGGAAGCATCGGTTCACTTGGGTGACAACGTAGTTCGCTGCGTTGCGATGTCTTCTACAGACGGCTTGATTCGCGGCATGGAAGCGTCAGATCTTGGCGCTCCAATTACAGTACCGGTAGGCGAAGTGACGTTGGGTCGTGTATTCAACGTGCTTGGTGAAGCAATTGATAATGCGGGCGACGTTGTAAAAGAAACAGTTAGCCCGATTCATAAAGAAGCTCCTAAGTTTGATGAGCTTTCCACGCAAGCGGAAATTCTCGAAACAGGGATCAAAGTTATCGACTTGCTGGCTCCTTATGTGAAGGGCGGTAAGATCGGTCTGTTCGGCGGTGCCGGCGTAGGTAAAACGGTAACGATCCAAGAGCTGATCAACAACATCGCGCAGGAGCACGGCGGTATTTCCGTATTTGCGGGTGTCGGCGAGCGTACGCGCGAAGGTAACGACTTGTACCATGAAATGAAGGATTCCGGCGTTATCAGCAAAACGGCGATGGTATTCGGTCAGATGAATGAGCCGCCAGGAGCACGCTTGCGCGTTGCCTTGACGGGTCTGACAATGGCTGAACATTTCCGTGATGAAGAAGGCAAGGACGTTCTCTTGTTCATCGATAACATCTTCCGCTTTACACAAGCGGGTTCCGAAGTATCCGCCTTGCTCGGCCGCATGCCTTCCGCGGTAGGTTACCAACCGACATTGGCTACGGAAATGGGTCAGTTGCAAGAACGTATTACTTCAACGAAAAAAGGTTCTGTAACATCTATCCAGGCGATCTACGTTCCTGCGGATGACTACACAGACCCAGCTCCAGCTACGACGTTTGCTCACTTGGATGCAACGACGAACTTGGAGCGTAAAATTTCCGAGATGGGTATCTTCCCTGCGGTTGATCCGCTTGCATCCTCATCCCGGATCTTGGCACCAGACATTGTAGGTGAAGAGCACTATCATGTCGCACAAGGTGTTAAGCGCCTCTTGCAGCGCTATAAAGAGCTTCAAGATATTATCGCAATCCTTGGTATGGACGAGTTGTCCGAAGAAGATAAGTTGACGGTTGCGCGCGCGCGCAAAATTCAACGCTTCTTGTCTCAACCGTTCCACGTTGCGGAACAATTTACGGGTCTTGCTGGTAAATACGTACCAGTTAAAGAAACAGTACGCAGCTTCAAGGAAATCCTGGACGGCAAGCATGATGACCTTCCAGAAGCAGCCTTCTTGTACGTTGGTACAATCGAAGAAGCTGTGGAAAAAGCAAAGACGCTGTAAGCGGCTTGACGTGAAACGGGCTGTCTATTGCTAAGGCATGGACAGAACGGAAGGAGGAAACCGCAGTTGAGCACCTTTTTGTTGGAAATCGTTACACCGGAGCACAAAGTGTTCGAACAGCAGGTGGACATGATTAGCGTCAAGGGCGTCGAAGGAGATCTCGGTATTTTGGCGAACCATATTCCGATGGTTACGCCGCTTCGCATTGGTCCAATGAAGATCAAAGAAGGCGGCAAGGAGCATTGGATTGCGGTTCATGGCGGATTTGTTGAAGTACGTAAGGACAAAGTCGTTGTGCTTGCAGAAAGCGCGGAAATGCCGGAAGACATCGATGTGGAACGTGCCAAGGCAGCGAAAGCCCGGGCGGAGCAACGTTTGGCGATGGCTGCACGGAGCAAGCAGGATTCCCTGGACTTCCGTCGTGCGGAATTGTCGCTCCAACGTGCCGTGACGCGGATTAAAGTCTCGCAAAAAGAATGGTAATCATGATATAAATCGAAGAAGAGCTGTTCCAGGACCCTCAGGTTTTGGAACAGCTCTTTTTTCATAAGGAATATTTTTTCATCATTTATATGAGCTTGATTATGGCTTTAACATAACCTCAGCCTCAGAGCGCTTCGTATGCATGCTGTAGAAGGCTTCTCCAACCAACTGTGGGTCAAAGGAGGTATTTGGCTGGACGAAGCCGCAGACGGTCAATGTGCCAGCATAGAGACCATATTGCTTGAACTCATCATGTAGGCTGAGGGCAAGGCTGCGCAGACCAGATTTCCCGACACCGAGAGATGCCAGTGATGGTGTCGGCTGCAGTGCTTGTCCACCACCCGTCAGCAGGTATGAACCTGTACCGCGCGTTTTCATGCCCGGAAGAATACATTGGGCAGTCGTCAACGCTCCTACTACGTTAACCTTGAAGTCTTCGATCATATCAGAAGGCTGTACTTCAGAGGGAAGTCCAGGTGCATGGGCAGAGGCGTTGTATACGACGGCCTCAGGCGTGCCGTACTCTGTTTCAAGTGCTGACAGTGTTTGACGAAGAGCAGCTTCGTCGCTAGTAAGTGCGACAGCCCCTGCCGCTTCAATATTCATATCATGCAGGATGTCTTTCATTTGCTCTAGCGTATCCGATTCTCGCGTAATGAGAACAGGAAGGTAACCACGTTGTCCAAATGACTTGGCAATGCCAAGTCCGATGCCGCAGCCGGCGCCGACGATCCAAATCATCGGTTGTGTCATATTATCGTTCAACCCCTTGTTGTATGATCCGATGTATGGATATTGTAAACCGAATATGTAGCAGAGTTCAAAACCATTTTTCACATAACCCGTCATTCATCGGAAAATAAATTTTGGAAAATATCATTTTATTGCTTGACGCATGTACGGGGTCTGATTATAATAAAGACAGTTAATATTGATAATCATTCTCAAATGAAGGTTATCAATTAACCTCATCAAGTGTACGTTCGGGAAGGCTGCTTCTTGAACTGTCACATCAAGTGAAATTTCCTTCTTCTTGGTTCTTTTGATTTTCAGTAGGTTGGTTAATTGTAGGTAGTTTCCTCATCCTCCGTGAGCTGTGGCCGGATCGCAGCTCTCTTTTTTTTTGCCCTCATTTCCACGCCCAGCTAAATGGATGGTCACTGCTCAATAGAGTGAATCTAGGTTAAGGCTGAGCTGAATTGAAAATGAGCTATATGAGTTGAATATAAGTTGGATATAAGTTGAATGTAACTTGTACTGGAATACGTCGAAGCTGGCCCGTGGAATACGGGCATTCATTGGCCCCTTTTTTGATCTGAGGATCAGAAAGGGGCTTTATTGTTTCTCTGTTTTTAATTTTGTAATGAACGAATCAAAAAGGAAAATCGTACTAACTACAGATTCGCAATAAGGAGGAATTTGTAATGAGAAAAAGATTCCCTAGGATACTTGAACTAACCCTTGCGCTGTCGATGATTGTTCCGTCAGCAGTAATGGCGTCCCCAACAGGCAATAGTAATGTCGCAGCAGTCACTCAGAGACTAGAACAGATCGCGGCGGAGAAAGCTGCTCTTCTCACTAAAATGGGGACAGTCAGTGTACAATATGCACTGATTGACAACGGCAAGATTACGGTGTCCGGCCAGGCTGGCATCAACGATAGAGAAGGGAAGAAGCCGTTGACCAAGGATACGATGTATGGCATCGGCTCAACGAGCAAAGTGTTCACGGCCGCAGCCGTCATGAAGCTAGTGGACGAGGGGAAGATTGACCTCGATGCGCCCTTGATCAACTATATTCCCGATTTCACAATGGAGGATGAACGGTATAAGCAGATCACACCGCGCATGTTGCTGAACCATTCCTCTGGCTTGCAAGGAGGCTCCAGTTACGGCAACGCCTTCCTGTTCAAGGACAATGATACCTATCCGCATGATACGTTGCTTAAACAATTATCAACGCAAAGCCTAAAAGCAAATCCAGGTGCGTTTTCTGTTTACTGTAACGACGGCTTCACACTAGCTGAGATTCTGGTAGAGAGAGTTAGCGGCATGAGCTTTACAGCATTTATACACAACTATTTTACGGAACCATTGAAGTTGAGCCATACGAAGACATCGCAGGACGTATTGGAACAAGATAAGTTGGCGGGGCTCTATTTCCCTTTCTACCAAGGACAGCTTCCAAATGAAACCGTCAATGCGATTGGGACAGGGGGGATTTATTCTACGGCGGAAGATTTGGTGAGATTCTCTCAACTGTTTACGGGTGAGATGAAGGGTGTTCTCTCTGACAAGGCGGTACAGGCGATGGCGAATGAGGAATACAAGAGGGGCCTGTGGCCGGAAGATACGGATAATAGTTTCAACTACGGTCTCGGCTGGGACAGCGTGAAGCTGTTCCCATTCAATGAATATGGATTGAAGGGATTAGCTAAAGGCGGCGATACGATGCTGTATCATGCTTCCCTCGTCGTGCTTCCAGAACTGAAGATGGCAGCAGCAGTGTTGACTTCTGGCGGTTCTAGCATGACTAATGAGATGCTGGCGAACGACTTGCTGCTGCAAGCGCTGAAGGAGAAGGGGGCAATTAAAACGATAAAACCGGAGAAATCCTTCGGCAAGCCGGTAAAGGCGGGAATGCCTGCTGAGGTGGCGAATCAGGCTGGTTATTATGGTACTAGAAATCAGCAAGTGAAGGTTGAGATCAAGAAGGACGGTGAACTGACTTTGCCGTTAATGACTCTCATTGATCATTCGAAAGAAAAGTATGTGTACACATCGGATGGAAGCTTCATCAATGAGAATGGAACTTCCAAGGTCAGTTTTGTAACCGAGAAGAATGGCCGCACATACATCTGGGTGAGAGAATATATGACAATGCCAGGTCTGGGACAGTTTGTACTGTCGCACTATGCAGCAGAAAAATTGGAAGAGAACAAGCTCTCTAAGGAGACTGCTGAGACTTGGGAGAAGCGAAAAGGCATTACGTTCTATCAAGTAAACGAGAAATATACCTCCATTCTGTATTTCTTGATGAAACCGACGATACAAATAGTCCTTACTGATGAACTGCCAGGTTATCTAGGGGACAAAAAAATTACAGGTTCAAACACGGCCGCAAGCCAGCTTAATATTCCGGGCATGCTGGGCGGTCGGGATCTGGCGGAATCCAGATTCTTCTCTCAAGACGGAGTCGAATATATGGAGGAGGCCGGCAAATTGTATATCAGCGGTGCCAACGTTAGCCCTCTCTATAAAGGAACAAGCTCCGCTGTCACGCTGCAAGCGAACGGGCACGCAAGATGGTATACAGTTCCAGATGCAGCTGCAGGCAAGACGATGACTGTTGCGCTACCGGCGAAGGGTGGATTCGTGGTCTATAACGAGCAAGGCCTACCAGTTAACTTTACAGTTGTCAGCGGCAATAACGAAGTGACGCTGCCTAAGAATGGCACAATCGTCTTTGCTGGTGTACCAGGCTCGGAATTTGGCATTACATTGAAATAAACCAAACGATAGATAATGGAACGGCGACAGCGGCATGCACGCGATAGTTGAAGTAAGCTGAGCCGCTTCCTGGATCTATCTAATCTGAAGTGCACTCTTTATAGTAGTCATTGGGTAGACACCTCTGTGTCATATCTGATGAATGTCTATAAGGAGTGCATTTTTGGTTTTTACACGATATAATTCCATAGCTCAGCCAGTGGTCGCATTCAGTGAGGGGAAAGAAGCATATCTGCTGATTGGTTACTCTCCTGAGACTCCAGAGCTGCTCGAGCTCCCAGATGTTCATAAAACATTCACCAGCTGATCTTCTATCGTTCTCCTTATGTGAATATGTATATAACCAAAACCGAACAACTTTTCATAAAACTGTCCAAAAGGTGGTATTAATTGCATAGACGGAGTTGGTAGGTTTTGTTATAATTGTGGCGGGTTTATTACAAAATTCTCTATTTTTTTGCAAAATGGCAGTTGCTGCGGCGGAGGGGATGACTTTTGGAACAGTACATCAACAATTACGTCATTGTGGCCATTTTTATTGCACTCGGTATTTTATTGCCGGTTGTCGCACTGACGGTAGGGAGATGGCTTAGACCAAAGAAGCCGACAGATATGAAGCAAACAACTTATGAAAGCGGTAACGAACCTGTTGGTGTCGGACAAGTCCGATTCAACGTACGGTACTATTTGTTTGCGCTCATGTTTGTCATTTTTGATGTCGAAACCGTTTTCTTGTATCCATGGGCGGTTGCATACAATCAGCTTGGATTGTTTGCACTTGTCGAAATGTTGATTTTCGTCGGATTGCTGTTGGTTGGATTAATTTACGCCTGGAAAAAGAAGGTGCTTCAATGGGACTCACTTTAGAATCAATTACGCCGGAAGAACGGCAGGAGTTGGAACGCAATGTGTTCTTTGGCACGCTTGAACAGTTGAAGGCATGGGCTCGCAGTAATTCATTATGGCCGCTTACGTTCGGTCTTGCCTGCTGCGCAATCGAGATGATGGGGACGGGAGCGTCGCACTACGACTTGGATCGCTTCGGCGTTATCTTTCGAACGTCTCCAAGACAATCGGATGTTATGATCGTATCTGGTACAGTCACGAAGAAGATGGGGCCGCTCTTGAAGCGTCTGTATGATCAAATGCCTGAGCCGAAATGGGTCATCGCAATGGGATCATGCGCGACGGCTGGAGGGCCGTACGTGAAGTCGTATTCAGTCGTCAAAGGCGTGGATCAGATAGTGCCTGTTGATGTTTATATTCCAGGCTGCCCGCCGAATCCTGCGGCCCTTATCTACGGCATCAACAAGCTGCAAGAGAAAATCCGCTATGAGGCGAAAACCGGAAAGCGGGTGACGAATCGATGAGCGAGGAACAAGAGAAGGACAAGACAACTGAAGAACAATCCTCTGAGCAACGATCGAAGCAAGAATCAAATACGGAATCTAATTCGATTCCAGAATCGAAACCAGAATCGAATCTAGGTTCAAAACCGGATTTAGATGAAGCAACAGCAAGTGAAGGAATCAAGACCGCAGCAGGAGAAAAGTCCGAAGTGAAAGCGGATGAACCGCAAGTGCCAGTTCAGGCGGCATCAGATGTGGAGACCGTCCCTGAAGTGCCAGCGCAGAAGCTAGAGACGGTCGAAGGGACAGTAGAAGAGCAGAAGAAAGCGGCAGCACTACAAGATGATCCAGTGGCTCCTGCATCTGCTGAATCCCAAGAGCATGCGGATGCGACGAAGGAGGTTTCCGTAACAGCGGAAACGGAGAAGCCGAAGCGTGCCCCTTTGACGGAAGAGGAGAAGGCTGCGCGAATTCAAGCGGCTGCTGAGGCGCGCACGGCGCGGGCGAAGGCAGCAGAAGGCGGTAGTGAAACATCGACTACAGCCGATGCAGCAGCTCGTCCACCAAGAGCGCGTGCGAAGGAAGACGGTACAGGGGATGCTGCGGAGAAGCCAGAACGGCCCGCACGAGCGCCTCGGGTTAAGGCAGATGAAGAACCGCCAAAGCCGAAAGAGCCCTCACCCAAACAGCCAGTTCTTGATCAGCTCATAGCCTTGCTTAAGGCCGAAGTCGCAGAGGATGCGGTTGAAGAGGCGGCTATCAATGAAGTCAATGATCATTTGCCAACGGTAACGGTGAAAAATGAACATTGGCTGGTAGCAGCTCAGCTGCTTCGTGAACATAAAGATTGGTCGTGTGACTATTTGCGTAATTTATCCGGCATTGACCAGGAAACTCATTTAGAAGTAATCTATCATCTTATCAATTTAAGCACGAAAGCAGAGGTTGCTGTTCGTGTAAAGACAGATCGCGAGGTGCCTTCCATCGTATCGGTAACGCCTATATGGCCTACTGCGAACTGGAATGAGCGCGAAGTTTACGACTTGTTGGGCATTTCGTTTCCGGGACATCCCGACTTGCGTCGCATCATGATGCCGGATGACTGGGTTGGACATCCGCTTCGCAAAGACTACGTGCCGTTAGATTCGGAGGTGTAACCCTGTGATTCGTACAGAAGAACTATTGCTTAATGTTGGACCGCAGCACCCGAGTACGCACGGTGTATTCCGCATCGTCGTCAAGATTGATGGCGAGGTGATCAAGGAAGCGACCCCGGTAATGGGATATTTGCACCGCGGAACGGAGAAGCTTGCGGAAAACTTGAACTATACGCAAATTATTCCTTATACCGATCGTATGGATTATGTGTCCGCCATGACGAACAACTATGTACTCGTGCATGCCGTTGAGAAGCTGATGCAGCTGGAAGTTCCGGAGAGAGCAGAGTTTCTCCGACTTATCGTTATGGAATTGCAACGTGTAGCAAGCCATTTGGTATGGTGGGGGACGTATTTGCTTGATATTGGGGCGATGAGCCCGTTCTTATTTGCGTTCCGCGACCGGGAGATCATTATCGATTTGTTCAACGAACTATGCGGGGCACGGCTGACATACAACTACATGCGGGTCGGCGGCGTCAAGTGGGACGCGCCTCCAGGCTGGATCGACAAAGTCCGCGAGTTTGTTCCATACATGCGCAAAAGGCTGGATGAATACAACAAGCTCGTAAGCGGCAATGAAATTTTCCTGTCCCGCATTAAAGGAATCGGTACTTATGATGCGGAAACGGCAATCGCATATGGACTTAGCGGTGCCAATCTGCGCTGCACGGGAGTGAATTGGGATTTGAGGAAGCAGGAGCCTTACAGCCTGTACGATCGATTCGAATTCGATGTTCCACTTGGAACCCGTGGGGACTGCTATGAACGGTATTTGATTCGTGTTGAAGAGATACGGCAAAGCTTACGCATTTTGGAGCAGGCTGTGGAGCAGTTCCCGAGCGAGGGAGAGACAATGGGCAAAGTGCCGCGCGTCATACGTCCGCCTGCTGGTGAAGTATACGCTCGTATTGAATCGCCACGCGGAGAGATTGGCTGCTATGTCGTATCCAAGGGCAAGGCGGAGCCGTTCCGGTTGAAGTTCCGTCGGCCGTCCTTCGTTAATTTGCAAATACTGCCGAAGCTGCTCGTAGGCGAAACGATGACGAATATGATTACCATACTGGGCGGGATCGATATCGTCGTCGGGGAGGTGGATGCATAGTGGGGGACTTGTTGAATCAGACGCTCACGTGGCAGAATGGTCTAATTTTTATTGCATGGGGAGTTGTTCTTCTTTTCGTCGTCCTTGGCTTCGTAACCTATGCGATTTACTTCGAACGCAAGGTCATCGGCTGGATGCAGCTGCGTCATGGTCCTACACGGGTAGGTCCGCTTGGACTGCTGCAGACGGTTGCTGATATATTGAAACTACTACTCAAGGAAGACACAATACCTCGCAAGGCTGATAAAGCACTATTCATCTTGGCTCCAGTCATCACGTATGTACCGGCATTTGCGGTCATTGCGACGATTCCTTATGCCGCTAATCTAGGCTTTGCTGATCTAAATGTAGGATTGTTATATTATGCCGCATTGTCCAGCATCTCTACCATTGGTATTATTTTAGGAGGGTGGGCGTCCAACAACAAATACTCTCTGCTTGGCGGAATGCGCTCAGCGGCGCAAATGATTAGCTATGAAATTCCGCTCGTTATCTCAGTCGCGGGTATAATCATGTTGAACGGATCGCTCAGCTTGCGTACCATTGTAGAAGGGCAAGGCAACTATTTTTGGGAATGGAACTTTATCCCGCAAATCATCGGATTCATTGTCTTCATTATCGCGGGGGTATCTGAGTTGAATCGTACCCCATTTGATTTGCCAGAAGCAGAATCAGAGCTTGTTGCGGGTTATCATGTTGAATATAGCGGCTTCCGATTCGCCTTCTTCATGTTGGCGGAATACGTGTATGTATTCGCACTCTCGGCACTGACGACGGTCTTGTTCCTAGGCGGTTGGCATCCACCGCTCCCGTTCCTCGATTTCATTCCGGGGCTGCTGTGGTTCATCCTGAAATTTTCATTCTGCGTCTTCTTCCTATTCTGGCTGCGTGCAACGATGCCACGTATACGCGTAGACCAATTGATGGGCTTTGGGTGGAAGGTGTTGCTGCCGCTTGCCCTGCTTAACGTCTTCTTGACGGCGTTTTACATCGAAATTTTCAACAAATAGGCTAGGGGTGAGATCCGTGAAAGGACTGTTGAAGGGTCTAGGCGTTACATTCAAGGCGATGACGTCGAAGAAGGTCACCTACAAATACCCAGATGTTCCGCTTGAAATGCCCGACCGTTTTCGCGGCATACAGCATTTCGATCCGGATAAGTGCATCGTATGCAATCAATGTGCCCGCATCTGTCCAACGGAATGCATTACGTTGACAGGCAAACCGAATCCAGATCCAGAGAAGAAGGGCAAAGTGATCGACACGTACGATATAAACTTTGAGATTTGCATTTTGTGCGATCTTTGTACGGAAGTATGTCCGACTGAAGCAATTGTCATGACCAACAATTTTGAACTGGCGACATACAGTCGCGATGACTTGTTCAAAAATTTGAACTGGCTGAACGACAATAATGTCAATGTTCGTCAAGAGAACAACTCCGCCATGCCGAAGGGGGGCGCGAAGAAAAGTGTTTAACTTCTCTTTGGATTGGACAGGGGAGACGATAGTCTTCTTCGTGTTGGCCATCTGCATTATTTCCGGCGCGGTATTGATGCTTAACTTTACGAAGGTTGTACATATGGTCGTCTCTGTTGCCTTCTCCTTCCTAGGGTTGGCAGGGATGTACGTGCTGTTGGATGCTGAATTTGTTGCTTTTGTACAGGTACTTGTTTATACAGGCGCGATATCGATACTCATGATTTTCGGAATTATGATGACCAAGCACGATAAGCAGGATGAGGCATTCGTCAAGCCGTGGAAGGAAGCGTTAGCCGCGATAGGCTGTATTGCCCTGTTTGGAGTGCTATTCTTCTCTATTCGCAGCTCTGAGTTTCCTGTACATCAAGACGCTGCATTGGTTCAGGATAATACGCTGAATATCGGGAAGCAACTGTTCACAGAGCATGTCATTCCGTTCGAGCTGCTGTCTGTTCTGTTGACGGTGGCCTTTATCGGAGCAATTGTGCTGGCTAAGAAGGAGGCGGATGAAGGATGAGTACGATGCTTGCTTCCTTTTTAACACTTGCTGCTATATTGTTCTGTATTGGTTTATATGGTGTATTAACAAAGCGCAATGCAGTTATTGTGCTGTTGTCCATTGAGTTGATGCTCAATGCGGCGAACTTGAACTTGATTGCCTTTTCGAAATACGGGGTCGTACCGAGCCTGAAGGGGCAAATTTTCTCTCTTTTTACAATTGCGATTGCAGCTGCAGAAGCGGCAATTGGTGTCGCCATCCTTATCGCGTTGTACCGGAATCGCGGAACGGCCAACGTGGACGAATTTGACGACTTGAAGAGATAATCGGTAGGGAGGATACGACAATGGAATCCGTCTTTTCGCAATTCGCATGGGCTATCCCGGTCATTCCGCTGCTCGCGTTCCTCATACTGACGGCATTTGGCCGCCAGATGAAAGGCGCAGCCGTTCTGCTCGGTGTCATCAGCTCTCTTGCTGCGTTCATTCTGTCTGCGCTCCTCTTGTGGGAGCGGGTGTCCGGAACGATGGAGGACTATACACGGAGCTTTGATTGGATTCGCTTCGGTGACATCCGCCTGGAGTTCGGATTCGATGTGACGAACTTGAACGCGCTAATGCTCGTCATTGTCACGCTGGTCAGCTTACTAGTAAATGTATATTCCAAAGGCTACATGCATGGTGATGAGCGGCAAACGGTGTTCTACGCCTATATTGCGCTCTTTACCAGCTCGATGCTTGGACTTGTGCTGTCTCCAAACTTACTCCAGCTCTATATCTTTTGGGAGCTTGTAGGGGTATGCTCATTCCTCCTCGTTGGATTCTGGTATGAGCGTCCTGCAGCACGTGCTGCGGCTAAGAAGGCCTTCATCGTCACACGGATCGGAGACGTTGGTTTATTTATAGCACTGCTGCTTCTGTTCTGGTACATGCCGGGTCATGCGCTTGACTTCGGATCGATCAGCAATGTGTTCAGCAATGCAGATACACTGGCACAGAGCGGTATATCTGCCGGACTGACGACATGGATTGCATCTCTCATATTCGTAGGAGCGGTTGGCAAGTCGGGTCAATTCCCGCTGCATACCTGGCTCCCAGATGCCATGGAAGGGCCGACACCGATCTCAGCACTCATCCATGCGGCTACGATGGTTGCGGCAGGGGTATATCTCGTTGCACGTACGTTTGATATTTTCCACATGTCGCCTACGGCAATGACGATTGTCGCGAGTGTTGGAGGATTTACTGCGATCTTTGCAGCGACGATTGCAATCGCACAGCGCGATTTGAAGCGCATCCTTGCATACTCAACGGTTAGTCAGCTCGGCTACATGATGATGGCGCTTGGTCTTGGGGCTGTGACCGCAGGGGTGTTCCACCTGTTTACGCACGCCTTCTTTAAGGCGCTTCTGTTCCTCGGAGCGGGAAGCGTCATTCATGCTGTACATACACAAGATATATTCAAGATGGGCGGCGTTGGCCGCAATATGAAGGTTACAGCTTGGACATTCGGTATTGGCGCACTGGCACTGTCTGGTATTCCTCCTCTGTCCGGCTTCTGGTCTAAGGATGCGATCTTGACAGCGGCTTGGGATCAGAATAATTGGCTCTTATTTATTATTGGTGCAGTTGCTGCATTCTTTACCGCTTTTTATATGGCGCGTTTGTTCTTCCTCGTATTTACAGGGGATCCATCAGCAGACAGCGAGGCTTCCAGGGCGCATGAATCGCCATTGTCTATGACAGTGCCATTGATCGTGCTCAGTGTACTGTCTGTGGTTGCAGGATTCGTCAACACTCCGTTCGGGGGCAGCTTCGGCACCTGGCTCACAGGCGAAGAAGTAGGTGAGCACGCAAATATCATGGTGATGATTGTATCGGCGCTTATCGGTGTATTGGGTATTGGACTTGGATATGTCATGTACGGACCAGGTCGCAAGCGTCAAGATACGCTCGAACATACGGCAGCACCTGTCTATCGTCTGCTTGCCAACAAATATTATATTGATGAACTATATCAAATCGTATTTGTTCGTAGCCTATCGGGTATTGGGCAACTGCTGAAGGCAATCGATAAATGGGTAATAGATGGTCTGGTACGCTTGGTAGCATGGTTTACAGTCAGTGTTGGCCGAACATCGCTGCGTGTGCAGAACGGTCAACTGCAAACTTATGGCCTGGTATCCCTGTTTGGCTTTGTCGGATTGATTCTGCTCGTGCTGGCACTTGGAAGGAGGTTCTGGTAGATGCTGAATATACTTTCTTCGATGCCGCTGCTAACGCTGCTGACCTTCTCTCCGCTTCTTGGAGTCATTGTGCTTCTGTGCATTCCGCAGGGGCGTACACGTGCGATTCAGGTGACAGGCATTGTAACGACATTCGTGCCTCTTCTACTGGCGCTTATCATTTATGGCAATTACGATGCACTCGAGCAAGGCAAAACCATAGCAGAGCAATGGTCATGGATATCGATTCCGCTCAATTCAGAATTGATTGAAGGGCTAAGCTCATGGGCATTTACGATTCAATATCATTTGTCGATAGATTCCTTATCGTTGCCGCTCGTGGTAATGACCACGATCGTAGCTTCGATGGCGGCGTTTGCTTCCTTGTATGTGAAGAAACGCTGGAAGTCGTATTTTATTCTTTTCCTGCTGCTTGAAGTTGGAATGCTGGGTGTCTTTATGGCACGTGATTTGTTCTTATTTTTCATGTTCTTCGAATGGACGCTGGTACCGACTTACTTCCTTATTGGTATCTGGGGCTATATGCATCGCGAGAAGGCTGCGAATCAATTTCTGCTGTACAATGGGCTCGGTTCTGCGCTTCTCTTAGTTGCCTTCATTGTACTTACGGTGACAGCAGGCTTTGCACCTAACCCGGACATGGCGGCGAATGGCCATTACGTATATACGGGCAATCTTGATGTCATTATGAAGAACATTAATGATGCGACTTCTTTTATATATCAAGAGCAGAGCGGCGTATATTTGTCTGACAGCATGCGGACGTTTGTCTTTTTCTTGCTCATTGTAGCCTTTGGTGTGAAGCTCCCGATCTTCCCATTCCACACATGGATGCTGCGCGTGCATGCTGAAGCTCCGGCACCTGTGGTGATGCTGCACTCAGGAATATTGCTGAAGATGGGTGCTTACGGTCTTATTCAGTTCGGAACAGCATTGCTTCCAAAGGAGACCGCATCTTGGGCAGTACTACTAGCAGTACTGGGTGTTATTAATGTGCTGTATGGGGCCATACTCGCCTTTGTGCAGACAGAATTTAGACTTATCTTAGCTTATTCTAGTATTAGTCATATGGGCTTCGTTCTGCTTGGTATCGCAGCGATGAATGACATTGGGCTTCAAGGTGCTGTTGTGCAGATGGTCTCGCATGGATTTATCTCTGCGTTGTTCTTCCTGCTGGTAGGCGCATTATTGGAGCGTACAGGAACAACAAAAATTGGCGAACTGGGTGGATTAGCGAAGGGCATGCCATTCTTGTGTGGCATCTTATTGCTGTCAGGCTTGGCATCGTTAGGCTTGCCAGGCTTGTCGGGATTCGTAGCAGAGCTTCTGTCCCTGCTTGGTCTGTTCGGAACGATGAAATGGGCAGCCATTCTTGCTGCACTTGGGATTATATTAAGCAGTGTCTATGTGCTTCGTGGGGTACTGGCAATCTCTTATGGGCCAAGAGACGATCGCTATGCAAGCTTGAAGGATGCCAGACTTGTCGAAGCTGTGCCGATCATGGTGCTGACGGCATGCATTATTTTAATCGGATTGTTCCCATCATTCGTTACGGCTCCGATTGATAATGGCGTCGAGCATGTCATTGAATTATTCAAGGTGAGGGGGTAGGCCCATGGAAGCGACTACAGTTAAACTGCTGCAATTGGGCGATCTCGCACTGCTGGCACCTGAGCTGACGCTTGTTATTGCAGCGATTGTGATCTCGCTCATTGATTTGGCGCTGCCCCGTCGTGTGAACCGGGATATTATCGGGGGGCTGTCCCTGCTGGGCGTTCTAATTTCGCTTGGCTTCGTGGTATGGAAGTTGTATCAACGAACATTACTTAACGAGGAAGCGGCTCGGTCTATGCAGCTGCTCAATCAAAGCTATCGCGTTGATGATTTTGCCCTGCTGCTCAAAATTGTATTTCTTACCGGTACGGCACTCATACTGCTAATGAGTATCGGTAATATAAGGGATAAGGAGATTCCGCATCGCGGCGAATATTATTACTTGCTGCTTCCAGCTGCACTTGGCGCGATGATCATGGCTTCATCAGGAGATCTAATTACGCTCTATGTTGGTCTAGAATTGTTGAGCATTACTTCCTACATTCTCGTTGGGTTGAAGAAGAATGACCGGAAGTCATCAGAAGGTGCATTCAAATACGCGGTACTGGGAAGTGTAGCGTCTGCATTTATTTTATACGGGATGTCCTTTGTATACGGCATGACAGGAAGTACGCAGCTTGGTGCGATTGCAAGAGGCTTGGCGGATCAAGTTCATTCCTTCGAACCGCTCATCTATGTCAGCTTTTTACTCATGCTGGTGGGCTTCGGTTTTAAGGTTGCAGCAGCACCATTCCATGCCTGGTCACCTGATGTATATGCGGGTGCGCCAACACCTGTCGCTGCCTTCTTGGCAGTTGTATCCAAAGGTGCGAGCTTGGCAATTTTGTTCCGCATATTCTATAGTCTGTATTTTGGTCTGGGTGTCAATAGGGATATGCTCATCTATCACGACTTCGCAACGATTCTTCTCGTGCTAGCAGCGGTGTCTATGGTGATCGGGACAACAATGGCGCTCAAGCAGTCGAATGTCAAGCGGCTCCTAGCTTTGTCTGGTATTGCGAATGCAGGTTACCTGCTTGTGCCGATTGGGCTCGATATGTTGGATGGATCGTGGCATTCATCGAACTTCTCGGAGTTCCTATTCTACTTGTTAGCCTATTTATTTACGACGATCGGTGCGTTTGCCGTCCATACGGTTATGGAGCGCGCTGCAGGCCATGATGAAATGAAGGGATATGCTGGCCTGTATTATCGTTCTCCGTGGCTAGCTGTAGCGATGACCGTACTTGTGCTGTCACTTGCAGGAATCCCAGTTACAGCCGGATTCATGGGTAAGCTGTACATCATTTTTGGAGCAGCTGCCAACCATGCGGTATGGCTCTCTGTGCTCATGATGGTAACAGGCGTAATCTCCTTCTACTTCTACTTCGGCTTCATACGCCAGATGTATATGCGTGCTGGCAATGAGGATGAAGTTCGTATATCGATTACTCAACGAGCAGTCATCGCCTTATGCGTATTGATTGTACTGCTGCTCGGTGTGTTCCCTGGCTTCGTCGTGAAGGTCATTCAACATGTGTTCTCTATTGGAGTAGATTTGCTGATCCGCATGTAATCGGAACACAGGTTAGTTGGAGCATGGAATGACGTATAGGCTAGTATGTGCTAGCGGAGAATCGAGGTCTCTCACGAGAGACCTCGATTCTTTTTTTGTAAATGTAGGACTCAGGACTCAAATTGATCGATACGAACAGGAAAGCATGTCTCCATGGCGAAACTTTATAACGTTTAACGTGTAAAGGTATATTGTGATTGAATGGATGGGAGAAACGTCGGTTGCTTGTCTTTACCATTCATTGACGTGAATAAAGAGCAAGGTAGAGGTCGGAAGAATTGGATTCGGTGACGAATTTGGTCATCTTCTCGTGGAATCATGTTTTAACACCCTCTAGCACAGGCCTTCGGAACAAGAATAGGAAGGGATTCATTATGAAACGATTGCCTCGCGTCGTCGTGACTGGCACCATCATTGTACTATCAAGCATGCTGCTGATAGAAGCGTCAGGCATGCGCCAAGCGATCTCGCCGATATACGAGGTAAGGTTGGAGGAGGCGACGCAGCGAAGCTGGACGAATGAGCAGCTATCGCCATCTGCGAGTCTTGTCAGGAATGAGAACCATGAGGAGGAAGCAACCTCATGGATTGTTAAATGGAAACAAGGGGCACAGGATGACGTATTATTGCGTCGAAGTATAGTAGAATCAGAACAGGAATCAGTAGGAATTATGGTTGTTCGACCTAAGGAGGAAGAGAAGTCGGAAGATTGGCTTCGCGATGCCAAGCGCTCGGACGATATCGAATACATCCAGCCGAATCATACGGTTCGCACGCTGCAATCGGTGATAAAGCCGAATGATACTTTATACGGGCAGCAGCACTATTTGCAGCAAATCGGAATTGAAGCGGCATGGACGAAGACAAGGAGCAATTTGTCTACTACAATTGCGCTGGTTGATACGGGGGTTGACTTTAACCATCCCGATTTGAAGCCGAATATCGTGAAGGGGGTTAACCTGCTAGATACAGGTATCCCACAAGATGATAACGGTCATGGTACCAGCGTTGCCGGCGTCATCGCAGCAGTAGGCAATAATAACAAAGGGACAACCGGAATTCTATGGTCAGCCAAGATTATGCCTATTAAGGCACTTGATGCTAGAGGCTATGGCGATGAGGATAAATTAGGTGCGGGCATTCTATACGCTGTCGATCACGGTGCCAAAATCGTTGTCATGTCGGTTGGACTGTACCGATATTCAAAGTACATGGAAGAGATTGTGAATTACGCCGAGCAGAAAGGCGTTCTACTCATTGCAGCTACTGGAAATGATGGCAAACGCTTTGGAGAGAAAATCGCGGTCAAATATCCAGCTGCTTATCCTACGGTGCTCGCCATCGGTGGAAACACAAGACAGCAGCGGGTAGAGCCGCGTTCGAATACGGGGCCAGAAGTGGATCTCGTTGCACCGTGGCATGTATTTACCACAGCATTAGGTGGTGGCTATGCTGCTGAGGAAGGCACCTCGATGGCGGCTCCCCAAGTAGCTGGAGTGGCGGCATTGCTGTGGAGCCAATATCCTGAACTGAAGCCATATCAAATTCGTCAGCATTTACGGAAGACGGCGAAAGATATCGAAGCCCAAGGCTGGGACCAGCTTAGCGGATACGGGATGCTGCGTGCCGATCAAGCGCTCTTGAATCCGGTAGAGAAGGATCCATTTGGGACGAATACAACTCGTGATAAGGCAAGGGTGTTCCCGATTGACACTTCCTTAGCAGCAGAATTGAACGGGAAGAAGAAGAATAACTGGTTCGTCGTAGATGCACCCTACGATGGAACACTAGAGTTGAACGTGCAGCGAATTCAAGGAACTAGTAAAATCGGAATCACACATTTCTTAGCAGATAGTCGTTCGGGTACCGCGTATAGTCACCCTATTAGCAAGCCGCTCACCGTTCCAGTTAAAAAAGGGAAGAATGTGTTTCGATTCTATGCGGAAGAAGCTGGCGCAGCCATATCTTACAAACTGTCGTCACGCTTTCTCATTTATGAGGATCCGTTCGAACCGAATGACAAGCAGTTTCAAGCATATGCCCTGCCTGCACGGACGCAGGATATTGTAGGGACATTCAGTCATGCTTCCGACTTGGATTGGTATACGATTCAACTGCCGACCAAGGCGACACTTCGGTTGAAACTAGACACAGACACCGTGCGTATTGACCCAGCGATAGAGATTCGCGGTTCACAGATGGAAACGCGATGGGTGGATGAACAGAAGGAAGGCCAAGCTGAATCGGTAGTTCTGCCTGACTTGCCCGCGGGCAAGTATTATATATTGGTGCAGAATGCAGTAACAGCTCGTCCTGAAGCAGTGGCGGGAGAGTATAAGCTGCATATTGAATACCTGACTCAGTTCACGGATCCGAATGAGCCGAATGATAAAGTATACGAAGCGATCACAATGAGTGAAGGAACGGAATATAAAGGTGTCTTTCATGAGGATAATGATGTGGATTGGTTCCAATGGAAAGTGAAGGAGCAGGCGTATGGGCACTTTCGGATAGGCAATGTGCCTTCGAATCGTGTGGTGACGATGTCCGTTCTGTCGAGAGAGCAGAAGGTGCTTGCCTCAGCACGCAACCGGTTGGGTGAATCCGCTGTAGAATTGGGCACTGAGCTGGAGCCGGGCACGTACTACGTTCGACTCACGACAAGCGATAAGTTCGACACACAGTTCTATTCCTTATCTGTGCAGGCAGATCCACTTGTGGCTGGGTTCCGAGACATAGGGGGGCATTGGGCTAAGGATTCAATCGTCCGAGCAGTCAAGTCAGGCTGGATTAACGGTTATCCTGAAGCGGAATTTGGCCCGGATCGGCCGATCACTCGTGCAGAGGCTGCGTCCATTCTCGCCAATGCGTTTAAGTTGAATGCGAAGGGAAAGCAGACAACTTCATTCAAGGATGTCACTTCGAAGCATTGGGCGTATTCTGCGGTATCACGAGTTGCCAATGCCGGTATTGCGGGGGGTGTTGGTGGTCAGCGCTTCGCGCCCAACCAGAAGGTGAAGCGTTCGCAGATGGCGGTAATGATCGGCAATGCACTTCATCTGAAGGCTGGAGCGATAAGCACGGGGCCGTTTGCGGATGTTCCTGCTGTCCATTGGGCAGCCCCTATGCTGGCTGAGATGAAGCGACAAGGGTACGTGCATGGTTATGAAGGCAATACGTTCGAGCCGGATCGCGATGCGACTCGGGCTGAGTTCGCAGCGATGCTCCTCGTTGCCTTGGATAGGAAATCGTAAGGAGGAGTCTAAGTGGGCGGAAATGAAACATGGACACAGGTCACCTCGTCTGTAGGCTGGAGTGGTGCGATTCAAATGATCATTACACTGATGTGCATTGCACTCGCGTGGTGGGCACTACAAAATGTAAAGATCGATTTGTTCATTCGGCATCCGCAGAGCCCACAAGGCAAAATGGTTCATTTGATTTTAGCCATTTTGGTTGGCCGGGCAGTGGCACAGTTTTTTGTCGATTATTGGAGCTGGACACAATCACTGCGTTTTCTGTTTTGAAACCATCAATAATGGTTAAGAGGAATTGGACGGCGGTACACCGACGGGGTTAATACCGTAATTTCCTCTTGATTAAACCCCGTCCGGCAAGGGTTCAAGCACTTGTCGAATAACATCGAATGAAGATGTCAACACTGGATGATAGCCCCAAGGAAAATGTGGAAGGGTCTGTCGAAAAATATCGCTTGTCCATAGCTGTAAAGCAGTGGTATGATGTAATTTGGAAATCAAAAGAACGTACCATTTTTTACAGATATACGGATAATGGGGCGAAATAAAGCGCGGAGGGAAACATGATGAGTAAATTTATCGTCCGCGGAGGCAACCGATTGACGGGTACTGTGCGTGTTAGTGGCGCGAAGAACTCTGTACTTCCGATCATCGCTGCTTCGTTACTGGGAGAAAAAGGCGTTAGCGTAATTTGCGATGCACCTCCACTTGACGATGTGAAAACGATACACAATGTACTAGAAAAATTAGGTGCAAGCCTTACATATGCCGACGAAACCATTCGTGTGAATGCGGAGAACCTTCATTCTTTTGAAGCCCCATATGAGTTGGTACGTAAGATGCGAGCATCATTCCTCGTCATGGGCCCATTGCTGGCTCGCGCAGGACAGGCGCGTATTTCTCTGCCTGGTGGATGCGCTATTGGGAGTCGTCCGATTGATCAGCATTTGAAAGGCTTTGAAGCTATGGGTGCGGTTATCGGTCTTGGACAAGGATATATTGAAGCGAAAGTGAACGGCCGACTGAAGGGTACCAAGATTTACTTGGACTATGCGAGTGTCGGTGCGACGGAAAATATTATGATGGCCGCTACATTGGCCGAAGGTACAACAATTATTGAAAATGCAGCTCGTGAGCCGGAAATCGTCGACTTGGCGAACTATCTGAACAAGATGGGCGCAGTCGTACGCGGTGCAGGAACAGGCGTTATCCGCATTGAAGGTGTGGATCACTTGCATGGTGCAGAGCATACGGTTATCCCTGACCGCGTCGAAGCAGGAACTTATATGGTTGCTGCAGCGATGACAGGCGGAGATGTGTATGTGGAAGGTGCGATTGCAGATCATCTTGGTCCTGTTATTGCGAAGATGGAAGAGATGGGCATTACGATTGATCCGGATGAGAATGGTATCCGCGTCCGTGCGGAACAGCCGTTGAAGGCTGTCGACGTAAAGACGCTTCCATACCCTGGATTCCCGACAGACATGCAGTCGCAAATGATGGCATTGCTGCTTGCAGCAGAAGGCACATCTGTAGTGACCGAAACGGTATTCGAAAACCGCTTCATGCATGTGGATGAATTCAACCTGATGAATGCAAACATCAAGGTTGAAGGCCGTACTTCTGTCGTAACAGGCCCGGCTAAGCTAAGAGGTGCTAAGGTAACGGCAACTGACTTGCGTGCTGGAGCTGCATTGATCTGCGCAGGGTTGATTGCGGAAGGCACAACAGAAGTCGGAGGCGTTCATCATATTGATCGTGGTTATGTGCACTTAGCAGAGAAGCTGTCATCGCTCGGAGCAGATATCTACCGCGTTAAGATGAATGAAGAGCCACAAAGCGTGAAAGAAGAGAAGGAAGAAGGGACTTTTCGAGCACAGCCAACTTGGGCGTAAGCCTATCGTGAGCTAAAGCTGGAGAAGGAGCTTCCACCCGGATCATATAGACAATTGCATCGATAGAATAGGTGTACCGGCTAGACATAAAGCCGCCTCGTGAAGAGGCGGCTTTTTTGCGTGTATATGATTTTGGGTGCAGATGTTTTGAGTATGTGCTGTTTTGCATGAAGATGTCCTGGTACGTATACGATTTTTAGAATGTATCCGCATGTGTAGATGACGAGTTGCTGGTAGTTATGTATCGAACCTAGAAACCTTCTACACGTAATCAGGAAGGGATACGAGGGTATGTGGTTCTGTCTTCTCTTAAAAAAGCATAGGGTAGAGAAAGAGGAGGATTGATTCTGTTCTTTTCGTGAAATGCTAGATAAGAAAGTGAGAGGAATCGTTAAAATAGAAAGAGGAGTGAGACCAATGGCAACGCAACCGATGTTATCTGCGCAGGCGCGGCGGCTCGCACGTTGGCTGAAGCCGCGCCTGCGCCTTGGCGGCAGGGGCCGCTGGGGCCTGCGAAGACGCCCCCTGCCGCTGCTTGCGCGCACTGCCCTATGGGCTGGCGCGCTTATTGCGCTCGCGCTGCTCATGCCGCTCCTGCTGGTGCAAGAGCACCAGCAGGGGGTAAGCACGAGCGCCCGTAGCGAGCGCGCGGCGCCGCAGGCGCCGAAGGTGTCGCCGCCGCCCAGCACAGCGGCGGCGCAGCCCACGGTGCGCGTGTACCTGAGCGGCACGCGCCAAGTTGAGAGCGTCGCGCTGGAGCAGTACGTGCGCGGCGTCCTCGCAGCAGAGATGCCGAGCAGCTTCGAGCTCGAAGCGCTCAAGGCGCAGGCGATGGCCGCCCGCACGTACATTATGCGCCGCCTGCTGTCGCAGGATACAAGCGGCGCACCTGAGGGGGCCGACGTAACCGATACCGTCGCCCATCAAGCCTATAAGCCGCTCTCAGAGATGGAGCGGCTGCCGAAGGAAGCGGCGGCGAAGCTGAGCCGCGCCGTAGAGGAAACAGAGGATCAGATTATTACGTATGAAGGCAAACCGATTATGGCTGCATTTTTCTCCACAAGTAATGGATATACCGAGAATGCCGAGAATTATTGGGGGAACCCGGTCCCTTACTTGAAAAGTGTGGCAAGCCCTTGGGATGAACGGGTAGCGCCGCGATTTGCGGAGAGCACTACATATAAGGTAGAGGCGCTTCTATCAGAACTAGGTGTATCCGCGCAAGCATTGAAGCTGCAATCCGGTGGCGGGACATCAAATAAGTCCGGATCCGCGCAAGCCATTCGGAATCAGCTCCGGATCTTATCCCGTACCCCCGGTAAGAGAGTTGGTCAAGTTCAAGTCGGTACAGAACAGTTCACAGGTCGCGAAATTCGAGAGAAGCTAGGGCTGCGATCGAGTGCATTTGATTGGAGCATGGTGGATGGAAAACTAGTCATTACTACGTACGGTTTCGGGCATGGTGTTGGCATGAGCCAATACGGTGCGCAAGGAATGGCCAAAGAAGGGGCTACTGCGGAACAAATCGTAACGTACTATTATAAAGGTGTGAAGGTGGACAAAGCTTCGAAGTTAGCATCGGCTAAACTAAAAGGATAGTTCAGCAAGACGCAGATCAATTATGCAGAGATGCAGGGAAAGCCCTTGTTATATAAGGAGCTAGACTTCTTGCAGAAGCATTGGTAGCTTCATATCTTAAAAATTAGCATTTCTACGTATAAAAGTACTAGCCTCGGTAACAATGGTTACTGAGGTGATCACAAATGAGTGAACAAAACCAAAATCAAAACTCAAAAAACAAAACAACGATGAATACATCTACGACAAGCACAGCAAATCCGTCTGAAGCCTCCAAATCGATGCAAGGGGCTCAAGCGGTTCACACATCCTCATGGAGAAAGCTGTTGTCGAAGAAATGGGTATTCCCCGCTTTGTACATGGCCGCAGCAGCAATTATCCTAACTCTAGTCTGGGTCTATCAAGACTTGAATCACAAACCGCTCGACCCAAACAAGGATGCGACGCAAGCAGGGCAAACAATCAAGCAAGGCGAATCAACTGCAGGTACAACAACTGGAACCAAAGAGGACGCAGTCGAAGTAGTTGCAACCAACGAAACACTCGGTTGGCCAGTGGCGAATTCTGGTGATGTAGATGTCGTCATGCCGTACTATGACGAGAAGGCTTCGAAGGAAGAGCAAGCGGCAGCAATGGTGCAGTACAAGCAAACCTTTACTCCGAATGTAGGTATCGACTTGGCGCGCAAGGACAAGCAGGCATTTGATGTAGTAGCTGCAATGAGCGGTAAAGTAACACGTGCTGAACAGCATGCGACGAATGGATTTGTTGTCGAAGTGGATCATGGCAATGGCATGAAGACAGTATATCAGAGCTTGGCTGATGTGAAAGTAAAGCAAGGCGATGCTGTGAAGAAGGGCGACGCGCTAGCTACAGCAGGTCGCAGTGAATTGGAGAAGGAACTGGGCGTTCATGTTCACTTTGAGGTGTACAATGAGAATAAGCCAGTAAATCCGACAACGGTTCTGGTTAAAAACTAATTCAGTTAAACATGGTAACAACATCGGGCGTATGTCTTAAGGGCATTCGTCCGTTTTTTATTTGTAGGAGGAATAGCGGAATTGAAACGAACTTTTTCTAATATTTTTTTGCTCTCGCCACTCCAATGATGAATGATCGAATTCACGGATTACCAGGAAGCGGAATTCCGCTTGACTAAGCTTTTTTTCCTGTTTTAACTTTGCTTGGATTGCCTTGTTGTTCGACTTGTCCGATGAGAGCCTTGGCAAAAATATCGGCTAAGCCAAGCTTGTCAGGTTCGGTTACAACGCATAAGTGTGCGACCCACTCATATAATGTACCAATTAAACCGAGTAGGGAGGCGGGAACGTGCACGACTACATCAAAGAACGGACCATCAAAATCGGCCGCTGCATCGTCGAAACGAAGCATACGGTTCGTACTATCGCTAAAGAGTTCGGCGTGTCTAAAAGCACGGTGCACAAAGATTTGACCGAACGGCTGCCCGAGATTAACCCCGATCTGGCTGATCAGGTGAAGCACATTCTCGAATACCATAAGTCCGTTCGTCACTTGCGTGGTGGAGAAGCAACGAAGATCAAATATAAGAAGACGACTTCAAAAAAACGTGAGGTGATGACGGCCGGTAAATCCTAAACCACCACCCCATTCCAATAACTTTTTAAAATGTGAGCTGCCCTCCAATCTGTCATTGAACGTAGCAGAGAAAGTATGATATGGTAAACGATGAGTAAATATTTTGCAGAAAACGGTCGTAATTTCTCGATTTAAACATGAAAAATGAATGTGGAGGCTCTCGAACTTATGCTTAGCAAGGATATTGGAATTGACTTGGGAACGGCAAACGTTCTCATCCATGTCAAGGGGAAGGGGGTCGTCTTGAACGAGCCTTCGGTTGTAGCAATCGAAAGCGATTCAAAGCGAGTCCTCGCCGTGGGGGAAGAAGCCCACAGAATGGTTGGTCGGACACCGGGCAATATCGTACCCATCCGCCCGCTTAGAGACGGAGTCATCGCTGACTTCGAAGTTACGGAAGCAATGCTGAAGCACTTTATTTCACGAGTCGGCGGTCGCAAATGGTACTCGCACCCACGCATCTTGATTTGCGCGCCGACAAATATTACTTCAGTAGAACAGAAGGCAATTCGCGAAGCGGCTGAGAAGAGCGGTGCCAAAGATGTTTTCCTGGAAGAAGAACCGAAGGCGGCGGCAATTGGCGCGGGTATGGATATCTTCCAACCGAGCGGCAACATGGTCGTTGACATCGGCGGCGGAACGACGGACGTGGCGGTATTGTCCATGGGAGACATCGTTACCGCCTCTTCTATTAAAATTGCTGGGGACAAGTTCGACAGCTCCATCATGAAATATATAAAATCCAAGTATAAGTTGCTAATCGGAGAGCGTACGTCTGAAGATATTAAGATTAACATCGGGACGGTGCGTGAAGGTGGACAACGGGAAATGGACATCCGCGGACGTGACATGGTTTCGGGCCTCCCATATACCGTAACGATCACATCCGATGAAGTTCGAGAAGCTTTGTGGGATCCAATTTCTTCGATTGTCGCTGCTGCGAAGTCGGTATTGGAACGGACACCGCCCGAATTGTCGGCGGATATTATCGATCGCGGCGTCATTTTGACTGGCGGCGGGGCGCTTCTTGATGGATTGGACGAGCTGATGGCTGACGAATTGAAGGTTCCTGTGCTTATTGCAGAGGATCCAATGCACTGCGTCGTCAAAGGTACCGGAATCATGCTGGATAATTTGGACAAGGTCGTTAAGAAATCATTCGTTTAATCCGATATACATTGTATATGCTTTGATAGATCGGGAGGAAACGACATGATTAGAGGTTTATATACAGCTGCCTCGGGCATGATGACCCAACAACGGCGGCATGATACGGTTACGAATAATATAACGAATATCAATACGCCCGGGTTCAAGTCAGTAACAGGGGCAGTGCGTTCATTTCCTGAGATGATGCTGTCCTTACAGGGCGGAGATCAAGGGGCAGGTCGTACCATTGGCCGCTTGAATACAGGGGTATTCGCGGAAGAGAGCCGTATGCTGTTCAACCAAGGCGATCTGATGCAGACGAATCAATCAGGCGACTTTGCATTATTGACGGATTTGGGCGTCCCGGGCGTGGTCTTTGATGCTTCGGGCAAGGGACGGGATGCGCAAGGCAATATTGTTTATAAGCCGGAAGCATTCTTTACGGTTCGGGAAGGCAATGAGTTGCGTTTTACGCGTGATGGCCATTTTCGCTTGAATGCCCGCCATGAGCTGACGACGGCAGACGGAGCACTAGTGCTGAACCGGAATCAAGCTCCAATTGTATTGCCGGCGAATGTGTCGATAGATGATATCAAACTGGATGGGACAGGCCGGATGTATGATGCGCGAACGAACGCTGCGATTGGAGGGGCAGATCTGCTCATTTCCCGTATCGACAATCCGAATCAGCTTATTCGGACGGGGAATGGCCGCTTCCGACTGGACGCAACAGGGGCTGGTCAAGCAGCAGTCGCGTGGACAGCTGGTGATCAACAGCAAATTCAGGTACAACAAGGTTATTTGGAGCGTTCTAATGTAGATCCTACGCAATCGATGACGGATATGATGACGGCATTCCGTGCCTATGAGGCGAATCAGAAAGTCGTTCAATTCTTTGATAAGACGCTGGAAAAGACGGTCAATGAGGTAGGGCGCGTCTAAGCGCTTAGAATAGGAGGAACGATATGAACCAGTCTATGATTTCTGCAGCCTCTTCGATGAATGGCATTCAGCGCAAGCTGGATATCGTCGCGGACAATATGGCGAACTTAAATACGAACGGTTATAAGCGGAAGTCAGCGACATTCGCTGATGTGCTTACGAATGTAAGACAGCATGATAAGGATTACCGCCAACCAGGAAGAGCGACCCCGATGGGATATACGCTTGGCTATGGATCTTATTTGACTGCATTAAGTCGAGACTTCACGCAAGGGGCATTGAAGCAAACAGGTGTAAGCACGGATTTTGCGTTGGAAGGCAACGCGCTATTCGAGCTCGAACTGGACAATGGTCAATCTGCTTGGATTCGAGAAGGCGCTTTTCATTACACGATTGATCCGAATACGAAGGAAAAGGTGCTTGTGACGGCTCAAGGGGATAAGGTGCTGGACAAAGACGGCGCTGAGATCCGAATTGGACTGGATCAAGAGATACAGGTTAATGACAAGGGGCAAGTATTCGCGACGAAGAACGGCTTGACGGTTGTTCCGAATCCGATCGCTACGCTGAAGGTAGTAAAGCCGATCAGTCCAGAACTCCTTATTCAGACAGAGAACAACTATTACGTAATGGCCCCAAATACGAACCGCAATGCTATTGTGGAGGATCTTGATCTTACACAAAACCAAGCGGTTCACGTTCGGCAAGGCATGATTGAGCAATCGAATGTATCGCTGATCGACGAGATGAATGACTTGATTCAAGCGCAGCGAGCGTATCAGATGTCCGCTCGGGCCTTGACTTCCGGAGACGCGATGTGGGGGCTTGCGAATAACCTTCGCGCGTAAACGAAGCAGGTGAGATAATGAGTGACCAAGAAGGGAAAGACAAGAAGCTGCTCGATTATGAGTACGAGCCGCTGCAACAGGATATATCGTTAGCGCGTCTGCACCGCTCTCATTCCGGCTCGGAACCAGAGGATGTGGAGACGAAGACGGAGGCCGAATCCGACGTTCATGAGGAATTGCCGGTAGTGGGCAAGCCTGCTCAGCAGCCAGTATTCGAAGAGCGGCGCAAGCAGCGTCTGCGCAAGGGTAAGGATGCTGCTAAGCCAGCGTCTGAGGTGGAGCAGGAAGAACCTCAGCCACCTCAGCAGAAGCCGGTTCGTCGTTCGAAGGCAGGGAAGTGGATTTTTCGACTGGCCATTGTCCCACTGTTATGCGTGCTAGCCACATTCGGCGGAATGGTTGCCGGATTTGTCGTGTTAGGTAAGGGCTCTTTTACAGATGCACTGAATATAAATACATGGACACACTTGTTCCAACTTGTGTTCGGATAGCGGAGTCCCCACTTTGTGGGGATTTTTTGCTTGTTTGGTGGCCGAAAGGACTTTGTCCGTCATCGCTCCCCCCTTGAGGGCTATAGGGAGCTATACGATTTGATAAAGTTTCATTTTTGTTTTCGGGCATGTATAATGAGTTGGAGGAACAATGAAAATGGGGGGAACTGGGGGTTTTGAGGTTGAATTTACCGAATATGTTGACGATGATTCGATTCGTTCTCATCCCCGTATATGTGGCTTTGTTCTTCATAGGTGAGCGGTACGCCGCATTCGGAGTTTGGTTGCTCGCTGGACTGACCGATATTCTGGACGGGTATATCGCGCGCAAACATAATTTAGTAACGAATATCGGCATGATGTTGGATCCATTAGCAGATAAGCTTATGATGTTGACCGTCATGTTTTCTTTGCTATGGTCTGGAGATATGCCATGGATGGCTGCTGTAGCGATGCTGATTCGAGATGCAGGGATGATTGCATGTTCCGCTTTATTTCATTTCAAGGGAAAGAAGACAGTGCCTGCGAATTGGATGGGGAAATTGACGACAGTCTTTTATTATATCGCGATCCTGTTCGTCTACTTCCAATGGACTTATGCAGTTGAGCTCTTATGGGTGGTTATCGTATTCTCATTCCTTACATCCTTTATGTATGCGCTCTTGTTTATTCGAATCAATCGCAAGGAAGAGGCAGAAGCTGAGCATCGGGTATGATGCAGGCATGTCTTTTGTGGACAACGAAGGAAATGTTTTACCTTGATGACGATTCGTCATTTGTTTTACGTTCAAGTTACTTGTCTTTACTTGTCTTGCTAAGACAGAATGACTTGCATGGAAGTTGCGCATTCTGATTCTAAGAAGAGAGCTCCCCGAACAGCCGAAGCTGCGGGAAGCCCCTTATCTCAACCTTCAGGCCTGCAGTCATGAAGGATGATCTTAGTATTGACGCATAGCTGTCGTCTTATACGGCAGAGGAAGAGAGGAGATTGTATTATGTTGACAGTTGAGCAAATCCAGGAAATTATTCCACACCGGTACCCTTTTCTGCTCGTTGACCGTATTCTTGAAGTAGAAGAAGGCAAGCGTGCCGTCGGAATTAAGAATGTTACAATGAACGAGCCGCATTTTGCAGGTCACTTCCCTGGTTATCCGGTTATGCCGGGAGTTCTCATTGTTGAAGCGCTCGCACAGGTTGGTGCAGTAGCTATTTTGAAATTGGAGCAAAATCAAGGGAAACTTGCTTTCTTTGCTGGAATCGACAATTTCCGTTTTCGTGGACAAGTCGTACCTGGCGATACGCTTACACTTACAGTAGAGATTACACGATTGAAGGGGACGATCGGCAAGGGACAGGCTACAGCCAAGGTTGGCGATAAGGTCGTTGCTGAAGGTGAATTAATGTTCGCATTGTCGGATCGCGAGTAGAATACAGCATAGGTGGAATCATTTGCAATGAATGCAGAGAGTTCGGTTATTCTATGGATAACCGGAGCTGAACATTAGCTGTGTGCCATCGGTGTCGAATGGACTCGGAACTCATCGAATGATGCACAGTAGAAGCGTTGTGATATTCCACATGATGATGTATTCGGAATGGCTTAAGGAGGGAAACAAGTGTTTCAACAGGTAGAGAAATGGAACCGACAAATGAAAAAGTGGCTATGGCTTGTGGTCATTGTCGGACTGGTAGCTGCTATTCCTGTAGCAGTGCAGCGCGTACAGACAGAACAGTCGGCAAATAAGGTTGAAATTGTATTCAATTATCGTAATTTGGTCGATATGTCTGCGCTGATGCCCAAGCCAAATGAGTTTATTGATGAGCAGTTGGGACGCTTAAAAGATGCAGGCGTTCACACGATGGCGTTGTTCGAAAGTAATTTGTCGGATATGAAGTCCGCACGCAGATTGTTGATTTACAACTCTAGCGATGCAGCAACGCTGCAGAAGAAGCTTCCGCCTCTAAATGAAAATTATACATATCTTTTGTTCACGTCATCTGAGAACGAACAGAAGCTTTCTCCTATGATTGAGAAGACTTTCCTTCGTTTGGGTGTAGAGGTTCGTACGTGGCAGCATGAAGGCCACAATGGATTGATCTTAGAAACTCCGGTTGAATCCGCAGTAATGAAGTCAATGCCACAGGATCCAATCACAATTCAGATGCTTGTGGATAAAGGATATACAATTATGCCGCGTTTGTCCGACAGCTCGGAATATGATCAAGAGCAAATGGATGAGCTGCTGCAATACTACAATTCATTGGGCGTAACGCGTATTCTCTTTGATGGCGATGCAGTTAAAGGCTTTAATGATGATGCAGAGAAAAAAAGTTTGACAGGCTTTGCTGATTTATTAAATAAGCACAACATTGGTATTGCTGCGATTGAAGGCTTGAAGAAGCCGCAGCAGGGGATGAACAAGCTTGCTTATTTGACGAAATATAATGTAGTTCGACTTCATTCGATTAACGATCAGGAGTCATTCAATGAAATCGATGTATTAGCTGATCGCTTCTCGCTTGCTACGAAGGATCGCAATATTCGGATGATTTATTTGAACGCAGGTGTGAAAAAAGATATGAAGAAGTCTGAGATTGTGACTTCCATTGATAATCTGATTCACACACTGAAAGAGCCTGGAGATGCAATTGCATCAATTGAGAAAAACGGATTTACAATGGGTACAGCTGAACCATTTACGGTATTTGACGCTTCTTGGCAGAAAATTGCGAAGATTATCGTAGTTATTGGCGGCGTAGCATTAATCGCGCTGATGCTTTCTTATTTTGTGCCGGCTGTGATGCTTCCCGCCTTCGTTCTGGGCTTGATTGGAAGCGCAGGAATGTACGCATTGAAGCCAGCCTTCTTCGAGCAAGTGCTTGCCCTTGGGGTGGCGATAAGTGCGCCAACGATTGCGATGGTGCTCGCTGTTCGAAGAGTGGACATGAGTCCTCCGGTTACAAGCTTCAAGGCTCGCTTTGGCAAATCGGTTGGATTGTTCTTGCGCACGACGGTGTTGTCGCTGATGGCTATTCCGTTCGTGATTGCATTGCTTAACAACATTACGTACAGCCTTGTAATAACTCAATTCCGTGGAGTCAGTCTGCTGCACTTCCTACCGATTGGCCTTACCGCATTGTATATCTTCCTCTACCGTGGAGATTCTGTTGTGAAGGAAGCCAATCGTTGGCTTAAGATGCCGGTTACGGTATTGATGGTCGTGGCTGCTGGCATCGCGGGCGTAGTTGGAATGTACTACCTATCGCGTACGGGGAACGCTGGAAACGTATCTTCCTTGGAGAAATCATTCCGTTCCTTGCTTGAGAATACGTTGGGTGTTCGTCCGCGAAATAAAGAGTTCTTGATGGCGCACCCATTGTTCTTGATTGCGGCATTTGCAGCATACCGTTATCGGATAGCTCTATATGCGTTCATCATCGCTGTTATTGGCCAGTTGTCTATGGTTGATACGTTCGCTCATATCCATACGC
This sequence comes from Paenibacillus wuxiensis, assembly GCF_040195695.1. Taxonomy (NCBI): domain Bacteria; kingdom Bacillati; phylum Bacillota; class Bacilli; order Caryophanales; family Paenibacillaceae; genus Paenibacillus; species Paenibacillus wuxiensis. The sequence continues at coordinate 135,196 of NZ_JBEFZI010000003.1, read as the reverse complement.
CGATCATCATGTCGACAATTCGCACACTCCTTGGTCTTGGCCTTGGGCTGGTTATCGGAATTATTGGCATTTTCGTATGGACTATCATTGAAAGGTGTTGGGATGCATGGCGTCCAAAGCTACAAGAATAGTACTGTCCGGATATTACGGATTCAATAATAGTGGTGACGAGGCGGTTCTGTTGTCGATACTGACCGCCTTGGAACGTGCTGGCGAAGAAGCTGGCATGGCAATCGAGCCTGTCGTATTGTCTGGTGATCCAGAGACAACGACTCGGTTGTATGGGGTAGAAGCTGTGCATCGAATGAAGCCCGGAGCCTTGCTGGGTGCGATTCGTAGCAGCGATGGGTTGATTAGCGGCGGCGGAAGCTTGCTGCAGGATGCGACCAGTTCGAAGACGATTCCTTATTACTTAGGTGTGCTGAAATTGGCACAGTGGTTCCGTAAGCCGACGTTCATTTATTCGCAAGGAGTTGGTCCGGTAAACAGCCAGTCTTTCTATCCGTACATTCGTCACGTATTTAACCGAGCTGCTTATGTGTCTGTACGTGATCGGGAGTCTGCAGAGCTCTTGATGCGAATGGGAGTAGGGCAAGATGCGATCCATGTTGTACCTGATCCAGTAATGGGTCTTCGGTTGCCGTCATCTAAGCCTGGGCAGCCCGCACTCGATTATGGGATAGGGTTCGATGCGGCAGGCCGCCCCTATGTTGGGATTTCCCTTCGATTCTGGAATCAAGATCGATCCGATATGAATGCGATCGCTGATATGCTGCTTCAGCTTAGTCGGATGCGGAAAGTCCATTTGCGGTTTTTGCCGTTCCATGGAGCAAGTGATGAAGAGGCATCCCGTTATGTCATGAAGAAGCTTGAGTGTGAGGTTTCCGAAGTAGATGGATTGTGCGGCGTCCCATCAGCTGCTGCTTCTGAAGCTGGCACAGTGATGAGCTTATGCGCTCCGCTTGAGCATCCTCAGTCCATGCTGCAGGAAGTAAGTCAATGCCGGGTATTAGTCGGAATGCGATTGCATTCTCTCATTTATGCGGCCTCCCAAGAGGTGCCGCTTGCTGGTATCTCTTATGATCCGAAGATCGACCAATTCCTGCATCGACTGCAGGAAGAGGCGATTGGCACAACAGCCAAGCTAGATGCTGCTCGTGCTGCATCTCATATGTGCTGCTTGCTCGATGATGTAGATGGCTGGCGCGAGAAACATCAAAAAGCAATAACTTTATTGAAGCAAGAAGCAGAACAGCCAGCGCAACAAATTGTGCAATGGCTGCGTCATAAGGCGTAAGGTGGTTTGTGATATGTTAGAAATGAAGGATGTACCTAAGGTTTCGATTTACGGCATTCCCTTTTCCAAGTTGAATATGGAAGATACCGTAAAGCTTCTTGTTGATCATATTGACGCTGGGCGCTCCATTCAGGTGATTACAGCGAATCCCATCATGGTGATGGCCGCCTTGGAGAATGATAAGAATATGGCCGTCATGAAGCAGGCGGACTTGGTTGTTCCAGATGGAACAGGCATTGTCTGGGCAGCTAATAAGTTCGGTGATCCTGTCGTTGAACGAGTAACGGGCTTCGATCTGCTGCATGAGCTGCTGAAGATGGGTGAACCGCGCAAGTGGAAGGTGTATCTCTTGGGTGCAGCTCCAGAGGTGGTTCAAGCGGCAGCAGAACGGTTACAAGAACAGTATCCGTCCATCTCCATTGTCGGATACCGAGATGGCTTTTTCAAAAGTGATGAAGATGAAGAAGTTATTGCACAAGTTCGTGCGGCGAATCCTGACTTGTTGTTCGTTGCTCGCGGAGCCGACACACAAGATCCTTGGATTGCAAAATATCGCCAACAGCTGCAAGTTCCCTTTATGATGGGTGTTGGGGGCAGCTTTGATGTTATTTCAGGCAAGGCCAAGCGGGCACCAATGTGGGTACAGAAGCTGCGTATTGAATGGCTGTATCGCTTAGTCAAGGAACCGAAACGCTTCATGCGAATGATGGCATTGCCTAAATTTGCTTGGAAAGTGATGCGGGATAAAGATAAGCCCACAAAAGTGCAGTAAAATGACGCTTAATCTTTCATTTTCGTAAGTTTTCACATGAATCCGGCATTGGTGTTTCCATTTTGAACGGAGTATAATTCGATCCGGTAACATAAATGGGGGTTGAAACTACCGATGATGACCGTATACGCAATTGGTGGCTGCCTGGCAGCTCTGCTGCTTGCCACAGGATTAACGCCTTTAGTGAAGAAGTTTGCGATCAAAGTAGGTGCGGTTGACGTACCGAATGCGCGGAAAGTGCATACGCGCATCATGCCCCGCATGGGTGGTTTGGCTATTTTTGCGGCGTTCGTACTGACGCTGCTTGGACTTATGTTATTTATCCCTGATACACTGCTTGGTTCATCGCGAGATGCGAATCTTGTGAAGGCACTGCTTGCCGGAGGCTCCATCATTATACTGATTGGTGCACTGGATGATCGTGTTGAGCTGTCCGCGAAAGCGAAACTGCTCGGTCAGATTGTAGCTGCGTGTGTCGTGGTATTCGGATTTGATTTAACTGTAGACTTTGTAAATGTGCCGTTTGGCGATAAATATTTATTTATTGAAACATGGGTTGCAATTCCGCTTACGATCTTCTGGATCGTTGGTGTGACGAATGCAATTAATTTGATTGATGGCTTGGACGGACTGGCTGCTGGTGTTTCCGCTATTGCCATTGCTACCATCCTCGTCATGGCGATCTTTATGGGCAATCCGGTAATCATCTTGCTCTGCGCGATCTTGCTTGGAAGTATTATTGGATTCCTTTTCTTTAACTTCCACCCAGCTAAGATCTTTATGGGGGATTCCGGTTCCTTGTTTTTAGGCTTCAGCTTGGCTGTCTTGTCCATGCTGGGCTTCAAGCAGATTGCAATCATGTCGTTCATTACACCATTGCTTATTATTGGTGTGCCGCTGTCCGATACATTCTTCGCTATTGTACGCCGCTGGCTGCAGAAGAAGCCGATCTTCGCACCAGACAAAGGTCACTTGCACCATTGCCTGCGCGAACTGGGCTTCAGCCATCGCAAGACAGTGCTCATCATTTACGGGATTGCTGCATTCTTCGGATTGCTGGCGGTTATCCAATCCGTAGCCGCATCGCATGATGCGAACTGGGTAACGCTCGTTGTTATCTGTGTGTTGCTCGTATCGCTCCAGCTTGGGGCTGAAGTGATTGGTATCGTAAGTAAGACAAGAAAGCCGATGCTGAACATCCTGCACCGCTTGCGCATGAAGGTACACGCTGAATCACGTTCGAAATAACGATAGCCACAAGTCTTTTATGGGGACTTTGATGAAGTAAGAACGCAATTATAATGTATGTTGTAAATAGAACCTTTGCTCTTGAGTGGATCAGGCTTGTCCTGAACTACTCGGGGCAAAGGTTTTTTTATACTCGTCTATAGTGTCCAATATGTATTTCAATATGATATGTCCTTCTATGTCGGGCTGCTGGTTCTATATCAACCATTAGAATCCTATCTTCTATAGAGTTATTTTTCCTCTTTCTTGGCAACCTCATATAGGATCGTTTATGAACTTCTTTAGTAAACCATTGAAGTGTGAATCTATTCAATTCAACTACTTCGCTACTCCCTTTTAAACACACCTCAAAAAGAACCCTTTACAAGTATCTTGTAAGTAGGTCTGTTAAATCTTCTTTTTTTATCATCTGTAAGTGCTCAATAATTGCCCTCAATGTGTGCCTCTTAACTAAAGTCCTCTGAGAGTTCTACTTCCGCGAGCACCACAGTAAGTGTCCTTTCCCTTCTCTTTGTCTGTTCTCAATACAAACTTCGGAGTTTTGACTAAAATTTAGGACGAAATTAGCCGATAACAGAAATAACAAGTAAGAACGAGCCGATGGAGGCAACTCAGCTACGGTTCTATAATAAGGAGGCTATTAGCGTTGAAGAAACTGGTATCCATACTGTTGACGCTCGCGCTTGTCGTTACGCTTATCCCGGCATCACTCGGTACAGCAGTATCGACGGCATTCGCAGCAAGCGCCAACCACTTCGTATTTCCGAATGAACAGTATTCTCCTACATCTGCACGTATAACAAATAGTGAACGTGTGACGCTAGAAGGAACATTGAATGGCGTTAATGGAAATTCGATCTCTTATAGCGTGTACAAGCTAAATAAAAATCCTGATCCAAACGCGACGGATAAGTATTTAGTGGATCAAAACGACAAACGTGAAGGCCAAACGGCCAACATTATGATCAATGGTTCGAAAATCCAATTGTATAATTTGCAGTTGTATCCTGGATTGAACCAAGTAACATTCAAAGGCTTGCAAGGCATGTCGGATGTGTATGATTCCATCTTCATCGAGTATCGCAATGGTCCAACGATGTACGACATGTCCGTATCCTTGGATGGGAATGTCTATAACTTGAAAGAAGATGAGTCGACAATTGTTTACTCCGATGCTTCCCAAGGGAAAAAATCGGTGAACGTCAGCATCTCGGGTAAAGCACCGAATGCGGATAAGGTACAAATCGAAGTGAACGGACGAAGCTGGTCATTCGGCGTATCCAAAAGCAATGATTGGACGTTCTTTGCTTCTCCAATTGCCATTGAGCAAGGCCGGAACTTAGTTAAGATTAAAGTATTTAATGGTACACAATCGGTTGAAACAACAAGAGAAGTGGCATTTTTCAATGGTGATGTGACGTTCCATGATGTTCACATGAAGGAAAGTGGCGGAACAACAAAATATGATTTATCGCAAAGTCCTACGATTACTGCCGCAACTAACGGTGTAATTTATGGTCGCGTTCTTATCCCATACGATGCAACCAAGGCAAAGCCGACCAGCGTTGGTGTCGCATATGAGACGATTGAGACGGGCAGCGGTAATAAAACAAACGGAAATGCAACGAATGTGGTTGAGGTTTCCTCGAATCCGAAATTTGTGGAGTACTCATTTGAAATACCAGGCGCTGTTAAACAAGATGTTCGTACTAACATTACTTTGACTTCAACGAACTATGCTTTGTCAACTCCTTCATTGCAGAGTATGTCCGGATTCTCCGTATTGCTGAAGGATGCAGGCAAACCATATATCTATGCTGCTAATTACTTGAGCGGATATAACAATGCAATGACACCTGGGGAAGCTGTGGCGTTGCAAGGTGGAAAGCTGGATGGTGCTCAGTTATTCTCCATGCCGGCTGCGATTCAATTTTTAGTTCCTAATGGAAGCAGTCCAAGAATTTCGATCAAGTCTGTAACAGATGCATTAGGCAAAACGCAAGACCCTAGTTCTTACCATTTGAATCCTACGATTGTTGCCGAGGATGTTACAGTTGAAAATATCAATGGGGTGCCAACATCCATGAGTCGTGTTGTATACCTGATTGACAAGCTGCCAAGCACAGGGAAACAGACGATTGTGTTTGGCTTGGATGGCTCTACAGAAACATATACGGCAACGGTTACTCTTTTATATGGACCATATGTGAAATATGACGGTGCATTTGACGGCCAAAAGATTTATACGGATACAACAAATGCCCAGCGTCAGGATCAAGTCATGAAAGAATTACAGAACTTGGCTGGTCAAATCTACAATATTGCCAACGAAAATGAGCTCGAATATTCAGGGACGAAACAAACGGTATTTTTCAGTATCAATAATACAACCTTGGAACTGGCTCAAGGCGCAACAAAGAGTCAGTTCAAAATAGTAAACCAGCAAAAGGCCTTTGATGCGTTGTATATGGGAGACAACAAAATCAAATTTGTATTCCGTTCCCAAAAATCGCATTACGAGAACACAATTACGGTAACACTTATTCCGACTAACTTACCGGTTATTCCAGCACCTGAGACCGACGGAATCTATCCATACAGTACAACGTATCCAGAACCGAAACCGAATGATCCTCGCTTTGAGAAAAAAGGCGGCGTTTATCTGACTCGTGAAGCGCAGATGAATGTGTACGGGACATTCGACTTTGTGGATCTTGGAAAAAACAAAGCTGAAATTGAAGCGAAAATTGCAAGCCTGCGAGGAAGCGGTACTGCTAACGAGCTTCAGAATTATAAGCTAGTGATTCAATCTCCTGTCTTGAAGAACGATAAAAACCCATTAGGCAAAATAGAGTGGACATTGGAGAATATGTTCACTGACAAAAATGGGGATACGTACAATTCGAGTGCAGTAGTTAACGGCATATCAGTGTACTACGATAATGATAAACAATACTTTAGCTTTATTATTAAGGGCATAAGTCTTCCGGGAGATGGAACCCCTGTCGCAATGAACATGACTGTATTTAACAGTGGCGAAGGTGGCCCCCGTGCAACTTATCGTCTGGAAGTCGTACCAGTAGATGTGCCTTACACGATTTTGAAGCCAGCGCTTGAAAAACGAGTGGTTAACCAAAACTTTGTTGAAGTCATTATTGACTCGCCAGGTGCAGAAAAGGTAGTTATTAATAAAATTCCAGCAGAAAAAATTATTTACTACCCAAGCTATGACAAGACACAAAAGCCTTATGAAAATGCCTATCGTGCATTTGTCGTAGGACTTAAAGCAAATAAAGATAATAAGATTGAAATTGCCATTTCAAGAGGCAAGGATACCTTCAAAAATACGATTACGGTGAAGTACGTACCTACGTCAATTCCAGGGGCTCAGTATATGGAGCCAATGAAAAAATCACATAAGGTATTTGAAGGAATAGTAAACTTGACCTTCGAAAAAGGTGCGAATCTCGTAAGACGCGACTATAATGTGCCGCAAAACTTCAAAAACCAAGTATTTAGTGGCCATAATCTGCTATTCGCGATTGCGAATTCATTCGATGGTGAAGTAGATCGCCGTGAATTTGAGTATCAGCCAGCGAATTATGACTTGGCGAAGATAGAAGCAAAGAACATTTTCGAAGCAAGCTTCCCTGAACGCTTTATTAAGGCTGGTCCAGTTATTTGGATGGATCCAGGTCAAGCGGATGACATCAAGACAGAATCTGTCTATGACCCAATTAAGTATGGTGTTGAGCCTTATCAATATCCAGGTTCGCCAATTGAGATGTTCTATAAGCGTGACTTGCGTAATGAGCTTATCATGTCTAAACCAGGTAAATTAACACTGAGCTATGATAAAAACGTAACCGATGATGGTGGTCGCACTGTGAGTGTGTTCCGTTTTGATTCGGAATTACAGCAATGGGAGAACATTGGCGGTGTTGTAGATTCGAAGAAACATACCGTAACCGTTCCAATTACACGCTTTGGATACTATGTAGTTGGTAAGATGTCTTACTCTTATCATGATGTGGTACAACATCCATATGCACGTGATTTCATTGAAACGATATTTGCAAAAGGCGTTATGAATCCATTTGATCCATTCTCCATGTTTGGTACAGATATGTATGTATCTCGTGGTGAATTCACTCGTATGATTGTTCGTGCGAAAGAGATGCCATTGAATTATGACGGTAAGAAACATTTCAATGACGTCGTTGTACCGGCGGCTGATAAGATGAATACGATTAATGTGAATCAGCTGTGGGACTTCCGCTATGTGGAGACGGCTGCACGTGATGGTATCGTTCGTGGTGTTTCTCCGAATGAATTTGGTGGAGATTACTCTATTATCCGTCAGGATGCTGCGGTTATGCTTGCGAAAGCTTTGAATATGAAGCTTGAGACGAAGCGTGATAAAGTTCGCAAGGATCTGTTGAAGTATTTCCAAGATGCGGACAAGATTGATTACTATGCACAGCCAGCGGTGCTTGCTATCGCGAAGAAAGGCTTCATTACAGGAGTTCCGATTGACCCATCTGATCCGAAGAAGGGTTATGTATTCCAGCCATCTGCGAATATGCTCCGTGGCGATGCTGCTCTCATTATGGCGCGTGCTATGATTGATTTGAAGAAGCTGCCGAAGATGTAACATAGATTCAACGTGTACATCTTCGGGTAATAAGGAGAGAGCCGATTTTGCTCGGCTCTCTTCCTTTATATAATAGAAGATATTCGTTTTATTAGGATCATTGATCTGGTAAACATGTAATGAATCTACCTATGATCATATTCATGGGTGATCTGTCATTCAGTGGAAAACATTAGCCAGTGACTCCTTCTTAGCTTGGCGCTATACTAGGAGATGTATTCGTTAATGCATACATATAGATGAATTCAAGTATTGCAATATGTATAGCATATCCGTGTATATGCGTTACTGAATGTAATGAGCAAGACATTGTCTGAAATCTGCGAAAAAAATTTAAAAATAATTTTCCGTAGAGCGCAACTTTTTCGAAACCTGTGCGTTTAATATGATGAAGCTCGAATACAGTGGTTAATTTAATTATTGTTCCCTGTATTTCACAAAAATATACTTTACGCTAGGCAGTTGACATTGTATAATGTCTAGAGTGGTATGAGCATTTCTATTTATTTTCATTTGTTCCTAATCGATTACTAGTTTCTGTGGCATGTCCTTATGTTGCAGACTTCTTTTTAGATTACATTTCGCTCACTCTGAGGAAGGGGGTGAATCGGCGAATGAGGGAAATGAACTATCAAACTTCTACGCAACAAACTAAACAAACGAAGCAATTTAGAGGAGGAGAAAAAAAGGTTATGAAGAAAAGATTGGCCCTTCTGCTTTCCGTTGCTATGGCGTTCTCTATGTTCGCAAACGTAGCTTTCGGTGCTGACGCAGCTAAAACAACTCAAGAGAAATTTGATGCATTGAAAACTCAAGGTGTATTTAACGGTTATCCAAATGGAGAAGCTGGCCTTGATAAAGACATGACTCGTGCAGAATTCGCGAAAGTACTCGTGAAATTGTTCGGTCTGAAAGAAATCCATGGTGAATATTCTTACAAAGATAAAAACTATGGTAAAAATAACTGGGCAGCTCCATTCATCGAAGCTGTAACTAAAGAAGGCTTGATGCAAGGTAAAGATTTGGAGAAGAAGTTGTTCGACTTCAACGGCAAAATCACAGTTGAAGAAGCAGCTAAAACTTTGGTTAATGCTTTGAAACTTGAAGAAGTTAAAGACGCTCAAAACAACGCTTCTTCATGGGCTAAAGGTTTCTTCCAAGCGGCAGTTGACGCTGGTTTGTTCTCCAAAGATGCAAACCCTAAAGCGAACGCAACTCGCACTCAATTGGTAGAAGCAGCATATGCAGCTGACGAATTGACTAAAGGTCCTAAAGTAGTTTCCTACAAAGTAAAGGACTCCAAAACAGTTGAATTCACTATGTCCGACAAAGAAGTTGCGACAGTAACTTTGGAAAAAGCTCTTGAAGCTAACAAAGAAACTGAAGTAACATTCACTTACAAAGACAAAGCAGGTAAAGAGTTCAAGATCACTACTAAAGTGACTTACACTATTACTTCTGCTCAAAGCATCAAATCCGTTGCAGCTGAAAACTTGAAAGAAGTTGTTGTAACATTTGACGGTTCTCTCGAGCAAAAAACTGCTGAGAACAAAAACAACTACGAAGTTAAAGATATGAAAATCGAGAGCGTGACAATGGCACAAGACAAAAACTCTGTCACAATCTTGCTTGAAGAAAATGGTTCCGAAATGAAGAACCAAAAAGAAACTGAAGTGAAAATCAAAAACGTTAAGAACGAAGATGGTTCCAAAACGTTTAACGAAACAAAGAAATTCACTCCAGTTGACGTAAAAACACCTGAAATCAAAGAAGTTGTTGGCTTGGGTACGAAAGCATTCAAGATCGTATTCTCTGAGCCAGTTAAACGTGGCGATGCAGTTGCAGCAAGCAACTACAAAGTTGATGGCAGCTCGGCATCCGGTAGCGTTGACTACATGTATCCAAATGTAGTAATCGTGAAAAAAGATTTGTCCGTTGGTACTCACAAAGTGAGCGCAAGCAACATCACAGACTTCTCCGGTCTGAAGAGCATTCCAGCAGATAAAGAATTCACGATTGCTGAAGATACAGCAGCTCCTGAAATCGTGTCCGCAAAGACAACTGATTTGAATGAGCTTGAGCTTGAATTCAACGAAACTGTTCGTTCGATCGAGAAAGTGTACCACAACACTTCCGGCAACATTGGTAAGATTACTTACAAAGACAACAAAGTTAAAGTTGAATTCAGCAACAAAATGTACAATGGCGACAACACAATCTATGTTAAAGGTGCAACTGATTACAGCGGCAACAAAGCTGACCGCGAAATCAAAGTGAACCCAACATTGGATCAAACTCGTCCAGAAATCGTGAAGTTGGAAGTTAAAGAAGTTGGCGCTTTGAATAACCATCAGTTGGTATTGGAATTCAACAAAAAGTTGGATGCGGCAACTGCTAAAGACAACAAGAACTACACATTGAAAGATAAAGACGGTAAAGTTTTGGATAAGTTCGTTGGTACAGACCGCAACGGGCATCCAGTATCCAGAATCGATTACAACGAGTCCAACTACAAAGTGACAATTGACCTGAATGCCCAATTGTCCAACGAAACAGATTACATCTTGGAAGTAACTGGCGTTCGTGATACGGCTGCTTTGCAAAACACAATTATGCCTTATACACAAACGTTCACAGCAAAACAAACTGCTACAACAGGAATCGTTCGTTCTTGGATCGTTGAAGGAAACAATGAAGAGAACCTGTACGTTCAATTCAAAGAAGATGTTAAAACTGATGGCGATGGAAGCGCATTGATTAAAGAAAAATACATCTTTAACAACAGCTCCATCACAGATCATGATATTTCCATGATGACTGGCGATACTGTTCGCATTACTGCAAAAGCTGGAAAATTGGGTATCAAGAGAACTGGAAACAACGAATTGAGTGTTAGCCAAGTGGCGAATGCTAAGGGCGATTACATCAAACAAAACGGTTCTTACACGCTTTCTTATGCAGGTACTTTGGAAGATGCATTTGCTAACAGCATTAAAGTAAACAAAGTTAGCGCAGTTTCTACTAAAGAACTTAAAGTTGAATTTGGCGGCAAGATCAACTATGTTGTTCTGTCTGACTTCTCCGTAAGCACTAACTACGGAACATTCACGCCAAATGACTATGAGAAGAGCAATGACGGTTCTGTTATTACTCTGAAATTCACTGACAGAAACGAGCTTCCATCCAGCCTTTCTGGCGCTTATCTCAAAGTTGCACCAAATGCATCCACTGCTGATGTATTGAACGTTCGCGTTAAAGCAGGAGAATACAAAGTTGAGGACTACGGTAAAGTTAGACCTACAGCAGAAGTAAGCTCCCTGAATGTTAAATCCGTAACAGATACAACTTACTTGGCTGACATTCGCGTTGACACACCACTCTTTGTTGACTCAGCTAAGGTTAATGAAGTAGTTAAGGTGTACGTTAACAACAAAGAAGCTCAAGTAGAGAAAGTATTTGTTGAAAAAGGATACGAAAAGTTGCTTCAAATCCAATTCAAATACGCAGCAATTAAAGATGGAGATACTGTTCGTGTAGAAGTATTGGAAAAAGAAAACGATGTATACAAATCCATCGTTGATGAAAAAGATCATAGTGTTGCTTTGGATGGATTCAATACATCCTTGAAATTCAAGAAGTAACACTTTAAAGAAAGCCCTTCGGGGCTTTCTTTTTTTATACAAAGCTTACAACAATGTAACCCTCCAACTTGCTGAAAATCGCAACTTTCTCTTATCATTATGCGTTATACTATATATGTAGATTCTACGCATAGGAGGAAAGTAGATTGAAAAGAACAACCGCCATTGCGACAATGTTATCGTTGTCCCTCATTTTAGGGGCGTCAGCCTTCCCTACGGCAAATATTTATGCTGCAGATACAAAAGCTTCTAAACAACAAAGCACGAGCAAGCAAACAAAACCTGCGGCTAAACCGACGCCAGTACATACGCTTAGTGAGTTAAAGCCGGTTCGGTTGACTGCTAAAAGTGCAGTTAAACTGACGGATGTAAACATGTATAAACAAGATGAAAGTAATATTTTGACGTATACGTTAACTTATTATAATAATGAGCAGCGCAGCGTTCCTCTTATTGATTACTGGACAAAGGTTCGTACAAAAGGCGGTACGGTGTACTCTAGTGTATTGACAACAAAGGATAAAGAGAAAAAAGTAGTACCAGGTTTGTCTGAGATGAGTGTTACCTATTATGCAAAAGTAGCGAAGGGTCTCACCATTAATGATTTATTTTTTGATATCATAAAGTGGGATTTTAGCAAATCTGGTTTTGAAAACAGATTGGGTTCTTTTCAAATTCCAACATGGATGACTGCATCGACTGTTGTTGGAAAAAGCAGCACAGTACGAATGAATGACATTCCTATAAAAACAAGCATTGATCGAGTAACCTCGATGCTTAATGAAGACATGAATTATGTAAATGTTGCAGTAAATGTAGAAAATTTAGGCTTTAAAGCGTTGGAGAATCCAACTTACAAATACGTAATTAAAACAGCAAGCGGAAGCAGTTACCCTCTTGTACCAGATAGCGCAAGTAAGGAGTATAAGCTGCAGCCTAGCGAGAAAAAGACATTGAATTTCATGACGGCAATTCCTAAGAGTGTCGTTATCAAAAACTTGGAGCTTCAACTACTGACAGAGGATGAGACTGCAAAAATTAATCTGCCTGTAGCAACCTTAAAGTTGCCAGCTTCGAATGCAGCCACTTCTGTTATTCCAGCGAATAAAGAGCAAGTGATAACGATCGACAAGGCAAAGGTAAGCACTAAAATTTTGAACGGTTGGGCAAACCAAAGTTTTGAAGATAATGATATTACATTGACCTTCCAATTTGAAAATTTATCGAATCGTCCAGTGACGATACCAAAATATGAATTTGTTTTGAAAGGGCCAAACGGATTATCCGTGCCGATCCCTACAAAATCACTAGATAATTTGACATTGAAAGCGATGGAGAAACGACCAATTACATTGAGTGCAATGGTATCTACTGACGTACCTCTTGAACAATTAAAACTTCAACTCAATAAGCCTGGAGATTCCGAACAAAAGGATCCAACGAAGCCCGAAACGAATCAAAAGGACTCGAATTTCAAGTTCCCAGAAGGAACTTATAAATTGCCTGATCTTCAATCCATGCGTAATCAAACGGGAATTGAATACGATGTGCAGCATAGCAAAGGCAACCTTGGAATTACAATAGAGTCTCTACAACGTCTACCTTGGTTAGACGGGGATGTACTGTCAGCAAAATTAAAAATTAAAAACAAAGAAACGAAAACAATTCAGTTGCCAGCTTTAGAAGGTGTCTTTAAATTGGATACTTCCGGTGTATCTGGTAAAACACAAGTGATAAGCTCGAATGGTGCTTTAATCATCGGAGCGAGGGAAGACGTCGATGTATACATCGTAACGAAGGTACCAAGTTATATGGACTTCTCCCAAGTCCAAACGGCGCTAATGGAGAAAATAGGGGAGACGGATAGTGCCCCAATCATTCAGTTCACGAATGGAGGCAAGTTAAGCAAGTTGCCTGTCGTTGAATTTGGTAAAGTATACAATCTTACTACTCAAGGACGCAAAGCTGATATTGAAGTAAAGAACAGCAAGGTGTATGAAGGTGCCGTTGAACAAATCATTTATACGGATCTTGTTATGAAGAGCCAGGAAGAGCGCCAGACGATTTTATCTCAAATGGTAGCATACTATCGATCAGATGATGGACGCTACTATAAAGCAAATCTTTCCCAAGTGCAGGGTCCTACGAGTCCGCAAGGATTGAATGTCGTAACGGCATGGGTGAAAGTACCGAAAACGGTTAATAAAACAGATTTGCAGCTTATTATCGGTGAAGGAATTACCGAGAATAAACTGACACCTCCAAAGGGTGAGTCTGATGGATATATCAATGCAGTAGCAATGGATTTGAAAGTCGTACAGCCTACGGTTCAACGAGACTTTGTAAATCTTGATCTATTCCCTTATTCGTTGACTTTATACAATTTCTACGTGACTGCTAACAGAACATCCAACTTGTCCATCGAGTTCTCTTATGATATGACTCGTCAACTCGAGTACAATTTTGGTGAATACGGACACAAGCTAGTCATTGAAATTGTAGATTCTAGTGGCAAAAAATTCGAGAAAGAGGTTGATTTTGTTAAAGAATTTAAAGAGGGCAAGAACCAGTCATTCTCAACATCTATACCAGATGCCTTCTTTGAGAAAATCGAGAACGGTGGCTTCCAGCTAACCTTGTATGATGTATTCGATAAAGAGAAGATCAAGCTAGCTAGCCATGGTAGTGCATACAACATTAGAAACGCAAAAACAGCGGACTAAAACAATAAAGAAAACTCCCCTCGTAGAGGGGAGTTTTTGGCATAAGAAGTAGGAGGAGGAAAAAATGAACAAATTTACGAAGGTTATTTTATCTACAACATTAATAACAGGGGGAATTGTGGCAGGTTCTATTTTGGGTGTGAATGCATTCGCAGCAGATACAACCCCAGGAACATCTTCAGATCCACTTGTAACGAAGAGTTATGTGGATCAACAAGTTAAATCCCTTATCCAAGCTGAATTGAAGAAAGGCAATACAGGTAATGACACTACGAGCAAGGACAAAGATAACCCGAAGAAGGATCAGCCTGAGGGGGATACAACAAGCAATACGGAACTTAAAGTCGTAACGGTTAAAACTGGCCAGAAGCTTATTGCTAAGGCTGGAACTGAAGTCATTGTCCGCAACGGAAAGGCAGTCATCACAAGCCCGGATGAGAATGGGGTGCCGGATGTAACGGAAGGCACAGATATCAAGAGCGGGCAAGCGGTTGCGACGAACCACTTGCTGTTGTTCCCGCGTGATGGACGCGGTGTGATGCCAGATCCGCAGCAGGAGAATGGTTTAATTGTTATGGTACGCGGGGGCTATTCAGTAGTACAAAAAGCTGAGTAATTAACATGAGCTGGCAGGGCGGGCAACATTTCCTGCGGGTGCATCCTCCTAAATGAGGCACAATAATTATTACTGATGCATATATAACGAGGGAGGATATTACTATGAGCAAAAAAACGTTAGTGCCAGCCAGCAGAGACGCCCTGTACCGTATGAAATATGAGATTGCAGCCGAGTTCGGACTTCCGGTTTCCCATCACGGAGCACATATTGGAATGGATACAGAGTTCGCATCCGAACTCGGCAGCGTTCCGGTTCAACACACGACTAGTCATGCTGATTGGGGTACCTTATCTTCACGTGATGCTGGTTCGGTAGGCGGCGAAATAACAAAACGTCTCATTGCCACCGCACTGCAGCAAAAATAGGTAATCCAACTTTTGACGCTTTCATTGACAGGACCGGACAAATACAGTAATATGATTTTTCGAAGGCTGCTATAACAACCTTTTCCATTCGGGAAAGGTTCATTTTTTGTTTAGGCTGCTCATGGGAGAGCCATATTATAGGTTAGGAGGTCGAGTCCTATGTCATTGAAAGGACGCCACTTGTTTACGTCCGAGTCCGTTACTGAGGGACACCCGGATAAAATATGCGACCAGATTTCGGACGCGGTATTGGACGCCTTTTTGGCGAACGACCCGAATGCTCGGGTTGCATGTGAAGTATCCGTAGCCACGGGATTAGTTCTCGTCATAGGAGAAATCAGCACAAAGGCAGATTATGTTGACATTCCATCTATCGTACGCAACACGATCAAAGATATCGGGTATACGCGCGCCAAGTATGGTTTTGATTATAATACCTGTGCAGTATTGACCTCGCTTAACGAACAATCTCCAGACATTGCTCAGGGGGTTAACGCTGGCATTGAAACACGTACTGAAGATGCCAAGCAAGAAACCGAGAATATCGGTGCAGGCGACCAAGGCTTGATGTTCGGCTTTGCAACGAACGAAACGCCAGAACTTATGCCACTTCCGATCGCATTGTCACACCGTATTGCTCGTCGTTTGTCCGAAGTACGCAAAGACGGCACATTGCCTTACCTTCGTCCAGACGGTAAGACACAAGTGACGATTGAATATGATGGAGATAAGCCAGTACGTGTAGATACGATTGTTGTGTCCACACAGCATGCTGAAGATACAACATTGGAGCAAATCCAACGTGATATCAGAGAATTAGTTATTACTCCAGTCGTTCCTAGCGAATGGCTCGACGATAAGACGAAGTACTACATCAACCCAACTGGCCGCTTCGTAATCGGCGGACCACAAGGTGATGCAGGTTTGACTGGGCGTAAAATCATCGTGGATACGTACGGCGGATATGCACGCCATGGCGGCGGAGCGTTTTCCGGCAAGGATCCAACGAAGGTTGACCGTTCTGCAGCTTATGCAGCGCGCTATGTTGCGAAGAACATCGTAGCAGCTGGCTTGGCTGACAAATGTGAAATCCAATTGGCTTATGCCATTGGTGTAGCAACTCCAGTATCCATTAACGTGGACACTTACGGAACAGGCAAAGTAAATGAAGAGAAGATTGTTGAACTGATTCAATCTCATTTTGATCTTCGTCCTGCAGGCATTATTAAAATGCTTGATCTGCGCAAACCAATCTACAAGCAGACTGCTGCTTACGGACACTTTGGCCGTACAGATTTGGATTTGCCTTGGGAACGTACAGACAAAGCAGATGCTCTGCGTGAGCAAGCGGGTTTGTAATCTAACCCTTTATTATTTGAGCGCTTATACAAGACCTCTTTCTAGGCTATCAGGCTTAGGAGGAGGTCTTTTTTGCGTACCGGTGGTGATGAATCTAAACTATTTCCTCCTTTTTACCGACAAATAGAGTACAACTGTCTTCGGAATGAAAGGAGCATATAGAATGAAGAAATGGATTGCGGCTACAATGGCCTTTGTCCTTTTTTTAGGAGTGTTCGGATGGGGAGGTGTGCCCGAAGTGCACGCAGCTACCCCTCTTGCGATAGTCAGCTCATTGCCAGCTAACGGTGCGCAGGAAGTCTCGATCAATCCATCAAGCATACAATTTACGTTCAACGAAAAAGTATCCATGACGAATGGGTACATTACGGTAACGAACGAAAAAACAGGAGCACAGCAGCGCTTTGCTGAAACAAGTTCGAATGGAATCGGAAAAATAGTAACAACTGATAACGTAACATTCCAGCTGGAAGGGTTGCAGCCTTTTGAAGCAGGAACAAGATATGTTGTAAAAGTTGATGGAAAGCTCTTTTTGGGCGAAGCCTCTAGAGAGCTTTCCACATTTACAGAATGGGCGTTCTCAACTAAATCCCAGCAGGAAGCGGCATCATTCTCGCCACAAGGCCAAGGAATTGCTTTGCCTGCGGATGCGCAAATTACGTTTAGCCGTCCTATCCAAGCGGGCCAGGGCAGCATCAAGATTAATAAGTTCAGTGACAATAGTGTCGTGAAGACAATCGCTGCGAAGGATTTCGTAGTGAATGGACTTACAGCAACGACGAAACTAGATGGATTAGAAGCTGGAACAGCGTACTATGTCACGATGGATGCAGGTGCATTTCTCGATTTGGATGACGGAACTCCCGTAGCAGGCTTCTCAGGCAAGACGTATTGGAACTTTACAACGACGCCTGGTGTGGATACAAATCCACCGAAAATAACAAAGCGCTCGCTGGATGGGACAGCTGTGCCCCCGCAGACGCGCTTGGAACTTACATTCGATAAGTCTGTCTATCAAGTGACAGGCAATATTGTGATTAAATCAGATGGACGCCAGGATATTGTGCTCCCTGTTACCTCAGCGATAACGGGAGGCGGCTCTGCGGTTATTCAGTCCACGAATGTTCTGTCTTTAGAACCAAATCGCACATATGTAGTCTCAATACCGAAGGGAGCATTCCGAGATGCTGCTGGTAACCTGATGGATGCTGTGGAATGGACGTTCCGAACGCAATCAACGGATACAACCGCACCAACGATAGTCAGCTTCGATCCATCGTCCGGCAGTGTGTCTGTACCGGCGAACAAGACGCTAATTATAACCTTCAGTAAACCAATCGTGTATACGGGCAAAGGCGTGGATTTGCGGCGCAAATCCTATTCCTATTCTGAATCAGCCAGTGTAAACGTACGCAATTCGAAGGAGCTGTGGATTTACCCTGCCTCTAATTTGCAGGAAAATACCGTGTATACGGTCAGCATTGCAAGGGGAGCCGTTAAGGATGCAGCCGGCAATGAATTTGCAGGTTTGTCTGAATGGGCATTTTCTACGGCAATTACGGATCGGAATCCACCAGCAGTAGAAGATGTGACGATGTACAACAACTCGTTAATTCAAATTCGGTATAACAAGACACTGGATAGCAACGCGAATCCGCCTTCCAACGAATTCACCGTACTAGTGAATAACGAGGAGCGGCGTGTCAGCAGCGCGTATACGTCTAGCAATTATGTCTATGTGTCACTGGAGAGCGGCGTTGCAGTAGGTCAAGACGTCAAGATTAGCTATGCGGCACGCTTCCGCATGGTGCGTGATACGGTAGGCAATGTAGCTTCCAGCTTTAGCTCCCGTGCCGTTGAGAATAAGGTAGATACGACGCTGACGAAGCTGCGTGATGGGTATATTTCCGGTTCTACTTTATATTTATATTTTACAGATTCTCTGAAAAGCGTTTCTTCCTATGCAGACGGTCAATTTACCGTCACATATAATGATTCCACTGTAGGAATTGATAAACTATCGCATAACAGCAGCTCTTCTACCGTGACCTTGTCATTAAACCGTTCGGTATCGAACGGAGATGTTGTCAAGGTCAGCTACACGCCAGGAAATTATCCACTAGAGGATACACGCGGCAGTAAAGTAGGAACGATCGATGGGTTCTTCGTGCGAAACAGCTATGACAATAAGCCGCCGGAACTGACAGAGGTGACGGTGCTTGGAACGAAGTTGATTCTGAAGTACAACAAACCGATGGATAAGAACAACATTCCAATGAAAAACCAATTCTCTGTACTCGTGAATGAGAAGGCACGTTACGTCACGAAGGTTGAGATTAAGGAAAATCGGGTGGAATTGACTCTGCAATCGGCGGTATCGAAAACAGATAATGTAACCGTATCGTATGTGAGAGGGAATCCGCCGCTGCGCGATTGGAATTACAACTATGCTTCCAACTTGAACCTTGTATCTGCTTCGAATTCGACTGATAGCGAAGCTGCGACTGTCCAATCGATAACCTGGAAGTCCCCTTCAATCATCTTGACGTTTAACAAGCGGCTTGCATCGATGTCGGCGTCCTATTATCCGCAGTTTCTGGTCACTTCAGGCAATCAGGCGATGAGTATTAAACAAGTTACAGTCAGCGGAACGCAAGTGACGATCGAGTTAATGTACCCGCCAACTGATGGAAGCAACTTAAGTGTGACCTACAATACAGGTTCCAAAGCACTTCAATCAGAGGCTGGAATTGAAATCAAGACATTTTCCAACTTAAAAGTAGGAGCAACGGGTACAGGCACAGGTGGAACAACAGCAGGGTCGCTGGATAGCTATTTTGTGAAAAGTGACAAGGACAACTCCTTCGGAGACTATGCGTATGTCTTGCTTCAGAATACAGCTCAAATTACCACTGACCGGACAAGCAGCGGAGTAACGGTCAATCGTTATACGCTTGATACTACTAAGGTGAAGACGGCATTTGAGTTTGCAGGCCAATCTTTGGATTCGGATAAGCAGCTTCGATTCGAAGTGCCATCCACAGAAGCGGGTGCGCGGGTTGTAGTGCCGTTAGCAGCTTTTGAAAAAGCATATTCGCGAACGGATGCGATCTGGTTTACCGTGAAGTATAAGGAAGCTGTATACGGAATATCGCTTAATCGCGATACGATGAGCAAAATCATCCAAAGAACGCAAGGATCAATCACGAATTCTTCGCTTCTCTTTGAAATCGATCCGGTCAATGAAACAGCGACGATTACGAACGAGCTTGCAAGTGCGCAAGCAACAGCAATGGTGAAGGCTTATCAATTCTCGCTGTTCAGTGTAGTTAACAGTGGTGCGGGTAGCGCGCTGAATATCGATACCGTTGTAAAAATGAAGTCTTCGCAGTCAGTAACTGCCGGCCGGGCAGCATTAGTAGAGTGGATGAAGAATTACTCGAAATTAGGATACTTGCCAACCAAGGTGTCTCGTGCAGGATTAGATACCGTAGCCATTACGAACATGGTGGGAACAAAGATTATTCTCTTTACGGTAGGGAAACAATCCTTCATCGATTTGCAGGGACATTGGGCGCAAGCGGATGTGACTGCCCTCGTATCCAAAATGATTATGAGCGGACGCAGCACAACCAAGTTCGAGCCGAACAAGCCGATTACGCGCGAGGAGTTCGCAGTCTCGATTTCACGAGCGCTAGGTCTTGAACCAGATAGTGAAGCTGTCAATCGTTTCCGCGATGTGAATCAAGGTGATATGACCGGAGCCTACATTGGTGCGGCCATCCGTGCAGGTGTAATTACGGGCTTCCCAGATGGAACATTCAAGCCGAAGCAATTTGTGACACGTGAGCAGATTACGCTTATGATGGTTCGTGCTGCACAAGCAGCGGGATATCGCATGTCCGCTGCATCGACAGATGTGCTGAAGTCATTCAAGGACAATAAGGAATTTACCCGTGCAGGCGCAACAATCGTGGCACAGGCCGTACAGGATGGACTCATTCAAGGGGTTAGCACGAACCGCTTCCAGCCTAAGGGCTCAGCAACACGTGCACAGGCAGCCATTCTACTAGTTCGATTATTGAAAAAAGTAGATTATATTACGTTGGATTAATAAATAACAAGAAGGAAGTCCTGTCTACTAACGGCGAATAGCCCGGAAGGCAGGGCTTCTTTTGTTTTCATCTTGGCTTTGATCAGGCATTATATCGTAAAATCCACCAAATACGTAACAAAATCGCAACTTTTTGTCGATTTTGGTAGTCTATATAATAGTAGAGTTGACACGCGAACATATTGACATTTATACATAATAGGACGAAATGGGAGAGAGACACATGGGCAAATCAAATCAAACTGTCCGCCACATCAACACAAGACGGATGGGGAAAAAGGCGGCAGCAGTAGTGCTATCCAGCGCACTGTTCATTCAGCCTGCATTTGGATGGGGAAACTATGTTTATGCGGATGCACCAATAGATTCGACTAGTGGGGATACATATGCAGCACCATTGAATTCATTGCAAAAGCTCAGCGAAGAGATACTTACCTCAGGTGCTAGATTGGTTACCTACCAATACGCGCTGCAGCGGGGCACGAAAACGTATAAGACTCGAATGAATGTGATTGAGGCCGACTTAAGCAATCCCTATATTAAGCTGGATGTCATGACAGGGAAGGACGGCAAGACAGCTACCGGGAACCCAGTTACGAAGATGACGAAGGAAACTGGGGCAGTTGCTGGTGTAAACGGGGACTATTGGATGATGGGCTCCGACCAAGTTCCAATGGGAGGTTCCATTTCAAAAGGAGAGATGATTACAAGTCCTGCGGAACTTACAGGCATGTATGCTTTCGCCGTAACGAAGAATGGTACGCCTACCATTGATCAATATCGCTTCACAGGAAATGTGGCCTTGGCGGATGGTCAATCGTTCCCACTGTCAGGCATCAACAAGATGAAATATGATAAAGAGCCTGGAAAACAGCATAGTCATATAAATGCGATGTACATCTACACAAACGCTTGGAAAGGAACGAAGCGGCCGAATGATACGACGACAACGCCTACCGAAGTACTTGTACGCAATGGGGTCGTAGAGCAAATCTCTGATATGGGTGCTCTGCCAATGGAGGTTCCTGAAGATGGCGTTATTTTGCGTGGACACGGGCAGGCTGCTGAATTCATGCGCCGTACCATGCAGGTAGGTACATCTCTCAAGATTGATTACAAACTGTTGTCTCAGACGACGGGACAAGCAGTAGATCCATCCTCCTTCCAAATGATGATAAGCGGTCATACGCTGCTCGTTGAGAACGGCAAGGCTTCCAGCTTCACGCGTGATACGAGCGGCATTAGTGGCAGTGGTGTAACGGCTCGTACAGCAGTTGGCTATTCGAAGGATGGACGTTATGCCTACATCGTAACAGCTGAATCGAACAGTGTAAGCTCTGGCTTTACATTGAAGGAATTCCAGCAAGCGCTTGTACAGGCGGGTGTCTGGAAAGCGGTGAATCTGGACGGCGGTGGTTCCACAACGATGACGAATCGGCCATTAGGCGATTTCGATACGAAGCTGACACATGAAACCAAAGAAGGAGGTAACAATGTCCGTTCTGTTGTCAACGGTCTCGGTGTGTTCACGACAGCTCCAGCAGGCAAAGTGAAGGGCATGACCCTAAGTGGAGAAAAAACGCTATTTATCGGGCAGCGTGCAACATACAGCATGAAGGCCTATGATGAGCATTACAATCCGGTAGATGCTTCTAACTTGGATGTGAAATGGAGCTCTGCGGACGGCAAGATGAAGTGGGATAAGGATGCCTTCGTCGCTCAATCCTCAGGCAAGGCTACCATTGTAGCTACATCCGGAGGAGCGAAAACGACTGCAGAGGTAACGATCATCGGAGCGAAGGACTTATCAAGCCTGCAAATCGCTACCGGCTCAGCTCAACTAAGTGCCGGCGCAAGTGTTCCTGTTCCCGTGAAGGCTACCTTGCTGAATGGCAATCAGGCGACAGTACCTTCATCTGCTGTGAAATGGGAGATTCGCGGCTTCAACGGTAAGGTTGAGGATGGCGTGCTTAAAGTGAATTCGGTCCCAGAAGGAACGAAGATTGGCTATGCCATTGCAAGCTATGATGGCTTGAGAACAATGATACCTCTGACACTTGGATCGGAGAAATTAATAGAGAATTTCAATCAAACAAATATGGGTGTCTCCTTCTCTGGATTGCCGAAGGGCAGCACGAAGGGGCAAGTCAGCATCGAAGGCGGATTTGGCGGCCGCGGTGTGAATGACAAAGTATTGAAGCTGTCCTATGATATGAATGCAGGCGGCAGCGCTGATAAGTTTGCCTATGCAGAATTGAATGGTTCTACAGGCATGGAACTTCCTAATGGCACTAGCGGTTTGAAGTTCGACGTCTATGGAGACAAGAGCTTTACCAATTTGCGACTAGAGATCCATGATGCCAACAAGAAAGCTCACTATGTAAATGTAGCAGAATCGATTAATTGGGAAGGTTGGAAGACGGTAGAAGTTGATTTATCGTCACTGGGTATTTCTTATCCAGCTAAGCTGAAACGATTGTATTTGGTCAACTTCAAGGAAGATCAGGACGAACGTGCAACAGAAGGAACAGTGGCATTTGATAACTTGATCGCACAGCTTCCCGCTGGTTCATCGGATATTTTCCCTACAGCTACAATGAATTTGACTGTGAACAGCAAGTCTTCCACGGTGAACGGCGCTGTGAAGAAGTTGGACGTGGCACCAATCGTGTTGAATGGTTCTACCTACGTTCCGGTACGAGTTGTACTCGATGCGTTTGGGGGAGAGGCGCTCTGGAACGGTCCAGCGCAGACGGTTACGATTATGCGCGGCGAACGTTTCCTTGAAATGATCGTGAACCAAAAAGCATTCGTTCGCAACGGCTCTCGACTTGCATCGGATGTCGCACCTATTATTCGACAAGGACGGACTTTAGTCCCGCTTCGCTTCGTATCGGAACAATTAGGCCTAACTGTAAAATGGGAGCAAAATACGAAGTCCATTACTATCCATTGATGTGGTATCATTAAGGATGAAATTCCATTCATCCTTTTATGAACGAGGAGACCGAACGTTAGTGGATAATCAAGTCGATGTCATTGATCGCGTCATTAAGAACGCCATCAAAGTGATGGAAGAGAGCAAATATCAGATTTACGAAATATTGGATTCGTCTCGGAATGAAGCGATTGCTATGAACGCAGAACTGCAGATGGTTATGGATCAGACTGCTGAAATTTGTGATAAGGTGGACGAGCTGGAGCGGAACTATCGTCTAGCTCGTCTGCGTTTGACAGATGTGAGCCGTGATTTTGTCCGGTACACCGAGGAAGATATCAAGCAGGCCTATGAAAAGGCGACGCAGATGCAGCTTGAGCTGATGATGTATCGGGAGAAGGAAGGTTACCTGAAGACACGGCGGGACGATATTCAGAAACGATTGCGCGCGATTGAGGGCTCTGTGGAGCGAGCAGAGACAATTGGCTCTCAGATGAGCGTTGCGCTTGAATATTTATCCGGTGATTTGAGTCAGGTAACACGTATTTTGGAATCCGCCAAAACTCGGCAGCTGCTCGGATTGAAGATCATTCTGGCACAGGAAGAAGAGCGGAAGCGGATCGCGCGTGAGATTCATGACGGCCCCGCACAATCCCTTGCTAATCTAGTGCTTAGGACGGAAATTGTAGAAAGAATGCTAAATAAGCAGGAATTTGAAATGGTGCAGAACGAAATAGTAGATTTAAAATCGCAGGTTCGTTTCGGCTTAGAAGAGATCCGCAAGGTGATCTTTAATTTACGTCCAATGGCATTGGACGACCTAGGGCTTGTACCGACTCTGCGTAAATTTATACATGACTATGAAGACAAGCACAGAATTAAGACTTCATTCGAGGTTAGAGGGCTGGAACGCCGGCTGCGCTCAGCAATGGAAGCAGCGATTTACCGATTGGTCCAGGAGGCTTTCACCAATGCAGCGAAGCATGCGCATCCTTCTTACGTTACATGTGAATTGACGTATGACGAAGAGGAAGTACGTGTGATCGTTCGTGATAATGGCTTTGGTTTCAAAGTAGAGTCCCTGGAAGAAAAATCGAAAGAGCACGCTCATTTTGGCCTCCTGGGCATGCAGGAGCGGGTGGAGCTGCTCGAAGGCCGTATGGAAATTCATTCGGCGGAGAACCGTGGAACTCGCATCGTGATACAAATTCCGACGAATGTGGAGAAGAGAGAGGAGTAAGCAACCTTATGGAGAATCGTAAGAAGGACATAGAAACAATAAAAGTACTCCTTGCTGACGATCACCAGCTCTTTCGTGAGGGCTTGAAGCGTATATTGAATATGGAGGACGATCTGGAGGTCATCGGCGAATGCGGAGATGGCATTCAGGTGCTGGAATTTTGCAATAAGGAAGTGCCGGACGTTGTTCTGATGGATATTAATATGCCGATTGAGAATGGCGTGATTGCCACAGAACGATTGCGTGATATTTTTCCGGATGTAAAGGTGATCATCCTTTCGATACACGATGATGAGAGCTACGTATTCGAAACACTGCGCAAAGGAGCCTCTGGCTATCTGTTGAAGGATATGGAAGCTGAGTCTTTAATTAATGCTATTCGTTCGGTTGTAACGGGGTATGCTTACATCCATCCGAAGGTAACGGGCAAGCTTATTCAGCAGCTTCGACGGATGACACTGCTGGACGGCAACGGAATCGTGAGCAGTCAATCGAGAGATGCAGGCGTGAAGTTCATTGCTGCGGAAGATAATCCACTGACAAGACGTGAAGCCGAAGTACTTCGCTTGATGGCGGAAGGCAAGAGCAACAAGATGATTGGTGAATTCCTATTTATTAGTGAGAAGACCGTTAAGAATCATGTCAGCAGCATCCTGCAGAAAATGGAGGTTGATGATCGAACCCAAGCGGTCATCAATTCCATTAAGAACGGTTGGGTAACCTTATAGCACACCGTCCCTAGAACTGAATCACAAGGCTAGCTGGCGTTTGTCCGTCACCTCGGCATCTATTGCGGCATACACTTGGTAGTAAGGAGGTGGCCGCATGATCGCAATGCTATGTTGGATTGTGGGATGCTTCGGACTCGCGGTAGCAGCCGTTCATCTGGCTCATCAATGGAGGAAGCTCGTACGCGGCGCTAGACCTGCGCCTTGGATGCATGTCGTGCTTGTGACGGAAAATGATGAACGCCATATCGAATGGGTGATTCGTGCGTATAGTTGGTTTGCTTGGCTGAAAGGACGCAAGCTGCATTTCACGTTTGTCGATAGCGGTTCCACGGACGCTACGTTTCCAATTGCTTCACGTGTAATGAGCGGCTACGATGTGAGTTGGAACTTACTTGTGATTCAAAGGAATGAGCTTGAGGCAACACTGCAAGGATTGAAGCAGCGAGCAGCGGAAGAGACATTAATTGTAATTGAGCCACGGAGTACAGAAGATTGGCGGAAAATTCCCTTCAAGGCTCGAAGTGCCTTGTGAGCGGTGTTGTTCGGGGAGATATGGAATATATTGAACCGAGAAATACTACAAATACAGTTAAATTTGGGAAGTTTATTGAAGTTTAGGGTTGTCAGAATCCGTCGATTCGTATACAATTTTATACAAATACGATAAGGCGCTGGGCATGAAGCACATGCCACCCGATTCCACGGGTGGGGTGTGCTTTTTTTGCGTAATTTGAGCAGATGCGCATCCAGATATCAAGCAGCAAGCATGCTCCGGTGAGCCGTATGGCGAAGGAGAGGGAATAGTCATGCAAGTAAGAATTTATGCCGTGCGCACGGAGTACGGATGGCACTCGGGCATCACTGTAGATTGGCGTATTGATGTACGCTATTGGTTAGCAGGGGAAGGGAGCCTGTCCCGTGGGTCGAAACTCGTTGTTTTGCATCAGCAGCTGCCGATTCAAGTTGGCATCGCTGTGCTGGAACATTTCAAGCCAAGCGAAGCTATGGAGCGTTGGGGAGAGCAGGGCTGGGTTCGTTATTTTGCTGATATTCTTTCCCCGTGTGTGGAGGAGTTTGAAGAAGAAGCTAAGCGGAGGCTGATGCAGGAGCACCTAGCTGTTGCGATTATCGAAGCGCCATATTCGGAGCCAACCTCCAAGCTGTTCGTCATGGAAGAGCAGAAGCCTATGTATCGGGTCGCAGACCAATCCGTAGCCTATGCAACAACACAATGGGATGCGAATTCATCTGGGCTGTCTGCTTCTTTCCTTCGGGAAGGTGTGTCTCAGGCAGGAGTATGGTCCGCATTGCATGCTGATGCTTATCGTATCGCCTATGGAATTTGTGGTCGATTGCTTTTGGATGAAGAATTGATTCAATTCCTGCGGGATGCGGGAGCGGAACATTTAATTGCGAGCAGATATTCGCTCATCCAGTGGGGGTTGCTGCATGGCTGGGTGGAGCTGAGGGCAGGGATGTCATTTACTCGCCGGGATGACGACGGTAAGCTGCCTACTACTACTAGCCGTATTTCCCCGCTGAAACGAGTCTTGCGATCCCTCTATAAAGCCTCGGTTACGATTTGCTGCGGACGCTGTGGGGGTTCAGAGGGTTTAAGCAGTTCCACTTGCTCGACTTGCCATTCTTTACAATGCTGGACGTGTACACAATGCTTGAATGTGGGGCGCTGCCGATCTTGTGCTATTTTGATTGCTGGCAAGCTGTATCGAGGTGACGACAGTGCCGCAGCGCTTATTTCGAATCGAGAGGAGCAGTTAGAGAAGTGGGGGCTGGCTCCAGCACAGTTAGAGGCGAGTAGACAGGCATTGAATTATATTGATGGAGTTCGTGCGAGGAACCAAGTTGTTAGGCTGTCTGAGATGAATACATCTGGAAGTAGAAGTACGGTACAGGGAACAAGAGGCAATTTGCGTAAGGGCGCCTTTTTATTATGGGCCGTAACTGGGGCTGGAAAGACGGAGATGATTTTTCCGCTCGTGGAGGACACGCTGCTGCATGGTGGACGTGTATTGATTGCCACGCCGAGACGTGATGTTGTACTGGAATTGAAGCCTAGGATAGAGAAGGCGTTTCCTGCACAGAAGGTCGTTACGTTGTATGGAGGCAGCCCGGAACGGTGGCAAGATGGAGATATTACTATCGCGACCACCCATCAGCTGATTCGTTTCGAGGAGGCCTTCGAATTAGCTATTATCGATGAGCTGGATGCATTCCCTTATCATAATGATCCGATGCTGCAGCGTACAGCAGAACGCGCTTGTACGCCCGGGGGTGTGTTCGTCTATTTATCCGCGACACCGCCAGAGGCGATGCAGCAGAATGTTCGAAGAGGCAAGCTCTCTCATGCTAGGGTGCCAGTGCGTTTCCATCGTCATCCACTTCCTATCCCGATGAGAATCACAATGCCTTCGGTTGCTCAGTGCTTATCTGCACATGGGCTGCCAGCACTACTGCTGGCACGCATGAATCATTCGGTAAGTAGAGGTGCCCAGCTGTTTGTGTTCCTTTCTCGTATTCGTCAAGTAGATCCGCTTGTACGTCTGCTGCGCGAACGTATTCCCGGTGTCCATATCGATGGAACGTCAGCGGCAGATGAGAGCCGAGGGGATAAAGTAATTCAATTTCGAGAACGGAACATTCGTGTGCTCGTCACGACAACGATTCTGGAACGAGGTGTGACGGTACCGATGAGCGATGTATTCATTCTTGATGCAGACGATCGCTTGTTCGATGCAGCTGCACTAGTACAGATGGCGGGCAGAGCAGGGCGTTCGAAGGATGATCCTGCAGGATTGGTCGTGTTTGGCTCCCCGCAGTGGAATCGATCACAGCGGTCAGCAGTTCGGCAAATTCGGGACATGAATCGGATTGCAGCCAGAAAAGGATATTTGTTGTCAGGAGCGGTCAGGAGACAGCGGATTGGGTAGAAGAATGAGATGGGGTGACTTGCTGGAGAAGATATATGGCGGGATGCTTAGTCCGAGTCAGCAGGCATGTATCATTTGCAAAAGATCCATTCGGATGAACGATACAGCTCTACGTCCACTTTACCCCTACGAACAGAGCCTTATGTCTCTGGTGTGCTATAAGTGTGTCAATTTAATCCCATGGATTCGTGAATTAGGCTGTGCATATTGCGGGCGAGCGATTCGCTGTCCAGATTGTCAGCGTCATCCTTTGCGAAATGATGGTCTAAGAGCCAATCGAAGCGTGGTGCGATATGACGAACAAATGAAACAATGGCTGTCTCAGTATAAATTTAAGGGAGATCGGGTGTATGAACTGGTCATGGTCAGGATGATGCAGCTTGCCTATGAACCGCTGCTGTCCACCGTGTGGGAACGGCGACCAAGCATTAGAGGTGGTGGGATCCCTTCGTTGTTCCAAGGCAGGCGGGAGGCGATTCTGCCAGATCTCATTACATTTGTACCAACTACTCTTGAGCGTATCCAAGTTCGCGGATTCAATCAGGCAGAGCAATTCGCACGGGCGCTGGGCAGAGAATGGGGAAGGCCAGTCGTAGAGCTTTTGGCGCGCACACAGGATGCAGAGAAGCAGAGCAAGCAATCTCGAATAGGCAGGGGGCGAAGCATATCTAATGCGTTTGAGCTGCATCAATGGGCGGGGAGAAGCTTGCAGGAGGTCTGGAGTGCTTGTAAGGCAAGAGAAGGGGGGGGTGTGGCCGAATTGCGTCTACTTCTTATTGATGATGTATACACAACGGGGAGTACTTTAAGAGCCTGTTCACGTCAACTATCGTCCTTATGCAAGTATCTTGACTGTCCGGTCTCGATTGTCAGCTATACGTGGGCGAGGGCGTAAAAGAAGGGGAATGCAGTACGACAACCCGTCTAGGGGATGAGCTGCGGCCCCAGTTTGCAGGGGGCTACTTTAGCCCTGCTCTAGCCTCTGAGTGATGGGGCAAGGTTTATGGATAAAAAATTTCTCGTCATCTGCCGGATATTGATATATGATGAAGAAATGAAGCATCGAAGGAGGCGAATGACATGGAGCTGAGCAATTGTCTGCGCTGCGGAAAACTTTTTGCCAAGGCATTCCGTGATCTCTGTCCAAACTGCTTGAAAGAAATCGAACAGGAGTATGAACGCTGTGTTGCTTATCTGCGTGAAACGCGTCAAGCCACGATGCAGGAGCTGAGTGAAGCAACAGAAGTAAGCGTTCGTCAAATCACGCGTTTTATTAAAGAAGGACGCATTTCCACATACCAAGCACCGAACTTGGCGTATGAATGTGAAATTTGCAGCCAGCCTATTCGCGAAGGGAATATGTGCGAATCTTGTCGAAGTCGCCTTGTGAAGGAGCTTACACAGACAGTAGTTGGTGCAGAAGAGGGGAAGGAAGCTCCTCGCATAGGGGATGGCGCCTACCGGGTCATTGATACGAAGCGGGATCGTGAATAATTCAAATTTGGAGTTTGTCAATAACAAAACTCTCTGTAATGAGATTTTTTAGATTAAGTTCATAATATTCATGACAATACATCTAAATAATTCTTGACACTGCGCCGATAATCTTAGTAAAGGTTATCGGCTTTTCTTATTGATAAGATGGAATGAAGCAGTAATGGAGCAGTCAATAGGCAAGATTGATGATGTAATGAGTGCTTCATCAATGATGGATAACGATATAAGTTTGTCTTATGGAACGAGGTGAATTGGGATGAAAATTAATGAAACACAGCGTCTTGGCGCGGTCCAATATTATCAGAAACAGCAGGCAATGAACCGTGTATCGCAAAAGCCTTCCCGCAAGGATGAGCTGATCATCTCGACAGAAGCACAGGAAATGCTGGAAGCACAGAACCGGGTACATGATCCTGCACGCAGTGAACGCATTGCAGATTTGAAGAAGGCGGTATCTACCGGAACCTATCATGTGGAAGCGGACAAGATTGCAGAGAAGCTGCTTCCCTTGTTCCGTAAAGAGAACGAATGAGTGGAGGAACAAGTGTGAGTGTGCAGCGAATCATGGAATCACTAGCACTTCTGAACGATTTGCACAAGCAGCTGCTTGATATTGCAGAAGAGAAGAAGCAAGTGATCATCAAGAATGATGTGGATGGCTTGTCGCAGCTGATGACGAAGGAATCCAGATTGCTGAAACAGGTTGCGGAGGCGGATGAGGAGCGGCTGCAGGCAGCACAGGAGTTCATACAGGAGAAGGGCATACGATCCCAGTTGAATTTGACGGTGACGGAAATTGCTCGGCTTGTATTCCAGGCTGAGGAACGCGTGGAGCTGCTGAATATACAGCGGGATTTGTCCGATACCCTGCATAAGTTGAAGGAAAGCAATGTCATTATCCAGGAGCTGTTGCAGCAATCTTTATCCTTTGTCGAATATTCCTTGAATCTGTATATGAGCCGTCCAGAGGATGAGGTTGTCTATCAGCATCCAGCACAAGCCAGCTCGAGCACACCGCGCAGCATGTTCGACACAAGAGCGTAAAAGCAAGGATAAAAACAGGTTATAAAGGTACAGCTTTACCTACTAGATAAAAGATAGAAAGCTGAAGTGCGAAGCTACGGAGAAAGTGAGGAAGCGAGCGATGCGTTCGACTTTTCATACATTAGAGATTGGTAAGCGGGGCATTATGGCCCACCAGACGTCCATCAGCACAACAGGTCACAATATTACGAATGCGAATACGCCAGGGTATTCCCGTCAAGTGGCAAGACTAACGGCTGCACGTCCGATTGATTATCCCGGTATGTACAACTCGTCTAGAAACCCGAATCAATTGGGGATGGGCGTTGAGGTAGACAGTATTCGCCGCGTACGCGATTTCTTGCTGGATATTGAATATCGCAATCAGAATACGGTTCATTCCACATGGAAGGTGAAGCAGGAGACGCTTGGCAACATTGAGGGCGTATTCAACGAACCTTCCGATAATAGCTTGGCGAAGAGTGTATCTGAGTTTTGGAATGCTTGGCAGCTGTTAAGCAAAAATCCAGGCAATTCCGATCTCTCTGCACGCACCGTTGTACAGCAGAAGGCAATTGCATTGACGGAGACATTCAATCATATTTCCAACCAATTGAATGTACTTGAGAATAACTTGACTGAGCGAATCAACGTTAAGATTGGCGAAGCCAACAACTATATTACTCAAATTTCGGATCTGACACAGATGATTAAGCGCATCGAAGGTCTTGGCGACAATGCCAACGATTTGCGCGATAAGCGGGATTTACTGGTTGACCAGCTGTCGGGACTTGGCAACGTGAATGTTGTGGAAGGAGAAGACAGCTATCAGGTAACCTTTGGCGGCACGCTTGTGGTCGACAATATGGCGATGACGCAAATTACTGATGGTGACATTGGTGCATTAACAGATGGTGAGATTAAAGGTTACGTGGAATCGAGAGATATCCATGTGGCAGAGTATAAACGTCAATTGGACATCATCGCGAATACGATTGCGAATGGGCCAGTTGAAGTTACCTTGCCAGCGGGCACTATCTTACCTTCAGGGGTATCCATACCAAATGCAGTTACGGATCCTTCAAACCCACGTAAGCTGATGAACGATACGAAGTATACCGTGAATGGTCTTAATGGTTTGCACAAGTTAGGCTATGCTCTGTCGGAGCCTGCGAAGCAAGGCGGAGACTTCTTTGTATCGCAGAATGGTGGACCAATCACTGCTAGCAATTTAAGAGTAAGTGCCGACATATTGAGTGATGTAAAGAACATTGCGGCATCGATGCGTACAGAAGTACGTCAAGGTCCAAATGGCACTACGCAAGAAGTTCCGCTGCAAGGTAACGGCGATATGGCTTTGCTTATTTCCAGCTTGGCGGAGAAGGTATATAGCTTCTCACAACCAGGAGCAGTTACGAAATCCGCGACGATTAACAGCTATGTGCAGTCGGTCGTAGCGCAGCTCGGTACGGATGCCGATCATGCAACGAAAATGGTAGAGAACAGCTTGCTGCTTGCGGATCATGCGGACAGCTTGCGTCAAGCAGTTAGCAGCGTATCGATGGATGAGGAAATGTCGGATTTAATTAAATTCCAACATGCATACAGCGCTTCATCCCGAATTATTACAACCATGGACGAAATGCTGGACAAGCTCATTAATGGCACCGGCGTCGTCGGCAGATAAGGAGGAAAAGTAACATGCGTATAACACAATCGATGATGAGCAGTTCCATGATGAAGAATTTGCAGAATAACTATAAGCGTCTGGACAAATATCAAGAACAGCTCATGACGAACCGCCGCTTGAACCGCCCTTCTGATGACCCTGTCGGCGTGGCAAGTGCATTGCACTATCGTGCGGAGATTAGTTCTACGACACAGTTCACAGAAAATGTGGAAGATGCGGATTCGTTTATGAAGTTTACAGATACCGTAATGAATGAAGCTACTCAAATTGTTCAGAAGCTTTCTGAGCTGGCTGTACAGGGTAGTACAGATACGGTCCCCGCTGATGCTCGCGAAAATATTGCGCGGGAAGTGGAGCAGCTTTACACACACTTGGTTTCACTTGGAAATACTCAGTTCAAGGGTAGATATATTTTCAACGGGCAGCGCACAGATCAACAGCCATACCCTGAAGATCCGGCCACTCAACCTTATAGCTTAGATGACGGTGTTGTACAATATCAAGTAGGTGCAGGGATTTATGTCGACGTTAACATGTTAGGGGATAAAGTGTTCGGTAAACATAGCGATTCGGACAATTTATTTAAAATCGTTAATGATATGAAAACAGCACTGTTGAATGATAATTCGGCAGGGGTTGCGGGTGCTATTCCTAAGCTGCAAGGATCCCTTGAAAAACTCGTCATTGCCCAAGCGGAAGTAGGGGCTAAGCAGAATCGTTTGGAATTTACGACGAGTCGCTTGGAGGATTTGAATCTTAATTATATTTCCTTACAATCCAAAACAGAAGACATTGATATGCCAAAGGTAATCACAGAGTTGAAAACAGCGGAGAGCATTTTCCAAGCATCTCTAGACACAATTGCACGTATCTCCCGTCCAAGTCTGTTGGATTTCTTACGTTAGGGTGATAGATTATGAATATCCCTCAAATCCAAATAAATCAACAGTTTTCTAGAATCGGCTTGGAACGTGAAGCGGGAAAGTTAAATATTGAGACACCACCTCCTCAGTTGGAAATTACACAGCAACAAGTAGCAGTAAAATTGGATCACAAAGATGGAAAATTGGAAATTGACTCACGAAAAGCATGGTCTGCCCTAGGGAAAGCCAGATTTGAAGAAGTAACGGATCGAATTGCCCAAGAGTCGCTTCAAATCTCAATGCAAAATATCGCCAATTTAGCTAGTGAGGGCGATCGAATGATGGCATTTCACAACAAAGAAAATGCATTTGCGGAGATTGCGAGAGAGCGCATGTTCAGACAATTTCCAATTGAAATAGCTGGGCCGGCAAGTTACGATAATGTTGATGTGGAATATCATCCAGGTGAATTAAAGACGGAATGGAGTCCTGGTGGAGTTCAATTTAGCTTTAAGCGCACGGAGCCTAAGATAGATTACTATCCGGGAAAGGTAAACCCGTACTTGATTCAAAAGAATTATATTTTCTTCTCGAGTAGTGGTAAACAATTGGATGCAGTAGTATAAAGAGTATGAAATAGCTATATAGAACGCTTGATGTTCTTTATAGCTATTTTATTTTGGGAGGGACAAGGATGAAAGTACAATCGGCTCGATTTGGCTTAATGGATATTAGTGAAACGGACATCATCTCGTTTCAGAAAGGTATTTTAGGGTTTCCGGAATCTAAGAAATATGTATGGGTACATAATATTGAACCTGATTTGCCGATAGAATGTTTGCAGAGCACATCAGATGAACATATATCGTTTATGATGGTAGATCCCTTTTTATTTGCTCTTGAGTATGAGATTGACTTGAGTGAAGACACTAAGGAATTGCTGGGCATCGTAAGGGAGGAACAGGTCTTGGTACGCGTGATATTGACCTCTAGACCGGATAACCATACAACGATCAATCTAAAGGCTCCTCTTATCATGAATATGGATAATAACCAAGCTGCACAAGTCATACTAGACGGGCCGCAATATCAACTGCAATATCCGATAGGGAGGGGATAAAATGCTGGTCCTAACCAGAGCCAAAGGTCAGAAAATAATGATTGGGCAAGATATTGTCTTAACGGTGGTAGAAGTGAACGGAGATCAAGTAAGACTTGGGATCGAGGCACCCTCAGATGTTTCTGTCTACCGAGAAGAAATATACCAGAGCATTAAAGAGCAGAATGAACTAGCCGCAATGTCTGATATATCCAAGGAACATCTTCAAATAATAGGGGCCATGCTGCAGAAAAAAGTTGAATAAAAGACGATTTTGCTATAAACTTCGACAAACTATTACCGATATATAAGTTAGTAGGTCAGGCGGATGATTCTATCGGCCGAAGAACAGACGCTGACCAATAGGGTGTAAGCAAGGAAGCGAGCACCATAACACGATTCCAGGGAGGAAATTAACAATGCGTATTAATCACAACATGGGTGCTTACAATGCACACCGCCAATTGACTAACAACAACACTCAACAAGGTAAATCTTTGGAGAAATTGTCTTCTGGATTCCGCATCAACCGTGCTGCTGACGATGCAGCTGGTCTTGCAATCTCCGAGAAAATGCGTAACCAAATCCGTGGCTTGGAGCAAGCTTCCAAGAACTCTTTGGATGGCATTTCCTTGATTCAAACTGCTGAGGGTGCATTGAACGAAACTCACGCTATGCTTCAACGTATGTCTGAGTTGATGGTTCAAGGTGCGAACGAAGTGTTGACAACTTCAGATGCTGCTAAGATCGATACTGAGATTAAACAATTGTCTGCACAAATTGACTCCGTTGCTGAGCAAACACAATTCAACCAAAAGAAACTTTTGGCTGATGATGTTACACTTACGTTCCAAGTTGGTGCTAACGAAAAAGAAACAATCGCTGTTGACCTTAAGAAAGCAGACGCAGCGACACTTGGAGTTGCAACTTTGACTGATCTTGAGAAAGTTGGCGCTGGAGAACTCAACGCTAAAGCTACAGATAACTTGACGAAGATCCAAGAAGCAATTAACAAAGTATCCGGGCTTCGTTCTAACCTTGGTGCTGTTCAAAATCGTCTGGAGCACACTATCAACAACTTGGGTACAACAGCTGAGAACTTGCAGGCAGCTGAATCCCGTATCCGTGATGTAGATATGGCGAAAGAAATGAGTACCTTCACGAAGAATAACATTCTTAACCAAGCTGCAACAGCAATGTTGGCGCAAGCTAACCAGCAGCCACAAGGTGTTCTGCAATTGCTCCGTTAATTCGGGACAAGGCCGGCCGGTTTTCCGGCCGGCTTTTTTTATGCTTAGAGTATTTTTTACTTATTCTATGTAGAAGCATGAGGTGGAATTAATGCGGATTGACTCTGTTCAACCGGTATTGTCCATGTTCCCTTCAGGCAATTCAGATTCGACTTCACATGAGGCGGGCATGACGACAGAGCTGGCAAGCACTGAGGTTAAGAAGAAATATACAGTAGAAGAACTTGTAGATAAGTTCAACAATGCGATGCAGGGAAATCAGACTCATATCAAAGTTAAGATGCATCACAACATGAATGCCATCATGGTAACGATTGTTGACAGCAACACAGATGAGGTTATTAAAGAAATACCTAGCGAGAAAATGCTGGACATGATGTATAACCTTTGTGTAAAGAATGGTCTGTTTCTTGATGAAAAAATTTAAGTGAGGAGGAGAAGATTATGCCAATAGGTGGACCCATTCGTGTGAGTGGTTTTTCATCTGGTATGGACATCGATAAGCTCGTAAGCGATCTAATGAAAGCAGAGCGACTTCCACTGGATAAGCTGCATCGTCAAAAGCAGTCTCTTGTATGGAAGCGAGAAGAGTATCGTTCAGCCAATACGACAATGCTCGCGTTGCGAAATAGTGTTACGGACTTGCGAATGCAAGGTGAATTTACAAAAGTAAAAGTTACTTCTTCTAATACTAATGTTGCAGATGTGTTGTCAAATAAACCTACTGCGACTGGTGCCGTAGTAGAAGTGAAGAATCTAGCTACTGGAGCATTAGTAATTGGTGACCCTGTTACTCATGATCTAAAAGACCCAGTTAATACGAGCGGAACGTTCACGATTCAAAAGAAAGATGGAACGAATGCAACAATTACCGTGACGGCAGGCACTTCAACAGTTAAATCGATTGTTGATGATATAAATGCTGCCTCAGCTGATACAGGTGTGCGTGCGTATTTTGATGAGAATACGAAGCGATTCATGCTAAGCTCTACGGAGTTGGGCAGTGCTGCAAAAGTTACTGTCGGTGGTACTGGCTTGAAAAGCATACTTAATATGGACGCTGCATCGGTCGCTGGTACAGATGCTGTATATACCATTAACGGCCAAAAAGAAATTACATCGTCTAGTAATAATGTCGATATTAATGGTATCTCGCTAGCCTTGAAAGGCACGGGGACGATTACGTTGGGCACGAATGTAGACCGAACTGGTGTTAAAGAGAAGATTAAGGACTTTATAGCTAAATATAATGATTTAGTAGACAAGTTCTCTGAATCTACTACGACTCGCCCGAACCGCAGCTATCAACCGCTTACTGATGCAGAGCGTGAGGCAATGTCAGACAAGCAAATTGAACAGTGGGAAAAGAAGGCGAGACAAGGAACTCTTTATAGTGATGATTTTCTAAAGAGTGCTTTAAGTGAGCTGCGAGTGGCGTTCCGAACTCCTCTAACAGGTGTGGGCAAGGATGATATTAAGCTTCTTTCAGATATCGGTATTAAGCAGTCTTTGGACTATAAGAAGAATGGTAAGCTCGAAATTGATGAGGCTAAGTTAGACGAAGCGCTTAATACAAAGTTTGATCAAGTAGTTACACTATTTACTAAAACATCAAACACAAAAGCAGACTCAGCTGCTAATACGGCAATTAGACGAAGTGAGCAGGGGTTTGCAGAACGTGTTTACGAAATGGCCACGAAAAGAATTGATAGCATAGGTAAGAGAATAGGCTCTTCTTCTGTGTCCATGGAATCTATGGATGAAAGTTTAATGGGTAAAGAACTAAGAGCATTAACCCGTAAGGAGTCAGACATTAAGGGGCGCCTTATGGATATTGAAAATCGTTACTATAAGAAATTTACTGCAATGGAAAAGTCGCTTCAGGGGTTGAACAATAAAGGAAGTTGGTTATCGCAGCAGTTAGGCGCAATGTGACGCAATACAAGATTGACTGATGGAGAGATGAATGATGATGTATAACGCTAAGCAGCAAGATCAGTATTTGAAAGTGAAGGTAGAGACAGCTAGCCCAGGTGAATTGACTTTGTTGTTATATCAAGAAATGGTCAAGTCCCTGCTGAAAGCGAAACATCTATTTGCTCAGCAACAATTTGAGGAAATGAATCGCTTCATATATAAGACAAGAGATATAATTAATGAGCTTACAATCACATTGAATATGGAGCATGCGATCGCTCGAGAATTATATGATTTGTATATGTTTTATCAGCGTCATTTGAATGATTTCATGATTCAACGTAATGAACAGTTATTAGATGATGTGCTGGAATTCTCTAAAGAGATGGTGGAAACGTGGAAAGAGGCATTATTAATCGTTCGGAAGAGTGGACAGCATGTTACTGTCTGAGAATGCGAAGGATCGGGTAACAGCGTTACTTGTGAAACTCAAGGACTACTATATAGAGATCCTTAAGGAGCCTTCTTTCGAAGCTTATGAACAAGTTTCTTCCTATATCAATGAATGCTATGAAGAATTGGGCAGGTACACCATCAATCCTGAACACAAAACTGATTTGCAAGAAATTCAGCGTTATCATCATCAACTCATAGATATTATTCAATTCGAACAGTCACAATTACGCAACAAAATGGATTTGCTAGATAGGAAGCAAGCCGCAAATAATCAATATCAACGGTATCAAGCTACCCAGGAATCCTTTTTCCTGGATAGAAAACAATAAACAACTAAGGGGGAACTACCGTGCGTTTATTTAGGTCCAGATGGCTAGCAATGTTGCTTGTATTTGTATTAGCATTTACTAGTTTGCCACTAGCAACAATTTCAGCCGCAACAGGAACTCATACGGTATCTGTTAACAAATCAGCAGCGGCACAAATGAAAGAAGGCGAGGAAGCTGAAGTTACCTTGCAAGTAAAAGGAAGCCCGCCAGTTGGTTATGTAAAGCCAAATGATGTGATTCTCGTTATCGACCGTTCGGGGAGTATGGGGGCTGGTCATGCTCCAAACAACGGCGAAGATAAAATGAAAAATGCAAAAGAAGCAGCACAACATTTCGTCAATATGCTTGAGCAGACGAAGATGCTTGACCCAACGAAACACCAAGTTGGTATAGTTGACTATAGTAGTTCAGCTAGCACTAAGCCTTTATCTACAAATGCTCAAGAAATTAATGCTTACATTGAAACTTTAGCTGCAGGTGGCGGTACAGCCACTCATGATGCTATTGCTAAAGCAAGAGAAGAATTGAAAAATCGTCGTTCAAATGCACAACCAGTTATTGTATTGATGACGGATGGTGCAGCGGACTCTTTCCCAAAAGCGCTTCTCGAAGCTGAAGCTGCAAAAAATGAAGGTATTGTTTTCTATACGGTTGGTTTATTGACTCAAGGTGGCAAAGATAACGAGAGCATAAAGCAACTAATGAAAAACATGGCTACAACTGAAAAGCATCATTACATTGAATATAGCTCTGAGAGATTGAAACAAGTCTATGAAACAATTTCGAAAGAAATCGGTATTGCAAGTGCCTATAACGTAGTGATTGAGGATGTTGTGTCTCCTGAATTCGAGATCGTTCCTGGATCGTACGAACATAACATTCCTGCACCAGTAGTAGCAGGTAATAAAATGACTTGGAAGTTTAATGAGCTGAAAGAAGAGTTATTAACACTTACATTTAAAGTTAAGCATAAACAAAATGGTTCCATTGGAAAGCTTTCTCTAGGGGAAGGCCCGATCCAAGTAAGTTATAAGAATCATTTGGATCAACAGCAAAATTTCCAAGTGAACCAGCCGACTATCGATGTATCTCTTTATGGTCCCGAAGTAACATCTATTGAGCCTAACCTAGGTGCTAGCAAGGGTGGAGAAACGATTACAATTAACGGTAAAAACTTCAAATCTACATCTACTGTTTCCTTTGGTAATAACGCAGTAGCAAATGTAGAGTTTGTAAGTTCGGAAAAGTTGGTTGTTACAGCTCCAGCCGGTCAAGCAGGAAAGGTTAATGTTACCGTAACTAATCCAGATACGCAGAAAGCTGTAGCAAACCAAGGTTATGAGTACCTGCATCCAGTGCCTGTACTTACGAGCATTACGCCTAATAAAGGTGATATGGCAGGTCAATATTACGTAACGATTGCAGGGGAAAACTTCCACAGTGGTTCGGTCGTTAGCATTAACAACGTTCCAGCTAGAACTGTATTTATTACCAATAAAGAACTTGGTGTGCTAGTTCCAACAAGTACTGTACATGGTCCTGTGGCCGTGAAAATTGTTAATGGCACTTTGTCTGAAGTAACGGCAGAAGGAGCATTTACATATAATGCGCCGCCAGTTCCTGACAAACTTGAACTTATGAAAATTGCTCCAGACAATGGAGCTATGGCAGGTAACTATTACATTACACTTACTGGCAAAGGTTTTACTAAAGACTCTAAAGTATTTATTAGCAATACAGAGGTAAGAACGGTATTTGTATCTGCGACAGAGTTGAGCGCATTGGTACCATCAGCGCAAACAGCCGGAGCGGTAGATGTCAAAGTATCGAATGGTGCAAACAATGAAGTAGTTAAAGCAGCTGGCTTCACATACAACGCACCGCCAGAACAAAAAACACCAACAATTACAAGCATTACTCCAGACAACGGAGCAATGGCGGGTAATTACAAAATTACAATTGTAGGTACAGAATTCCACAA
>NZ_JBEFZI010000003.1:0-94276 GCF_040195695.1 Paenibacillus wuxiensis | reverse complement strand
GAACCACCAGTTGTCAAACCGACAATTACAAGCATTACTCCAGACAATGGGGCAATGGCAGGCAACTACTACATCACAATTAACGGTACAGAATTCGATAAAGCAACGAAAGTATCCATTGGTGGAGTAGAAGTAAGAACGGTTTATTACTCAGCGACGAAATTGGAAGCATTGGTACCAGTTGCACAAACAGCAGGAGCTGTAGAGGTTAAAGTAGTGAACGGAACGAAGGGCGAAGCAGTTAAAGTGGATGGCTTTACGTATAACGCGCCACCGGAAGAGCAAGCGCCAACAATTACGAGTGTTAGCCCAGATACTGGCAAACTTTCGGGTAATTACTACATTACAATTACGGGAACAGGATTTACTAAACAATCCAAAGCATCTATTAATGGAGTAGAAGTAAGAACAGTTTATTACTCCGCAACAAGAGTTGATGCGTTGGTTCCTGCAACACAAACACCAGGAACTGTGGAAGTAAAAGTAGCAACTGGAACAAAAGCTGGGGTAAAAGCAGATGGCTTTACGTACATCGCGCCGCCAGAACAAAAAGCACCAACGATTACAAGCATTACTCCAGACAACGGAGCAATGGCAGGTAATTACAAAATCACAATTGTAGGTACAGAATTCCACAACAAATCGGTTGTGTATATTGGTGGAACACCAGTAGCGACAGAATTCGTATCTGCAACAGAGTTGAAAGGGCTTGTACCGGCAACAAGAACACCAGGTCCTGTAGCAGTAAAAGTAGTAAACGGTACAGGATATGAAGCAGTAAAAGACAACGGCTTTACGTATA
Organism: Paenibacillus wuxiensis; assembly: GCF_040195695.1. NCBI lineage: Bacteria > Bacillati > Bacillota > Bacilli > Caryophanales > Paenibacillaceae > Paenibacillus > Paenibacillus wuxiensis. The sequence goes on along the minus strand of NZ_JBEFZI010000003.1, from coordinate 93,474 downwards.
ACGCACCACCAGTTGTTGATCCGACAATTACAAGCATTACTCCAGACAATGGAGCATTATCAGGCAACTACTACATCACGATTAACGGTACAGAGTTCGATAAAGAAACGAAAGTATCCATTGGTGGAGTAGAAGTAAGAACGGTTTATTTCTCGGCAACAAGAGTGGATGTGTTAGTACCAGCAGGGCAAACAGCAGGAACTGTAGAAGTAAAAGTAGTAAATGGCACAAAAGGTGAAGCAGTAAAATCAGATGGTTTTACTTATAAGTCTTCTGGTGGCCAGCAAGGACAGGCACCGACAGTAACTAGCATTAGTCCTAACAGCGGTAAAACATCTGGTAATTATTATATTGCCATTACTGGAACAGGATTCGATAAAGCAACGAAAGTGTCCATTAATGGTGTAGAAGTAAGAACGGTTTACTTCTCGGCAACAAGAGTCGAGGTGTTGGTTCCACGTGCACAAGCGGCAGGAGCTGTAGATGTTCAAGTAGTAAATGGTTTCGGCGATGTAGTCGTTCCAGGTGGATTTACGTATCTGTAAATAAGAAGATGAGCAGGTGCATTGCACCTGCTCATTTCCATTTTTAGAAGAGAGGTAGATGATAGAAGATGCTTCCTATATCCGTATGTATGATCGTGAAAAACGAAGAAAAGCATATCCGTCAAGCATTAGAGTCTGTAAAAGCCTATGTAAATGAGATGATTGTCCTTGATACAGGTTCTACAGATAATACGAGATGCATTGCAGAAAATAGTGGAGCAATCGTGTATGACAAACCATGGAATAATAGCTTTGCAGATATGAGAAATGTGTGTATGTCCTATGCCAATCAACCATATATTCTGATGCTTGATGCCGACGAAAGACTTAGAGTGTGCGACATGGAGGTCATGGAACATGCTCTTCGTGCAATGGGACGAGGTGAAGGCTGTGTAGGTGATGTCGTCATAAGAAGTTCAACTCAATCAGGAGAAGTTTCGGAGTCTACTATTACCCGGTTATTCCCTAATCGACCAGATTTTAAATATCAAGGAAGAATTCATGAACAGCTAGTTTACAAGCAAGGAACCGTTAAATCTATTCGTTCAGGCATAATTATTGATCATTTTGGTTACCAGGAAGAAGAAATTCAAAGAAAAGACAAATACAGACGTAATCTTTCATTGATCCAAGCGAGCTTGGAAACCAATGAAAATGATAGCTATTTATTATTTCAATTAGGTAGAACCTATTATGTAATGAAAGACTACCCATCTGCAGCTGAGGCGCTTACGAAATGTATAGCCAGCATGGGTTCTACTAAACAGCATTATTTAAGTACAGCTTATTTGACGCTCGGATATACGTATATCCATTTGAAAGAATGGGGACTTTTCGAGAAATGTCTAAATGATGCTATTGATTTTTACCCCGATTATACCGATTTATATTATATGTACGGTACGGCACTTGTAGAGGCAAAGAATCCAGAATGGTTAACATATATTCCAGAAGCATTTATGAATTGTTTGCAACTTGGAGCACCGATATCTTCCAAGTATGAGACGGTTGCTGGCGTAGGTACGTATAAAGCTCACTACAACTTGGGAGTGTACTATGAGTTGACTGGAAATATAGAACTTGCATTGTATCACTATGAACAAGGCAGCTCGTACAATTATGAACTAGCCAATCACTCGGTAATACGATTAAAGCAGCTAATAAAGGAATGATACGATGAATAATGATACGATTTCACTATGTATGATAGTCAAAAATGAAGAGCAATGTTTGGAGCGCTGTTTAGAAAGTGCTAAACATGTGGTGGACGAGATCATTATTGTAGACACAGGTTCGACCGATCGAACAAAACAGATTGCTAGCCGTTATACGCAACATGTGTATGATTTTGAATGGACAGAAGATTTTGCAGCGGCACGAAATTATGCAGTAGACCGTGCGACGGGAACTTATATCCTCCAGTTAGATGCTGACGAAGTAATTATAGATAACAATAATGAGCTGAAATCGGGACTAGATAAAGATTTTTATCATATTCGTATTCACAATAAGGTGGATTCAGGTGAAATCATTATCCATCAGTTCGCAAGGTTATTTAAAAATAGACCAGCGTATAGATATGTGGGAGCTCTGCATGAGCAAATTCCTGTTAATTATGAGACAGAACAGTGGGGATTATTGTCCAGCTATATTGAACATGATGGGTATCTCCAGCAAAATGTACAGTTAAAAGATAAATCTAATAGAAATATGCGCATTCTTAAAAAAGCCATTGATAGAGAACCGAGTGCATTTAATTACTTTAATCTTGGCGCACAATATATGCAAGATAAACGATATTTAGAAGCTCTTGAGGCGCTGAAGAAGTCGTATGCATCAGGTAAGTCTACTAGTTTCTCTCAGAAAGTTCTCTACAACATCGTCAAGTGCTTATTCGAATTAAAAAGATGGGATGAAGCGATACAAGTAGGAGATGACGCTCTACAGTTGTATCCAAATGCAATTGATTTATCTTTTTTAGTTGGGCACTGCTACATAGAAGTTCATTGTCTAAAAGATGCAGAAAGATGTTTCAAACATTGCATAACAATTGGTCAAAAGAACAGAACAGATAATTTTGTCTATCAAGCGGGGACAGAGTCCTATTTAGCGTTAGCGAAATTAGCCGATATTGCTGTAATGGAGGATAATCAGGAAGAAGCCTACGGATACTTGGAACGTGCCATCGCATTATCTCCAGATCATGCGATGCTTTTGAATCGATTGTTAGAAGTGAAACCGAACCTCGATTACGAGGAACTACGTTCTAAATTGGCTCCATTAATTCCGTTTAAGCGGGAACACTATATAACTATCATCGGAGCTCTTTACCATTTGAGAAACCCGTTATTCGTCAAATTTATGGAAGAGGCATCTATAAATGCGGCTCGTCCTATCTCCGTGTTTTATTACTTATGTAAAGGCAATTACGAAGCAGCAAAGCATGGGCTTTTGGAGATTGACGATTCGGAGAATGTCCAGTCTTATTTAAATGATGTCATTTTACTAGGATTATTGACAGGAGATAGTTCTGTCTTCCAAGCCTATAAGTTGAGATTGGGGTTAAGTCAACAAGAAGCTAAATGGCTGCAACAACTCCTTTTGCTAGCAGAGCCAAGGAAGCTTAGCGTGTCTTCATCTGTAAAACAGATATGGAAGCAACTCATTAAAGATTTACTTCATTTACGAAGATACGATTTTCTGGAGAAAATACTTATGTATGCAGCAGATCCAGAAATGAGATATATCATGAGTGAGCAATTTGTTGCCTTCGGCTTCTACGAACCTGCGCTAGACATTTTAGTGGAGGATAAGCATGCCGCTTTTAATTATAAAGTGTACATGCTAGCAGCCAAAGCATTGGAGAAAATAGGTTATATCTCAGATTCTCTTTATTACTATCAACAAGCAGCCGATATAAATAGGGGGATGGACAGTTTATATCGGATGTGGAAACTTCTTGGTGACAATGTTGCTGAACAGCAGAAATTACTTCAAGAAATGCAAAGGCTCCAACCTTATTCGCGTTGGCTTCATCAGCAACTAAAGAAATAGTGCACGTAAGGAGATTGGAATATGAAAGATATTACGTTATTGCCCTCGTACATGAGGCAGTTTTCGTGTATAGGCGGGGATTGTGAAGATACTTGCTGTGCAGGTTGGAAAATTACCCTTGACAAAGAAACCTATAAAGATTATAAAAAAACGAAGAATATAAAGCTGAAAAATAAATTGAAAAATAGTATGTGCATGGAGTCAGAGGAGAAAAAAACAAAAAATTACTATGCATATTTTATATTAGATGATGCTAATAAATGTCCTATGCTTACAAGTGAGAGCTGGTGCTCTATCCAACAAGAATTAGGTGAAAAGGCATTATCGCCTACTTGCGCGACATACCCTCGCGTCCTGAATTATATTAGTGATCGATTTGAATTATCCGCCAACATATCTTGTCCTGAAATCGCTCGACTAGCCTTGTTCAATGAGGAGGGTATCAGTTTTGAGCAAATAGATTATGGAGTGTCTGATAATTGGTCCATTAGCAGAATGATGAATACAAATGATGTTTCTAATTATCAACATTTATTTTGGCCTATTCGAACGTTCAGCATTGAGATTGTACAGAATAGAAACCTAGAACTTTGTAATCGATTAATTATATTAGGATTATTCATTGATCGTGTTCAAAAAGAAGTTGATGCTAGACATATAGTGGACATTGAGTCTATAGTTGCGGATTATCGTAATAAAATGTCAGATATCGGTTATAAGCATGCAATTCAGAACATTGCTATCAATGCAGATGTGCAAGTCGGAATTATAATGGAAATATTGCAATTTAGACATAAGCAGTCTGCTTTGAATAAACGATATGAACAAGTATTTGATGAGATGAAGATAGGGTATGGGATTGAGCAAATAGATAATCACTCTTCTAAACTATTTGAATCCTATCAGCAGAATTTTGCGCTGTATTATGGCCCATACATGAATCAGCATGAATATGTGCTGGAAAACTATTTAGTTAACACGTTGTTCTCTAAATCATTTCCTAGTGACATGTCTATTATATTCAAAGAATACACGGCCATTATGATTCATTATGCATTGATGAAAATACATTTAATTGGTGTGGCCGGCTACCATAAAGGCTTAGACAAAGACATCGTTCTTAGAACGATTCAACCGATAGCCAAAACGATGGAGCACAATGCACACTTTACGAGAAGTGTAATAAGTCTGTTGGAGAACAACAAGTTTAATTCGCTCGCGCATATTGCTACTTTGATTAAAGATATAAATGTAACAACGAGTATATCTTAGCTTAATAAGTATGTAGGGGTTTGCTACTAACGGAGGTTTAACATGCTGACAAGTATCGTCATTTTAACACATAATAAGCTTGACTATACCATTCAATGTATTGAAAGCATTAGAAGATATACTCGGCCTAATAGCTATGAAATTATTGTAGTGGATAATCAATCTACAGATGAAACAGTCCCGTGGTTATCTGCACAATCTGATATCAGAGCCATATTCAATGAACAAAATGAAGGCTTTCCAAAAGGCTGCAATCAAGGGATCGAGATCTCCAATGGCGACCATATTTTATTACTGAATAACGATGTCATTGTGACAGAGAATTGGCTTGAGAACATGATGACATGCATAACAAGCGATGAAAGCATTGGCGCTGTTAGTTGTATTACTAACCATTGTTCTTATGGTCAAATGATACCTGTACCTTATAATACTGTGGAATCTATGTATTTATTTGCGGAGGAACACAATTGTTCGAATCGTAATGAATGGGAAGAAAGATTGAAGTTAGTAGGCTTTTGCATGTTAATACGGAAGTCGGTCGTAGACAAAATCGGCTTGCTTGATGAAAGATTTACCCCTGGTAATTACGAAGATGATGACTACTCGATTCGAATTAGAAAAGCGGGCTACAAACTTATTTTGTGTAAAGATACATTTATTCATCATTATGGAAGTACCTCTTTCCGTGAAAATAACGATTCTTTTGTAAAACTTCTTCAAACTAATGTGAAAAAATATGAAAATAAGTGGGGGTTTAATCCCGACTATAGTCAACATATTCGAACTGAGATTGTCAATCTAATTGATAGTCCGCTTGATGCCAAATTAAATGTTCTTGAGGTTGGATGCGCTTGTGGAGGAACATTACTTAAAATAAAAAACGTATATAAAAATAGTACTTTATACGGTATAGAACTTAATGAAAAAGCTGCAGAAGTGGCTTCTCTCATTGCTGAAGTCAGTGCATCGAATATTGAAACAGAACAATTACCATATCCAGAATCACATTTTGACTACGTTATTTTTGCAGATGTTCTGGAACATTTATATGATCCATGGAAGGTGCTTATAAATATCAAACAATACTTAAAACCAAACGGAAAGGTTCTGATCAGTCTACCTAATATCATGCATCAAAGCGTTATTCGTCCATTGTTGCACGGATATTGGACGTATCAAGATGCAGGGATATTGGATCGAACTCACGTTAGATTCTTTACATTACATGAAATTAACAAAATGTTACTCGAAACTGGTTACGCGAATATTAATATACAAGGTAAAACGTTACCGGGAACGGTAGAAGAACAAAAATTCATGGACAATTTGTCTAAGGTACTTCCCCAACACGTAATGCAACAATTTGAAGTATATCAATACATTGCAAGTGTGCAGAATAATGAGCCCTTAAAAAAAACAATACGTTACATACGAGAGCATATAACTGAAACGGCTGAGATCGTTCAACAATTGAATTCTTATTCACCGTTGGAAATCATTCATAATGTAAACGAAGAAGCTTCAGAACAAAAAGTAAATATTTTAAATGCAATCGCTGTGTCTTACTTTGAACAAGAGATGTATCAAAAAGTTCTTCCTTTTTTAGAGGAAGCATTAGCATCAGATGAGAGTAATATCGAGACTCTTTATAATAGCTCCTACGTGCTTTATTTTATTGGTGAAACAGAGCTCGGCAAGAAATATGCTCAGAAACTAAAAGCAGTAGACGAAGCCGCCTATGAAGATTTGGAGAAAGTAATTTCAGACTTTTTGATTGAAATGTAAAGTAACAAGAAAAATATCCCTTTCCTCGTTGACAACGCTTCCATCCGGTGATATAGTCGAACTTGTGAAGGTTAAAACTTCACGGATTTGAAGATGAAGGGAATGTTATCGACATGCAAGGTAAAGTAAAATGGTTCAACGCTGAAAAAGGTTATGGCTTCATCGAAACTGCAGAAGGCAACGACGTATTCGTACACTTCTCCGCTATCCAAACTGACGGTTTCAAGACTTTGGAAGAAGGTCAATCCGTAGAATTCGATATCGTGGAAGGCGCTCGCGGTCCACAAGCGGCTAACGTAATCAAACTGTAATCATACCGACGTGAGTCGAATTATATATGATTCCGATTAGCTACACACCCCTGGCTTGAATGCCAGGGGTTTTTAGTTTTCCAGGGTCTGTATTTTCCGTTTTATCTCTACAGGATAAGGGTAAATAAAGATACGGAATTGTAAACGGATTGTAACCGTTTTTTTGATTCCTCCATCATAGCTATGGTATAATAAAGGTATCCAAAGGAGGAGTGCTATATGGAATATAAAGTTCGAGGTCAGAACATTGAAGTCACAGACGCACTGCTTGACTATGTCGAGAAGAAATTGAGCCGACTGGAACGGTATTTTGAAACTCCCCCTGCTTCAGGCGCTAACGTTACACTCAGCGTCATTAAGGATGTACACAGTATTGAAGTAACAATTCCATTACCGGGTTTGCTGCTGCGGGCCGAACATCGAAGCAAGGACATGTATGCATCGATCGATGGCGTCGTAGACAAGTTGGAACGGCAGATCCGCAAGCATAAAACGAAAGCCAACCGCAAGTTCCGTCAGGTTGGTGCGGCGGCAGAGCAGCTGTTCCGTGAACAGTCTACAGCAGCACCAGTTGCGGTGGAGGAAGAGGATGAGCTGGAAGTCGTACGGACGAAGCGCTTCACACTGAAGCCGATGGACGTAGAAGAAGCGATCCTGCAGATGAATATGATTGGCCACAACTTCTTCGTTTTCTCGAATGCGGAGAGCAAGGAAGTCAATGTTGTATATCGCCGCGATGACGGTCGTTACGGATTGATTGAACAAGGCTAAGAACGGGCACTTTGAGTTCTCAGCTGCCATGTAGGGCAGAGAGCTCACCCGATTACCAAAAAAGGACTGAGCCTATTTCCACAACGGAATGGGCTCTTTTCACGTATATATAATAGTATGAGTTTTCAGAAGGTGCGATTTGTACCTCATTTTCAAATGCCTTTTATTAATATAGTGTAAATTTTCTTTTTGTTGCTGTAAGCAGGATAGCCCACGGTATGCCGCTACATTCGTGTGAAAATGTGATGAAAGATCGCCGAAAACATGCCCAGCGGCGGTTGCGGGCCCCTGTTGAAACTGTTACAATTTATTGCAAAACGAGTCGATGTTACCGTTCTTGTGTTGAAGCTTGAATGAAGGATAGAGAACGGCCATAAAATCACGATCGGATTTGCGTGAAAGGGGTTAAGCATGCTAGGACTTGTAAAGAAAATATTCGGCGATGCCAACGAACGCGAAGTTAAGCGGCTCTTGAAGACGGTTGAGGTTATTAACGGTCTGGAACCCGAATTCGAGAAATTATCCGATGAACAATTACAATCGAAGACGGTGGAATTCCGTGAGCGTCTTGCAAAGGGCGACACAGTGGATCAGCTCTTGCCGGAAGCTTTTGCTACAGTGCGTGAAGCTGCGAAGCGTACGCTGGGCATGCGTCATTATGATGTACAGCTGCTCGGTGGTATGGTGCTTCATGAAGGCAAGATCGCTGAGATGAAGACAGGGGAAGGTAAGACACTCGTCGGAACACTTCCTGTATATTTGAATGCGTTGGAAGGGAAAGGCGTTCACGTCGTTACCGTCAACGATTACTTGGCATCCCGCGATAGCGAGATTATGGCTCAAGTATACAACTTCCTGGGCATGACTGTTGGTTTGAACCTGTCTGGTATGGATCACAACATGAAACAGGATGCATATGCATGTGATATTACGTATGGTACGAACAACGAGTACGGGTTCGACTACCTGCGTGACAACATGGTGCTGTACAAAGAGCAAATGGTTCAACGTCCACTGAACTTTGCAATCATTGATGAAGTGGACTCCATCCTCGTTGACGAAGCGCGTACGCCGCTTATCATTTCTGGACAAGCTGCTAAGTCGACAGAGCTGTACTTCGTTGCAGATCGGTTCGTTAGCCGCTTGAAAGGTGAAGAGGACTATACGATTGATGTGAAGACGCGTCAAGTTGCACTTACAGAAGCAGGTGTGGCTAAGGCCGAGAAAGCACTCGGCGTGGAGAACCTGTTCGATGTGAAGAACGTAACGTTGAATCACCATATCCAACAAGCGTTGAAGGCTCACGCGATTATGCGTCTGGATGTTGACTATGTCGTAAATGACGGCGAGATTGTTATTGTCGACGAGTTCACAGGCCGTATGATGGCTGGACGTCGCTACAGCGACGGCTTGCACCAAGCAATCGAGGCGAAAGAAGGCCTTGAGGTGCAAAATGAGAGCATGACGCTTGCAACAATTACATTCCAGAACTACTTCCGTATGTATCGCAAGCTTGCCGGTATGACTGGTACTGCGAAGACAGAGGAAGAAGAATTTAAGAGCATTTACGGCTTGGAAGTTATCCAAGTGCCGACGAATAAGCCGAACCAACGTAAAGACATTCCGGATGTCGTCTATAAGTCGGAAAATGCGAAATATAATGCGGTTGTAGAGGAAATCGTGAAGCGCCACAAAAATGGCCAGCCAGTCTTGGTTGGTACGGTGTCGATCGAGAACTCGGAGCGCTTGTCTGACATGCTTCGCCGCAAGGGTGTGAAGCACCAAGTCTTGAATGCGAAGTACCATGCGGAGGAAGCGAATATCATTTCTAGCGCAGGTCAACCAAACCAAGTAACTATCGCCACGAACATGGCGGGTCGCGGTACGGACATTATCTTGGGCGAAGGCGTACAGGAAACAGGCGGCTTGCACATTATCGGTACAGAGCGCCATGAGAGCCGCCGTATCGATAACCAGCTCCGTGGACGTGCTGGACGTCAGGGCGATCCAGGCTCCTCGCAGTTCTACCTGTCCTTGGAAGACGAATTGATGCGCCGCTTCGGTGCGGATAACGTCCTTGGCATGATGGAGCGTCTCGGATTTGAAGAGGATCAGCCTATCGAGTCCAAGCTGATTACGCGTGCTGTGGAATCTGCACAGAAGCGAGTAGAAGGCAACAACTTCGACTTGCGTAAAGTCGTCCTTCAGTATGATGACGTTATGAACCAACAGCGTGGTATCATCTACAAGCAGCGCTTTGAAGTGCTTGATTCCGAGAATATCCGCCAAATCGTGTTGGATATGATCAAGCCATGCATCGAGCGCGTCGTAGATGCGCACTGTAATGAAGATGATATCCCAGAGAACTGGGATCTGGACGAAGTCGTGAACTACATGCATCGTCAAATGCTTGACGAGGGTACAATTACGAAGGATGACCTGTGGGGCAAGGAAAAAGAAGAAATTACGGAATTCCTGTTCGGCAAGGTTATGGAGAAGTATACAGAACGCGAAGAGCGCATCGGGCCAGAACTTGTGCGTGAATTTGAGAAGGTTGTCGTGCTTCGTGCCGTAGACTCCAAGTGGATGGATCATATCGATGCGATGGATCATCTGCGTCAAGGGATTCACCTTCGTGCTTACGGCGGTACGGATCCGCTGCGTGAATACCAATTCGAGGGCTACGAAATGTTCAACAGCATGGTAGCTTCGATCCAAGAAGAAGTGTCCACATACATTATGAAGGCTCAAGTAGAGCAGAATGTAGAACGTCAAGCTGTCATAGAAGAGAGCAAGATGTCTACGAATGCAGAACCTGCTGAGAAGCGTCCTGTTGTAAGGGGCGAAGTGGTTGGCCGCAACGACCAGTGCCCTTGCGGAAGCGGCAAGAAATATAAGCAATGTCACGGTAAGCAAGACTAATTGGCTGAACGAGTTTTATGCCGATTATAGTCATGAATACTCTTGCATCGGATATACACCGCTGCATAGACAGTAATAAACAGCATATTCATGGTGGATAGAGGCCAATGCGCAGCTCTCCACATGATAGACCCGAACGGGCGGCCGTATAGCCGCCCGTTGTTCGGGAGAAGGAAGCGACACTGCTCCCTTCCTAACCAATTTTGCCGAGGTGGTATTATGATGATCGACGCAAGTGTACGACACAATATGCGCAGCATCGCAGCTAAACTTACAAACCTTAGGGGGTCTCTTTGACTTCGATCTGAAGCAAGAGATGATTGCCAACTTCGAGGAGAAGATGGCTGCACCGGACTTCTGGGATGACAATGACAAAGCGCAAGGGCTTATCTCCGAGATGAATGCAATCAAGAGCATTGTCGACCAGTATGGGAAGCTGAAGCAGGATTATGACGACAATGAAATGATGCTCGAGCTGGCAGAGGAAGAAGACGATGAATCACTAGCTGAGGAACTGACAGCGAATGTTGAACAACTCCTGGCTAGTATTGAGAATTTCGAGCTTCAGCTTCTGCTGAGCGAGCCTTATGATAAAATGAACGCCATTTTGGAGCTGCATCCAGGTGCAGGCGGTACCGAGTCTCAAGACTGGGGCCAAATGCTTCTGCGCATGTATACACGCTGGGCAGAGAAGCGAGGCTTCAAGGTCGAAGTACTGGATTATCTGCCAGGCGACGAAGCAGGTATTAAGAGCGTGACGCTGCTTATTAAAGGATATAACGCTTACGGTTATTTGAAGACGGAGAAGGGCGTGCATCGTCTCGTTCGTATCTCGCCATTTGATTCCTCTGGCCGGAGACATACTTCATTTGTATCCTGCGACGTCGTGCCTGAGATTACTGACGATGCAGAAATTGAAATCCGTACAGAGGATTTGAAAGTTGATACGTACCGTGCGAGCGGTGCGGGTGGTCAGCATATCAATACGACGGATTCTGCTGTTCGGATTACCCATATTCCAACGGGCATCGTCGTGACATGTCAGACGGAGCGTTCGCAGATCAAGAACCGTGAGCGTGCCATGACTCATCTTCGTTCCAAGTTGTATGAGCGCAAGATTGAGGAACAACAGAAGCAGTTAGCAGAAATCCGTGGTGATCAGATGGAAATTGCATGGGGAAGCCAAATTCGCTCCTATGTATTCCATCCGTACAGCATGGTCAAGGACCACCGGACGCAGGTGGAAACCGGAAATGTCGGCGCCGTGATGGACGGCGACTTGGATACGTTTATTGACGCGTACTTGAGAACCTTAATTCAACCATCATCTGAAGCATAAATATGTTGGTACCGACTGCGAAAACCTGCGCCGATCTTTGATCGGGGCAGGTTTTTTGTTGTGCTTGAATGCTTTACCATGCTAGAGAGTGCACATAATAAGATAGGTTCCTGGCACAGGATACAGATTTCTTGCCAAGTAATTCGACACCGCGGAGTTCTGGGATACTGTGAAGTAGTGTGACTCCGCTAAGTACTACGGGACTGCCAAGTTGCAACAACGCCAAATGGTTCAACGCCGGCAAAACGGCAGCACTACAGAGAATTATGTGACACCACCGAGTACGACGTTACCATAGCTGCAATACCATACTGTGTATTACGAAGGAGAGACATTATGCCCCATACATCGGATTCATCTATTTCTCAATCGAGGAAACCTCGGCGTAACAACAATGGCTTACTGCTTCCATATGATCATCCCATGCGGGCAGTAATTGATTACGCCCTGCTTTTCCTTGGAGCCTTTATTATGGCGCTTACGTTCAATACATTAATGCTGCCGAACAAGATCGCTTCAGGGGGCATTTCGGGTCTATCCATCTTGCTGGAGAGTCAATTTGGGTGGAACCCTGCAATTACGCAGTATGCATTCAATATACCGCTCTTCATTTTAGGGGTATGCTTGCTAGGCAAGCAGTTCGGGATTCGGACACTTGTAGGTTCCGTTTCCTTGCCGACCTTTATCTATCTCACACAACATTTAGGGCCTGCTACGGATAATCCGCTGCTTGCGGCTATTTTCGGTGGAATAGGGATTGGCTTGGGTCTAGGTATCGTATTCCGCGGTCGTGGCTCTACCGGAGGCAATGCCATTACGGCACAGTTGCTGAGTACTTTCGGTAAAATCAATATTGCACTGTCCGTCGCGATTTGTGACGGGGTTATCATTTTGCTTGCCGGATTCATGCTTTCCTTTGAAAACGCCATGTATGCACTCATCGCTTTGTTCGTCACGAGCAAGACGATCGATGTGGTCCAGGTAGGCTTGGGTTATACGAAGGTTGCATTCATTATTAGTGATGAAGCCGATAAAATTACGGATACGATTCTGCATGATCTCGACCGCGGATTGACGAAGCTGCAGGGCGAAGGCGGCTACACGGGCGAAGGACGCACTGTGCTCATGGTCGTCGTCGGTCAGAGCGAAGTATATAAGCTGAAGGCGATCGTCCGCTCTGTGGATCCGCAGGCATTTGTCATTATTAGTGATACGAATGAGGTATTAGGCGAGGGATTCAAGGTGCAAGCGTAAAAAGAGCAAGAAGAGCAAGTCACACTTATGCCTAATAAGGCCTACAAGATATTCATTCGTTGCATAAGCTCTTCGATTTTATTCATAAAACGCAGTTCTACTCTGCATATCATGCCCCGCATGTATGTAGAGGGGGCTGCGTTTTTTTGATTTGCGTTCAAGTTATCCTCATTGTAAAGTCAGATCATTTATCTCCGCTATCCCTATGTAGCATGGGTTTTTGGGCGATATCTCCCCTTAGTATCATGATCCATCCTTTTATCTTTTTCGTAAAGAAAATGAAATTTCATGGAAAAGTCATTGTATTTATATAAATACGGTCGTATAATGATACATATTATTCATGAGGAATCATTTTCCTATACGTGTCAGTTATTTCAGGGCAGTAGCAATACCTCAGAGTTTATACCGATCACAACGAAGCATACGTTCAGGAGCTTATACGAGAGTAGTGAGGAATGGAGAGAGTGGAATGAATCAAGAGAAGCATGTACGAGTAGCCATTGTTGGTTCCACTGGCTACGGCGGTGTCGAACTTATCCGGCTGTTATTGAATCATCCGAATGTCACGATCACATCAGTCATTTCAGCATCAAGCGCAGGAGCACCCATTGCAGACGGATATCCGCATTTGCATGAAGTGATGTGCGATACGTTGGACGGGGTGGATGTGGAAGAGATGCGAAGGAAGGCAGACGTTGTGTTTACAGCAACTCCTTCCGGCGTGAGCGGACAGCTGGTGCCGAAGCTGCTGGAGGCAGGACTCGCCGTTATCGATTTGTCCGGGGACTTCCGCATTAAGGATGGCGAGCTTTATACGACATGGTATAAGCACGCTGCTCCACCGGAAGAGTGGCTAGCGGAAGCCAAGTACGGCTTGTGTGAGTTGTACCCAGAACGTGGATATGCAGAAGGGCGTAAGTTCATTTCCAATCCAGGCTGCTACCCAACGGCAACGCTGCTCGGACTCATTCCAGCACTGCAAGCAGGATGGATTCAACCTGACAGTCTCATTATTGACGCGAAATCCGGCGTATCCGGAGCTGGTCGAGGCGTAAACTTAGGCGTTCATTATGCGGAGATTAATGAAAACTTCAAGGCCTACAAAGTTAACAAGCATCAGCATATCCCGGAAATCGAGCAGGTTCTTAGCGAGGTTGCACAGCAGCCAGTAACGGTGACGTTCACCACGCACTTGGCGCCGATGACTCGCGGCATTATGTGCACGATGTATGCGACGCTTGCAGGGACATATATCGAAGAGGACTTTATATCTCTCTATCAAGAGTATTATGCAGGACGGAGATTCGTTCGCATTCGTCCACAAGGACAGTGGCCGGCAACGAAGGAAGTGTTCGGATCGAACTTTTGTGATATCGGTTTTGCCGTAGATCGGAGAACAAAGCGGGTAACGATTATTTCCGTTATCGACAATGTCGTCAAGGGCGCGGCAGGCCAAGCGATACAGAATTTGAATCATATGATGGGATGGGGCGAGGCGACGGGGTTGATGCTCACACCAGTGTACCCATAACGTGAACATAAATACGGATAGCATGAAGCTATCCAATGAAAAAGATGTACGACTTTGATAAAGAAGAAGGTTGATAGGGATGCAAACGCAAGCTCTGAGCACAGAGACGCAATTATTTAACATTATCGATGGATCAGTTACAACACCTCATGGATTTCTGGCCAGCGGGCTGTATTGCGGCTTGAAGAAATCCGAACGCAATGATTTGGGAGCTATCGTATGCGATGTGCCTGCTACAGCAGCTGCTGTGTACACAACGAACGTATTCCAAGCGGCGCCGCTTGCCGTAACGCGTGCTAGTTTGAAGGAAGAGGGCAAGCTGCAAGCCATTATTGTGAACAGTGGAAATGCCAATGCATGCACAGGCAAGCAAGGGGAAGCGGATGCTTACCGGATGCGCAGTGCATTTGCAGAGCAGCTTGGCATTGCACCGCATTACGTGGCTGTTGCATCCACAGGTGTCATCGGCGAGCCGCTGAAGATGGATTGCGTGGAGAGAGGGATCGTGGAGCTTCCTACGAAGTTGACTGAGCTTGGAGAAGGTGCGGAGCAGTTCTCACAAGCGATTTTGACAACAGATCTGGTGAAGAAGGAAGCATGTGCGGTCGTTATGGTCGATGGCAAGCAAGTTACGGTTGCGGGGTGCGCCAAGGGCTCGGGAATGATTCATCCGAACATGGCTACGATGCTTGGGTTCGTAACGACCGATGCATCAATCGGTCAAGAGGCACTGGCAGGTTTACTTCGTTCCACAACGAACAAGACATTCAATATGATAACGGTGGATGGAGATACGAGCACGAACGATATGCTTATCGCACTGGCGAGCGGCATGGCAGGCAATGAACCTCTCCATGAGCAGCATGAAGCATGGCAAGCGTTCGCAGCAGCATTCCACTATGTGTGTGAACAGCTGGCTAAAGCAATCGCTCGCGATGGAGAAGGAGCGACGAAGCTGATTGAGGTGCGTGTCACTGGAGCTGTATCAGATGAGGCGGCATCTGCGATTGCCAAGTCGATTGTTGGATCAAGTCTTGTGAAATCAGCTGTATTTGGTGCAGATGCGAACTGGGGCCGGGTTATAGCAGCTGTGGGTTATGCGGGGCAGCCGGTTAATCCCGATACGGTGGATATTCATATGGGGCCAATCACTGTGCTTCAGCAGTCAACACCGGTTGCATTTGATGAAGAGGCGGCGCTTGCCTATTTGAAGGGAGATACAGTCATCTTCCACGTTGATTTACATATGGGAGCTGGCGAATCCAAGGCATGGGGTTGTGACTTAACTTATGATTACGTGCGCATCAATGCGGCGTACCGAACATAGAGCGAGGCAAATGGAGGTCGTGATCTGTTGCAGTAACTGGACTGCAGTGACATAGCAACAGCAGCGCTACGAGCAGCGGATTTCTTTTTGCGCACAGTATTGGGATAGGAAATCAGAGAGAGACATCGGAGAGGCTAGATAAGCTGCAAGCAAGTGTAAAGTTTCATTAAGCGGTGTAAAGCAAGAGTGGGAAGGAGCGGCGTCGGAGTATGGCAACGACAGAAACTCAGGGCATAGAGCAGTCATCGGCGGCTACAGCTGTAAAGCTGTTCGTCATGAAATGCGGGGGAAGCACCTTGGCAGCATTGCCGAATTCGTTCTATGAACAGCTTCATCAGCTTCAGGAGGAAGGTACAGTTCCTGTAATCGTGCATGGCGGTGGGCCTGCGATATCAGGCATGCTGGATAAGCTCGGTATCGAGTCCGAATTCATCGGCGGGCTTCGTAGGACTGATGAAGCTGTGCTTGACGTCGTCGAAATGATCCTTGCCGGACAAATCAACAAGCAAATCGTACGGCGTCTCACACAAGTAGGGGCTAAGGCGATTGGGCTGTCGGGAACAGATGGTGGACTCATTCAGGCGGAGCCGGTACCTAACGCGGCACAAGTAGGCTTTGTCGGAGATGTGACCTATGTCAATGCATCCTTGCTGGCTGGATTGGTCGACTTGAATCACATACCTGTGATTGCGCCAGTTGGTCTAGATCGTGCAGGCCAACGCTATAACATCAATGCTGATACTGCAGCAGGTGCTGTAGCGGCTTATCTCGGATCGGAGCAGCTTATTGTGGTAACGGATGTACCCGGCATTATGAGGAACGGCCCAGAAGGGAAAGTTGTACTTCCCGTTGTGACGACTGAGGAAGTTGAGGCGATGATCGAGAGTGGCGATATTTACGGAGGGATGATCCCGAAGGTGCAGGCTGCGATGAAATGTCTGGAGGGCGGCGTGCAGGAGGTTGTTATTGCTGACGGATCTGAAACTGATGTACTGCGCCGATTGATGGCCGGGGAAGCAATAGGAACTCGAATTGTTAGGTCATAGATGACCTATTAAGACATGGAATAAATCAAAAAGTAGGATTTAGATAGCAGAATGCTGCAGCTGAGAGGCTGTGAATAGAGTAACAGACTGAACGAAGGGGTGGAGACGATGACGAAGAATGTAGATGCCGGGAAAGAAGCTAGCGCTTTGTTTCCAACGTATGCTCGCTATCCAATTGCACTGGTCAAGGGGCAAGGAAGCCGCGTATGGGACAATGAGGGGAAATGCTACTTGGATTTCATGAGCGGCATAGCCGTAACGAACTTGGGACATGTGCCGGAGAGGGTCAAGGCGCGTGTACAAGAACAGCTGGATACGTTATGGCACGCTTCGAATCTGTTCCATATCCCACAGCAGGAGCAAGCGGCGGAGCTGTTAACCGCGAATACATGTGCAGATGCTGTATTCTTCTGCAATAGTGGAGCGGAAGCGAACGAGGCAGCTATTAAGCTGGCGCGACGCTATCATGCGGCAGTTGCTAAGACAGGGCGGACGGAAATCATTTCGTTCCATCAATCCTTCCACGGCCGCACGTTGGCAACGCTGACAGCAACTGGTCAAGATAAGGTGAAGGATGGATTCGCTCCGCTCCCAGCAGGATTCCGTTATGTACCGTTTAACGATAGTGAAGCGCTGAAAGCTGCGATAACGGACAATACCGCAGCGATTATGCTTGAAATCGTGCAGGCAGAAGGTGGTGTCTTCCCGATCAAGGCATCATTCGCCCAAGAAGTAGCTGCATTGTGCAAAGAGCACGGGCTTCTTCTCATCGTGGATGAAGTACAAACAGGAATGGGGCGTACAGGGGCATTGTTCGCATATGAGCACTACGGCCTTCAGCCGGATATCTTTACCGTGGCCAAGGGGCTCGGCAGCGGCTTCCCGGTAGGAGCTATGCTGGCACAGGAGCATCTGCGGGCAGCGTTCAGTCCGGGCACACATGGCTCGACCTTCGGCGGCAACCCGCTCGCGATGTCAGCTGTAGTAGGCACGCTGGAGACGATGCTGGATGAGAAGGCTGCGCAGCGGGCTGCGGAGAAGGGGACGACCTTGCTTAACGCGCTGCGGGTGAAGTTGAGCGATGTTCCGTTAGTGAAGGATATACGAGGTCTCGGGCTTCTTGTTGGTATCGAGTGCGCGGAACCTGTGGCGGATGTGATTAAGGAAGCACAGCAAGCGGGCTTGCTTTTCATTAGCGCGGGGCCGAATGTGATTCGTTTGCTTCCGAATCTGTTTGTAACTGATGAAGAAATCGAAGAGGCTGTGGCGATTATCCACGATGTATTAGTGAAGCGTTCAGAAGTCGTTGCTACGGCATAGTTGACAATCAGAGCGTGTGTACAGATCGGATGGGAAGACAGCGACTATATACGGAGGTGGCCTTGATGGCAATAACAGCATCTACAATTGATTTGCGCGGACGCGATTTTATTGCGCTCGCTGACTATACGAAGGAAGAATTGCAATACTTGATCGATCTCGCGATTGAGCTGAAGCGGAAGCAGAAGGCAGGCGAGGTGTATCATCCGCTGAAGGGGAAGACACTCGGGATGATCTTCGAGAAGTCCTCCACACGCACGCGTGTATCGTTCGAAGTAGGGATGTACCAGCTCGGCGGCCAGGCATTGTTCTTGAGTAAAAATGATCTGCAAATTGGCCGCGGGGAGCCAATATGGGATACTGCCCAGGTGCTGTCTCGCTACGTGGATGGCATTATGATCCGAACGTTTGCTCATCGTACGGTCATAGATTTGGCGCGCGGCGCTACCATACCGGTTATTAATGGATTGACGGATATGAATCATCCATGCCAAGCGCTGGCCGATTTCCAGACGATATATGAGAAAAAAGGAACGCTGCAAGGCTTGAAGCTGGCCTATATCGGGGATGGCAATAATATGGCGAATTCACTGCTGATGGGAGCAAGCAAGCTGGGGATGCATGTCGCTGTCGCATCGCCCGAAGGATATATGCCGGATGAAGGCATTGTGAAGCAAAGCCGCGAGCAGGCGCAGCAGTCAGGATCTCAAGTGCTCATTACTAGTGATCCGAAGGAAGCAATCGCGAACGCCGATGTGGTCTATACAGACGTATGGGCAAGCATGGGGTTCGAGGCGGAACAGTTGAAGCGTGAGCAAGCATTCCGTAACTTCCAAGTGAATGAAGAATTAGCTCGGTATGCGAAGCCTGATTATATATTCCTGCACTGCTTGCCTGCACATCGTGGTGAAGAAGTCAGTGAAGGTGTTATTGATGGAGGCCACTCTGTTATTTTCGATCAAGCGGAGAATCGTCTGCATGCGCAGAAGGCGATTATGGCTTCCTTGATGGGAGAGTAACGTATTTATGGATCGAGTTTACTGAACTTTTCGAACCTCATCTCTACAGCATTTGAAGCATATTGAACGGGGGAGTCATCGTGGCAAAGAACAAAATTGTGCTGGCCTATTCAGGCGGCTTAGATACATCCGTCATTCTAACATGGCTAAAGGAAACCTATGACGCAGAGATTATTACGTTTACCGCGGACATTGGGCAGAAGGAAGAACTAGAGGGCCTTGAAGAAAAGGCAATCGCAACAGGTGCATCCAAAGTCTACATCGACGATTTGCGTGCAGAGTTTGCGCAGGACTTCATCTTCCCAATGTTCCAGGCAGGTGCGCTGTATGAAGGGCAATATCTGCTCGGCACGAGCATTGCGCGTCCGCTCATTGCGAAGCGGATGATTGAGATTGCTCGTATGGAAGGCGCAACGGCGATTGCTCATGGTGCAACGGGCAAAGGGAATGACCAAGTCCGCTTTGAACTGACGGCAGCGGCGCTGGCACCGGACATTCAAGTCATCGCGCCTTGGCGCTCGGAGCAATTCCGCGCTGACTTCCCAGGACGCGCTGAGATGATCGCCTATGCGGAGAAGCATGGTATTCCGGTTCAGGCTTCTGCGGCCAAACCATACTCGATGGACCGCAATCTGCTCCACATTAGCTTCGAGAGCGGCATGCTGGAGGATCCTTGGTTTGACGCAACAGCAGATGCGAATAAAGGCATGTACGTGCTGAGTGTCTCTCCAGAGGATGCGCCGAATGAGTCGGAGCTCATCGAATTAACATTCGAGCAAGGTAATTGTACTGCGGTTAACGGAGAGGCGCTCTCCCCTCTGCAGGTAATGGAGACATTGAATGAGCTTGGCGGCAAGCACGGCATTGGTCGTGTCGATATGGTAGAGAACCGCTTCGTCGGCATGAAGAGCCGCGGCGTCTATGAGACACCGGGCGGTGCGATTCTATTTACGGCACACCGCATCATGGAATCGTTGACGATGGATCGCGAAGTAATGCATATCCGTGACTCGCTTATTCCGAAGTACAGTGCTGCAGTATACAACGGGTTCTGGTTCGCACCGGAGCGGCTTGCGATTCAAGCACTCGTCAACGAAAGCCAGAAGCATGTGACGGGTAGCGTACGGCTTAAGCTGTACAAGGGCAATGTGATGGGCGCTGGCGTACAGAGTCCAGTCAGCTTATACAATCCAGATATCGCGACGATGGAGGCAGACCCATCTCAGGCATACGATCAAAATGATGCAACAGGCTTTATTCATTTGAATGCTTTGCGTCTTAAGGTCGCTGCCGGCGTGCATGGTACGAAGGTTCATGGGGCTTCCTTGCAAGAAGCGGGCGTGTAACACAGGAAGGGGAGAGCATCGTGAGCAAACTATGGGGCGGTCGGTTTACGAAACAGACGGATCAACTCGTTGAACAATATACAGCTTCGATTACATTCGATAAAGCAATGGCAGAAGAGGATATACAGGGCAGCCTTGCTCACGTGTCGATGCTGGGGGCTTGCGGTATATTGCCGCAGGAGGATGTAGATCAGATAACGGATGGACTTCATCAGGTCGCGAGTATGATCCGCCGCGGGGAGCTGGATTACTCCGTATCCGATGAGGACATTCATATGAATATTGAAAAAGCGCTCATTGAGCTTGTTGGCCCGGTGGGCGGCAAGCTGCATACTGGACGCAGCCGCAACGACCAAGTGGCAACCGATATGCACTTGTACTTACGCAAGCGTGTGGTGATCTTTGTTGAGCTGCTTGTGCAGCTGCAGGAAGCACTTATTGCGCAGGCGAAGGAGAACGTAGAGACAATCGTGCCTGGCTATACGCATTTGCAGCGTGCACAGCCGATTCTATTCGCCCATCACTTGATGGCGTATGTCGCAATGTTCGAGCGCGATATCGAGCGTTTGACGGACAGCTATAAGCGCATTGATATGCTTCCACTTGGAGCGGGTGCGCTCGCGGGGACGACATTTGCGATTGATCGTCATTACACCGCGAAGCAGCTTGGCTTCAGCCGCATATATGAGAACAGTCTTGATGCAGTGAGCGATCGGGATTTCATCGTGGAGTTCCTGTCGAACGCTTCCCTGATTATGATGCACTTATCCCGCTTGTGTGAAGAGCTTGTGCTCTGGTCGAGCACAGAATTTCAATTCGTGGAGCTGGACGATGCATTCTGCACGGGTTCCAGTATTATGCCGCAGAAGAAAAATCCAGACGTCGCGGAACTAGTCCGCGGAAAGACAGGGCGGGTATACGGTAATCTCGTAGGCATGCTGACGGTACTCAAGGCACTGCCGCTAGCCTATAACAAGGATATGCAGGAAGACAAGGAAGGCATGTTCGACACTGTGCATACGCTGGACGGTGCACTGCGCCTATTTGCACCGATGATCGCTACGATGAAGGTGAATCGCAGCCGCATGCGGGAGGCAGTGCGTCAGGACTTCTCCAACGCAACTGACATTGCAGATTTCCTCGTTGGCAAAGGACTGCCATTCCGTCAGGCGCATGAAGTTATCGGCAAGACGGTGCTGTACTGTATTGAACAGAACAAATACCTGCTTGATCTAACCCTGGAGGAGTTCAAGCAGTTCTCTGAGCTGTTCGATGATCGTATCTATGCTGTCCTTCAACCTGAGCAGGTTGTCAATGCACGCAACGTATACGGCGGAACAGCAACGGTGCAGGTGGAGGCCGCCATTGGGCGGGCAGAACAAGCATTGGCACAGAAGGCGCTCTGGATTGAAGCCAACGGTGGGATCAAGTTAGCATAGTAGCTGACGGTGGACTGATATCTGTTGGATGGGATCAGCGATAGTATTCAGAATCGCCATGAAATTAAGCAATTCAACTTATCGAGGAGCACTGCGCGTTAATAGCGTCCCGTGAGGCGCTGACGCGCTTGTTCTTTTTTTGCATTGAAGGGAGGTTTTGCTTCGCAGGCTTCACCCCTTCCATTGCCTGAATATGTAAACATGTGTATAATTAACAATATGCATATGCACGATCAAACTTCATAAGGAGGAATGCTAATGCCTCAGCCGAAGTACGTCACCGA
The DNA here is from genome assembly GCF_040195695.1 of Paenibacillus wuxiensis. Lineage (NCBI taxonomy): Bacteria > Bacillati > Bacillota > Bacilli > Caryophanales > Paenibacillaceae > Paenibacillus > Paenibacillus wuxiensis. The sequence goes on along the minus strand of NZ_JBEFZI010000003.1, from coordinate 70,903 downwards.
TATCGACAAGGTCACACAGTTGCCCGAGACGGAAAGGAAACGGCTCAAGCAGATTACCGAGAAATTTGTATTTCGCGTTAACGATTATTATTTGAACCTCATTGATTGGAACGACCCCAATGACCCGATTCGGAAGCTTGTTATCCCGAATACCGGGGAACTGAAAGAGTATGGACGATGGGACGCCTCAGACGAGGACACGAACTACGTAGTTCCTGGCTGCCAGCACAAGTATTCATCTACCGCACTATTAATTGTATCGGAAGTATGCGGCGCCTATTGCCGATACTGCTTCCGCAAGCGACTATTCCGCAACGATGTCAAAGAAGCGATGTCCGACGTGAATCCAGGGCTCGCCTATATTGCCGAACATCCCGAGATTAACAATGTCCTGCTTACCGGCGGAGACAGTCTGATTCTAGCCACCCCGAAGCTGCGCATGATTTTACAACGTCTGCGCGATATCCCTCATGTTAAGATTATTCGATTGGGCTCCAAGCTGCCCGTTTTTAATCCGATGCGGATTTATGAAGATGAGTTATTGCTGGAGACGATTCGTGAATTTTCAACACCTGACCACCGGATTTATGTGATGGCCCATATTAATCATCCACGAGAAATTACAGAAGAAGCGAAGCGCGGATTCCAAGCACTGCACGAAGCTGGAGCTATCGTAGTCAATCAGACGCCGGTATTGCGGGGGATTAATGATGATGCTGAGGTACTCGGAGAACTGCTAGATAAGCTGTCATGGGCTGGGGTAACCCCGTATTATTTCTTTATTAACCGGCCGGTTGCTGGCAATAGTGAATTCGTCCTCCCATTAAAGGAAGCGTACCAACTCGTTGAAGCAGCCAAGGCGAAGACCTCAGGTCTTGGTAAGCGGGTCAGGTTATCCATGAGCCATACATCAGGCAAAATTGAAATCCTGGCGATTGAGAACGGAAAGGCTTTTCTAAAGTATCATCAATCAAGAGAGGGCAATTATGGCGCGTTCATGGAGCTTGATTGTCCCGATGAAGCTGCTTGGTTCGATGACTTGCCAGGAAATGAGCAGTTTTGGACACCACCACGCAAAAAACGGCATGACATCGTATCTGTCAATCAGCTTGCAGATATGCCGCAGCAGCGAACGAAGCGGGATGCGTAATGCAATGTTCTGTACCTCGAAAGGGAGAAACTCCCTTCAATGCTGGGTACGGCGGCGTAGATTAATGATCTCGCCTTGCATCCGGATCCAACTTCATTCTATAGGAGGACGTGGCGCTTGACTGATGCCTCACCGCATTTTCTAATTCTGCATAGATGGTGATTGATTTACGTCCATCATTGGTTTGCCGCAATATAGTTTTATGCTTACACGAGTAAGAGCCCTCCTCATCATTGGCTGAAGGAGGGCTCTTACGATTAAACCTCAACATATTTCCCCAGTTAGCTAATCGTTGAATACCGGCCCGTTGACACCATCCTCTAAAATCGGGTTTTGATCCTTTTTCGAAGAAGACTGATCCGATCCGCCTGTATTGACGGCTATAAGTGTCGGCTGTGGTCTGTACGTATCTACAAACATTTTTTTGCGTTCGACCTCTTTGCCGTTAACGAGCTTAATTCGGTATGACTCTACCGTATAGCCCTGTTTCCCCTTCTGGATCGTCTCGTGGCTGCCGATAGGGAGGCTTGGATTTTTCACATATTTAATCGTTGGCTCCAGCACCTTCAATGTTTTGGTCTCCATCCGATAGGATACATCCTTATCCATTGTGCCGAAAAATTTAATAATGAGCCGATCGTCCTCAGCAGCAGTTCGAATAATAAGATGCTTGCCGGTTGTGTTTTTGAAGCGGAAATTAATATAGCCCTGAGAGAAGGTGGCATCTAACCCAATTGGTAAGTAAGAGACAGGTAAGGAATGATTGCGTCGCTCGACGATTTCCAGACCAGTGCGAAGTACTGCATTGTATAAGGTGCTCGATACTTGGCAGATGCCGCCGCCAATGCCGGGCACAAGCTTGCCGTTGAAGATGACGGGAGCTTCCTTGAAGCCGTATTTCTTTTCCGTTTCAGCAATGACTTTATCATAGTCGAAAACCTCACCAGGCTTCAGCACCATGTCATGAATGGTCTGGGCAGCTGCGTTGACATTATGGGTGCGCCCGTCACTGGCTTGCACGAAGCTGGTTGAGAACTCAATAATCTTTCGTTCAATCCCCTCCGCTTTCAGCGATGCTATCGTGACTGGTGGGGCTGTTTTTTGTAGTGGTACCTGTAGTGCAATGGATTGCCCTTCATTCCACGTGTGTGGGATGGAGGTGCGGATGAGTTGTTCCAGCTGTAATCGGTCGATGCGAAGGACTGTTTTTTCAGGTGTATAGCGAACGGTGTCGTCTTTTGTAATTTCTCGCTGTGCATTTACAGGCTTGCCGAATGTTTTTTCCTCCCAGTCTGGAGTCAAGCGCTTCGCCCACACGTCTTTATTCCAACGGAATTGAAGTGTCCATGATGTCGGGAAATAGTAACGTGCTTGAATTCGTTCCCAGAGAGAGCCTTCCTTCATCTTGTCGAGTGCGCGTAAAATAGGCTCCGCATCATAGGTAACGCCGAGATCAGCAAGTGTAGTTTTGACTGGTTCAACGTTCGTGTCATCGAAGGAGAATTCGAATGGCGTTTGCTCCAATTGCTTAATTTTTGCTTTTAATTGGTCGCGGAAGGCGTCCATAGATTGAGAGCCGATATTCCAAGTGGACAGATGTACGTTGGGAGGGATTGTTGGCTGTGATGCATAGCTGTGAGCCAAGCCCCATACCGCAGTACCTACCAACAAGAGTGAGGCAACGGTTATAAATAGTGCATGGATTTTTTTCACTGCAATAGCCTCCTGCTTATGAAAAAATGAAGAAATAGAGTCCTTGCTTGAAGCAAGCCTAAGGACGAGAAGATTTGATTTATTCATTCTCATACTATATGCGACTTGAATAGCAAACTTGACTCGATGAGTGTAGAGAACAAGGGAACATTGCGTTAGCTGGTTGGAGGGGAGGACTACAGCAAGGGCCGAACTGCTTCCGACGGCGTTAGCTGCTATAGAACGCTGAATGATAGCTGAATGTGGTGCTATGCGTAAAAAGATGTTGAAATTTCCTTTCTTTTAAAGGAATTAGAGCACTTATGTCGAATGTATATTAGCTGATCTTTTAAACTTAGGGTGTGATTATTTGATAGAAATGCAAGATGTATGGAAAACGTATCAAGACGGCTCTCACGCATTGCGCGGCATATCCGTCCAAATTGATAAGGATGAATTCGTCTATTTGGTTGGACCGTCGGGAGCAGGGAAATCGACATTCATGAAATTGATCTATAGAGAAGAAGTGCCTACAAAGGGGCAAATTTTCGTAAGTGGATTCAATATCGGCAAGCTGAAGCAGCGCAAGATTCCGTTCGTTCGGCGCAATATCGGTGTCGTGTTCCAGGACTTTCGACTTTTGCCGAAGCTGACTGCTTATGAGAATGTTGCCTTCGCGATGGAGGTAATCGAAGCGCCGAAGAAGGTTATTAAGCGTCGTGTGCCTGAGGTGCTTGAGCTGGTTGGATTGAAGCATAAGATGGGCAGTCTGCCGGCACAGCTGTCTGGGGGAGAACAGCAGCGAATCGCGATTGCAAGGGCAATTGTGAATAACCCATCTGTGATTGTGGCTGACGAGCCAACGGGGAACCTCGATCCAGAGACATCATGGGGAATTATGAAGCTGCTTGAGGAAATTAATTTCCGCGGCACGACGATTGTCATGGCTACTCATAACAAGGATATCGTCAACTCGATGCGCAAGCGGGTTATTGCGATCGAGCAGGGACTTATTGTTCGTGACGAGGCACGGGGGGAATACGGCTATGATTTTTAATTCACTGTCCCGCCATGTCAGAGAAGGAAGCAAGAGTATTTTCCGCAATGGATGGATGTCTTTCGCATCGATTAGTACGATAGTGATCTCGTTGTTTATATTAGGTGTGTTCATGTTATTGTCGTTGAATGTAAACGAGATGACGAAGCAAATTGATAACAAGGTACAAATTCGAGTTTATATGAAGCTTGATGCAACACAAGAGCAGAAGGAACTAGTCGCTACAGACATCGGCAATATGTCAGAAGTAAGCAAGGTTATCCCAATCTCCAAGGAAGAGGGCATGAAGCTGCTGGAGAAGAACTTGGGTGAGGACGGCAAGGAACTGCTTAACGGATATACGAAGGATACCAATCCGCTTCCGGATTCCTTCACGGTTGAGGTATACGATCCAGCAACGATTGGCATAGTCGCGAAGAAGATTAGTGCCATTAATGATACGAATAGCGCGAAGCCGCTGTGGAAGGTCAATTACGGGAAAGGAACGGTCGATACTTTGCTGAAGGTAACGGCAACCGTGCGCAACTTCGGCCTTATTATTGTAGCGGGCCTAGCCGTTACAGCGATGTTCCTTATTTCGAATACGATTAAAGTTACGATTATGGCTCGTCAGCGCGAGCTTAGCATTATGAAGCTTGTTGGGGCAACCAATTCCTTCATTCGAGGACCGTTCTTCGTCGAAGGGGCTCTCCTGGGCATTGTAGGGTCACTAATTACAGTTGGACTGCTATTTTACGGATATCAGCAGCTCGTGATGAATTTTGAGTTGGGCTTGCAGATGGTCAAGCTTATTCCACTGCAGGATGCGTGGCTGGTTGTTGGCAGCACTCTAGTGGGACTAGGCATTTTGATTGGCACATGGGGAAGTACGATTTCCATTCGTAAATTTTTGAAAGTATAGATAGCACCAACGAAATGCAGCGTATGAATGATAGGGCCCAAATCGGGGGAGATCGGAGGAACCGGATTGAAACGGAGTACTGGTTTGAAGAAGTGGATCACGTTATTCGCAAGCTTTGCAATTGTCTTCTCGATGGCGCCGCCATCTACGGGACAAGCATCAGAGTTGGACAAGGTCAATCAGCAATTGAAGCAGCTTCAGAGCGAGATGCGTCAAGCGGAGAATAAGCAGCAAGAAGCGAAGTCCATGAAGGCCGAAGCAACGAAGTTGCTTGGAAAGACGCAGAAGGATATGGACTATCTTCTGTCTGAGATTGATAAGAAAGCTAATGAGATGGCGAATGTCGCTCATCAAATAGATGAAACAGAATTAAATTTGGCTGAGGCAGCGGATGAACTGCAGAAGGTCAACAAACGAATTGATGAACGTGAGGATTTGCTTGATACGCGTGTGCGATTGATGTATACGAACGGCGTCGTGTCCTACATAGATGTATTGTTTAGTGCGACAAGCTTCTCTGATTTCCTGGATCGGTTCGATTCACTGCAATCGATCGCTGAACAAGATAAAGAAATATTGGCGGAGCATAAGCGTGACAAGCAGCTCGTAGTCCAGAAGAAGCAGGAGATCGAGACGAACCTGAAGCAAGTAAAATTGCTGTATGCGAAGCTCGATAATGCGAAGAAGGACTTAATGCTGAAGGAAAAAGAAAAAGAAGTCATGATTGCAAGCTATAATAAGCAAATTGACGAGTCAGATGACGCGAGTGAGGAGCAGGACAGACTGCTCGTTGAGTTTGCGAAGAAGCGTGCCGAGCTGCTCCGTAAGAAGAATGAGCTGATGAAGCCGAAGGAAAAGCCAAAGCCGAAGGCGAAGCCAAGAAGCAATTCGAACTCGTCGAACTCAGTGTACTCGGGCGGCAAATTTGCAGTTCCTCTTCATGATGATTATTATATCTCTTCACGATTCGGTTCGCGCACGGATCCGATTACTGGGAAACAAGGAGCGTTCCATAGCGGTCTCGATATGGCCACTCCGGGAGGTACAGATATCTATGCTGCTGAATCAGGTACAGTTCTGATTGCAGAATGGTGGTCTGGATACGGCAACTGTGTCGTCATCGATCATGGAAATGGCGTTTGGTCCCTGTATGGACATATCCGCAACGGTGGAATTAAAGTATCGAAGGGTGACCAAGTTTCACGTGGCGACAAGATTGCAGAGGTAGGAGCAACAGGCCGTGCAACAGGCAACCACCTCCACTTTGAGGTTCGCGTGGATGGAGAACGCGTTGATCCAGAACCATATTTGAAATAAAAATGGCAGTTTCGACATATACTAAGATGAAATGTTGACTGAGTAAGCGTAGGGAACATAGGGAAGACAAAGGCGGTGATTCGATGTCATTCAAAGGGCGAACCGTCGCTCTGCTCGTCGGAGCGGCTATGCTGACAGGCAGTGCCTTAACGTTTACAGTGATGGACTTGCCGATATTTGCGAGTGGTGGACAAGCTGCATCGACAGGCAATGGTTTATCAGCGAGCGAGATGCAGAAGCTGAACTCGGCGTTAGGCATTATCGAGAATAAATACGTTACCGCCGTTGAGCGCAACAAGATTGTAAATGGCGCAGTTCATGGCATGATCGCCGCGCTTAATGATCCTTACTCCTCCTTTATGGAGAAAGAAGAAGCGGAGCAATTCAACCATAGCATTGAAGGTGCTTTTACTGGGATTGGCGCGGAAGTGACGATGGAGAATGGCGAAGTGACGGTAGTATCGCCGATTAAGGGATCTCCTGCTGAGAAGGCTGGCGTCAAGCCGAAGGACGTGCTGATTTCCGTAAATGGCGAGAGTCTGGAGGGCAAAAACCTAAACGAGGCAGTAGCGAAAATCCGCGGCCCGAAGGGTACGAAGGCTAAAATACTTATCAAGCGGGCAGGGCAAACAGTTCCACTTGAGCTCATCGTTGTGCGAGATGAAGTAGACATGGAGACTGTATATCCGAAGATGCTGGATGGAAGCATTGGCTATATTGAGATTCGTCAATTCTCATTGAATACGTTCGATCGTTTCAAGGAAGAGCTTGAGAAGCTGGAGAAGCAGGGAATGAAGGGGCTTGTTATCGATGTGCGTAACAATCCGGGCGGGGTGCTCGATATTGTGCAGAAGATGACAGAGCTGTTTGTTCCAGAAGGCAAGTCCATTGTTCAAGTGGAGGATCGGAACAAAGAGCGCAGCAGCTACTTGTCTAAGGGGACTGCGAAGCTGAAGCCATATCCCGTCACGATGCTGACGAATAAGGGCAGCGCCAGTGCTTCTGAAATTATGGCAAGCGCGTTGAAGGAATCTGCTGGAGCGAAACTCATCGGTGAGCATACATTCGGCAAGGGAACAGTACAGACGAGCTATAATTCTGGAGATGGCGGTCTGATCAAGATTACAATTGCGAAGTGGTTAACGCCGCAAGGCAATTGGATTCATCAGAAGGGCATCGAGCCGGATATTGCGGTTCAGCAGCCTGACTTCTATTATGTCGCTCCTGTTCCGAAGGATAAGATGCTCGCATTTGATATGAATGATGCGAATGTCAAGAATGTTCAGATTATGCTTGATGGACTTGGTTACAAGCCAGGTCGTAAGGATGGCTATTTCTCCAAGGAGACTGAGGCAGCCATTAAGGAGTTCCAGCAAGCATCCAAACTGACCGTCACGGGCAAGGTTGATGCGAAGACGGCAGAACAGCTTGAGCAGGCGATTGTTAAGGCGATGCGGGATCCGAAGAACGATGCACAGCTCCATAAGGCGGTTGATGTACTGAAGAAGGAAATCCGCTAAATGCTGTCGAATATAAAGAAGGTCGTAAGCTTCGGCTTCGGCCTTCTTTTTCTTTTGATTGCATGAATGGGTTTTCGGGTAAATGGATACGTGTGAACGTAAAAGTTCGTCTCCATTAAAGTTATAAAGGGTTATAGAAAGTAGGTATTTGGTTTGAAGGCAAGATGGTTAGTAAGCTTGAAGACAAGGATGGCTGCAGGTGGGCAGCTTAGAGGGAACGTGTTCAGCATAGATAGAGTGCGTAGTCTAATTGGTGATGGAGAGGGGCGAATCATGTGAACCTGCTGTTGGATATCAGTATTCGGGTAGGCGAGGCTGTATTGCAATGGCTTATCTCGCCGTTTTATTGGCTGTCCATTCTACTCATTGCCATGCATTATCGCAGGCAAGTGATCCTGGAGCGAAGACTGTTCGCCGTGAAAATGCACAGCTGGATCACCCATACCTGGCATGCATGGCTTGGTGGCTTGATTTCAGGCATCCTCGTAACGTTCGCTGCAATTGGACTCGGCGTGTCTCTGACACGGGAAGTGATCGTGCTGCTGTGGATCATTGCTCTCGTACTGCTGCTTATCCGTGTTCGATTTCTGTGCCTTGCTTATGCGGCAGGCTTGCTTGCCATTATACAATTTGTACTAAATACATGGGTGACAACATGGAATCCAGATGGCTGGCTAGGGGATACCGTTGCTTCGGTGCGTGGAATGGACGCTGCTGGGCTGCTGGTGCTTGTCGCACTGCTGCATGCGGCTGAGGCTGTCCTTATTCGCAAGCAGGCAGCGCGTATGGCTGGACCGATGTTCATGGAGAGCAAGCGTGGACGCGTCGTCGGTGCCTATCGTATGCAGAGCATGTGGCCAGTTCCGCTGTTTCTACTCTTTCCAGCGGGTGAGGGAGCAGCTTTGCCTTGGATGCCGTTGTTCGGTGGAGAACTGTGGCAGCATGGCTGGTCGCTCATTGCGTTTCCAATCGTTATTGGCTTCTCCGAGCTGACATTTACGAAGCTTCCACAGCAGAAAGCAGCGCTAAGCAGTACGCGTTTGTTTGCGTATGCGGCACTGCTGCTTGCAATTTCATTAGCTGCTGCTTGGTGGGCACCGCTTGTTCCTGTGGCCGCAATTGCAGCGATTGGCATGCATGAGGGCTTAATCTGGTTGAGTCGCAGAGAAGAAGCGGAACATAGTCCGGTGTTCACCCAAGATGCTGGAGGACTCCGCATTTTGGCTGTCCTGCCGAACAGTCCGGCAGCGGAGCTTGGTATTATGCAAGGTGAAGTGATTGTGAAGGTGAACGGTGTGAAGGTAAGGACGAAGGCGGAGCTGCATCAGGCACTCCGTATGAATTCCGCGTTCTGTAAGCTGGAAGTGAACAACTTATCAGGTGAGGTTCGTTTCTTGCAGCGGGCTATTTATGCTGGTGATCACCATCAGTTGGGCGTATTGCTTGCTCCTGATGATCGGGTTGAATATGTAGCAGTTACACGGGCTCCGTCATTATTTTCATACTTGTTAGTGCCTTGGATTCGTTCCAAGCGTGGAGCAAAGCGTAAGCTGCGCGAGCAAGCAGAGAGCGATGTGCAGTCTGCAGACCACATGAGTGAGGCTGCGAAGACGTTGAATGCATCAATGCCTACAGATGTGGATAATCGAGCATAGTAAGGATAATAATTTTCGGGAATCCAATCTACTCAATTGTTTTTGGGGATATACAGCAAACTGAGTGGGATTTGTATACGAGAATCGAGATTAAGCATTTAACAAAAAGGGATTAATCAGAGTCAGTTGTGCAACTGCTCTAATTAATCCCTTTGTTTTTGAACTCAAATATATTTAATCTTGTGGATTGTGGATAATAGGATTGAAATATATGATTTTGTCGACAAGTTGTTAACATTCTGTAGATAAGTCGGTGAATAACGTGGATAAGTGCTGTTTATCCTGTGAATAACTGTTGGATAACCATACGCTTGAATCGGCTGCCGAACATTTATTGCACCATTTTCCGCAGAACAATGATTTCTACGCGTCGATTTTGTTGACGATGTTGCTCTGTGTCGTTATCCACAAGTGGACGAGTTTCGCCATAGCCGGCAATTTGGAATTGTGCGGCATCGAGCTTGTTATCATCTACGAAGTAACGAAGAACGGATAGGGCTCGGGCAGCGGATAGCTCCCAGTTATCCTTATAGCGGCCGCCTTGGGCGAACGGTAAGTTGTCCGTATGTCCCTCAATGCTGATGGATGTACTCAGCTTCGGAAGTAAGGTAGCAAGCTTCTTCAGTGGAGGGAATGCATTTTCCTTCAATTCTGCACGACTCAAATCGAACAGCAGTCGATCGCTCATTCGGATGGCGATTCCTTTTGGCGTATCAGATACGGTAATTTGACTGCCTAGTTTGTTCTCATCGATATATTGCTGGATGACACCCATGAAGTTTTTCAGCTCTGCCTCTTGCTTGCGGAAGGCCAGATCCTTGTTCGTAATTGTCCCTATTGCCACGGCTTTTTCTTCCTTTTCCTTGCCGTCGGCGCCGTCTTGCTTGGTTTGTTTGTCTCCTGTTTGTCCTGGCTTCGCATAGGATCCATCCAGAATAGTGGAGCCCTTTAAGGATGTATCCGTATTGCGGAAGGATACCTGCAGCGTTTCAGACAGAGACTCATATTTATCCACATCAATCTTACTCATGGCATACATGACGACAAAGAAGATCATAAGCAGGGTAATGAGATCCGCGTAAGTAATGAGCCAGCGCTCGTGATTCTCAGCGCGTGCTCCTGATTTTCTATTTCTGCGTCTCATGAATCATCCCCCGCTTTGCTTCTGGAACCAACTTGAGCGGTTCGAAGGAGTCTTCGGCGAGCAGGAATGAGCCAAGTTTTTTACGAATAATTTGCGGGTTCTCGCCAGCTTGTACCGCTAAAATTCCGTATTCGATCATTTCCATGACACGTAATTCTTCCATGCTGCGCGCTTTGATTTTACTTCCAATCGGCAAGTAAATGATATTTGCGGTTGCAACTCCGTATAGGGTGGCTGTGAAGGCAACGGCAATTGATGGTCCGAGCGAAGACGGATCTGACAAATTGCCGAGGACGTGAATTAGACCCATAACGGTACCGATAATCCCCATTGTTGGAGCATAACCGCCAGCTGCTTCAAATATTTTTGCATAGCCTTCATGTTTTTCTTCGATGGCGTCCATCTCCAGCTCCATCATTTGCTTCACGAGCTCTGGATCAGTTCCGTCTACAATCATCATGATGCCATCACGCAAATATCCGTTCTCATGAGTGTGGGCCTGGTTCTCCAGAGCGAGGACACCTTCTCTGCGAGCGACAGTACTCATAGCGACGATGTCGTCGATTAATTGCTGTGCGTTTGTTGAGTTGCGACCGAACGCCATCTTAAGTGCGTTCGGGATACTGCGCAGCCGATTGCCCGGGAAGCTGATGACGACAGCGGCAATCGTTCCGCCGAAGACGATGAGTGCAGCCGTTTTCTCCCATAGGCCACCCATCTGTCCACCTTCCCACAGGAAGCCTCCGATGAGTGCAGCTAAGCCGGCAAGAATGCCAATTACAGTTGTTTTGTCCATAGATAATCCTCTCTCCCGTTCATTGTTTCCCATTTGCATCCAATCGATGAAAAGAGTATAATGGAAAAGGGAACAAACATTCTTATTTTTCATATGTAAAGATGATGTCCGCCTCATGCGGGATCCTTCTTTGCAACGATTTCAGCATCCATACTATATCATGGCAACAGACCTGAGCGAACCCATTGTTTCGCCATGCTGTACCTGATATGTTTATCGGGTGGAAATTGGGCAAAGTTTAGGGGAAGAGGGCGCTTGCGGGCCTGTACCAAAGTTTTGAGTCAAGAGTCCTAGAGTGTCCCAGGACGAGCGTTTTTTGCGCGAATAAGCAGGATGAAATGCCTATAAACAGAGAATGATGAAGGAATTTATTTTCATTGCAGTAGCGTTTTGCTGTACGGGTCGGAGTACGTCTGCATAATGCAGTTCTAAGCTCTGACAGATACAGTTCATCATATAAAATGTACATGATATTAAAAAGAAAGTGGTGAAGTTGTGGCGGACTTTGAAAGGGAAGACAGACCTTTTGAGCTAGTATCCGAGTTCTCCCCTCAAGGAGATCAGCCTAAGGCGATTGAACAATTGGTTGAAGGCGTCCATCAAGGGAAACGGTATCAGACGCTGCTCGGAGCGACAGGAACAGGGAAGACCTTCACCATCGCCCAGACGATAGCTCAGTTGAATCGTCCTACGTTAATTATTGCTCACAATAAGACACTCGCTGCACAGCTGTGCAGTGAATTCAAGGAATTCTTCCCGAACAATGCTGTGTCTTATTTCGTCAGCTACTACGATTACTATCAGCCTGAAGCCTATATTCCTTCTTCCGATACGTATATTGAGAAGGATTCCAGTATCAATGAAGAGATCGACAAACTTCGTCACTCTGCTACCAGCTCCTTGTTCGAACGCCGTGATGTTATTATTGTGGCGAGTGTATCGTGCATCTATGGCTTGGGTTCCCCGATGGAGTACGGCAACCTTGTATTGTCTCTTCGGGTGGGGATGGAGAAATCGCGGAACGCGATTCTTAGCAAGCTGGTCGACATTCAATACCAGCGCAATGATATGAACTTCACACGCGGTACGTTCCGCGTGCGGGGCGATGTTGTTGAAATCTTCCCAGCCTCGAACGGTGAGAACGCAGTTCGTGTGGAGCTATTCGGTGACGAGATCGAGCGAATTACTGAAATAGATGTGCTGACTGGTGAAATTATTGGTGAACGTGAACATATCGCAATCTTCCCGGCGTCTCACTTCGTAACGCGAGAAGAGACAATGAAGGTGGCTCTCGTCAATATAGAGCGTGAATTGGAAGAAAGGTTAGAAGAATTGCGCAGTATGGGCAAGCTGTTAGAAGCACAGCGTTTGGAGCAGCGTACTCGCTATGATATCGAGATGATGCAGGAGATGGGCTTCTGTTCGGGGATCGAGAACTACTCCGGACCGCTCACATTCCGTGAACGCGGTGCAACACCGTATACGTTGCTTGACTATTTCCCTGACGACTTCCTTGTCGTGGTCGATGAGTCTCATGTTACGCTCCCACAGGTACGTGCGATGTACAACGGCGACAGAGCGCGGAAGGAAGTGCTCGTTGAGCATGGATTCCGTTTGCCGTCGGCGATGGATAATCGACCGCTTAAGTTTGAGGAATTCGAGCAGAAGGTAGGTCAGGCTGTGTTCGTATCAGCGACGCCGGGGCCGTTCGAGCTTGAGCATACTCCGAAGATGGTAGAGCAAATTATTCGTCCGACGGGTCTTCTGGATCCGATTATTGAAGTACGGCCTACGAAGGGGCAGATTGACGACTTAATTGAAGAAATTCGCATTCGCTTGGATAAAGACGAGCGTGTCCTTGTGACGACGTTAACGAAGAAGATGTCCGAGGACTTAACCGATTATTTGAAGGAAATCGGCATTAAGGTGCGTTATTTGCATTCTGATATTAAAACCTTGGAACGGATGATGCTGCTGCGTGATTTGCGGCTGGGCGTGTACGATGTGCTTGTCGGCATCAACTTGCTGCGTGAAGGGCTCGACTTGCCGGAAGTATCGCTGGTTGCGATTTTGGATGCAGACAAAGAAGGCTTCCTTCGCGCAGAACGCTCCCTCATTCAGACGATTGGGCGTGCGGCGCGGAATGCATCAGGACGTGTCATCATGTACGGGGATAAAATGACGGATTCGATGCATAAGGCCATCACGGAAACAGAACGGCGCCGCAAGATTCAGATGGCGTTCAATGAGGAACATGGCATTACGCCACAGACAATCCGCAAGAAAGTGCGCGATGTGATCGAGGCGACGAAGACAGCGGAGTCGAAGGAAGGGTACGATATCAGCAAGTCTGTCGAGAAGATGTCGAAGAAGGATCGTCAGTCGGTCATTCAGCGATTGGAAGCGGAAATGAAAGATGCCGCGAAGAACCTCCAATTTGAACGAGCAGCCGAGCTGCGTGATGCTTTGTTGGAATTGAAGGCGATGGACTAATCATAGAGCAGTAATTTTAGATGCCGTACGTGGTTCGAGTGAACCTGAACGAGCAGGAGGGGTAATCCATTGGCTAGTGAACATATTGTGATAAAAGGGGCGCGTGCCCACAACTTGAAAAATATCGATGTGACGATCCCGCGCGACAAGTTCGTTGTACTTACGGGTCTTAGCGGCTCGGGTAAATCGTCATTAGCCTTCGACACGATTTATGCCGAAGGGCAGCGCCGGTATGTGGAGTCCCTATCCGCTTATGCGCGTCAATTTCTCGGGCAAATGGAGAAGCCGGATGTCGATTCTATCGATGGGCTGTCTCCAGCCATCTCAATCGATCAGAAGACGACAAGCCGCAATCCGCGTTCAACGGTTGGTACGGTTACGGAAATCTACGACTATTTACGATTATTGTTCGCACGTGTTGGCCATCCACATTGTCCAGAGCACGGAATAGAGATTACGTCGCAAACCGTGGAACAGATGGTGGATCGTATCATGTCGTATCCAGAGCGAACGAAGCTGCAATTGCTAGCCCCGGTCATTTCTGGACGCAAAGGGGAGCATAAGACGGTATTTGCTGATATTCAAAAGCAAGGCTTCGTCCGGGTTCGTGTGGATGGAGAATTGCGTGATGTGTCCGAGACGATTGAGCTGGAGAAGAATCGCAAGCACAATATCGAGGTTGTTGTAGACCGAATTGTTGTGAAGGAAGATGTGCAATCACGTCTTGCCGATTCCATTGAGACAGCGTTGAAGCTGTCAGACGGCAAGCTGATTGTGGATATTATCGGCGAGGAAGAGTTGGTGTTCAGCTCGAATCTGGCTTGTCCAGAATGCGGCTTCAGTATCGATGAGCTTGCTCCCCGCATGTTCTCCTTCAATAGTCCATTTGGTGCTTGTCCGGAATGTGATGGACTCGGTATGAAGATGATTGTCGATCCTGAACTGCTGGTGCCGGATCGTGAGCGCACGATTGAGGATGGAGCTTTTGAAGCATGGGCAGGCAGCACGTCGAACTACTATCCGCAGTTCTTGGCTGCGGTATGTGAGCATTATGGAATTTCTACGGATGTTCCGGTATCACAGTTAGACAAGGAACAGATGTCCAAATTGATGAATGGTACGGGTGGTGAAAAGGTTCGCTTCCGATATGAGAATGATTTCGGTCATAAGAAGGAAGCCTTTGTGCCGTTTGAAGGTATCGTTCATAATCTGGAGCGTCGCTACCGTGAGACGGCATCAGAGGGCATCCGTGAATATATTGAAGGGTTTATGAGTGCGAAGCCTTGCGGTTCCTGCAAAGGGCATCGTCTGCGCAAGGAAAGCTTGGCGGTTACGGTAGGCAGTGAGAACATGGCCTATGTCACCTCGCTCTCTATCGGAGAAGCGCAGCGTTTCTTTAGCGGCTTAGAGCTATCAGAGAAGGAGCAGTTGATTGCTCACCTCATTCTGAAGGAGATTAATTCGCGTCTTGGCTTCCTCGTGAATGTCGGGCTTGAGTATTTGACCTTGAACCGTGCAGCGGGAACGCTATCTGGCGGTGAGGCGCAGCGCATTCGCTTGGCGACACAGATTGGCTCGAGCTTGATGGGGGTTCTGTACATCTTGGACGAGCCTAGTATCGGTCTGCATCAGCGTGATAATGATCGCTTAATCCAGACGCTGGAGCATATGCGCAACCTCGGGAATACGCTTATTGTCGTTGAACATGACGAGGATACGATGCTTGCAGCCGATTATATTATCGATATTGGCCCGGGCGCTGGTATTCACGGCGGTATGGTTGTAGCTGAAGGCACGCCGAAGCAGATCATGAAGGATAAGAACTCGCTTACCGGGGCTTATTTGAGCGGTCGCAAGTTTATTCCTGTACCTGAGGAACGCCGCAAGACGGATGGACGCTGGCTGGAGGTTCGCGGTGCGAAGGAGAACAATTTGCGCGGCGTTCATGCGAAGATTCCACTGGGCGTCTTCACCGCAGTAACTGGCGTATCCGGCTCAGGCAAGTCGACACTCGTCAACGAGATCTTGTACAAAACGCTGGCGCGAGATTTGAACAAGGCGAAGGTGCGCCCGGGTGAGCACAAGGAAATTCGCGGACTTGAGCATATCGATAAAGTCATTGATATTGATCAATCTCCAATCGGGCGGACGCCACGTTCGAATCCAGCCACCTACACAGGTGTATTCGATGATATCCGTGACCTGTTCTCTTCAACGAATGAAGCGAAGATCCGTGGCTACAAGAAGGGGCGCTTCAGCTTCAACGTGAAGGGCGGACGCTGTGAAGCATGCCGTGGAGACGGGATTATTAAGATTGAGATGCACTTCCTGCCTGATGTCTATGTACCTTGTGAGGTATGTAAGGGCAAGCGCTACAATCGTGAGACGCTGGAAGTGAAATACAAAGGGAAAAACATCGCAGATGTGCTGGAAATGACGATCGAGGATGCAGTTGAGTTCTTCCAGAACGTTCCTCGTATCCATCGCAAGATTCAGACATTGCTTGATGTCGGCCTTGGCTACATGAAACTCGGACAGCCTGCGACAACATTGTCTGGCGGTGAGGCGCAGCGCGTGAAGCTGGCAGCTGAGTTGTATCGCCGGAGCACAGGCAAGACGATTTACATTTTGGATGAGCCGACTACAGGTCTTCACGTTGCGGATATTGATCGCTTGCTGCAAGTGCTGCATCGACTTGTCGATTCCGGTGAATCGGTGCTCGTTATCGAGCACAATCTGGATGTCATTAAGACAGCGGACTACATTATTGACTTGGGTCCAGAAGGTGGCAGCGGCGGCGGAACGATCGTTGCGCACGGAACGCCGGAGCAAGTCGTAACGGTACCTGCGTCTTATACAGGCAAGTACTTGAAGCCGATCTTGGAGCGCGATGCAGAGCGTACGAAGCAATTAACGAAGAAGGATCGGGAAGCACAGCAAGTGTAGAATCAGCATCGTTTCATTTATGTACGATACAGGCACGGTACGGCTCATAACAGCTGGACGTGCCTTTTTATGCAGGTTTGTTTTTTTGAATGTGTTATTAAATGTGTTTGAATGTGTGCCAACTGGAGTTGCCTTTTAACATCCCGATCCCATGTCGAGAAATGTTGAAGCAGTTAAGGAATGCAGCAGGATACCGAGCTATGTATGCCGAAATGGTAGGGCAACGATAATGATCTTGCAGAGGATGGTGCAGATGGTTCAGCTTCAAGTAGGTTCTTGCAGCGCAAAGGTGCGCGGTATTTTGTTCGACAAGGATGGAACGATTTTACAGTTCATTAGCCTGTGGGGCTGGTGGGCGGAGACGGTAATGAAGGGATTGGAACAGGAGCTGAAGCAAGAGGGAGGCTCTTTGCCGGAAGACCCGGGATATATTTTAGGCGTTCACATTGAGGCAGATGGATCGATACGTACGCATGATCGGCAAGGGCCGCTGGCGATGGGGTCTCCGACGCAAATGATTTCGATCGCGACTTATTTGCTCTATAAAGAAGGAGTGCCGTGGAACCGCGCTGTGCAGCGGGTAACAGCGGTGTTTGAGCAGGCGAATGAGCAATTGCTGGAGCATGCTAATATTATTCCGGTAACAGGCGTTGTGCCGTTTCTGGAACTCTGCCGTCAGCATGGACTTAAGATGGCGGTTGTAACAGCAGATGATAAGGGGCCATCTGAGCAGCATTTGGAGAAGATGGGAATCCGCCATTATTTCGATGCGGTCGTTGGCGATGATTGTGTAGCGCAAGGGAAGCCTTATCCGGACATGGTGGAGCTGGCCTGCCGAGAGATCGGACTGGAACCACATGAGATAGCTGTGATCGGAGATTCGGTTGGGGATATGGAAATGGGACACGCTGCTGGCTCAAGTCTTCAAATCTTCATTGATGAGGCGAATCAATTCGAGACAGCTCCTGAATCCGCAGATGTAATGATTCGTTCTTACGAGGAGATTCAACTGAAGGACGAATAAGAGGCATAAGGCAACTTACATCTCATGTTAGGCTGAATCATGTTAAGTAATGTTAGGCAAGTCATGTTTAGCTAAGGCAATTAATCGTACGAAGGCTGCAGTATATCGCAGAGTATGGTGCATGCTTGACGAAATCATATACTAATGTGGAGCTTTTCACAAAAAATCATATGCTGTGAAATGAAGAGACCAACCAGAGCGCTTAGCTAAGGTTGGTCTCTTGTTCATAACAGGGGAGGCTGGTGCGGGGTGGATGTATTCTCTCTCATTAGGCTTAGCCGATAGGAGCAGCTAGAATCTCGGTCAGGCGCTGCTGGAACGCGTCTGCACCGACACGGAGGAAGAAACTATGGAATGTCTCATTTGCTTTACGATCCTCTTTATAGAAGCGAAGGAGCTGTTCTAAGACGTATGGGACATCGTCACCCTTAACGCGCCCTTTCAACGTTGTGTTAAAACGGGCATTCGGGCCAAGTATGCCGCCGACTGCGATATCGAAAGCATCGACCATGCCTTGCTCCGTCTTCACGAGAGAGCCCTGTAAGCCGATATCAGCGACATGCTTCTGACCGCAGGCGTTCGGACAGCCAATGAAGTGAATGCGAATTTGTTCATCCAGATCGGTGATATGCTCATCCAAATAGTCAGCTACGCGTCTTGCGCGTTCCTTCGTTTCTACGATCGCTAGGTTGCAGAATTCGTTGCCTGTGCATGATACCGTCCGGCTCATGAATGGCTTAGGATGTGGCGTAATGCGCTGCAGCACGGGGAGAGCAAGAACCTCGTCAATGTGATATTCAGGTATGCCAGTCAGAACAATGTTCTGGGACATCGTTGTCCGCAGTAATCCGTCACCGTATTGTTCAGCTGCGTCAGCCAGCTGGCGGAACTCGTGGCTATCCAACCGGCCGATTGGAACGTTGAGTCCAATATAGAAGAGGCCGTTCTGTTTCTGCGGATGGACGCCGTCGAAGTAAGCTGCTTGCCAGCCGACGGTTTTATCCTCACCACGAGTAGGGAACTTGCCAATAAGCTCCTCCAAGCGATTCTGGAAAGCCTCTACACCCCAAGCCGCGATAAGGAACTTCAGACGGGCATGATGGCGCTTCTCACGGAATCCGTTGTCACGGAATAGTGTCGTTACGCCGACGGCGACCTTGAGCACTTCCTCAGGGCGTATGAACATATCAAGCTTTTGCGCCAAGTGCGGCTTGGCGGACAATCCACCTCCGACATGAGCGTGGAAGCCAATCACTTCTTCATCATCAATGATTTTGACGGCAGGGGTGAAGGCTAAGTCATTAATTTCGGCATGCGCATTGTTATAGATGTTGGCGGAAATCGACATTTTGTATTTGCGCGGCAAGTTGGAAAAGTCTCGATTCAAGAGGAAAAAATCATTTACTTCATTTACGAGATCGGTTGTATCCATTAATTCATCGGGATCAATGCCAGCAAGCGGGTTGCCGACAATCGTTCGCGGGCAGTCGCCGCAAGCCTCATAAGAATAGAGTCCAACCTGTTCAAGGCGATTGAAGATATCGGGGAAGTCCTCGACTCTCAGCCAGTGGTACTGAATCGCTTGGCGTGTTGTTACGTCCATCAGGCTTCGGCCGTATAGCTCAGCGATATCGGCTAGCGTTCGAGCTTGTGCGGCGGACATAATGCCGGAATTGATGCGGATCCGCATCATGAAATGTCCGTCCTTCGGTTTCTGCTCATAGACACCGGCCCACTTGAAGCGACCTTTGTCATCTTCGGGGATGGATTTATAGCCTTGCTGCGCATACGTCTCGATAATATCGCGAATGACATCAAGACCGTCCTTCTCCATTTTGACAAACTCGAACTTATTCAGCTTTGAAGGGTCTTGCATCCAAATCGGATCATAAGCCATTGGCAGTCCCTCATTTCCTCAAACTTGTTTATTCCGATATAAATAGTATGTTTTATTGGTGAGGTAATCGTAACATATTTCCAGCAATGCGACAATGCATGGTGAAGACAAGTGCCATTACGATTTCTGATGAATGCATTCAATATCTCTTATAAATGGGCAACGGGAGTAGTAAGCCAAGCAAAGTGAAAGGCACAGGTACGGAATGATGTGGCGAAAACATGTCTATCTGATCTCCCACTCAATGACATCTATCATGCAGGGTTTCAATGACAAGGGATAAATCATGAAATATTGGTGACAATCTTGTTAAATATGAAAAATTTGCCTTGATTCTTTTGCTGGGTAAATATAACATAGATGCATATGAGTATAATGCACGTGTAGAGGGAGGTCACACCATGTTTTTGGCCGAAGCAGCACAACAGAGCGAAAGCACCTATCAGCATTTTGATTTATTTATGATTGCGTTTACTTTACTCTTGATCTGGGCAGTTCTACGCCAAGTCAAGCAGCGTCCTCGCAACCTATTTGCGCTCGGTTTCGCCGTTGTGAGCTTGCTTGTCTTTTTATACGCGGATTGGGTAATGGTGCAAGGTTGGTAATCGCCATCAGACCTTTGAACAATTGATTTTCACATGACACATATGGCGATACATACATGTCCTACAGACAGACTCCTTGGTGGATATCATCAAGGAGTCTTTTTTTCTTGCATATGATCTGAGGTTAGAGGAGAATGGAAGCATAGATTGGAATGCCCTGATTTCATAGGGGGCAAGAGGAGGAGCAACCGGATGGTTGGGCAAGGGAATAGAATACATACAAATCATGCATCAGAAGTAAAGTTATCTAGAAGAACGGGAAGAAACAGAGTTGCGCTTTTTATCGTTTCCTTGCTGGTTGGAGCATCTGTTCTGCCAACTGCGGCAGGTGCTGAGGCGTCATTTCGAGCTGTGAAGGTGAAGGACAAGGTATATGTAGAAGCGGAGGCGCTTGAGAAGGTAGCCGGCGGCAAGGGTACATATGATAGCAAGTCGAATACATATCAGTACAAGCCTAATGATATTCCTACTATTGTGGAGAAGGTAAGCCCATCCGTTGTATCCATAATTGGCCGTCAGATCGATGCGGAAGATGATTCAGACAACTGGTTATCTCACGGAACGGGAGTCGTTGTGCGCAAGGATGGATGGATTGTTACGAATGCGCATGTCATTTTGGCTCTGCAGAAGCCAGTGGTCGTAACGCCGGAAGGGAAATCCTATCCGGTAAGCAAATGGTTCGCTGATGAGGAAAGTGATATTGCCCTGATTAAAATCAATGCACAAAACATGAAGCCTGCCACATTTGTGCGTCCGAACCCAACACTTAAGGTGGGCGAAGGGGTCGTTGCACTTGGAACACCGGTGTCTTTTACCCTGCGCAATTCTGCGACTTCTGGGATTATTAGCGGTATCGACAGGGCTGTTGATTCAAGTTACAAGCTGATTCAGACGGATGCGGCTATTAACCCAGGCAATAGCGGGGGGCCACTTGTGAATATGCATGGTGAAGTGATTGGCATCAATACGTTGAAGTTCGCTGCTGTAGGGATTGAGAACATGGGATTTGCGATACCGTCTGACACGGTAAACCTGATTGTTCAGCACTTTTTCAAATATAGCAAGGTGAAGCGGGCCTCGATTGGCGTTGAACTGGAAGAGAGCTGGGCTGCGTATGTTGGATTGCCGACAGATGTGCCGATCAAGGTTACGAACGTTGTAAGCGCCCAGGCGAAGAAGGCAGGCATAACGGAAGGAGACGTGCTGTATGCCATTAACGGTAAGCCAGTAAAGACCCTTGTCGATGTGCATGAGGCACTGAAGTCATTTTTGCCAGGGCAGCAAGTAAAGCTGACGATGCAGTCGAAGGGGAACCTTGTTGCGAAGATGGTAGTGCTGAGTGAAGCAGTAAAGCCAGCTGTTAAGGATAAGTCAGTAGACGCTGATAAGTAACGTAGAAGTAGAAGTAGAAGTAGAAGTAGAAGTAGAAGTGCATGAAAAACTGAAGGGTATATTTCATAGATGAAGAGCTAAGGGGAGAGTGCTTCATATGGGGAAAACGATTCGATATCCGTTCTCGAGCCATCATTGGCGGAAGAGTGTAGCCATTATGACAATAGCAGCCGTCGTAGCGGGAACGATTGGGTGGAACGTGTCTCCGTCTCCGGCTGTGGCAGCAACTGCCGCGGCTGGGCAGCAGGAGATGCTCCGATTGAAAGTGGGCAGTACGATTGCGACATGGAACGGTGAGAAGTTAGCGATTGTGAAGCCATACGTTCGTCAAGGAACAACGATGGTGCCGCTTAGTATCTTCACGAATGTGTTCGATGCGGCCTTGAAATGGGAAAAGGATAATGCAGTGATATTGGAAAGCGATGCTGTCTCCATTCGGATGCGAATCGGCCAGAAGCAGGCGATGCTGAACGGCAAGCTTGTCACACTGGCAGTAGCCCCGGAAATGACTGGCGGTACTGCGATGGTGCCGTTGAAGCAGGTGGCACAAGCATTTGGTGCGACTTATTCGGTGGATAAGGATAAATCGATTGTATTGCGCTGGAAACAGGCAGGGGATCTTGCAAGTGCTGCTGTAGATGTGAGTGCGAAGGCTGCACGTGTTGGAGATTCCTACTATCAATGGAATATGGTACTCCCTAAGGGCTGGACGCATGAGAGCTTATCCCCTGAGGAGTTCGCTGTTATGTTTGCGGATCCAACCGAACATGTCTATGTAACGATCAATGCGCTGGATTGGGCATCGAAGCCGCTTGAGCATTGGGCAGATACGTTTAAGGGGCAGGCGTCGGAACAGCAATTAATGGAGTATCTTCAAGTGGAAGAGTTAGACGATGAGTCTGAAATGTATGAAGCGAGCACGGGCAAGGTCGATGGGATTGCATATGCACAATCTGTCTTTATAAATGAAGAGGATATGTACTTAGCGCGTGTGTTCAGCTCCAACGGCAAGCGATATATCGTCCGTATATTTGATGCAAATGCGCAGCGACCGAAGCAGATGCTGCAGTACGTCCCGTTCATAAATACGTTCCGTCCGAGCTTTTCCGCTGGTGCTGCAACCAATATCAGCTCGGTGAAGGATGGCTACCGCAATACGGAGTTGTGGGGCAAAGGGCTGACAATGGATTTGCCGGTAGAGTGGGCATCGTCTGATACGTATTTCCAATCGTATGGGTCGAAAAATTGGGAGCAGTCTGTCAATTACAATATTGCCATTGCTGCACCTGGTTTGACGATCGACCAATATGCGCAAAAACATTTATCTTATATAAAAAAGACCACCAAATCTGAGTATTTGCAGGTCGATCCTGTGCAGGACGTAAAACTTGCAGATGGGAAGATGGCAAAATCCATTAAAGTAAAAAGCCGCATCGATGAGAAGAACTGGAAGGTGAGCATGCATTTGCTCGTTGTCGATCAAGGTGTGCAATATTTGATGATCTATCATTGTCCGGACAATTCAGAGGGTATTTCTCTTGGAAACCGCCTGTTTTCCTCGGTGAAGGTTGATGGAAATGTGAAGAAAGATCTTGAAAGTCCCGAAGACTTCCCGAAAGGGGAAGACTGGTACAAGGACTGGTCTGTCAGTTCGCCTCGCAAAGCTCCGAATTATGGATTTACATTGCAGGTACCGGATTGGTGGACGAGCGGGTTCTATGCTTGGGGAGAAGAGAACTATGATGTTGAATTGGACGAAGGCATGATTGCTTATTATTCGCGACCGGATAGTGATTTCTCCGTGTATGTCGATCAAGTGCGAACAGTAGAAGAGGCGCTTGCAAGATGGGAAGATTACTATAAAGGGGAAGACGATACCAAGGTTGAGATCGTGAAGCAAGAGAAGACGACAGTTCAGGGCAATAAAGCTTATGCGGTCGAGATGAAAGTAAACAGCGAAGCCGGTCAATTGAGCTTCACCGTGAATTTGCTGTTAATTGCGCGTGAAGGCAAGGTGTACTCACTTGTGTATTCCGTGGATGATACGGCTCGAACGCCAGAATTGCTTGACTCTTTCAAGCGTACGATGGAATCCTTTCAATTTACGGAGCAAGTGACGAATAAGAAATCATGATGCAGACAGCATCCTGGCCAAGCTATGGCGGGATGCTTTTCTTTTTCTTACGTGTGCAGACTGGTTGCAGTGGAAATGTCCTTACGTGAATCTGCAGCGAGCAGGGTTACGTGCAGTAAGCGGCATAGATGAGAAGGAAGTTCTAGCCTATACTGGAGTTTCGGCGTAAAGATCGCTATACTAATTGAAGCATATTTAAATAAGTAGATAGAGATGACCGCATTATGCGGCAATGGATAAATTAGCTTGGAGGATGAGCATGTCGACAATGAAGCAAGGGATACAGCGTGGAGATATTGAGCTGCTGGCGCCGGCTGGCGATTGGGATTGCATGCGTGCCGCAGTGGCAAATGGCGCGGATGCGATCTTTTTCGGAGTAGAGAAGTTCAATGCACGTGCGCGTGCGAACAATTTCCGGATGGATGATTTGCCGGACATTATGGCGTTTTTGCATAGTTATGGGGTTAAAGGATTTCTGACGTTTAATATATTGGTGTTTGAAAATGAGCTTGAGGATGCAAAGGGGCTTATCGAGGCTTGTATTGATGCGGGTGTAGACGCGGTTATCGTACAGGACTTGGGCTTGGTGAAAATGATTCGCGAAATTTCGCCTGACTTCCCGATCCATGGATCAACGCAAATGACGATTACGTCACCTGAAGCGGCAGAATTTACGAAGCCGTATGGGATGGAGCGTGTCGTGCTTGGCCGTGAGAACAACCTGAAGCAAATTCAAAAGATCGGTGAGAAGGCCAACGTACCGATGGAAGTGTTTGTGCATGGAGCGCTGTGCGTGTCCTACTCTGGACAATGCTTAACGTCCGAAATGTGGGGCGGCCGCTCGGCGAACCGAGGGGAATGCGCGCAGGCTTGCCGTTTGCCGTATGACATGATGGTTGACGGGGAGCATCAGCCGATGGGTGATGTGACATATTTGCTGTCGCCGAAGGATTTGGCGGCGATTGATATTGTGCCGGAGTTGATTGAAGCGGGTGTTACGTCCTTCAAAATTGAAGGGCGTATGAAGCAGCCGGAATATGTGGCGAACGTGGTGAGCAAGTACCGCAAAGCGATTGATGACTATTTCGATGGCAATTGGGCAGGCCCTTCTAAGGAAGAAGTTCGCGAGCTTCAGCAAAGCTTTTCTCGCGGCTTCACGCACGGCTTCTTGAAAGGGACGAACAACAAGCAGCTTGTGGACGGAACGTTCCCGAAGAGCCGCGGTGTATATGTGGGTACGGTGCAGCAGGTGCTGCGTGATGGTGTCGTATGTAAACTGGAAGCGCCTCTGAAGCGCGGCGACGGCATTGGCTTCGATGCTGGTGATCCGACGAAGAAGGAAGAGGGCGGACGCATCTACGATTTGCGTCGTCAAGGCGTGAAGCTGGAAGGCGAAGCGGAGGAAGGCTGGATTGTAGACATCGTGCCAGGACGCAATGACGTGGACTTGCGCCGCGTTCATGTTGGGGATCGGATCTGGAAGACAAGCGACCAGGCGCTCGATAAGCGTATGCGTGCCACGTTTGAGACGGACAAGCCTTATCGTGTCTTCCCTGTGCATGTGCGTGTTGAAGGCCGTGCTGGAGAGCCACTGCGTACGTGGTGGACGGACGTGCAAAAGGGAACAGTCGTTCAAGTGGATTCGGAGCTTCCGCTTGAGGTTGCACAAAAACGACCGATGGACGAAGCGCTCCTTCATGAGCAATTAGGTCGTTTGGGTGGTACAGTGTATCAGCTAGAGGCATTGGAAGCGACGCTGGAAGGTGACGTCATCGTTCCGATGCGCGAATTGAATGCGATTCGCCGCCGTGCTGTAGAGGAGCTTGCAGGCGAGCGTCCTAAACCGCCGGTATACGTGAAGCACGATATCGCGGCTATGGGTGATGCTGTTAAGGAGCAGACGCCAGTACCGTTTGGTGGTGCTCAGTTGACAGCGATGTGCCGCAACTTGGAGCAGGTGCAGGCTGCTGTGAAGACAGACGTATCGTTGATCTATGCTGACTTTGAATTCATTAAGCAGTTCCCGGCTGCCATCGAAGCATGCCGCGCAGCAGGCAAGCCGATTGCACTGGTAACGCCGCGCATTCATATGCCGAACGAGAACGGGTACCATCGAAACATCTTGAACCTGAAGCCGGATGCAGTGCTCGTCCGTAACACGGGTGCACTGAATTACTATCAGCTGGAGAAGGAGGAATGGGAGAGCAAGATGGCGTCATCCGGGCTGCCTAGCCAAGAGATCATGGAGCAGGCTGCAAATGATCAACAATTGGCGATCTGCCCGAGCAAGCCAGAAGGCGAACTGTTCCCGCAGCTGATCGGGGACTTCTCCTTGAACGTCGCGAACCACAAGACGGTACAACTGTTCAAGGAAGCAGGATTGGATCGCATTACACCATCATATGACTTGAACATTCAGCAAATGGTCGATATGCTGCGTCATGCAGATACATCGATGCTGGAGATCGTCATCCATCAGCATTTGCCGATGTTCCATACCGAGCACTGCGTGTACTGCACATTCCTGAGCGAAGGAACAGACTACACGAACTGTGGCCGTCCGTGCGAAGAGCACCGAGTATCGCTGCGTGACCGCATCGGTATGTCTCACCCTGTTCGGGTAGACGAAGGCTGCCGCAATACCGTGTACAACGCGATTGAGCAGTCGGGCGCTGAGTACTTGGTTAACTTCTTGGAGCTTGGCGTCGGCACATACCGTGTCGAGTTCTTGGAGGAGACGCCAGAGCAGGTGCAGGAGGTTATCGACCTGTACGGTCGTGCGCTTCGCGGCGAAATCAGCGGCACGGAAGTATGGCGCAAGCTGAAGGCAACGAACCAGCTCGGCGTAACTCGTGGGCAGTTGGTGAAGTAAGTAGTTGTTATTAACTTAATAACGTAAAGCTACAATAATGGACTCGAACCAGATGAAATATGTAGGAAACTGCATGGAAATCTGGGTTCGGGTCTTTTTGTTAGGGAAGCGTCTATTTCTTCCGAATACAGTCCCCTATAACCTTAGCGATGAATCTTTGAAGCTATTATATTTTGGCTGGTAAGTGATACACTCCCTTTCGAAATAATAGATTAATTTAAGTTGCGGGTGTTTTTATTTTTATATCCGGTTACGTATGTATTTGGATAGGAGGAATAAATTAAATGAATAATAATATCTAATGTCGTATACCTTGGGAAGTATATTTATTGATAGCTTTTCATGTATACTAAAGATAGCATCAGGTATGAACGGAGAAAGATGAACAATTGAGATTGGAGAGGCATGAGATGAAGATTAGAAAGGCAATTATTCCAGCCGCGGGGCTGGGTACGCGCTTCTTGCCTGCAACAAAAGCAATGCCAAAAGAAATGCTGCCGATTGTCGATAAGCCGACGATTCAGTACATTGTGGAAGAGGCAGTAGACTCCGGCATCGAAGATATCATTATTGTTACAGGTAGGGGAAAGCGTGCAATCGAGGATCATTTTGATAATTACTTTGAACTCGAGCATAACCTGTTGGAGAAAGATAAGCTAGCGCTGTTAGAGGAAGTACGGAAATCCTCCGAGATGGCCAATATTCATTATATCCGGCAAAGAGAGCCACGGGGGTTAGGACACGCGATATGGTGTGCTCGAAAATTTATCGGAAATGAACCGTTCGCAGTACTGCTCGGAGATGATATTGTTCAAGCCGAGGTGCCTTGCTTGAAACAAATGATCGACGTATATGATCGTTACGAATCCTCAATTGTTGGTGTACAGCCAGTCCCTTGGGAGCATGTGTCGCGTTATGGACTCGTAGCAGGCTCTTCTGTAGAAGAGCGACTCATTCGTGCAGAACAGCTAGTAGAGAAGCCAGACAAAGAGTCGGCTCCATCGAATTGGGCCATCATGGGACGATATATACTGACTCCGCGTATATTTGAACTGCTTGAACAGCAGGAGGCTGGAGTCAATGGAGAAATACAGCTCACGGATGCGATTGCACAGCTAAGCGCAGAACAAAGTGTGTTAGCTTATCATTTCGATGGTCAAAGGCATGACGTTGGTGAGAAACTCGGCTTTATTGAGACGACTCTGCATTACGCGCTGCAGCGTCCAGAGCTGCGGGGAGACTTGTTGGAATATATGAAGCGAATGATTGTTGAATGTGAATAAATAAAGGTAACAGAAAAAGGAACGTCCCGGCATCGGAACGTTCCTTTTTTGTTATAGTCAATTTTATTATTCAGCTTTGAATTTAAGTTCAGCGATTTGATCAATTTGAGCCTTTTCATCTGGACTCGCAGCAATCAACTTATCATACCAAGCCTGATCGATTTGCCCCTGCTGAATGGTTGCTGCTACATACCAGCGAGCTAAATCTTTATTGTTAGGATCTGTTACATCCTCTTGTAGATATGGTTTCATCGCTTCTGCGGCTTGCCCAGGTTCGCCCTTCATAAAGTAAGCACGTCCTGCATTCATTGCCATTTGAGTTTTCATATAGAATTCCTTGTTCGGAGTAATCTCTTTTGGCAAAGCTTTTAAGCGTTCAACATTTGCCTTTACATGCTCATATGCGGCAATAACTTCATCAAGATATTTGCCTTTTTTGTCTGGCGCAGTTGAGACAGCTTTATAACCTTCCCGTACAGTGTAATCCATATACTCATTGTACCAGTTCATATCCCATGGGAACTTGGGCGCATTATCGGAATAGATAGTATATATCTGCTCATCCATACCTTTAATCTTATAACCATCGATTAATTGTTGTAATAACGGTTGTTTATGGTATGGATTTGCTGGAATAGCCTTATTCAATACTCGTATAGCTTCATC
The DNA here is from genome assembly GCF_040195695.1 of Paenibacillus wuxiensis. Lineage (NCBI taxonomy): Bacteria > Bacillati > Bacillota > Bacilli > Caryophanales > Paenibacillaceae > Paenibacillus > Paenibacillus wuxiensis. Next base: position 42,359 of record NZ_JBEFZI010000003.1, on the reverse strand, counting down.
AAAGAATTGGTCATTCTTTTGCTGTTTGTAAACTTCGAAGAACAAGTGAGCTTCAAAAGCAGCATACTCAGGATGGGTAGGACGTAAATCCATTGCCTTTTTTAAGTGAACCATGGTTTTATTAAAGTCTTGAGTTTCTCTTACTGTTTGTACAGCATTGGAATATGCACTTGAAGCTTGTACGAATAGAAGAGAAGTAATGAATAATCCTATCCCAACAACTCCGAGTATACTCGCAAATGTAATACGAAGTGAAGTTGGTTTGAACATCTTAATCGGTTTTGCATCAATAGATGCAGCCATTCCTCCAATAGAGATGAAGACAAGTATACCGATAAAGACATAACTCATATTAAAGTCCATTAAACTGTGAATCAAAATACTTGTTGCAATAATGAAATACAAGAAGTGAGATTCACGTTTATTTTCATCAGATTTAATATAAGTACGAATATAGTTCCAATAGGTATAGATAAGAAAAACAAATAAAATCAGTATACCGACAATACCTGTTTCAACCAAGTACTGCATGAAATAACTGTGTGCTTGGCGAGAAGTATAGGAGTAATCTTGGTACTTTTCAAATAGTCCGTACCAAGCTCCACCGCCAGCGCCAAGCAGTGGATAGTCTGCGAGAACTTTGATGGAATCCTTATAGAAGGTTATCCGTTCCAATACGCTGTGCTGTTTCAAGTTGATTGTTTCTAATCGAGTTGAGATATTTTCAGGCAGCATACTTTTTGCATTAGTGCCAATTAATATGAACAATAGTGTTCCAGCAAGCAAGGCCCCGCCAACAGGAATGAGCAACGTACCCCACTTTTTCTTAGACAATCCTGAAGTAAGATTTTCCAGCCAAGGTGCAGCCCAACGTTCCAGTACATAAGAAACCGCAGCTGAAAGAGCAGACCCAAGAATAACGTATGTCCATCCTTTGAATGATGCAGAAGATGAAAACTCATTTTGAACTGCTAACCCAATCTCTGTAACAGGATTAAGAATCAGTAAAGTGATAATTCCACTTACAGCCAAGTGAAGAATCCACATCAATTGTCGATACGGCTTTAAAAAGACCAGGACGACTATGAATGCTACAGGTAGAAGAAGCAATCCACCACGTGACAAAGTTAGGAGCATAGATAGAAGTATTGGAACCAGCATTAAGGCATGCCCAGACTTTCCCCACCATGTACGGGATTTTCCTACAAAGAACAATGCTGCTAGAAGAAATGCCATTAAAAATCCGGCATATGTATTCGCATATTGGAAGACGGAGGCTAATCGTGCGCCGTTAGAGTCAAGCATAACAGCATTGAAGTATGCACCAGAATCAGTTAAAGGCACACCAAGCCACTTCACTAGTAATGTAACAGTTGGGCCATTACCTAGCCAATGGAATAGTCCGAAGAATACAATAATGTAAGAAATTATCATCAAAGATAGATTTAATATTCGATTAAGGGCACCATCTTGCGCTATAATAGATGAAGCAACAAAAAATATACCGTATACGAACATTATAAGCAGCATATTAACTGCTAAATACTGCGAAACTGCATTAATCATCGATAACGCGTAAGTTGCTGGTAACATAAACACTAAAATAGACAAAGTATCTTTATGACTAGTCCATTTCAGTTGTTTCCAAGATATCGCAATAGCAAAGATGGCTATTAAAGCCGAAATTAGTGCCGTTACATATATTGGATGCTCATACTCTACGATTTGTGCATTAAATAATGCAACTTTGAACGATGACCAAAGTAAAAATAAAATGATAACTCCAAGCATCAACCAAGGCGCTTTGGAGCTTTCGTTGTTTTTTTTGGCTTTCGAGCCGCTATATCCATAAGTCGACAATTTTTACGCTCCTTTACTGTAAATGTACGTTTAATATTATCATATCAGGTTACTATTTTAAATTAAGAAAGTTGAGAAGTGGTTTATGATCGAAAAAATAATTACACATCAAAAAATGATTCTAAATTTAGCTAAAAATGATTTTAAAAAACGTTATTTTGGTTCTTTTTTGGGTATTACATGGGCATTTATTCAACCATTAATCACCATACTACTATTTTGGTTTGTTTTCCAAGTAGGTTTTAGAAATACCCCTATTGATGATGTACCGTTTATTTTGTGGTTATCGTGTGCAATAATTCCTTGGAATTTTTTTGCTGAAGCAGTTCAATCTTCAACGAACTCAATAATGGAAAATAACTTCTTGATAAAAAAAATGGTTTTTAAATCAGAATTTTTACCCGTTTCTAAAGTATATGCTGCTTTGTTCGTGCATCTATTTTTTATTGTATTTCTTTTAGTGATGTTCCTGATATATGGGTATGGTTTCTCGGTTTACTATCTTCAAGTTTTTTATTACTTACTGGCAAGTTTTGTTCTGATCCTAGGTCTCTCCTGGATCACAAGCTCATTAATGGTGTTTTTGAAAGATACAGCTCAAGTGGTAGCGATGCTGATACAGTTTGGTTTTTGGTTAACGCCGATATTTTATCCAATTACATTAATACCTGAACAATATCAATATATTTATAAATTGAATCCAATGATATATATAACTGAAGGTTATAGAAACACATTTATATACCATAAATGGTTTTGGGAACTATCTGGTGGTATTTATTTCTGGTCATTTGCATTAATAATGTTAATGTTAGGGTTCTATTTATTTAAAAAAATGAAGCCACATTTTGCAGATGTCCTGTGAGGAGTTTACAAAACATGAGCGACTACTCTATTAAAGTAAGTAATTTGTCTAAGATTTATAAAATCTATGATAAAAATGCAGATAGAATTAAGGAAGTAATTAATCCTTTTAAACGTAATTACCACAAAGATTTTATTGCTGTTAAAGATCTATCATTAACAGTGAATAAAAATGAGTGCATAGGAATTATAGGAAAAAACGGCTCGGGGAAATCTACATTACTTAAAATGATCACAGGAGTTTTAACGCCGACTTCAGGTGATATTCAAATTAGTGGGAAAATATCGGCACTGCTTGAATTGGGCGCTGGCTTTAATCCAGACTTTACTGGAATCGAAAATATCTATTTGAATGGAACACTATTAGGCTTTTCAAAGCAGCAAATGGATGAAAAACTAGAAGAGATACTTGAATTTGCTGATATAGGAGATTTTATATACCAGCCAGTAAAAACATACTCTAGTGGGATGTTCGTAAGACTAGCATTTGCTGTAGCGATAAATGTAGATCCAGATATCTTAATTGTTGATGAAGCCTTGAGTGTTGGAGATATCCGGTTTCAGCAGAAATGTTATCGTAAAATTGAAGAACTGAAATCCAGAGCAACTGTGATTTTTGTGACTCATGATATGACTGCTATTAATAAATATTGTGATAGAGTTATCTGGATCAACGAAGGACAATTAATTGCTGACGGAAATCCATTAGAGATATCCAAAAAATATCAAGCTTTTATGATAGGGGCTAATTTAACCACCCTGACATTTAGTAATCAAGTCAAATCTGAAGAAAATGAAAGAAGCATAATAGTGGAGGATTTCTCAGAACAGTTGGATGTAATGGGAGATGATAAAGCTTTAATAACAGGGATAGCGATGTATGATGAGTTATCGGGCCTAAAGACAACAGTTATAGAACCTCTTCAAGTTATAAGGTTGCTAATAAAAGTTAAAGTTTTCCAATCGATAGACAGTGCTATTATAGGTTTTTCAGTAAGAGATAGATTGGGGAATATAATTACTCAAACTAACAGTTATGTTTTAGGACAAGGAGTCCCTACGCTTACTGGAGGAGAAGAATATATTTTTGGTTTCCGTTTTACTTTTCCACACCTAAATCATGGCCAATATACGATATCTCCTGCAATAGCTTCAGGTACCCAAGAAAATCATATTCAGCATAGCTGGGTGCATGATGCCTTAGTATGCCAAGTCATAACGTTAAATGATTATAGTCTGAGCGGAATTTTATATTTGGATGATGTGGAGTTTGAAAAAGTAATATAGAAGATAGGTGAAAAAATGGAGTTTACAGGAGAACGATATTTACCTGAGGTATCTGATCCCCAAATCACAATTGAGCACTTACAAAGGTATTCCACGATCGTAGAGCTTGTTAAAGGTAAACGTGTACTGGATGCTGCTTGTGGGGAAGGATATGGTTCGTATTTGCTGGCTTCTACTGCCGATAAAGTGGTAGGCATAGACATTGATGAGAACTCTATCATAGAAGCAAGTCAGAAATACAAACAAAAAAATCTAATATATATGGTCTCTTCGATTGATTCAATGCCGTTTGAATTAGATTCATTCGATGTAGTCATATCTTTCGAAACGATTGAGCATGTAGATGAACATGTGCAGCATGAATTTTTGAAGGAAATTAAGAGAGTTTTGGTTCCAGAGGGCCTCTTAATAATATCAACACCTAACAAAGAACTCTACTCGGATAAATATAACTATAACAACCAATATCATGTAAAAGAATTTTATAAGAATGAATTCAAAGAGTTTCTGGGTACTTATTTTAATGAAATGAGGCTCTTCTCGCAAAGATATGAAGTGCTTTCGGTTATAAATGATAATCCTAAAGGCAACTGCCAGCATTCTTGGGAAGCGTGTGTAGAAGCATCAGATGATCACTACTTAGAAAAATATATGATTGCTGTATGTTCGAGTTCAACAATCATAAAAAGTGTTGCGCTAGCCTCAGTTGTACCTTACCCAAGTAAATATGATCAAATGCTTGATCGGATATTAAACTTACAAGAAGAAGTTACTGAGCGCAATGAACATATAAAAACTTTAGATGAAGAAATTTCATTTTTGAGGTTGAAATTTGAAGAATACAATGCACTACAGTCAACAATAGATATTCAGAATAAAGTTATCGATTATCGAATTGCTAAACATCAATTAGAGTTGCAGTCTAAAAATGAGGAAATTCAAAGGTTAGGTAATGAATTATCTGACATAACACGCCAATTAGAGGTAAAGCGTTCCCAATTAATTGACGCTGAGAACCAATTGGTGAAAGCGCAAAAAGAAGCAAGTGATAAGGATGAGGAAATATCCAATTATAAAACAGAAATAAATAATAAAAAAGGTCATATCGAACTTCTCCTTGTTCAAGAAAGAAGACTTCATCAAATATTGGACTCAACAGGGTGGTCGTTTCTTTGCAAACTATACCGAATAAGAGATGTTTTATTACCCAACAACAGTAGAAGAAAAATAGTAGCCAAACTATTAATAAAAACCTTGAAAAATCCAAAGAGAATGCTATCAAAGTTTAATCGTGAGAATTTCAAGAAAGTGATCTATTATTCTAAAACTGAAGAATTATCGAGGTTAGAACAACGGATCGATACTTTCGTCGATCGAGATATGCAGGTCGGGGAGAGTAAGGATCTTCAATTATTTGAGGGCGGAAATTATTCAAAATTGATATTTGATAATCAAGTCAATCCAATGGTTTCAATCATAATCCCTGTCTATAATCAATGGAATTATACTTATGCTTGTTTAGCTTCTATATTGGAAAATACGAAGGATATATCCTATGAAGTGATTGTAGCAGATGATATGTCCACGGATGAAACGGTAAATTTAAAAGAATATGTGGAAAATGTAACAGTTGTTCGTGATGGAGAAAACAGAGGCTTCTTGCTTAATTGCAACAATGCTGCTGAGCATGCGAATGGGAAATATATTTTCTTTTTGAACAATGATACGAACGTTCAACCTGAATGGCTCTCTTCGTTAGTAAATCTAATGGAAAATGATAATACGATTGGTTTGTCCGGTTCAAAGTTAGTTTACCCCGATGGCAGGCAGCAAGAAGCTGGCGGTATCATTTGGAATGATGCAAGTGGGTGGAACTATGGTCGTTTAGACGATCCACACAAGCCGGATTACAACTATGTCAAAGAATCGGATTATATATCAGGTGCTGCTATTATGATTAGAAAGTCACTGTGGGATCAACTTGGAGGCTTTGACGAAAGATATGTGCCTGCATATTTTGAGGATACTGACTTAGCATTTGAAGTTAGGAGATTAGGCTACAGGGTTGTATTTCAACCAAGTTCGGTTGTAGTGCATTTTGAAGGTATTTCACATGGGACAGATACTGGTAGTGGAATTAAGAGCTATCAGCTTAAAAATAAGGAAAAGTTCTTGGAGAAGTGGGCAGATACATTGCATGAACAACACTTTAATAATGCAGAACATGTATTTCTAGCTCGAGACAGAAGTAAACATAAAAAGGTAATTGTTATCGTAGATCATTATGTTCCGCACTATGATAAGGATGCAGGGGGTAGATGTACGTATTTCTATTCCAAGCTATTTGTTTCTTTAGGCTACAAAGTTATATTTATCGGTGATAATTTCTACCAGCACGAACCTTATACTGCAGAACTTCAGCAGCTTGGAATTGAAGTGCTCTATGGAAATTGGTATGCCAAAAATATTATGCAGTGGATTAAAAACAACGGCCAATACTTTGACTATGTTTATTTGAACAGACCTCATATTTCTATAAAATATATAGATGTATTCAAAAAGCATACTAAAGCGAAGATCATATATTTCGGCCACGATCTTCATTATATTAGAGAAATGCGCAACTATGAAATAACAGGTAATTCAGCGTTATTAAAATCAGCTGAAGAATGGAAACAGAAAGAGTTTGAATTAATTTCCAAATCCGATGTAGTACATGTGGTCGGTAACTATGAACAGGGACTTTTGAAGCAAGAGTTCCCAAGTAAGCTTGTTCGAAATATTCCATTATTCATCTATCCAACACGTTATGAGCATGCTTCTGAATTTGAAAATAGAAAACATTTATTGTTCGTAGGAGGCTTTAACCATAAGCCTAATCATGATGGGGTCATGTGGTTTATTAATCAAATTTGGCCTAAAATAAAAGAAGTCCATGCTGATATTAAATTCTATATTGTAGGTTCAAACCCGCCGGATGATATTAAATCCTTACAATCGGATGATATTATTGTAACGGGGTATGTGACGGACGAGCAATTAACGAATTACTATAATATATGTAGAGTTGTAGTGGTTCCTCTGAGGTTTGGTGCAGGCGTTAAAGGGAAAGTAGTAGAGGCCATGTACCATCAAGTACCTACTGTAACGACAACGATTGGTGCAGAAGGTCTAGAAGCAGTAGAAACATCTTTAAGAATTACAGATAACGAAGATATGTTTGCTGCAGCAACGATTGATGTTTACTCAGATATATCTAAATGGAATGAACTTTCTGAAAATTCCGGAAGATACATTGAGGAACATTTTACGGAAAAAGCAGCTAAAGCGGTTATATCAATGGACTTCGACTGAGGGAGATTGTAATGATTAATGTGGTACTATGCGGAGGCAATGGAACACGATTATGGCCATTGTCCCGCACACTTTATCCAAAACAATTCAATAAGCTAATTGGTGAGCGTTCTCTTTTTCAAATGACATTGGAACGGAACCGCACATTGTGTAACGATACTTTGATTGTTTCTAATGAGGAGCAGTATTTTTTAGCATTGGATCATATAGAGGAGCTTGGCTATCAAGACGCCAAGTTCCTTTTGGAACCAATTGGGCGAAATACTGCTCCTGCTATTGCTTTAGCCTGTATGATGGCTGATGAGGAAGAACTTGTGCTTGTCACTCCATCAGATCATATCGTTAAGAACCATCAAGAGTATTCGAAATGCGTTAAGGATGCTATGAGCATTGCCGAGACAGGAGCAATCGTTACTTTTGGGATACACCCGGAATACCCAGAAACAGGATACGGATATATCGAGGCAAATGGATACGACGTAGTTTCATTTAAAGAGAAGCCTGATTTAACCACAGCAGAACATTACATAGAACAAGGTAATTTCTATTGGAATAGTGGCATGTTTCTTTTCAAAGCAGGTGTTTTCCTTAATGAGTTGAAAAATCACTCTGCTGATATATTTGAATCAAGCCGTCAGGCCTTTGAAAGTGCGAAGACATATGAATATATTACACGTATTCAGAAAGAAGATATGATTCAGATTCCATCGGACAGCATTGACTACGCAGTTATGGAGAAAAGTACATGTGTGAAGATGATTCCTGCTCAAATAGGATGGTCTGATCTAGGTAGCTTCGAAGCTTTATATCAAGAACTTCCGAAGGATGAATCAGGGAATACACTTGGTGCTAGTTATAATCAAGTGAACTCCAACAATAACTTAATCATATCCAAGGATCGCTGTGTAGCCACCGTAGATGTTCAAGATCTCATTATCGTGGATACACCAGATGCTCTCTTGATATCGAAAAAAGGATCGTCACAGGATGTGAAATTGGTCGTAGAGCAATTAAAGCAGAACCATTCACCGCTATGCGATAATCATACGACTGCTTATAGACCGTGGGGGAACCACACTGTTCTAGACTATGAGGATAACTATAAGATTAAAAAAGTGGTTGTTAAACCTGGACAAAAATTAAGCACGCAGATGCATTTCCATCGTAATGAACATTGGATCGTTGTTAGTGGAACAGCACTTATTACGGTTAATGGAAACACATCTCTTCTGCGAACAAATGAGTCGACTTTTATTCGTATGGGTGACGAACACTCCGTTGAGAATCCGGGGAAGATCGATCTACACCTAATTGAGGTTCAGGTTGGAGAGTATGTGGAAGAAGATGATGTTATTAGGATTTAACGATAGGAGATAACTAATTCATGTCTAGAAATAAGAATTTGGTTGTACTGGGTACGTTTTTATTGATTCAATTGATTTTTTATTTCGTTTACATTAACCGTTCAAGCGCGAATATCATATTTCAAGATCAATTTGATTTTATTCCAATATTAGAAAAATTATCGGATGGTTCTTTGTCATTTTCTGATCTTTGGCAAGCTCATATGGAACATAGAGTGTTAGGCTACAATCTTATTGTGCTATTTAATGCAATATTTTTTAATACTAATACGATCATTGAAATGTATTTAGGGGGACTTGTGTTGATGGTAATCGCCATCATTTTATATAAGCCCTACATAAGGAGTTTTAAAGAAACAAATAATAAGTACGTGCCGAGTGCAGTCTTTTTGCTCATATCATGCTTATTGTTTAGTCTTATACAATGGGAAAATATCGTTCTAAGCTTGGGCATGAGCATTATGATGAGAATGATGTTTTTTATTATTACGTTTATTGTCTTCGACAATTTAATAATTAGAGGTTTGAGAAAGAAAGATATATTTTTATTAGTTTTATCTTTAGCAATAAACATATTGGTATTTGGTGCGGGTTATAGTCCAGCGGTAGTTCTTACCTGTGTTGTTGTATTAATAATAAACTTTTTCGTAACACCTTTAGATAGGAAAAATACGAAGGTTATATTAGGGTTAATATCTATTGCAAGTCTTATCTTCTATATAGTATATTTTCACAACATATATATCAATAATCTAATAAATGAAGATAAAAGCATTTTAGAAAAAGCGATGCATATCTTTAGCAATATTTTTGAGGCGATGAAATTTTTCTTCATCACACTTTCGTCAAGTGTAATAGGTGTAAGTATTTTCGATAAATATCTCTCAGTGAATTTTATGATTGTATTGGGTTGTATTTTGTTCATTTTAATATTTTATTTTCTTTACTTATATTTTAGAGAGAAGCTGTATAAACGCAGTTGGCTTCCATTCATGCTTATTATCTACTCTTTTATGATAATGGGATTAATTCTATTAGGAAGATTTAATTATGCACTAACGTATGGCTCTTCATCTAGATATACAACTGATACTCAATATATTGTTATTGGATTTTTATGGATAGTATCTTTGGTTCTTAGCCACAAAAAATCGTTTTGTAAATTACAATTAGATAGAACGTTATCTATAATTTCAATATTTTTTGTTGTTGTGAGTTTCGCTATTACTAATGTTATGGAGTGGCAAATTTCCTCTTCAAGAGGCCAATATTTCGAAAATCTCCAAACCATTGCATTGAATATAGATAAAGCTACTGATAAAGAATTGAGTCAATTCCAATATCCGCCTGATATTGTGAAATATGGATTGGTATCACTTAGAAATAATTCTTTGAATGTATACCATGAAAACATGGGGAATACTCAGGGATCATATTTGTATGAGAAAAATATAGCAGGAATTTCGGGATGGTATGAAAATGATGAATCCGAAGCTAGGTGGACAAAAAAAGAAGTAGAATTTAAAGTGCAATCCGAGGGGCGACGTGGGAGTATTAGTATACAGGCATATGTACCTAAATATTTGCACAATACGCAGATTATTGTTGAAGTGAATGGGTCAATGATTATGCAGAAAATTTTTGAAGAGGGGGAAAACAAGATTGACATACCGATTTCTAAGGATGAAATGTACATAAAACTTATACAATCAAAGACTTTTGTCCCAAAAGATCATGGAGTGAACGACGATATAAGAGATTTAGGGATTTTGGTTAAGAAAATTGAAATAATTCCCGTATTGTGAATTATAGCTTTTTAGTAGAAGGGGTTAACTAAATGCAGATTTCGATTGTAACAACACTATATCGATCGGAAGCTTACTTAATTGAATTTCATGAACGAATTAAGAAAGCTGTCAATCAATTGAATTTGCAGCATGAAATCATTATGGTCAATGACGGGTCTCCAGATAATTCTCTTGATACAGCATTGAAAATTAGAGATAAAGACCCTGCTGTAAAAGTAATTGATTTATCCAGGAACTTTGGCCATCACAAAGCTATACTAACTGGCCTTTCTTACGCTACAGGCGATAAGATCTTCCTTATTGATTGTGATCTAGAAGAAGATCCTGAGTTATTAGTTAGCTTTTATCGTGCATGGGAAAATGAACAAGAATATGATGTAATATTCGGTGTTCAAGAACAACGTGAGGGTACCTTTTATAGACGTTGGGCTGGAACAATGTTTTATAAATTGTTTAATATGTTGTCGGACGAAAAGATACCACAGAACCCATGTACGGTTCGTTTATTTACAAAACGCTATGTTGATAGTTTATTATCACTCAACGATAAAAATGTCTTTTTAGCGGCTATGTATGAAAAAGTTGGATATAAACAAAAGGCTATTAGTATAAAAAAAGAGTACAAAGGTAGTAGTTCGTATAACATCATCAGAAAAGTAGCTCTTACACTAGAAGGACTAACTTCTTTTAGTAGTAAACCACTTACCTCAATTATGGGCTGCGGTTTTATAATTTCATTACTGTCTATTATGTATACCATCTATTTAATTATTAATAAATTGATTTATGATGCCATAATTGGTGGATGGACAAGTTTAATGGTGTCAATCTGGTTTCTGAGTGGGTTATTGATGTTTTCGATGGGAATAGTAGGGCTATACATCTCTAAAATATTCAACGAAACCAAAGACAGACCATTAACTATTGTTCGAAAAGTATACGAATAAAGGCGGGGATTGTAATTGAATATAATTATTACAGGTAATACTTCAGCCTTGAGTAATGTACTGAAAAAGTATTTAGAATCGGCCCATCATATTTTTTTGACGGGTAGAAATTCTGAAGCAGACATATACTTGGATTTTGGTAAGTATGAAGAAATTCCTAATAATTTACCGGAATGTGCTGATGTAATCATACATTGTGCAGCCAGTATGGGCGGCAATGGAATAAAAGATGCTATTCAAAATGAAGTTGTCAATTCAATTGGAGCATTTAAGGTTGCAGAGATAGCTGAACTCGTGAACTGTAAACATGTGATTTATATATCCTCTATCTCCGTTTACGAGAAAGATAATGATTATTTTGGTTCATATGGTTTATCAAAAAGACATGGACAAGAAAACTTGAAATTTATTTGTTCGAAGAACGGAATTTCTTTTACTGCGTTAATGCTTTCACAGGTCTACGATGATACTTTTGTTTTTGAAAAACATCAACCATTATTTTATAACATTATTGAAAATGCGAGTAAGGGTAGAGACATTACACTATTTGGTTCTAACGACGCACTGAGAAATCTTATTCATGCACAAGATATTGCAGAAGTAATCAAACGAATCATTGATAGTAGACTGACAGGGGAATTTGATTGCGTATCTCCTCGTTCATATAAACTAAGTGAAATTGTTCGTATAGCTATAGACACCTTTAACAAAGGTGGAGAGATTAGGTTTCATCAAGATAAACCGAATATAGGTAATATGAATATTCCTCATGACCAAAGCCTATATGAGTCCCTTAGTTATGTACCTCAAATAGATCTTGAAGAAGGAATGAAAAGGATCAGAAATTTAAAACGTAGAGAGGAAATATAAATGTATAATGTATTAGTAACAGGCGTGGGAGCAATTATTGGGTATGGCATTGTTAAATCATTAAAGAAATCGAAATATGAGTTGAATATAATTGGAACTGATATTTATGAGGATGCAATTGGTCAACAATGGTGTGATGGTTTTGAACAGGCTGTGTTAGCAAGTTCACCAAATTATTGTGAACATCTAAAAAGAATTATTGAAAAACATAATATTGATCTAGTAATACCAGGTATAGAACAAGATGTTGAAAAAATAGCGAAAAATATGGATTACTTTTCTGCATTACATACAAAATTCGTTATTAACAACAAGGAGCTGTTGATAACAGCAAATGATAAGTGGTCTACTGATCTTATATTAAAGCACCATGGAGTACCGAGTATCCCGTCTTATATAGATGGTGAATATCAATCCGTAATGTCTGAAATCGGAATGCCATTTTTACTGAAGCCAAGGAGATCCTACGCTTCTAAAGGAATTATGACCATCCATAGTGAGGATGAATATGAATTCTGGAAGAAGAAGTTGAAGGATAATTTTATGGTTCAAAAAATTGTTGGTGATTCAGATTCAGAATATACGGTAGGAGTATTTGTTTTTAATAATGATGAATCTCATAAAATAGTCATGCAACGCAAATTAAGTGGAGAAGGATCTACAGCTAAGGCTAAGATTGTTCACAATAAAGAGCTTGAAGCATTTATAGATAGGCTTATTCCTATTTTTAATCCAATTGGCCCTACTAATTTCCAATTCAGATATGAAAATGGTGTATATTACCTATTGGAGATTAATCCGAGGATATCTTCTTCTACATCCTTACGTACAGCGTTTGGATACAATGAAGCCGAAATGTGTATTGAATATTATTTAGAAAATAAGAGCCCAACTGAGCCAAAGATTAGGTATGGAACTGCAATAAGATATATAGAGGATTGGATTGAATATGATTGCGATCATCTCTGATATTCATGGTAACTATCCGGCGTTAAAATCTGTTTTAGAAGATATTGATAGACAAGAGTGCACTCAAATCATTTCTTTAGGCGATATAGCTGGATACTATTGTATGATTAACGAATGTATAGAAGCTTTAAGAGAAAGACAGGTAACTAATATCTTGGGTAATCACGATAACTATCTTGTGAATAATGTGGATTGTTCAAGATCTAATTCTGTTAATCGATGTATTAAGTATCAGAGTAAAGTTATAGCGGCTCATAATCACGAATGGTTAAGTAAATCTTTATTTGAATATATAGATGACGAAACATATATGGTTCATGGAGGTTGGAAGGATAAGCAAGAGGAGTATTTATACAACCTAAGTGAAGATTATTTTTCTGGTATGAACTTTACATATTTCATTTCTGGCCATACTCATGTACAGTCTCTATTCAAGTTTTCTGGTAAAGTATACTGTAACCCGGGTTCTGTGGGGCAACCTAGAGATGGAGATAGTCGAGCTGCCTATGTGTTATTCAATGGACAGCAATTTGATTTGCGAAGAGTTGAGTATGATATCGATTGGATTGCCAAAGAAATGGATCGGAATGGATTCGAAGAGTATTTCTATCAAAATTTATATCATGGAAAGCGACTAGATGGCAAAGTTTCCACATTTAATATAACTGGGTGAGATAATGACAAAGAAAGTTGCAGTGCTTCAATCTAACTATATACCTTGGAAAGGCTACTTCGATATTATTAATGATGTAGATCTCTTTATTTTTTATGATGATGTACAATATACGAAAAATGATTGGCGAAATAGAAATAAAGTTAAAACCCCTCAAGGAACTCAATGGATTACAATACCTGTTAGTGCTTCAAGTGAAGCATTGATTCATGAAGCGGGTTTTCAAAATTTGCAGTGGACTTCTAAACACTACAAGACACTTGCGGCGCTTTACTCTAAGGCGCCATATTTTAAAAAGTACAAGGAATTTCTTGAGTATGTTTATGTAGAGCGGAAATGGGAGAGTTTATCTGAACTTAATCAATACTTAATTACTTATATATCTCATGAGTTCTTAGGAATTACCACAAAATTCATGGATTCTCGAGAGTTTTATACTGAAGGTAAGAGGTTAGAGAGACTCATCAACCTCCTTAAAGAGGCAGATGCAACATCCTATCTCTCTGGACCAGCAGCAAAAAGTTACATAGAAAGCGATAGATTTAAAGAAGAGGGGATAGAACTTATATATAAAGACTATTCCAACTACAAAGAATATGACCAATTCCATCCTCCTTTTGATCATTATGTAACGATATTAGATCTGCTGTTCCATACAGGGGAAGATGCTCCTGAGTTAATTTTTAATAAGCAATCTAATTAAATTAAGAATGGATGTTTGAAAATGGGTTATTTATTTATTGCTTCTACCATCCTATTTACAGTATATGGTCAACTTATTATAAAATTTAGAGTTAATAAGTATGGACCATTACCTGATGGATTATCAGAAAAAATGTCATACATGCTGCATTTGTTAATAGATCCGTTGATACTTTCAGGCTTCTTATCTGCCTTTATTGCATCTTTCTTTTGGATGGCGGCATTGACGAAATTTGATATTAGTCATGCTTATCCTTTTATGAGTCTCTCATTTGTACTAGTGTTTGTATTATCCATTATATTTTTCAATGAGCCGTTCACAGTAAATAAATTAATAGGAATTGGATTTATTATCTTAGGTATTATATTTATAGCTAAATAAAGGATGGGAGCTCATGAGTAACTCAAATACAATATTTTTCAATGTCCCGGCAATAGTGGGTACTGAAACCGAATATATCAAACAGGCTGTGAGCAACAATAAGCTGTCTGGTGATGGTCAATTTACAAAGGTTTCAAATGAGTGGATGGAGGGAAACTTTGATTCTGCAAAGGTAATGCTTACAACCTCCTGTACACATGCTTTAGAAATGGCAGCTATTCTAGCAGATATCAAAGAAGGTGACGAGGTAATAATGCCCTCGTACACCTTTGTTTCCACTGCAAATGCTTTTGTTTTAAGAGGTGCCAAGATTGTTTTTGTGGATATTCGTCCCGATACCATGAACATAGACGAATCATTAATAGAAGCTGCAATTACTCCAAAAACGAAAGCGATCGTACCTGTACACTATGCAGGTGTCTCTTGTGAAATGGATACGATAATGGAGCTAGCGAATAAGTATAACTTGATTGTCATTGAAGATGCTGCTCAAGGAGTTATGAGTCAATATAAGGGTCGTCATTTGGGGGCAATTGGACATCTTGGCTGTTACAGTTTCCATGAAACAAAAAACTATAATTGTGGTGAGGGCGGAGCTTTATTAGCCAACCATGAGAATTACATAGAACGAGCGGAAATTATTCGGGAAAAGGGAACAGACCGTTCTAGGTTTTTCAGAGGACAAGTAGACAAGTACACATGGGTTGATATTGGTTCTTCCTATTTACCTAGTGAGATTAATGCAGCATTCCTCTATGCTCAGTTAGAGAAAGCAGAAGAGATTAATAACAATCGTTTAGAAAGCTGGGATAGATATTATTTAGGTCTAGAAGAGCTTGAGAGTAAAGGATATATTAAATTGCCTACCATCCCTGAAGGATGTACTCATAATGCACACATGTTTTATATTAAATGCGGCTCTTTAGATGAGAGAACAAGATTAATGAAGTATTTAAAGGATGAGAATGTTCAATCTGTATTCCACTATGTTCCTTTGCATTCTTCTGAAGCTGGAATGAAATTCGGATATTTCCATGGCGAAGATAGATATACAACAGTTGAAAGTGAAAAGCTATTAAGATTACCGTTATACTACAATATTTCTCGAAATGATATTGATAGAGTTATTGAGAGTATTAAGAAGTTCTATATTTAAAATATCTCATAAGGAAGTGTCGATATGAAAGGTATTATATTAGCAGGTGGTACAGGATCAAGGTTATATCCGCTAACAAAAGTGACGAATAAGCATTTGCTGCCAGTGGGGAAATATCCGATGATCTTCCACTCAGTAAATAAATTAAAGCAAGCAGGTATACAAGATATACTTATTGTAACCGGTAAAGAGCATATGGGGGAAGTTGTTAACTTGCTAGGCAGTGGTCGTGAAATGGGGGTATGCTTTACTTATAAAGTACAGGATGAAGCTGGTGGTATCGCACAGGCCCTTGATCTTGCTGAACATTTTGTAGGAAATGATCAGTTGATCGTCATATTGGGCGATAATGTGTTTGAGGATGACATTTCTAATTACGTTGAAAACTTCCGGGCGCAAAAAACAGGAGCTAAAATCTTGTTGCAGGAAGTTCATGATCCGCAACGTTATGGTGTTGCTGAATTAGAAGGCGATATCATTGTATCCATTGAAGAAAAACCTAAACAGCCTAAGAGTAACTTTGCTGTAACAGGAATATATATGTTTGATAGTACGGTATTCGAAATTATTAAGACGCTGAAGCCATCAGGCCGCGGAGAATTAGAAATAACAGATGTTAATAATGCATATATTCAACGCAAAGAGTTAACATTTGATGTATTGAATGGTTGGTGGACTGATGCTGGTACTCATGCTTCGCTTCAGCGTGCAAATGAACTGGCTAAGGAAATTACATTCAGCGAAGAGTTTGGAAAATTAAAATTATAAGGAGACATATAGATGATTGTTACTCCTTTATTGTTGAGCGGTGCTTTATTAGTTGAACCGAAGGTGTTTGGAGACACCAGAGGATTCTTCATGGAGAGTTAC
This sequence comes from Paenibacillus wuxiensis, assembly GCF_040195695.1. NCBI lineage: Bacteria > Bacillati > Bacillota > Bacilli > Caryophanales > Paenibacillaceae > Paenibacillus > Paenibacillus wuxiensis. The sequence continues at coordinate 25,253 of NZ_JBEFZI010000003.1, read as the reverse complement.
AACAGTGAGGTATTTGCTCAGCATGGAATAGACACGGTTTTTATTCAAGATAATCATGCTCTTTCAGTTGAAGCTGGTGTACTAAGGGGGCTACATTATCAGCTTAATCCCAAGGCACAAACCAAGCTTGTTAGAGTTACATCCGGTGCAATTTATGATGTTATTGTTGATATTAGAAAGAACTCCAGCACCTATGGGAAATGGGTTGGTGTTATTTTGAGTCAGCATAACAAGCGACAGCTGCTTGTTCCCCAAGGCTTTGCTCATGGTTATTGTACCCTTGTTCCTAATACTGAGGTACAGTATAAAGTAGATGCACTTTATGCACCTGAGTATGACCGGGGAATATGTTGGGATGATCCGCAGTTAGGCATTGATTGGCCAGTTTCATTTCCAATCTTGTCGGATAAAGATAAGCAGCATCCTACATTAAATGATGCTGATAAGAATTTTGAGTAGGAGGCTATAACATGAAATTACTTGTAACGGGTGGAGCTGGATTTATCGGGAGTAACTTCGTCATGTATATGTTGAATAAATACCCTGATTATCAGATTGTCAATGTAGATGCGTTGACTTATGCTGGAAACCTTGAAAATCTTCAAAGTGTACAAGAGAATAGTAATTATTCATTTGTAAGAGCTGATATTGCAGATGCTAATGCCATGGACGCTATCTTTAAGCAGGGGGTTGACATTGTTGTCAACTTTGCAGCTGAGTCTCATGTTGATCGCTCGATTTTGGAGCCTGAGATTTTTGTGAAAACGAATGTAATGGGTACTCAAGTACTTCTTGATATGGCTAAAAAGTACAGTGTAACTAAATTTGTACAAGTTTCCACTGATGAAGTATACGGGACTCTTGGTGAAACGGGACTCTTTACAGAAGAAACACCACTTACTCCGAATAGTCCTTATTCCGCGAGTAAAGCAGGGGGAGACTTATTAGTACGTGCTTATCATGAAACATTTGGGATGGCGGTTAATATAACACGTTGTTCTAATAACTATGGACCATATCAGTTCCCAGAGAAATTGATTCCACTTATGATTGCTAATGCCCTGAATGATAAGCAACTGCCTGTATATGGGGATGGACTAAATGTTCGTGACTGGTTGTACGTAGAAGATCACTGTAGTGCAATCGATCTTGTCATTCATAAAGGTGTTAACGGCGAGGTTTACAATATTGGTGGTAATAATGAGCGTACTAATATTGAAATTGTGAGAACGATCCTCCAAGAGTTAAATAAACCAGAGTCTTTGATCAAGTACGTAGAAGATCGTCTTGGTCATGATCGTCGATACGGAATTGATGCTACTAAGATTTCAACGGAATTAGGATGGAATCCAAGACATACGTTTGAAACGGGAATAAAGGAAACAATAAAATGGTACTTAGACAATAAGGCTTGGTGGGAGAGAATTCAATCTGGACAGTACCAAACGTATTATGAAAAGCAATACGGTATGCGTTTGGGGAATTAGATATGAAGGTTCTTGTAACAGGTGTTAAAGGTCAATTAGGGTCTGACGTTGCTCGTATCTTTGTTCAGAAGGAGCACGAAGTTTTTGGTATGAGCAGAGATGATATGGACATTACAGATTCGAACCAATGTCACAGTGTAGTGACACTGTTATCTCCAGATGTAATCATTCATTGTGCAGCGTATACAGCTGTCGATAAAGCAGAGCAAGATATTGTGGAAGCATATAGGGTTAATGCAGATGGAACACGAAATTTAGCAGCTATTGCAGAAAAAATGGGGATAAAATTCTGCTATGTTAGTACAGATTATGTGTTTGATGGAACGGCTACACAACCCTACCATGAATATGATAATACTAATCCGGTAACTATCTATGGAAAATCCAAAAGAGCCGGGGAAATTTTAACTCAGTCTTTATGTTCACGATATTATATCGTAAGAACATCTTGGGTATATGGTTCAAATGGAAATAATTTTGTTAAAACAATGTTAAAATTGGGAAAAGAACTAAATGAAATAAACGTTGTATCTGATCAAGTTGGCTCACCAACTTATACAGAGGATTTAGCATGCTTTCTTGAACAATTAATAGACACTGATAAATATGGTATTTATCACGCCTCTAATCAAGGACAGTGTTCTTGGTACGATTTTGCCTGTGCTATCTTTGAGGAAAGGTCAATAAGCATCACAGTCCATCCATGCACTACTGAAGAGTTTCCTAGACCAGCTCCTAGACCTCGTTTTTCTGTGATGGAGCATATGGCGATTAAATCTAACAATCTTGTGGATTTACCCCCGTGGAAGGAATCATTAAAAAAGTTCCTTAAAAATCACACTGATTGAAAATATAGACTGGCTGAGCATTTCTTGCTTGGACAGTCTTTTCATTATTCGGAGTTATTATTTATGTTACAATGTGAGCATCTCTCACGAAGTAGGTGAATTATGGACTTAACCATTATTATCGTTAACTATAATACAAAGCAATTGACACTAAACTGCTTGGAGTCTGTCTATAAATCATTAACTAGTTATCAATTCGAAGTTATTATTATAGACAATGCTTCATATGACGATTCTGTACATGTAATTAGAGAGCAGTATCCTCAAATAAAGTTAATTACTAACAAAGACAACTTAGGATTCTCAAAGGCTAATAATCAGGGGATGAAAATCGCCGAAGGAAGGCATGTACTCCTTCTGAATTCAGATACTATAATCGAGCGTGATACTTTAGATATAATGATAAACTTTATGGATGCTAATACGATGGTAGGTGTATCTGGTTGTAAAGTAGTGTTACCTGACGGTTCCTTAGACAAGGCATGCCGTAGAGGATTTCCTACACCAGCAGCAACATTTTACTATGTATCACGATTATCTAAGGTTTTTCCGAAGAATCCGCGGATTAATGCCTATCACCGTGAAGATTTGGATCCCGACGAGGAGTATCCGATTGATTGCTTAATAGGAGCATTTATGATGGTACGACGTGAAGTTATAGATCAAGTGGGAATGTTAGACGAGAATTTCTTTATGTATGGGGAAGACGTTGACTGGTGCTACCGTATTAAGCAAGCTGGATGGGTGAATTATTATTATCCAAGGACACAAATTGTTCATTATAAACGAGCCAGCAGTCGTAATAAACCATTTAAGATTACGTACGAATTCCATAGATCCTTCTTTGTACTCTATAACAAGCATTTTCGTGAAAAGTACCCTTTCTGGGTAAACGGGCTTATGTATGTAGGAATGGGGTTGAAAATGACAGTGGCACTTCTTCTTAACACTTTAGCCAAAGGGATGGCAGAAGTTCGACAGAAAGCTAAAAATAATTAACAATCATTCCCTTCCATCTTAACTTGAATGTTCATTTCTAGTATAATGGTTGTAATATTACATCCTTTGAAAATGAGGTTTACACAATGATTCGCAAAAATCAAAAGTTTTTGTCGAAGATTTATATGATTTTTGACGTAATTGCAATGATGTTGGCGTTTGGGCTTGCGTGGATATTGAAATTTATGAGCAATTGGCTGGATAGTGATACCCCGTTGCCATTCTCTACATATGTCGGTTGGGGGGCAGTCTATGCAGGAGCAGTTCTTGTCGTAGGAGCTATGTCCTCTTTGTATCATTTTCATCGCAAAAAGAGATTCGCCGACCAGTTGATACGTATCATTCAGACTCATATTATTAGCTTATTCATCTTGCTGGGTTTGTTGTTTTTCTTTAAGCAAATTCACATTTCCCGTGAATTTTTAGCGATATTCGTAACGGTTTCTACTCTAGGTACGATATTTTATCGATACTCGGTTAAAGTTATGCTGCGTTCGCTACGACAAAAGGGCTACAATAAACAATTCATTCTAATTCTTGGGGCCGGTACACTTGGCAAACGGTTTTATGAAAACCTTCGAAGTTATCCAGAACTAGGTTATGAAGTCATTGGATTTCTTGATGATAACGCAGAGTGGAATTCCTTAGAATCGAAAAGATTTAAACCTATATTAGGTGCATTGAGTGATTTGGAACAAATATTAGGTGATCGTCTTATTGATGAGGTCATTTTGGCACTACCACTTGATGCGCATCATAAGTTTCCGCATATCATAGACCTTTGTGAAAAAGCAGGTGTTCGTACACTCATCATTCCAGACTTTTTCGACTACTTGCCATCACGGCCATATTTCGATAACTTTGCGGGAATGCCGATGATTAACGTTCGTGATATTCCGCTCGATGTGCTGCGTAACCGGGTATTCAAGCGGGCTTTCGATATTGCTTTTTCATTCTTTGCAATAATATTGACGCTCCCCGTTATGTTGTTTATTGTGATTGGGATTAAAGTGACATCTCCTGGTCCAGTTATTTTTAAACAGGAGCGAGTAGGATTAAATCGGCGTAATTTTATGATGTATAAGTTCCGTTCCATGAAGGTCAGTTCAGAAAAAACATCTGATACAGTGTGGACCACTGAAAATGACCCTCGACGCACGAAATTTGGTAGCTTCCTCCGCAAGACGAGCTTGGATGAACTACCGCAGTTTTTTAATGTACTTTTTGGTCATATGAGTATTGTTGGCCCTAGGCCGGAACGACCGTTTTTCGTAGAACAGTTTAAGGAAGAAATTCCGAAGTACATGGTTAAACACCATGTGCGTCCTGGAATTACAGGCTGGGCTCAAAGCAATGGCCTACGCGGTGATACATCTATAGAGGAACGGATTCGTTACGATATCTTCTATATTGAAAATTGGTCTTTATTATTTGATATTAAGATTATCTGGAGAACGATTTGGAACGGGTTCATGAATAAAAATGCCTATTAATTTAGAAAAGTAATTATTTCGTATATAAATGTATAGATGTAGCGATACTCTCCCCACACTGTGAATACATTTTCACATCTGGGGAGTTGTTTTTTATTTTACACATTGATGAAAACAACGATGAACAACTTGAAGTAGGACGAGGCTGGATCATTTCTTTTGTAGCAGGTGCAATTCTCTGGTCCGCGCTTTTAGGAGGCATATATCTTTTGATAAAATAATCTACATAGCAATTCTGTACCACTGTATTTCATCCGTGACATTTCCCTCACCATTTACTACAATAAGAACATACATTCTATTCATATTTGTTTCTCATCCTCATATATGGCACCCATTTCCCTCCACCCCTAGGCTTATTTCTGGTACACTACAATATAGAACATTTAAATCAAGGTCGCTCATCGCACCACTTACATCCATGAGCGGCAGACCTGGAGGAAACGCAACGTGAAGACGCCTTTACAATCGATAGATGACTGGCGGCACGTATTCAAGCTTGACCCGGACAAAGAAATTGGCGATGAGGCGCTGGATCGTGTATGTTTATCTGGAACTGATGCCATAATGGTCGGGGGATCGAGCGGAGTCACTTTTGAGAACACGGTAGACCTTATGTCCCGCATACGGCGATATGAGCTGCCGGTTGTGCTTGAGGTATCCGAATTGGATGCGGTCGTGCCTGGCTTTGATGCTTATATGATACCAATGGTGCTGAACACGAATAACGCCAATTGGCTGATTGGTCAGCATCGTGAAGCGATTCAACAATATGGTTATATGATCCCATGGGATTTGTTAATCCCAGAAGGGTATATAATTTTGAACCCGGAAGCGACAGCAGCTAAAATTACAGGAGCGGATACGCAACTATCTCCAGCAGAAGCGGCTGCATATGCGCAGGCAGGAGACAAGCTGATGCGTCTTCCTGTCGTGTATGTGGAGTACAGCGGCATGTTTGGCGACATGGAGTTGGTTAAGAAGGTGAAACGCTCTCTGACGCAAGCCCAGTTGTTCTATGGAGGCGGAATCCGTACGGTAAAGCAAGCCCAAGAAGCGGCTGCCTCAGCTCATACAGTAGTTGTGGGCAATGTCGTTTATGACGACTTGGAAGCTGCCCTCGCGACTGTAGATGCAGTAAAGGAAACTAAGCTAACGATATAGCTTTTCTAATGATCATTTAAAAAAACACTCTTAGGTATAAATAGTCTGGTGTGCTTACATGGCTGCACTGCCGGGAGTTTTTCTTACCAAATTATCGACCTAAATAAATACATCTCACATAACTGCAGAAAGGAGACATCGCAAATTATGTTTGACTTTTTACGACCGGATTCCAATGCGAACTCTAATTCTAACTTTAACTCGAATTCGAACGTATACGGAAGCTATGGGGCTTCTATCGACATTCAAGACGCTATCAAGCGCTTGAACCCTGAACAACGACGCGCTGTTGAGACCACGGAAGGGCCATTGCTCATTATGGCGGGAGCGGGATCAGGCAAGACGCGCGTACTCACGCATCGCATTGCATATCTAATCGCTACGAGGAAGGCACCGCCATGGAGTATTCTAGCCATTACGTTTACGAACAAGGCTGCACGAGAGATGCAGGAGCGGGTATCCAAGCTGGTTGGCCCAGATGGAAGAGACATTTGGGTATCCACATTCCACTCCATGTGTGTGCGAATCCTACGCAAAGATATTGAACGTATCGGGTTTACCTCGAACTTCACGATTCTTGACTCAGGGGATCAGTTGTCCGTTATTCGTGGATGCATGAAGGAATTGAACTTAGATACGAAAAAATTCGATCCACGCGCAGTACAAGCTGCAATTAGTACAGCGAAGAACGAATTGCTGACGCCAAGTCGCTTCGAACAGAAGATTGGCGATCACTTTGACGGAATCGTAGCCAAGGTTTATACGATGTATCAGAAACGCCTGAAGAGCAACAACTCGCTTGATTTCGATGATCTCATCATGTCGACGATTCAATTGTTCAAGGACGTCCCTGAAGTATTGGATTTCTATCAGAAGAAATTCAAATACATTCACGTCGACGAGTATCAAGATACGAACCGTGCGCAATACATGCTGTGCCGGATGCTGGCTGATCAGCACCAAAATATTTGCGTCGTCGGGGATAGCGATCAGTCGATCTATCGCTGGCGCGGCGCCGACATTACGAACATTCTGAACTTCGAGGGTGACTACCCGAAGGCTACGACGATTATGTTGGAGCAGAACTATCGTTCGACCTCCAATATTCTGAATGCCGCGAATGGAGTCATTAAACTGAACACTGGCCGCAAGCCGAAGAAGCTGTGGACGGAATCGGGTGAAGGCGAGAAGATTAAGCTCTATCAAGCAGATACGGAGCATGATGAGGGTTACTTTGTTACTTCAGAGATTAAACAGAACCATATGGCGAACAAGCATTACGCCGACCATGCGATATTGTATCGGACGAATGCGCAATCCCGCGTTATCGAGGAAATTCTGATTAAGTCGGATATTCCGTACCAGATCGTCGGAGGCGTTAAGTTCTATGATCGCAAAGAGATTAAGGACTTGCTTGCCTATCTGCGTCTCATTTCGAATATGGATGATGATATTAGCTTAGAGCGTGTTGTGAATGTGCCGAAGCGGGGCATTGGAGCAACGACGATGAATAAGCTCGCTGAAGCAGCAGCAACTCGTGGTACATCGATGATGAAGGTTATCGCCGACATGGAAGATCTGGACATCTCGCCTAAGACGAAGGGAGCGCTGCGCGAGTTCCGTGCGATCATCGACAACCTGAATCATATGGTGGAGTATTTGTCGGTTACGGAATTGACGGAGAAAATGCTCGAACTATCCGAGTACAAGCTGGAGCTGCAGCGAGAGAACACGCTGGAATCGAAGGCACGTCTCGAGAATATCGACGAGTTCTTGTCGGTTACTCAGGAATTCGAACAGCGCAATGAGGACAAGTCCTTGATTTCGTTCCTGACGGATCTTGCGCTTATCGCAGATATTGATTCCATGAACGACGAGGAAGGCAACGAGCAGGAAGATGCCGTTATCCTGATGACGATGCACAGTGCAAAAGGCTTGGAATTCCCAGTTGTCTTCATTATAGGTATGGAGGAAGGGGTATTCCCGCATAGCCGTGCATTCAGCGACAATGAGGAGCTGGAGGAAGAACGACGACTAGCTTACGTAGGGATTACTCGTGCTGAGAAGCAATTATTCCTTACCTGCGCACGTACACGTACTTTGTTTGGTCGAACAAATGCCAATCCTCCTTCACGTTTTCTGCAGGAGATACCGGATGAAGTTAAGGAAGACGCGACGCCAGAGGGCACACGCTATGGAAGGGTGGATCGTTACGGCCGCAATGCTGCTTCTGCTTCATACGGAGGGCGTGGGTTAGGTTATTCAGGCGGTGGTGGAACACAAGCTCCAGGCACGAAAGGCATTGGAAGCAGTGCTCAAACAGGATGGCGTGCTTCAGGTGGAGCGGGAGCAGCCGCAAGTAGCGGATCAAGTGTGACCGTAACATCAGCAGCGGAAAAAGTGAAGCAAGCGGGAGCCCAACCCGGAGACTATCAGCCGGGGGACAAAGTATCCCATGCCAAGTGGGGCGTAGGCGTGATCGTGTCGGTTAAGGGTGAGGGCACGGATACGGAGCTGCAAATTGCCTTCCCTGCCCCAGTGGGTGTGAAGCGGTTATTGGCTGCTTTTGCCCCGATTAACAAAGTATAAGTAGACTACCACTATCCAATAGATGATTTGAAATGAGGAAGGAGCCACCTCTTTGACAAATGCGAATGCGCAAACCCGCATGGAACAACTCGTGGCGGAATTACATCGATACAATCACCATTATTATACGCTGGACAATCCTGTCGTTTCGGACAAAGAATACGATAAGCTTTATGATGAATTGGTAGCATTGGAGAAAGAGACAGGCATCGTATTGCCCGACTCTCCTACCCAGCGGGTTGGGGGCGATCTGCTCAAGGGGTTTGAGCCGCATCGCCATCTATCCCGTCTATGGAGCTTGGACAAAGCGCAGGATGAAGAGGATTTGTTCGCTTGGAACCAGCGTGTGCTGAAGCTGATCCAGGATTATAACACGAAGCATCCGAACGAGGAGCCGCTGCCGGATCCATCTTATGTCGTGGAGCTGAAGTTTGATGGCTTGACGCTTAATTTGACTTACACGGATGGACTGCTGGTTCAGGCCTCCACACGTGGAAATGGTGTCATTGGCGAGGGGATATTGCCACAGGTGAAGACGATCCGTTCCGTGCCTCTGTCTATTCCTTTCAAGGAAGGGACGATCGAAGTTCAAGGTGAAGGCATTATGAACCTGTCCGTGCTTGAGGCTTATAATGAAACGGCAGCAGAGCCGCTCAAAAATGCTCGCAACGCAGCAGCTGGAGCGCTTCGTAACTTGAATCCTCAGGTGACAGCACTGCGGAAGCTGAGTGCCTTTTTCTATAACGTGGGCTATGCCGATGGGGTTGCCTTCGATAACCATCAGGAAATGATGCAGTTTTTGAAGGACAATCAATTCAAGGTGAACCCGTATGTTACGTACTTCGATACGATTGAGCAGGTTCGTGAGGAACTTCATCAGATTCAGGAACAACGCCCATCCCTTGATTACTTAATTGATGGAGCTGTCGTCAAGCTGACCGATATGCGTACCCGCGAGGTGCTCGGATACACGGATAAGTTCCCGCGTTGGGCGGTAGCCTTCAAGTTCGAGGCGGAAGAAACGACAACCGTGCTCGAATCGGTAAGCTGGGAAGTCGGACGTACCGGCAAGATTACGCCAGTAGCCCGAGTTGAAGCTGTTGAGCTGGCTGGTGTAACGGTACAGAACTGCACACTGAACAACATTGGTGATATCGAACGGAAAAACTTGAAACATGCGCTTGGCGCACGCGTTTTTATTCGTCGATCGAACGACGTCATTCCAGAGATTCTTGGACGTGTTCCTGATGAGGAAGGCGGCGAAGAAATCGTTTATCCGACGGAATGCCCGTCTTGCGGTTACACGCTTGAGATGCGGGGTGCTCACTTGTTCTGCAATAACAAGCTGAACTGCAAGCCGCAAATCGTAGCACGTCTGGCGCACTTTGCTTCGCGAGATGCGATGGACATCGAAACATTCAGCGTCATGACTGCCGAGCAGTTGCACGATGAATTGAATGTACATGAGCCGTCCGACCTGTTTGCACTTACACTTGATCAATTGGTTGGCTTGAATCGATTCGGAGAGAAAAAGGCGAGCAACTTATTGGCAGCACTTGAGAAGAGTAAAACACGTGATTTGCCGGCCTTCTTGTTCGCGCTCGGAATTCCGAATACGGGCAAAACAACGACAAAGGCATTAGCTGAGCATTTCGGCACGCTGGACAACATCATGCAGGCTTCTGAAGAGGAACTTGTGGCGATTCAGGATGTCGGGGCGATTGTAGCAGACAGTATCGTAACGTATTTCGCGGATCCGATTAACCGTGCAAGCATCGACCGCATGTTGGAGCTGGGTGTGAAGCCGCAATCCGCTGAGAAGCCGGCTGAGGTAAATACAGATTCGATGTTTTATGGCAAAACAGTCGTATTAACAGGCTCCCTGCAATTGCTGACGCGTGATGAGGCGACTGCCAAGCTGGAAGCATGCGGTGCGAAAGTAACAGGCAGCGTATCGAAGAAGACCGATCTGGTTATCGCAGGGGAGAAGGCAGGCAGTAAGCTCGCCAAAGCTGAGCAACTTGGTATCCCAGTCATTACTGATGAAAATGAGCTGATCAGGTTGTTGAACGAGGCGCTTGGCACAGGAAGTTCCGGAGAGTAATCGATGTAAAGGGTAAGAAATGACCGAAGTATAAGCTAATGAGTAGATATGTCAGAGATTAAACCAGGGAGTGCAATTGCAATATCAATTGTATTAAAAACTGCTGTAGTAACAGCATCAGTATTCGTATAAATGACTACATCTCTGACTGTATTAGTGACTATATCGATACATCATCAATGATATGTGTCTCACAAACGACATGTATTGCACCCGTACAGTTGCTTTCTAACGGCTGATTAAGCAATCGCATCATTGAACAGTAAGACTATGTATGCTCAAATTTGGATATAATAAAAAGAAGATCGCAGCGGTAACTGCGACCTTCTTCCCACAATAACCGCTGAATGAGCGGCTAGCTTTATCGAAGTGAGTAAATCTACAGGAGTAGACCGCATTCCTTTGCGAGAGGGCGGTCTACTTTTTTCTTTAAGTAGGTAAGCAGAGCAAGAATAAACATTCCATACTCAATCAACTAGACTTCTAGCTTTCACAAGAAGATCCATTCTCTACATACGAACATTATCTCTCAAGCTTCAAAATCCGCCATCCCATGCCGTCTACCCCAACTTGCAACCCCGTGTTAGAACCTTGCACCTTATCACGGCCAGTTTCACCGCTGACCAGCTCAACGTCCGTCCAATTTCCTTCACAGCCATCGAAGGCTGCTACATTCACTGTGCGTTTCTCCTCATATGCATTCAACAGGAACAACCAGCGTCCGTTCTCATCAGCACGCTCATACGCAATTACTCGGTCGCTCTCCAAGGCATGAACAAAGCGGAAGCTTCCCGTACGAAGCGCAGCATTGGCGTGACGAAGCGCAATTGCGCCCTGATAGAAGCTCAGCAGATCTTGGTCTTGTTTCGTTTCATCCCATTCCATGCATTTGCGGCAGCCTGGATCATGTCCGCCATCCAAGCCTACTTCATCACCATAATAGATGCACGGCGTACCGAGGAACGTCAGTTGGAACAAGGCAGCCAATTTCATTTTGCGCTTGTCGCCGCCGCACAGCGTAAGCAGTCGAGTCGTATCATGGCTGTCGAGCAGATTGAACATCACTTCGTTCGCTTGCTGTGGATAGCTCGCTAACTGATGTTGGATCGCCTGCGAGAACTGCAAGCCGTCTACCTTTTCCTCCGCGAAGAAATCATGCATTGCATACGTGAACGGATAGTTCATAACCGCATCGAACTGATCACCCTGCAGCCACATCATGCCTTCATGGAACATCTCGCCGAGAATATAGGCATCTGGATTCACAGCCTTCACCGTTTGCCGGAATTCACGCCAGAACTGGTGATCGACCTCGTTGGCTACGTCCAATCTCCAGCCATCGATGCCCACTTCTTCGATCCAATAGCGTGCAACTTCGAGCAAATACTTTTTCACTTCCGGATTTTCCGTATTCAGCTTCGGCATCATAGGTGTAAATGCGAACGTATCGAATGTTGGAATCCCGTCCACAACCTCTAATGGGAACTGGCGAACATGGAACCAGTCTTTGTAAGCGGACTGATCTCCCTTTTCGAGCACATCCCGATAAGGTTCGAACGCATAACCACTATGATTGAACACCGCATCAAGAAGAACGCGAATACCTCGGCTATGGCAGGATTCAACTAACTCTTTCAACTTCTCGTTTGAGCCGAAATGAGGGTCGACCTGCATGTAATTTTTCGTATCATACTTATGGTTCGTAGTCGCTTCAAATATTGGGGTAAAATAAATCGCTGTTATGCCCAGCTTCTCCAAATGATCTAGGTGATCAATAACCCCTTGCAAATCCCCGCCGAAGTAATTATCCGGCTTTGGCTCTCCGCCCCATGGCAGCACACTTTCGGGATCATTGCTCTTATCACCGTTCGCAAAGCGCTCAGGGAAGATCTGATAGAATACCGCATCCTTTACCCATGTTGGGGGAGTGAAGATATCTGCTGGATTCAAGAACGGATACTCGAACCAGCGATGGGCAGGAACAGGATCTTCCTCTTGGAATCCGCGCTCAGTCATCCATACATGCTCAGTACCGGACTCCAGCTTAATGGCATAGGCCAAGCGACGGAAAGGAGGGACAACCTCTGCTTGCCAATAGTCGAACAGCTCATCCTGATACAAACATGTCATCGGAACGATATCCGCTCTACCAATACCGCCTTCGCAATCGAACTTGTCCACAAAATAAACGGCAGCACGCTCAACATCATTTTTCTTCGTACGGATGCGCACATGAATGGTTTTACGGTCATACGCATAAGCCCAGTTTTGCTTCGGACGGTGATAAATAGCTTCGAGTAACATCTAAAGTCCTCCCTTAACATGGTCGTATTAATCAGAACATCATTAACAATTAACAATATGAATAAAATAAGCGAATAGCTTTTCATAGCTAACCTAGCCGAAACAGAAAGACATCTCCATCGCTAGAACTGCACTCCATTTCACCAGAAGCCTGTAAACTCCAAATGTCTATGGCGCTAACACGATCGTACTGTATGGCGGAAGTGTACAAGCTCCATCCTTCAGAGCAGCGCCGTCCACACTAGAGAACACCAATGTCTCCAGTACAGCAGCCGTGTCCGCTGACAACTGTATCTGTTGCTCCTTGCCGGACAAGTTGTGGAGCACAAGACGCGCATCTTCCTTCGTTGCACGGTAATAGCCGGCTACTTCAGAGGTGTTCGTTTTATACGATTGAATGCCGCCTTGCTGCAGCGCCTTATCCGAATTGCGATACGCAATCAGCTTTTTGTAATGATTCCACAGTGAACTTGGATCCTTCATCTGCTGCTCTATAGGAGTCACCGTTTTATTTGAAGAAGCGGGCTCCCATGTAGTCATCCCTGCACTTTTCTCATCTGCCGTCCATTTCATTGGCTCACGTAGGCGTTCGTCAGGCTTCAAGCCTAGCATGCCGATTTCTTCACCATAATAAATAAATGGATTGCCTGGCAGTGTCAGCAGTACGGAAGCAGCCATCTTGGCATGATTCACATTGCCTTGAAGCTCGCTCATGACCCGATTCTGATCATGATTTGTCAGGAATGGAGCATCGACGAACTTGCCGTCTGACTGATTACTGTAAAACGTATAGATACGGCTCATCATCGAACCGATATCGGAATCCTTCTCATCCTGCACCATCGAAATCATCCGCTTCGCCATATCGAAGTTGAATGCGGAGTGCAGTCCATCCTTAAGGAAGGGTCCAATAACCGCTGGAGAATCCCATACCTCGCCAACGAGATAGGCTTCAGGATTTACCTCTTGAACAGCTTGGCGGAATTCCTGCCACCATTTTTGATTGTTCTGCACGACATCTGGATTCTGACTCGTATTGTAAAAGTCCTCATATACATGCTTGGCTGCATCCAATCGGAAGCCATCTACACCGAGCTTCAGCCAGAATTGTGCTGCTTTTTTGATCTCGGCTCGTACTTCAGCATTGTCCATATGCAGATCGGGCATGCCTTCCCAGAAGACACCGAGATAATGCTTTCCGTCTCTCTCATGCCAAGCCTGCTGCCCCCAAGCGCCTCTTATTGCTGGATCAAGCTTCAAATCCTCGGCCCACATATACCAATCACGTTTTGGATTGTCTTTGCCTTTCATTGATTCCTTGAACCACGGATGCTCGCTGCTCGTATGATTGACCACGAAATCCATCACAATCTTGATGTCTCGCTTATGGGCCTCTGCAAGCAGACGCTTAAAGTCGTTCATCGTTCCGTAATCCGGATTGATTCCGTAATAGTCCGTTACATCATAACCATGATAAGACGGGGAAGGATTAATTGGCATCAACCAGAGGTGCTTAACCCCGAGTTCCTGCAAATAATCAAGCTTCGCCGTAACGCCATTTAAGTCACCGATTCCGTCTCCGTTCGTGTCGTAGAAGGAGCGAACGAAAATTTCATAGTAGACCCCATTGCTTGTCCCCATCGGCGTCAACGCATCAGCCAGTTTCAACTTGCTTGTAACTGTCCCCAAAGCAGCTTCGGTAGACTTATTGTCCTGTACGGTCATATCCTCAGAAGGAGCAGTCGCCTGCGACTGGCATCCTGCAAATACGAGAGAAACAGCCGAAACGAGACATGCCGTTCGTAAACAATTCATCCACTTGCTAGATATGGACATGAGATCATTCTCCTCGTTGCAGGCTATATCGATGTATTCCAAACTATAGAGTTGATCCGATTGATTCAATTACACATATGTTCACAACCTAAAGCAACAGCAACCGCTCGAACAACTACAGACAGCACTACAGACAGCACTACAGACAGCACTACAGACAGCACTACGGACAGCACTATTCACAGAATTACTCATAGATCTACTAAACAATCGTTCATACAAACTATTCTGATGCAGGCGTTTGCACAGAATCTCTCCAAATAATTTGATGAGGGATAAGAATCCGGGCTTGGTCGAAACCATCGCCCTTAATACGCTGTACAAGAGCTTGCACCGTAGATTGACCCATCTGATGCGTACCGATATCTACACTAGAGATTTGCGGCAAGCACATTTCAGCCAATAGCGTATTATTGAAGCCCACGACACTGAAATCTTCAGGAACACGCAGCCCGTTGTTCCAGAGCGTACGGATAATGCCGAATGCGACTACGTCGTCGATGGCGATAATCGCAGTAGGTCGCTGCTCCAGCTGAAGGAGCTTTTCTGTAATCTGACCCGCGGATTCCGGAGTGAATGCGCCTTCAAATGTATAATCGTTATCAAATGGAATGCCGGCCTCTAACAAAGCTTTACTGTAGCCATCCAGACGATCCTTTGATACGGTCAGTTCGAATGGGCCGCTGACGAACGCGATTCGTTTATGCCCAAGTTCGATCAAATGACGTGTAATGGCTTGTGATGCTGCAATATTATCGTTATCGACAGAAGTAACATCGGCATAATGCTCACTGCGTCCGACAAGCACGAATGGGAACTTCTTTTCATGCAAGAAAGTGATGCTCGGATCTTCCTTATGTGCAGTCAATAGGATAATTCCATCTACCTTGCGGCCATGTACAAGTCTCTCGACTGCTTTAATTTCTTCCTCTTCATTTGTTGCTGAGGTCATCAATACATCGTAATGGCATGCCGCAGCTTTACTCACAATCCCTCGAATAATTTCGGAGAAGAATTGGTTTTGGAACAACTCATCCGCAGGGCGGGGGAGGATAACGCCAATATTATTCGTGGTTTTCGTAACAAGACTTTTCGCCATCACGTTTGGGTGATATCCGAGTTCATCCATGATTTTACGTACTTTACGGCTTGTCTTCTGACTGATACGAGAGTCATTGGAAATAACACGCGATACCGTAGATGGAGACACGCCGGCTTTCTCAGCTACATCTATAATGGTTACTGCCATAATCGAAACCTCACTTAATAATGGAAAATATTCCGTTGATGTCCCAAAGTATAATGCAAAAAAAAGTTTTATGCAAACGCTTTACATACCTAGGCACAGTGTGTATAATTCGATTTGAAGGTAACCGTTTACAACACTATATCTAGCAAGGAATCATTTTTTTTACTTCATTGTGCAAAGGTTTGCATAAATATAGCGCAATTGCTTTGAAATACAGCATTATCCTTCACCTTTGCGCATTGTCCATGCAGATCCTGTACCAGAATTGAAAGGGGCTATTTCTAACATGAAGAAATGGGTAGCAATGTTGTTGTCAGTCATGATGGTCTTTACAATCACAGCATGTTCCACAGGCGGGAAAGATTCCTCCTCTGCGAACAACAACTCAACGACGAATGAGGAAACAGCGAATAACGGTGCAGGCGACGAAGAGCTGAAGCCGGAAGAGGGCGCATCCCTTCTCGTATGGGAAAGTAAAGAATCTCGCACGTTTATGGAAGAAATCGCGAAGCAATTCAAAGAGAAGTACAATGTTGACGTGAAATACGAAGAAGTAGCAGCACCTGACCAAGTAAACAAGCTGATGAATGATGGACCAGCTGGTATCGGGGCAGACGTAGTCGTATTCCCACACGATAACTTGGGTAAGGCAGTTACAGCCGGACTTCTTTTGCCGAACGATTACTTTGAAGAGCAAACGCGTGCACAAAACTCTGAATTGGCAATCAACGCAACAAGCTACGACGGAATGCTGTACGGCTATCCGCGTTCCGTAGAAACACTCATCATGTTCTACAACAAGGATCTTGTTCCAGAAGCACCTAAGTCAATGGAAGAAGTAAGTGAGCTTTCGAAGAAAATGAATGACTTGAAAAATAAAAAATATACGTACATGTGGGAAATCGGAAACTTCTACTATGACTACTTGTTCCTCGCTTCCACGGGAGGATATGTATTCGGTAAAGAAGGCACTGACAAGACAGACGTTGGCTTGAACAACGAAGGCGCATTGAAGGGTGCTCAGTTCCTGCAAAACTTTGCGAAGCAAGTGCTTCCACTTACGACGTCTGACGTAACAGGCGATGTTAAGAAAGGTTTGTTCGCGAACGGCCAATTGGCAATGAACGTCGATGGGCCTTGGGCAATCCAAGACTTGAAGAAAACAGGCATTAACCTGGGTGCAGCTCCAATTCCTAGCATTGACGGCCAACCGTCCAAAACATTCTCTGGTGTAAAAGCTTGGTATGTTAACTCTTACACGAAATATCCAAATGCAGCGAAATTGTTCGCAGAGTTCGCTTCCACGAAGGAAGCTCAATTGAAGAGCTACGAATTGAACGGTCTTGTTCCTTCTAATAAAGAAGCAGCAGCAGATCCAAAAGTAACAAGCGATCCATTCACAGTAGCTGTACTTGAGCAATTCAAGAACTCCTACCCAATGCCGGTTATCCCTGAGATGGGTAACGTGTGGAGCCCAATGGCCGCAGGCTTGGCAGACATTTTGAATAAAGGCAAAGATCCTAAGGCAGCGCTTGATAACGCCGTTAAACAAATAAAAGATGCGATCAAGTAAGGAGTAACACAAGTGGCCCGGGGAGTGAATAACGCTTGCCCGGGCTGTTTGTTAGACAGACCTCCTAGATACATGCCTACCATGCATACTTATTGGATAGCTATTGGAGAGTAGGAAAGGAGAAAGGCGATATGAGCACTACACAATCGGTGTCGACAACCGCAAACCATACGAATAGTCCTTCGCAAGAGCCGTCGCCAATGAAAGCTTCGCCTGGCACAGGCAAGAAGGCAGCTGTGTTGTCTGCTCTGTTCTGGGGATTGGGGCAACTCTTTAATCGTCAGTACCTCAAAGGTATTTTGCTGATGCTGCTTGAAGCAGTCGGACTATTTTACCTGATTAACTATTTGCCGCGAGCGATATGGGGAATATACACGCTCGGAACACAAACATCCCAAATGGTTAAGGTCGGGAGAGTGTACAAACCCGTACATGGTGACCATTCTATTCATTTGCTCATTACCGGATTAATCACACTTCTTGTCTTGTTTATCTTCATCTGGATATACGTACTCGTCGTCAAAGACGCGAAAGCAGTTGGGAAGCTGCGGGAAGAAGGCAAGAAACCGAATAACTTCCTTGAAAGTTTGGCATATGTCAAAGAAACGAAGTTTGCTTACTTGTTCCTGGCACTGCCAGCAACAGCGGTATTGTTCTTTACGATCATGCCGATCATCTTTATGATTTTGCTTGCCTTTACGAACTATTCTGCACCGGATCATGTTCCACCGAAAAATCTGGTCAGCTGGGTTGGATTCCAGAACTTTGTTGATCTTCTACAGCTTGGTACATGGAGCGGCACGTTCTATGGCGTACTGACATGGACCATCATTTGGGCAATACTTGCTACCGTTACTTGCTACTTCGGCGGTATTCTGGTCGCACTCTTGATTCAACAACCGGGTGTGAAAATGAAGACCATGTGGCGCACAATCTTCATCATCCCATACGCAATTCCACAAATGTTGTCGTTCTTGATTATGAAGAACATGTTTAACGGAGAATTTGGGCCGATCAACCAATACTTGAGCTACTTCGGCTTAGGTAAGCTTCCATGGCTCTCTGATCCTTTCTGGGCGAAAGTAACGGTATTGATTGTCAACATGTGGGTAGGTATTCCGGTTACGATGGTACTTGTTATCGGGATCTTGACAACCATTCCTAAAGATATGTATGAAGCGGCTGAGGTAGATGGAGCAACTGCATGGCATAAGTTCAAGGCCATTACGATGCCGATGATTCTGTATTCAACAGCACCAATTTTGATTGGTCAGTTCGCAGGTAATATTAACAACTTTAACGTTATTTTCTTGCTGACGAACGGTAACCCGCCAAATGGTGAGTACCAGTACGCGGGAAGCACCGACTTGCTTGTTACGTGGTTATATAAGCTGACACTCGATAACAACAAGTACAACATCGCAGCAGCGATCGGTATTATCATCTTTATTATTGTTGCATCTCTGTCGATCTGGAGTTACCGCCGGACGAAATCATTCAAAGAGGAGGACATGATCCAATGAGTACAGGAGCTAAGAAAAAGTCGCTTATTCGTCTGTCCTTCAGTTATTTGCTGCTTATTGCAATTGCAGTATGCGTCCTGTATCCGACAATTTGGATCGTTATGTCATCCATTCGTCCGGGTACCTCGCTGTTCAGTGATTCGCTCATTCCAAGCAATCCGACTTTTGAACATTACGTAAGCTTGTTTACTTCTAAGGAATATCAATATGGACTGTGGTACTTGAATACATTGAAGATTGCAACCTTCAATATGATCTTCGGTGTCATTCTCGTCGTCATGACGGCATACGCATTATCTCGGTTCCGGTTCTATGGCCGTAAAAACCTCATGTCTGGGATGCTTGTACTGGGGATGTTCCCAGGTTTCATGAGTATGATTGCGATTTACATTTTGCTGATGCAATTGAACTTGCTTGATACGCATTTCGCGTTGATTCTCGTATATTCAGCGGGTGCGCCGCTAGGGGCATTTGTTGTCAAAGGCTTCTTCGATACGATTCCGAAGAGCTTGGAGGAATCCGCTCGCATCGATGGTGCGACGCACTGGATTGTATTCCGTAAAATCATGCTGCCATTATCGAAGCCGATGATTACGTACGTAGGGCTGATGACATTTGCCGGCGCATGGGGTGACTTTATCTTCGCCCGTCTCGTCCTTCGCTCCAAAGAGAACTACACACTGGCGATTGGACTGTGGGACATGGTCAATAATGCATCGACGAACTTTACGATGTTTGCCGCTGGTGCGGTATTGATCGCAGTTCCAATTGCACTGCTGTACTTGTTCCTGCAGCGCTTCCTCGTGGAAGGCTTGACAGCAGGTGCAAGCAAGGGCTGATGAGCTGCGATATGTGCAGAGGGAAATGAAGGTTTTAACTTAGGCAGAAAGAAAGTCCGCTTTTCATCATTGGGAAGGTTGCATGAACTCCATGAGTAAATGCAAGACTCGATGCCCGGTTGCATCGTAAATGATCTCATGATCAAAAAGCGGACGATACAAATTCTAGGGTAGAACAGCGGAGGGATTATCATGCAAGATACTAGTGCAGCTATACATCCGGACAATGCAAGTGAACAGACACATACACAGACAGGTGTACAGCTAGGAGCGATCTCTCGTGTTGCTGAGCAAGATGGTTCGTTATGGCTAGTCGGTAAATACTTCAATCTCGCAATCACTTCAGTTGGTGCCGGAGTAATCCGCATCAAGACATATAGAGGACATCAGCCGGACTGGAAGACGTCCCCGGCAATCGTGAACAAGGACAGTCGTATTCCACAAACGATGAAGTGGTCTACTACGGAGGAGCTTGTTTCTATTACAATTGGCAATACGCTTCTCGAAGTAAATCGTCAATCTGGTGCATTTCGCATTAGCAACGAGAGCCAGCCAAATGTAGAGTTGGTCAGCCTGCAGCGCAACCGTGAATCCGTGGGCGACTATACGGCATTTGTTGCCCTGGACAAGGACGACCATATTTACGGACTAGGTGAGAAAACGGGCTTCCTCGACAAGCGCGGCGAGCGCTATACGATGTGGAACTCCGATGTATATGCGCCGCATGTACCGGAAATGGAAGCATTGTATCAATCCATTCCATTCCTAACAGTATTGAACCAAGGCAACAGCTATGGCTTGTTCTTGGATAACCCGGGCAAAACCGTATTCGATATGCGTACGTTTGCCGATATGGCGATGATGCAAACATCGACAGGCGAATTTGATTTGTATTGGATCGAAGGGCCATCGATGAAGGATGTTATTATCCGCTACGGTGATTTGACAGGACGTATGCCACTGCCGCCAAAATGGGCACTTGGCTATCACCAATCCCGTTACAGCTACATGGATGAGCAGGAAGTATTGAGCTTGGCTCATACGTTCCGTGAGAAGGAAATTCCATGTGATGTTATCCATCTCGACATTCACTATATGAACGGATATCGTGTCTTCACATTCGATGAGAATCGTTTCCCGAATCCGAAGGACATGATGGATCAGCTCAAGGAGCTTGGCTTCCACATCGTGCCGATCGTCGATCCAGGCGTGAAGAAGGATCCGTTGTACGCGGTATATATGGAAGGTGTCGACAACGACTATTATTGTAAGACAGCGGAAGGTGAAATCTACACAGGGCCAGTATGGCCTGGAGAGAGTGCATTCCCAGACTTCACGGAATCACGCGTGCGTGACTGGTGGAAGGAGAAGCAGAGCTTCTATACCGATCTTGGCATCGACGGCATCTGGAACGACATGAACGAGCCAGCAATCTTCAATGAAACGAAGACGATGGACGTGAACGTCATTCATACAAATGAAGGCGACCGCAAGACGCATGGTGAAATTCACAATCTGTACGGCATGTTCATGTCCCAAGCAAGCTACGAAGGCTTGAAGGCGTTGCTTGAAGGCAAGCGTCCGTTCGTCTTGACACGTGCAGGCTACAGCGGTGTGCAGCGCTATGCAGCCGTATGGACAGGCGACAACCGCAGCTTCTGGGAGCATATGTCTATGGCAATGCCAATGGTATTGAACCTGGGTGTATCCGGTGTTCCGTTTGCAGGTCCAGATATCGGTGGATTTGCACACCATACTAGCGGCGAATTGCTTGCTCGCTGGACGCAAATGGGCGTATTCTTCCCATATGTCCGCAACCATAGTGCGATCGATATGCTTCGTCAGGAGCCATGGTCGTTCGGTGAAGAAATCGAGAAGATCTGCCAGCAGTACATTTCGATGCGCTACGAATGGATGCCTTACCTGTACCACTGGTTCTATGAAGCTTCTACAACAGGTCTTCCATTCATGCGTCCGCTTGTACTGGAATACCCGACAGATCCTGAGGTATACAACCTGTGCGATCAGTTCTTGGTTGGTGATTCGGTTATCATCGCGCCAATTTATCGTCCAAATACACAATACCGTTCCGTATATTTGCCAGAAGGCGAGTGGGTGGACTACTGGAGCGGGGAGCGCTTTGCAGGCAAGCAGCATATTCATGTGCATGCACCGCTTGATAAGCTTCCGATCTTCGTTCGTTCAGGAGCTATTCTGTTGCAAGGCCCAGTACGTCAGCATGCAGGCGAGAAGGCTGCAGAAGAGTATGTGGCAGCAGTCGCTTACTTGCAAGGTGCAGGCCATACTTCTCAATTGGAGTGGTATGAGGATGACGGCTTGACGTTCGAATACGAGAACGGCAAATGGAACAAAGTGCTGATCCAAGTTACAGAGTTCGAACAGTCAATCCTGTTGTCTGCGGAATATACAACACGTGGCTATGAGTCCGAGCGCGATAGCATCTGTTTCCGCCTGATCGGTCTTGCATCTGCTCCGAAGAGCGTTGGCGAACTCGGCGAATCCGTATCTGCTGAGCAGTTGGCTAAGCAAGCGTCTGGTTGGAGCTATGATGCAGCACGTCAGGAGCTTCGTGTGAAGCTTCCAGAGAGTGCAGCTCGTATCGAATTGAATGTAACAATGTAATTGCTATAATTGCTACAAGAATAGGAGCGGGTATTTATCTCATCATGGGGTGAATACTTGCTCTTTTTTTGTAGGCAAACGATTGCCTCTTCACTTGGACAATGAAAATTTGTGCTCCGTATCCACGGTGAACTTGTTCCTTCATAAGAACTATTATTGCTTTCCCCATTCAATAATGATCAGATGTCGAACACGCTGATAACTTTAATTCTTCCTTCTATATAAGTCGAACTGTAATCGGATGTTCATATTCGGTTCATGAAGCCTATCTACAATAAGAACATGTTTACAGAGAATTTCGGTTAGCCCGTGAAGCGGATACCGAAGCAGAAGAGAGGCTTGCTATGCGGTAGGCTGCTGCCTTTGAATTCATATTCTGTAGTAGATAGGAGTGAAAGAGAGATGTTCTTGGCGATTCGAGAAATGAAGCATGCCAAATCGAGATTTATGCTGATTGGACTCATTATGGTGCTGGTTGCTTGTTTGACGTTTATCGTATCAGGGCTTGCGAATGGTCTATCAGCTGCAACAACATCAGCCATTAAGGAAATGAATGCAGACTATCTTGTCTTCCAAGCAGATAGCGATAATAAATTGAATCGTTCCTCGCTGAAAGAGGAGAAGCTTGATGAGATCAGAGCACAAGAGGGGGTAACGGCTGCAGCTCCACTTATTCAGACGATGTTAACAGTGGCGTCAGACCAGGCGGACAAGAAAGTAGATGTAGCGCTGTTCGCCATTGAACATAACAGCATTCTTATGCCGAAGGTTACGGAAGGGAGATCATTGTCCGGAAGCGGGAATCATGAGGTTGTAGTGGATGCATCGCTTAAGGCGAAGGGCATTAAGCTGGGAGATACGCTTCATATTAAAGATACTGACGCAGTTTTGAATGTAGTAGGTTTTGCGGAGCATCAGTCGATAAGTCATATGCCGGTCGTCTTTATGGACATGGAGGGATTGAATTCGCTTATGACTTCCCTTGACCAGCGAATGCCGAATCTAAATGCAGTAGCGGTTACGGGAGATGGAACAATCAAACAGACTCTTACTGATAAAGTAGAAGGAATTCAGATCGCAACGAAGCAGGAAGCGCTGAAGGGGATTCCGGGATATAAGGAAGAACAGAGTTCGCTTTCCATGATGCTGTCCTTCTTAGTAGTGATAGCGGCGTTTGTTCAAGCCGTGTTCTTCTATGTTATTACGTTGCAAAAAACGAATCAGTTCGGCGTTCTTAAGGCGATTGGCGCGAGCACCTCCTACCTAGCCACCGATCTAATAGGTCAGGTGACACTGCTTGCGATTGTGTCGGTTGCACTCAGTATTGGGTTAACCTTCGGGATGACCTCTATGTTCCCGGATACGATGCCGTTTGAATTGGGAGTAGGTGTACTTGCGCCATACTCGGCACTGCTTATCGGGGTCTCCATCGTAGGCGCGTTATTGTCACTTCGTCGAATTGCGAAGGTAGATGCCATAGAAGCGATTGGGAGGGTGGAGTAGATGACAGATATACTCGTAATGGATCAAGTGAGCAAAAGCTATGGGGAAGGGGACACGGTAGTAACGGCTCTTAACCAAGTATCGCTTCGTGTGGGTAAAGGTGAGTTTGTGGCGGTTGTAGGCCCATCGGGCTCGGGGAAAAGTACGTTTCTCTCCATTGCAGGTGCACTGCTTACTCCAACGAGCGGCCGCGTTATGATTGGAGGCACAGATGTTACTGCTGTATCTCCGGGAAAGCTTAATCGTGTTCGGTTAGAGCATATCGGGTTTGTGTTTCAATCCTCTAATCTAGTGCCTTATCTAACGGTAATTGACCAACTACGTCTAGTGGCGAAGCTGGCGAAATGCAGTGACCAGATTGCGAATGATAGAGCGGTGGAACTGCTGAAAGAAGTGGATATGGTGCATCGCATGCATCACTATCCGGATAAGTTGTCTGGCGGAGAGCGGCAGCGTGTTGCGATCGCACGAGCGATGATGAATGACGCTAATCTTATACTAGCAGATGAACCAACAGCGAGCCTTGATTCCAAGCGGGGCAGAGCAGTAGTGGAGATGCTCGCTGCCGAAGTGAAATCTAGACAAAAGGCTGCTGTAATGGTCACCCACGATGAACGTGTACTCGACTTATGTGATCGGATCGTCACGATTAAGGACGGTGCTCTGATTTCCGGAGGCGAAGAGCTACAGTGAACGAAACAGATAGAATGACAGCGGCTAACAGGTAATAAGGATGAAGGGTGGCATATTATATACCGCTCTTCATCACTTTATATAAATGTAATATTTTTCTTGTTGCAAGTATAGGTCAATATATGATAAATTATTTCTTGTCACTTCGACACGAAACTTGTTGAAAGAAACAACAAAAACAACTTCAAAAAAAGTTGTTGACAAGAAAATGTCGATTGGATATAATAATTAAGCGCTGATGACACAAGACATTAGCTGCTTAAATAGAAATACAAGTTCTTTGAAAACTGAACAACGAGCAACGTTTGTGAATGAGGTAGCAATACCTTGTCAAAAGATATGAGCAGTTCAAACTTAACTTTAACGGAGAGTTTGATCCTGGCTCAGGACGAACGCTGGCGGCGTG